>CAIXFN010000018.1 GCA_903918755.1 uncultured Pedosphaera sp.
CTGCCCTAACTCGTGCTAAAGGTGTCTGGGGAGCACGCCCGGTTTCGAGGACCGCCGGGCCGCCCGGCCAAGGTTGAATTTTGCCCGGCGGAACCAGGATTCCGCCCGGCCCGCTCTTTGACATAGTAAAATTGCTGTCTACCTCCGTCAGACGAAGGCCAGGCCGTCGCCCGATAGGGATCATCGCCGCGTGCCGTCGAAACCGGCACGCGGCCCACCGCCACCCACACCTCGCGCCAAAACCGTTATCGATACACCTGATTCTTCGCGCACTGCCCCCACCCCCGGAATCGCTGTGCTCGCCATCCGAGTCCACCCAGTCCAGGCTCCGGACACTTAACCTGCCCGGCGTCCTGTCAGGCGTAGCCTTGGCGAAGACGGAAGCTCCCAGCGTTGGCCAGCGACAACTAAAAGTGACCGGTGACGATTATCAGTTTTCCGGTGGTTTGGAATGATGGGGGCGGCGGTTCCGCCCCGAGGCCGGATGGCCTTGGGGAAGGGCTGCTGCCAATGATCACCAAACAGCAATACCGAAAACTGATGAGCGAGTATCAAGCGACCGGAAACCTCACAAACAGTGCCATGAAGGCGGGGATGAGCCGCCGGATTGCGCGCAAATATTTGCGGGCGGGCCAATCAAACTCCCGTCTCCCCGCCTGAGTCCAGATTCCGGACACTTAATCCAGTTTCGAGCTTGGATCGAACGGATTGCTCCGCGGGTGCCTTGTTCAGCGTTTGTTCAATTCCATTTTGCGAGTTTTGAGGCTTTTGCGGCCAATCAAACTCCGGCGTCCCCTCCCGAGTCCAGGTTCCGGACACTTAATCCAGTTTCGCGGCCAACACTGCCGGCAATCACCCGCCTACCTTGATCACCGCTGGGTTGTTTCTTTTTGACCATTTTTGACTTCTGGCGATCAATCAAACTCCGCTCTCCCCGCCCGAGTCCAGCCTCCAGACACTTAATCCAGTTTCGTTTCGCGTGATCTCCCCCCACCACCCGGTAATCACCACCCCAGCCTGTATCGTGGGTGGCGGCGTGGCGGTAGGGATTTTGATGGGCGGATCCGGTGGTTTCACCACCGGTCACAAACGCCAACCGGGTCGGTGTTCGTAATCCAGGTATTGGTTGGCGTCAGGGTCGTTGGTAAACTTCATGTTTGGGCTGTCCCAGAGGAGTTTGTCGCCGCCGTTCCGGACGCACACGCTGCCCAGCAGCACCGCTTCGGTCAGCGGACCAGCGAAGGCGAAATCCGAGCGGGTCGCGGAGCCGGTCTTGCAGGCGTTGATCCATTCCTGATGATGACCGACCGAGCGGGGGAGCGTTTTCGGCGGGCGTTGGTAGGCCTGATCGCGACTCTTCGGAAGCAGATGGGGTTGATTCCCACCCCAGCCGGTCACTAACATTTTTCCCTGATCGCCGACGAAGATAATGCCATCCTCGGGATCCAGGGCGCGATCATCGCCCAACTCGGCGGGTCGTTCGGGCAGGAGTCCGCCATCGTACCAATGCAATTTGACGGGAGGCAGGTCGCCCCGCGCCGGGAATTGGTAATGCACCACGGAGGCCACGGGAACGGTTTCGGCAAAGACCGGCGACGAACTTGCCTGAATCCATTCGGGCGCCCCCAATTTCAAGGCGGAAAACACCGGGGCCAGATTATGGATACCCATGTCCCCGAGTCCGCCGGAACCGAAATCCCACCACCCACGCCAGCGGAAGGGCAAATACGCCGGGTGATAAGGCCGGACGGGCGCGGGGCCGAGCCAGAGATTCCAGTCGAGCGTTTCCGGCACCGGGGGAGTTTCTTTGGGTCGCTCAATGCCTTGCGGCCACCAAAGAGGCAGTTTGCCCTTGTGGGTGGGGCGGTCTGACCAGACATGCACTTCCCGCACGGGACCGATGGCCCCATCCCCCAGCCATTCATTAATCAGCCGGTTGCCTTCGAAAGCCATGCCCTGATTGCCCATTTGCGTGGCGACCTTCGCCTCGCGCGCCACCTGCGCCACCGTGCGCGCTTCCCGCACCGTGCGGGTGAGGGGCTTCTCGCAATACACATGCTTGCCCGCCCGCATAGCCGTCACGGAGACGATCGCGTGCAGGTGGTCGGGCGTGCCGATCACCACGGCGTCGATATTTTTCTCCTTATCGAGCATCTCCCGAAAATCTTTGTAGCGTTTGGCGTTGGGATATTTCGCGAACGTTTTGGCGGCGTAATCCCAATCCACATCGCAAAGGGCGACGATGTTTTCGCCGCTGACGTCGTGCAAATCCGAGGCGCCCTGGCCGCCGATTCCGATGCCGGCGATGTTAAGTTTACTGTTGGGCGAGGTCTGTCCGGGACCGCCGAGGACACGGCGGGGCAGGATCATGAAAGCGCCGGCGGCAGCGGAGGAGGCCAGGAACTTCCGACGGTTGAGACCGGTTTGGTCAGCAGCGGGAGTAGAAGGAGTATTCATGATGTTCCGAGTGGGAGTTGCTGTTTGGGAAGGGTTGTCGGTTCGGTCAGGTTTTGCCCCAGAGATCAAAAGGTTTGGCCGCGCGCGTGCGGAAGGGAAGCTTCACCTTTCGACCGGTGCGGGCCGATTCATAGGCCGCGAAAATGACTTCCAACACGGCCCGGCCGTCGGCACCGGAGACCAGGGGCGGGAGGTCCAAACGGACACAGTCAACGAAGTGCGCCATTTCCTGGGGAAAGCCATAATTCCAAGCCTCCTCATAAATCGTAAAGCTCCAGCCTTTCGTGGATCCGGCTTTTTCCACCGCATAATCGTAGCCGTCCGCGCTGTAAGTCTGAATGGAGTTGCCGTGTAATAAATCAGCGTAGGCCACGCCCTTCGAGCCGTGGACTTCCGCGCGATCATCCATCCCGCCGAGTTTCGTCCAGCTTTCCTCGGCCATGCCAATAGCGCCATTTTCGAATTCGAGAATCAGGATCGCGTTATCCTCCCCTTTCGTTTTCCCGCCATGGACCTGCGTGCTCATCTGCGCATAGACGGAAACAATTTTCGGACGGCCCAACATCCAGCGGAAGAACTCAATGGCATGGCAACCCATATCCATGGTCACGCCGCCGCCGGAACGTTCCACGTCCCAAAAATGCGCCGCGTGCGGACCATCGTGCTTTTCCGATTGTTTCAGCAGCGTGGGATGTCCCAGGGCGCCGCTATCCAGGAGTTGTTTCAAGCGCACATACTTGGGTGCGAAACAGAGTTCCTCGGCGTACATGAGCTTCACCTGGGCCCGCGCACACGCGGCAATCATTCGATCCGCTTCGGCGAGATTCAGGCACAGGGGCTTTTCCATCACGATGTGCTTCCCGGCGGCGGCGGCGGCGAGCGCCACCTCGCAATGGAGGTGATTCGGAATGCCGACCACCACGAGATCGATCTCCGGTTGCGCAAGCAATTCGCGGTAGTCGGTGAACACCCGGGGAATGCCGAACTTTTTGGCAAAGGCCTGGACATGTGGCCGCCGGGGCGACGCGGCGGCGACGATCTCGGCATGGGCGCAACCTTGCAGGGCGTCCGCATGAATGGAGGAGATGAATTGGGAGCCGATGAGGCCGACACGAACGGTTGGTTTCATGGTTGGGTCGCCGGTTTGCCCGACGGTTCTAAGGCGGCCGCGGCGCGGTCGCAAAGCACGGTGGTTTGGGGATGCAGCGCCAACAGGGAGGCCGGGAAATCGGTGCTGATTTCGTTCCGGACCAGTCGCTGGAACGCTGCCTGTTTGTGGGCACCGCTGACCAGCAGGAGAATCCGCCGGGACTGGAGGATCTCCGCCAGGCCGAGGGTCAGCCCAAACGTCGGTTTTGTGGCGGAACGTTCGAGCATGGGATGGGCCAGGGTTTCGGCGGTCAGCGTCGCGCGATGGGCGACCGGATGGAGCAGCGGCCCGGGCTCGTTGAAACCAAGATGCCCATTGCGGCCGAGGCCGAGCACACAGAGGTCGATGGGCCCGTTCCGGACCAGCCATTGGCGGATGCGATCGCACTCCGACTCCGGCCGGTCGGAAACAGCCGAGAAACCGGTGAAGCGGCGCGGGGAAATGCCCCAGGGCTGGATAACGTGCTCACGCAAATAGGTCTCGCAAGACCCGGGATCGTTCTCCGGTAACCCACCCCATTCGTCCAACTTCAGCACGCGCAAGCGCGCGAAAGCAGCGGGCGATCTCCGCGCCCGGGCAGCCATGGAGGCGTAAGTGCGGGTGGGCGTGGAACCGGTGGCGAGGCACAGCAGATTTTCCGACTGACGTGCGATTTCCCGCACGATCAAAGCCGCCGCCGCCCGGCTCATGGCCTCGTGGTCGTCGTAGAGGCTGATCTTCATGGCCGGATGGCGGACATCGCGTGATTGAAAATTGCGTGAGCCGGCGAGTTATAGACGACGAATGCTAAAGTGTCGGAACCACACTTCGTTGCCTTCGCTTTGAAGTCCGATGTAACCGCGGCGGTCCTTCATAAAATAGGGGGCGTCCTTGAATTTGCTGCCGCGGATCAGGGCGCTCATGGCCGGGCTGGCCCAGTCATACTCCACAATTTTGGCGCCATTGAGCCAATACTCGATGTGACCGCCACGACTGACCACGCGGGCCTGGTTGTATTCCCCGACCGGCTTGAGGTGCTTCTGCGCGTTGGGAGCGATCAAATCATACAACGCGCCGGCGGAGGTATTCGGAGTCCGGCCATCCGGATTGAGGACATCATCGTTGATTTGCATTTCCGGTCCGGACCAATAGGTTTCCGCGGTGGCTTCGGTGACCCCGATGAAAATGCCGCTATTGGCCCCGGGCGAAAGTTTCCACTCCACCGCAAACTCGAAGTCTTCGAATTTTTCCCGGGTAATCAAGTCAATGCGCCGGCCTGGAACGCTCCGCAAAACTCCGTCCGCGCAGGTCCACTTGTCCGACGGAAACCCCGGCTGGTGAAATCCCCGAAAGGCGTTCGTGATCCCCTCACACGTATCCAACAGGATTGTCGGAGCCCCGGGTTGGCCCGGCGAACAGCACCCCGTCAAGCCGAGGCCTGCGGCCAACGCCAACAGTGAGCGGCTAACGCTCAGTCGGGCACCAAGGTTTGCAACCAGCTTGCTTATCATAATTCCAGTGACAGCCACGCCGCACGGCCGACAACCGGTGGGTCGTATGCAGCAGAGCAATGTTTTCGCGATCAGGTGGTTCGGAAATGATTGTCCACTATTTTCCCGCCGTGGCAAGGATTTGCTGGCGCGGAAGGCAACACCGCAAAATGGCACTTGCGAACGGGCGGCGAGGGCATACCTTTTTACGATGAAGTGGATCGCCAAGGGTGGGAGATTTTTGGCCACATTGTTGGCAGGGATGAGCCTGGTTACTTTAGCCGGCGCCCAGACGATGCAATACTCGATCGTGGCCACCTTCGATCCTGCGGGACTGTCCACCCCAATCGGCAATCTGGTCCGGGCAGCGGACGGCAGTTTTTACGGCACAACGTCCTGGACCTACGACGGCCTTCGCGGGGCGATATTCAGGCTCACCACCTATGCCTCGTTGACCACGGTAGCAATCTTCAGCACCACAAATGATGGCGCTTACCCTTCCGGAGGGTTAGCTCTGGGTGACGACGGCAATTTATATGGCACGTGTGCCGGTGGCGCAAATGGGAATTTCTTCCAAGTCACGACCAACGGCACGAAGACAGGCTGGTTTCCCTTCGGCGGCACCAATGGATTCTCTCCCGTGGGGGCACCGGTTTTAGGGCCGGACGGTTATTTTTACGGAGTAACAAGCAGCACGGCGTTTCGCATAGCAACCAATGGCACTCTGAGCACCATTGCAGTATTTAACTTTAATGGGAACGAGCCACACGCCGGCTTGACCCTTGGGAGTGATGGCAATTTTTACGGCACGGCATTCGATAGCGGATGGAATCCCGGCGTCGGAATGGTGTTCCGACTGCAAACCAACGGCACCCAGAGCGTTGTGGCATACTTCTCGGGTGGCAACGGAGCTCATCCAAGTAGCAGCTTGGTGGAAGGCCCCGACGGCAGCTATTACGGCACTACTTCAGAAGGCGGCGCCAGCGGGATGGGAGCGGTATTTCGCGTCACGACCAATGGCGTGATCACGCTCCTGGCCTCCTTCGCGGGGACCAATGGGGCCAGCCCGAAAGCCAGCGTTATTTTTGGCGCGGACCAAAATATTTATGGCACCACTTCGGCGGGCGGCCTCGATGGCCAAGGAACCGTTTTTCAACTGACGCCTGATGGAACACTCAATACTTTGGTTTCCTTTTCCGGGACCAATGGCGCGATCCCACTGGCGGGTTTGACCCGGGGCAATGACGACAACCTTTATGGCACCACTTCGGCGGGTGGTCTTGGCGGTGGCGGAACCGCGTTCCGAATAAAAACCGATGGAACTTTTGAATCGCTCGCCTCATTCACCTCGGGAAAGGGCCGCAACCCCTGGGGAAAATTGACACCGGATGGAAACGGCAATTATTACGGAACAACCTTGCAAGGAGGAGACAGCGATCAAGGCACCGTTTTCGAACTCACCGCCAACAACACCTACCTCAAGCTGGCATCGTTTAACGGTGGCAATGGCGCCCATCCCCACGGCGGACTGACGATGGGTCGCGACGAAACTTTCTACGGCACCACGACCGCGGGCGGCGACCTGGGATACGGAACGGTGTTTTCCCTGACCACAAACGGTTTGCTGACCGCGGTGGCCTCTTTCACGAACGGTAACGGCGCCTACCCGGGCTCAACCCTGATCACGGGAAGGGATGGCAGTTTATATGGAACGGCTCACTCCGGCGGCAAGAGCAACCTGGGAACCATCTTCCAAGTCACGACCGCCGGGGCGTTGACCGCACTGGCCCATTTTGTCGGAACCAACGGGGCCCAGCCGATGGCGGGCTTGGCGTTGGGCAACGACGGCAATTTTTATGGAACAACCTATGGCGGCGGCAGCAGCAACCTGGGAACAATTTTCCGGATGACCCCCAGCGGTCTTTTATCCACCTTAGTGTCGTTTAATGGCACGAACGGCGCCAAGCCAATTGCCGGCTTGACGCTCGGAAACGACGGTTTCCTCTACGGCAGCACCTATGGAGGTGGCAAGGGCAATGGTACGATCTTTCGGGTGACAACCAATGGCGCCTTGACCACCCTGGTCTCTTGCAATGGCTACAACATCGCCAATCCGGCGGCTGAACTGGTGCTGGGCGATGACGGCTACTATTATGGTACAGCCACTGCATTAAGCTCCGAATTCGTAGGAACAGTTTTTCGGCTGGCCACGAATGGAGCGCTGACAATTCTCAAAAATTTCCGTGGCAGCGACGGAGGCTACCCGAGGTCCCGGCTCGCCTTGGCCGCGGAGGGAAGCTTTATCGGGTCAACCGATTCTGGCGGTCCCTATAGCATGGGCATTTTGTTTCGCCTGGGGTATGGGCCGAATCCGCCTTTCGTTACCGGGCAACCCGTTAGCCTGGCGGTGACCAATGGCGGCACCGCCAGTTTTAACGTGACGGCTTTCGGTGCCCTGCCCTTGAGTTATCAATGGTTCAGCAGCTCGGGCCGTGCGGCCACCGCGACGGGCGTGCTTTGGGGGACATGGATGCCGGAGGTGGATGTGATCGACGGTGGAGCGGGTTATTCGTCGATTCCCCCAGTGCAGTTTTTAGGACAACCCGCCGGCCCGGCTTCGGTCGCTGAAGCGGTCATTTCCAATGGGATGGTGACTGCGGTGAACCTGACTACTCACGGTTTCTATAATCAGACCCCGGTCGTCCAAATCGGGAATCCTGCTCCCACAACCGGTCAATTTTTGTCCGGCCAGACGAGTCCCACTTTGTCGTTCCCCGCGGCCACGCGCGCCGATGCCACAAATTATTATCTCGTGGTCGCGAATAATTATGGGAGCGTGACCAGCACCATGGTAGGACTCTCGGTCTTTCTGCCGCCGCAAAATTTCACCGTGGGAAATTCCGGCAACGGATTGCAGTTCAACCTCACCGGCACTCCGGCTTATCCTTACACCCTCCAAGCCACCACCAATCTGTCCCCGCCGGTATTGTGGAATGCCGTCGGAACGCTGCCCGCCGATACCGATGGCCATTGGCAGATGATGGATACCAATTTGAGCCTGGGGCGGCGGTTTTTCCGAGTCCTGGCGCATTAATCCCGGCAGTTTAAGTGGACGGAGTGGACAGGCAGCGGGCAGCATCAGGGCAGGCGCACACCTACGCGTTAAAAGCAGTTTCCGGAGGGTCAGGTCAAAGGGGTCAACCCATAGTTTGGTTCGCAACCCACAGAAGGTTGTCGTAATGGAGAGCCATCCATTTAGTTTTCTTTGTTCAAAACCCTTTTTGAATGAAATCTATTTACTTACCGCACAGTTCGTTACCAACTAAATGCCGATAAATTCCTACGGTAGCAATTCAAACCGCCCCAACTCGTGCTAAAAGTGTTTTGGGAGCCCGGCCGGTTTCCGCAACCTCGGGGTCGCCTGGCTAAGGCCGTATTTTACCCGGCGGAACCAGGATTCCGCCCGGCCTGCTCTTTGAAATATTGCAATTGCTGTCGACCTCCCTCAGACGGAGACCAGCGCATCGCCCGCTGGAGATCATCGCCGCGTGCCGTCGGATCCGGCACGCGGCCCACCGCCACCGCCACCCGCACCTCGCGCCAAAACCGATATCGATACACCTGATTCTTCGCGCACTGTCCCCCACCCCCGGAATCGCTGTGCTCGCCATCCGAGCCCACCCAGTCCAGGTTCCGGACACTTAACCTGCCCGGCGTCCTGTCCGGCGTAGCTCAGCGAAGTCGGAAGCTCTCAGCGACCTGTCCGCCATAGCTACCCCAGCGACGGCGGAAGCATGGGTTGCGCCTCTTGCGGCCAATAAAAGTCCGTTCTCCCCGCCCCAGTCCAGGTTCCACACATTTAATCCAGTTTCGTTTTGCGTGATCTCCGCCAACCTCCCGGTTACCGCCCCAGCATGTGTCGCTGGATGCGGACGTGGCGTAGGCAAAGGACAATTCCGCCGACATATCCCTGCTTCGCTCAGAACTAAGCCGACAACCCTCCGGTTTGAAGAATGCAGGAACGAACGCGGCGGGGACTCCAATCAAGGCAGGCGAACGCCCAGACGGTAGAAGCAGTTTCCGGCGGGGGCATTGGAATCGATCAGGGTCAGCAGGTTGCCAATGCCGGGCAAGTCGGTTTGGGCGGTCACGGTTACCCAATTGCCGGTGGTCAGGTCTGTGCAGCGATAGAGGGTGTAGAGACGGTTGGTGGAGGAGAGCACGGTGAGTTGCGGGGGGGCGGTCCGCATATCGAGGATGCGCAGGGCGGAAGAAGCGTCGGTGGGATTGGTTCCGGCGAGGTATTCCTGACCGGCGGTGTAGCCGTCACCATCAGTGTCGCTCGCTTCGGCGGCATCGAAGTTGTCGGTCCAGCCAAAGGCGGCTAGCCACCAATGCGGAGTGCCACCCGCCGCCAAGTCGGGAGCGAATGAGCAAGTGAGGGAGCCGTCGGCGGTGACGTTGGGCCAGGCGAAGGAGGTGACCGCACCGACGGAAACTCCGTTGGACGTCACATCGGCGACGTGCCAATAAAGGTCAGGCGAGATCAGAAAATTGGTGGTGGAACCGCCAGGCACCAAGACCAGACCGGAAGGCTGGATGGTCCCGTGGCTGCCCGCCGTGGCAGTGATGGTTTGGTTGAGGGACAAACTGTAAACGGCGCCGTTGAAGTAATTGCCGCCCGAATAAGTCGTGCCGTACAGCACCGCGCCGGCAACCGTCAGGCCGCCCTGGGGAGAGCTTCCGTCTGCGGGAGCGCCGGCGAAGGAATGGAGCACGCTGAAGCCGGAGCCATTCGTGTTGATTTGGAAGGCAACGCCGGCGGCATTTTTCCCTCCATACGGGGTCGTTCCGTAGAGGGTTGAGCCGGAGAGCGACAACGAGCGGACGGGTCGACTGCCGTCGTTGGCCCCGCCGGCAAAGCTATGGAGGTTGGTGTAGCCGCTGCCATCCAGATTCATGCGGAACACCACGCCGAGATCATTGGAGCCGCCATAATACGTCATGCCATAGAGCGTTGAATTGGAGATCGTCAGGCTGTCGTAGGGTTTGCTCCCATCATTGGCGCCGCCGGTAAAACTGTGCAAAATCCCAAAGCCGGTTCCATTGGTGTTGAGCTTGAAAATTGTGCCACCATTGGCGGGTCCGCCAAACTGCGTCATGCCGTAGAGAGTAGCCCCCGAAAGCACTAATCCGCCGTAGAACGGCTGGCTGCCATCGGTGGCGCCGCCGCCAAAGCTATGCAGCAGGGCGAAACCGGTGCCATCCGTGTTGACCTTGAAGACGGTGCCAACGTTGCCGCTGCCGCTGCCGCCAAATCCGGTCATGCCATACAGCGTGGCACCCGCCAGCGTGACGGAACCATACGGAGAACGCCCGTCGGTGGTAAGATTGGCGAAGCTGTGCAGATTTGCATAGCCGGTGCCATTGGTGTTCATCCGGAACACGGTGCCCCAACCATTGGCGCCGCCGCCACTGGTCGTTCCGTAAATGGTGGAATCGGAGATGAGCAGCGAGCCGGAAGGGGCTTTGCCGTCCGCGGCACCATTGGCGAAGGTGTGTAGGAGGGTGAAACCGCCGCCATCGGTGCCGACCTTGAAAATCGTGCCAAAACCGTTAGTGCCGCCACTGTTGGCCATGCCGTAGAGCGACCCGCCGGTGAGTGCCAGAGTGCCAAGCGGTTGACTGCCATCGGCCACCCCGCCAGTGAAACTGTGCAAGAGGGTCACTTGGCCACAAGCGACGTTGGCCCCCAGGCCGAGGACCGCCAGGGCAGCGGTGATGAAGTGTTGCCGCCGCAGGGATGGCGGGTTGGTGAGGGTTGTAAATGCGTTCATGGGTAATCCAGAGGACGAACTCTTCAAAAAAGAAGATTTTTTGCTGCATTAGAACTATCGCCGAACAAGGGGGGCGTAGCTCAACTTCGGTTGTTTTAATTTTTAGCAAGAATTGGCCGGTTTTTCCTGGGGCGCGCGGATAGAGGGGAAGAATAACACCGATTGGTCCGATAGGACTTACGGGACCCAGAGGACGGATGGTGGTGGTTGCGCTGCCGGAGTCGGGGAGGGCAGCACTCCGGCATGGGGAAAACTCCCCATTTCCATTCTGGCAAGGTCGTTTCATGATCGGTTCCTCAGATGACAGAATTTCTGCTTTTCCCATGAACCACGTCGAGGAACCAACCCCCCTCCCGGGTCCGCAACGGGCGGTCCTGGCGGCCACGGCCGATCGGGCGCTACGCACATCCGAATTGAATTATCGCCGGCTGTTTGAGACGGCGCAGGACGGGATCCTGATTTTGGACGCGGATAACGGACGGGTGAATGACGTCAATCCGTTCCTGATCCAACTGCTGGGGTTTTCCCACGAAGAAATGGTGGGCCGGACGGTCGGCGAGTTGAGTCCGTTCAAGGACATTGTCTCCAACCAAGCGATGCTGGAGCGGTTGCAAAGGGACGGGTTTGTCCGCTATAGCGATCTGCCGCTGGAAGCGAAGGATGGGCACAAGGTGGCCGTGGAGTTTGTCAGCAATGTGTATCAGGTCGGGGAGGCCAAGGTGATCCAGTGCAACATCCGCGAAATTACGGAGCGCAAACGGGCGGAGGAGTCGTTGCGGTTGCTGGGATCCGCCGTGCAACAATCCCAGGAGTCCATCGTGATTACAGATGCGGAATTGGATTTGCCCGGTCCAAACATCATTTTCGTCAATCCCGCCTTCACCCGGATGACTGGTTACACGCCGGAAGATGTCATCGGAAAAACGCCCCGGATATTACAAGGGCCGCGCACGGACAAGGCCGTGTTGCAGCGACTCCAGCAAAGCATCTGGCGGGGCGAAACGTTTGCCGGCGAAGCCATCAATTACCGCAAGGATGGCACGGAATTTTGCCTGGAATGGCAAATCGCGCCCATTCGCAATGCCAAGGGAAGGGTCACGCATTTTGTGGCGACCCAGCACGACATTACCGAGCGCAAGCGGGGGGAGGCGGAACTGCGGTGGAAGACCGCCCTCCTGGAAGCGCAGGTGCACTCTTCGCTGGACGGCATACTGGTGGTGGACAACCAGGGAAAGAAAATCCTGCAAAACCAGCGCCTGAGCGATTTGTGGAAAATTCCACCCAAAGTGGCCGACAACAGCAATGATGCCGTACAGGTGGAGTATATCAGCCAACAAACGAAGCATCCCGGGCAGTTTGCGGAAAAGATTGCCTATCTCTATTCCCACCCAGATGAAATCAGCCGGGATGAGGTGGCGATGATTGACGGAACGATACTGGACCGCTATTCCGCGCCCGTTCGTGATCCGGCGGGGAAGCACTATGGGAGAATCTGGTCTTTCCGCGACATCACCGAGACCAAACGAGTGCAGGAGGCGCATGACCGGCTGGCCATGGCCGTGGAGGGGGCGGCGGAAACCGTCGTAATCACGGATACCGCAGGCACCATTGTGTATGCCAACCCGGCGTTTGAGAAAACCTCCGGCTACACCCCCACGGAGGCGCTGGGCCAGAATCCCCGCGTGCTCAAGAGCGGCAAACAGGATCACGAGTTTTATGCTCAAATGTGGGCAACCCTGCGACGCGGGGAAGTCTGGAGTGGTCATTTCATCAACAAGCGCAAGGATGGAATACTGTACGAGGAAGATGCCACCATCTCCCCGCTGCGGGACGCCGCCGGCACCATCGTCAATTTTGTGGCCGTCAAGCGGGACGTGACCCGGGAAATGCAGTTGGAGGAGCAATACCGCCAGACGCAAAAAATGGAAGCCATCGGCCAATTGGCGGGGGGCGTGGCGCACGATTTCAACAACATTCTGGGGATCATCCAAATGCACGCGGATTTGCTGAAACTGTATGGGGGTCTTTCCAGCGATCAGTCGGAATCCATTGACGAAATCGCCACCAGTGTGCAACGCGCCGCCACGCTCACCCGCCAGTTACTACTCTTCAGTCGCCGGGAAGTTTTTCAACCCCGGGATCTGGATTTGAATGAGACCATGGCCGCCACCAGCAAAATGCTGAAGCGCATGCTGGGGGAAACCATCGGGATGGAAATCAAACTCGTGGCGCAACCACTCCTCGTCCATGCCGATGCGGGAATGCTGGACCAGGTGTTGATGAATCTTTGCGTAAACGCCCGCGATGCCATGCCGGGAGGCGGCCGATTGGTGATCGAAACAAGCGGAGTGGAATTTGATGAAATGGCCTTGCAGCAATCCATCCAGGCGCGACTGGGTTCATTCGTGTGCCTCACTGTGACTGACAATGGTAGCGGAATCGCGCCGGGTGTTTTGCCCCGAATTTTCGACCCCTTCTTCACCACCAAACCCGTCGGCAAAGGGACCGGCCTCGGATTGGCGACGGTCTTCGGTATCGTGCAACAACATCAAGGCTGGATCAATGTCTATAGCGAAGGGGGCCATGGGACGACGTTTCGCATTTATCTGCCGCGCCTGAGCGGGAACGCGCTCAATAAATCCGCGCCCCCGCCGCTAACGGCTCTGCGGGGAGGCCAGGAAACCATTTTGCTGGTGGAAGACGACCCGGCCTTGCGTTTCGCAGTGCGCAAGGCCCTGGACCAGGTGGGTTATCACATTCTCGAAGCACCCAACGGCGTCAAGGCCCTGGCCGTCTGGAAGGAACACCAGGATAAGATCAGTTTGCTGCTGACCGACCTGGTGATGCCAGACGGCATGACCGGGAAGGATTTGGCGCAACGTCTCCAGCAAGAAAACCCGAAACTGAAAGTCATTTACATGAGCGGCTATAGCGCCGACGTCGTCGGCAAGACTTTTCCCTTGGAGCAAGATGTCAACTTTCTTACCAAACCCTTCCCGGCGCGACAACTGGTGCAGGCGGTGCGTGAGTGTTTGGATGCGCCGGCGGCGGGGGGGTAGGGCACGCAACACCGGCAGATGGGGCTTGCGCCATTCCCTTGCCCGCTAATGATTTCGGGCAGGTTTGGGGAGTTGGGGAAATAGGTCGGATCGGACTCATAGGACCGATAGGTCTTATAGGACTGATGAGGCCGAAAGCGCTCGCGGGGCAGGCAGTGATGGGCTATGGTGCGGGCAATGAAAATGCGATTGCGCATCGGTCTGGTGGGAGATTTTGATCCCACGGTAACGGCTCACCAGGGGCTGGGGCCGGCGCTGGCGTTAGCCAGCGGCGCGGAAAATTTGCCCATGGAGGTCGAGTGGCTGCCGACGCCCAGTCTCGCCGAGGGGCCGGACAATGTGCTGCGCAGCCGGGATGGGATCTGGTGCGTGCCGAAATCGCCTTATGACAGCACCCACGGAGCACTCGAGGCAATTCAGTTCGCCCGGCGCAACGGGATTCCGTTTCTGGGCACTTGCGGCGGGATGCAACACGCGATCATGGAGTTTACGGAGTCAGTGTTGGGCACGCATGCGGAACACCAGGAGTTGTGCCCGGAGGCGAAGGATCCGGTGATTCATCTACTGGCCTGTTCCCTGGTGGAGCAGACCGGAGTGGTCCACTTTGCCCCCGGCAGCCGACTGCAGGAGATTTACGGAAGCCGCCAGGCGCAAGAGGGATATCACTGCCGGTTTGGCCTGAATCCGGTTTACACGGACCAACTGGAAGCGGCCGGTTTGCAGATCACGGGGCGGGATGAAGCGGGTGAGGCGCGCGCAGTGGAATTGGCGGGGCATCCTTTTTTTATCGGGACCCTGTTCCAACCGGAACGTTCGGGGCTGACCGGAGTGGCGCACCCACTGATCCGGGCATTCTTGCGGGCCGCGACGGAATCGCCTTCCCGCTCATGAACCAAGGCATCCGCTGGGGCATCCTGGGAACGGGACGGATCGCCCGAAAATTCGCCGCGTCCCTGGCCACGCTGCCGGACGCCGAACTGGCGGCGGTCGGCTCGCGCAGCGCGGCGGCGGCCGAGGAGTTCGGAAGCAAATTTCAAATCCCGCGCCGCCATGCCACTTACGAGGCACTGGCGCAAGATCCGGGCATTGACGCGGTTTACGTCGCCACCCCCAACTCCCGGCACGCTGCGGACATGAGCCTGAGCCTGGCCGCCGGGAAGGCGGTGCTCGGGGAGAAGCCGTTTACGATCAATGTCCGGGAGGCGGATGCCGTCTTCGCGCTGGCGCAAGCCAGGAAGCTGCTGGTGATGGAGGCGATGTGGACGCGGTTTCTGCCCCTGGTAGGGGAAATGCAGGCGATGATCCGCCATGGGGCGATTGGGGAACCGCGCGGATTGCAGGCCGAGATCGGCTGGCGGGCCGAAGTTCGTTCCGGGCGGTTGTTTGAACCGGCGCTCGGGGGCGGAGCACTGCTGGATGCGGGGATTTATCCGGTCTCGCTGGCTGCGCTGCTGTTCGGCACGCCGACGGAAATCAGCGGGACAGCCGAAATCGGGCCCACCGGGGTGGACGAAGAATTCACGGTCTCGCTCGGGCATGCCGGGGGACAAAGAGCGGATTTTCTGGGGACCTTTCGGCGGCCGTTGTCACTGGAAGCCACGATCACGGGCACGGAGGGGCAATTCCGGATCCATGCGCCCTGGTGGAAGGCCAGCCGGATGACGTGGACCCGTGGGAATGGCCAGACCGAATTATTGGAAAGGCCGTACGAGAGCCATGGACTGCAATTTGAGGCGGCGGCCTTCGCCAACGCCTGGCGGGCGGGGCAATTGGAATGCGCGGTGATGCCGTGGGCAGAAACCCGGGCGATCATGGGGACCCTGGACACGCTGCGGAAACAATGGGGACTGCGCTACCCGATGGAATGACGCGACCGATTTGACTTGCCGAATTTTCCCGCAACACGCCCAATCCTGAATCACTATGAACCGACGCACCTTCCTCCAGACCACGGCGCTGGCGACCGCCGCAACGGCCGCCCGGGCACTGGCCCAAAATTCCCCGCCCCCCACGGCGCCGGCAAAAGGGGTGACCTGGCCCATCGGCTGCTTGAATCGGCCGTGGGTGAATCCGGACGCCGGTTGGACGCAAGAGACGGCGCTGGACGGAATCCGGGCGGCGGGCTACCGCTTGACCGGACTCCTGACGCCGTTCAAAGGTGAACCGTTTATCGGCACCGAGGCCACGCCGGAGTATCTGGCGGCGCTGAACGTCAAGATTGCCGCACGGGGATTGCGGGCCAACATGGGAGCCATCCGGCTGCCCAATCCGCTGACCGTGCCGGAAGGGATCAAAAGCGTTCGCCGGCAAATCGACAACGCAAAGATGCTGGACCTGGAATTCTTGCTGACATTTGGCGTCAACCAGGCGGTGGATTACGAAAATTATTATCGCATCATGGCGGACGCGGCGGCGTATGGCCAGGAACGGGGATTGAAACTCGTCCTCAAGCCCCACGGAGGCGGGAGCGGCGCGGCGGAGGAGATTATCCGGTGCCTCGCGCAAGTGAAGCACCCGAACTTCAAAATCTGGTATGATGCGGGCAACATCATTTATTACACGGGCAAGGATCCGGTGGAGCAGCTCAAGCCAATCGCTGAACACGTCACGGGATTTTGCGCCAAGGACTGCGACAAGCCGAAGGGCGAGGTTTTCCTGGAGTTTGGCACGGGCAAGGTGGATTTCGCCGCGGTGTTCGGGGAACTCAAACGGGCGGGTTTTCACGGTCCGGTGATGGTGGAGTGCTGCGCCAAACCGCCGGGTGCGACGGCGGAGGTGATCACGGCGGCAGCCCGGAAGAACCGCGAATACCTGGAACATTTGTTCGCCGCGTTGTGACGGGCCGGGGCGCGGCCACCACGCCGGGGCGGGACTCTCGCTTGCAATGGTTCACGGGCGGCGGTTAGGCTGGGGGTTGCATGCGGTTGCTTGACCGGTATTTATTGCGGGAATTGCTCATCTGGCTCGGGTTTTGCCTGGGTGGATTCCTGATTTTTTGGATCGCGTTCGACCTGTTCTCGCAGTTGGCGCACTTCCAGCAATACAACCTGCAGGCACGGGACCTGCTCTTTTACTATCTGGCCAAGATGCCGGAATTCCTCGTGCAGGTGCTGCCCATCGCCCTGTTGCTGGCGCTGCTGTACACCCTGACCAACCACGCGCGGCATCATGAATTGACCGCCATGCGGGCGGCGGGAATCGGGTTGGCGCGCATCTGCGTGCCTTATTTCATGGTGGGACTGGGGTGCAGTGTGGGGTTGATCGCGCTCAACGAATTGTGGGCACCCGACAGCTCCGCGACGGCCCAGAAGATCCTGGAAAGCCGGTCATTGAAAACCGCCGAAGCGGGGCCGGTCGAATTCCAAAACAACCTGGGTTTGCGCAATTCCCGGGACGGCCGTAGTTGGATGATCGGGTCGTATGATTTCAAGACGGCGATCATGACGGGCCCGATTGTGGACTGGGTCAAAGCGGACCATTCGCGCTGGCGGATTGTGGCCCGGCGCGCGGAGCGGGTGGACGGGGTGTGGACGTTCCAGGACGTGCAGGAATACCGGGCGCTGGCGGCGGCGACGAACGAGTCCTTTTACATGACCCTGCTGTTGACCACCAATCGGCTGGCGATGCCGGAGTTTCGCGAGACCCCGGAACAGTTCCGACGGGAAGCTACCTTTGCCCAGCGACTGAGCCTGCGGCAGGCGCATACGGCGGAGATGCCGATCCGGGAGATCCTGGATTATCTCCGGCTGCACCCGGATGTGAGTCCCCGCAACCGGTGGTGGCTGGAAACGCAATTGCAAGGCCGCCTGGCGGCACCCTGGACCTGCCTGGTGGTGGTGCTGATCGCCATCCCGTTTGGGGCGGCCTCGGGTCGGCGCAATGTTTTTGTAGGGGTGGCCGGCAGCATCGGCATTTGCTTCGCCTATTTCGTGGTGCTGCGGGCCGGGCTGGCCATGGGCACGGGCGGCTACCTGCCCGCCTGGGTGGCGGCCTGGCTGCCGAACCTGACCTTTGGCGTCACCGGCTTGTGGCTCACCCAACGCGTCCGCTAACCACCGCCCACCATGAGCCAAGACTACGCCGAACTGAAGGCCCGCTACGACCGGCTGCACCTACTCTATGAGGTGGACAAGGTCATCCATTCAACCCTGGATCCGCAAGAGGCGTTGCGATTGATCATTGAGCAGGCCGTGCTGGTCATGCGGGCGACGAGCGGATCGGTGGCGCTGATCAACCCCAATTCGGGGTTTCTGGAAATCCAGGCATCACTGGGATTGCCGGCGAACGCGGCCAGCCTGAAATTGCGGGTGGGCGAAGGGATTACAGGCTGGGTGGCGGTGAAAGGAATACCGGCGCGCTGCGGGGACGTGTCGCAGGATCCGCGGTACATCCAATTGCGGGACAACATCCTTTCCGAACTGGCGGTGCCGTTGCTGGTAAACGGGGAACTGCGGGGCGTGCTGAATGTGGACGCCGACCGGCGGGACGCCTTCAGCGCGGGGGACCAGGAGCTCCTGCAGGCCCTGGCGATTTCCGCGACGCGGGTGATTCAAAACACGTGGCTGTATGAGCAATTGCGCCTGAAGGCGCGGTTGTTTGAATCACTGGCCAGCGTGGCGCGGACGATCAATTCGGCGCTGAATGTGAACGATGCGCTGCACGTGATCACGCGGGAGTCCACGCGGATTGTGCGGGCGAAGATGTGCTCCCTGCTGATGCTGGACGAAACGCGGGAATGGCTGGAATTGCGGGCGAGCTTCGGGGCGGGCAATGCCTACCTGCACAAACCGCGGTTGAGTGTGGCGGACAGCCTGCTAGGGACGGTGGTGCGGCGCCGGAAGCCGGTGCAGGTGGAGAATATCCAGACCTCCAACCGGTACCAGAACACGGAGATAGCGCGGCTGGAGGGACTGGTGTCCTTGCTCAGCGTACCGCTGATCTTCGCGGGGAAGGCCATCGGCACGCTCAATGTTTACATTGGAGAACCGCACAAATTCTCCGACGAGGAGGTGCGCATCCTCTCGGCACTGGCGGAGTTGTCGGCCATCGCCCTGGAAAAGGCGCGCCTGTACGAACGGGTGGTGGATGTGGAGGAGCAACTGCGGCAGAACGAAAAACTCTCGGCGCTGGGACTGCTGGCGGCGGAGGTGGCGCATGAGATCCGCAACCCGTTAACGGTGATGAAGATGCTGTACCACTCGCTGGACCTGAAATTTCCCCAGGCGGACCCGCGCAACGTGGATGCGCGCATCATCGGGGAAAAGATGGAGTTGCTGAACAAGATCGTGGAGCAAATCCTGGATTTTGCGCGGACCACGGAACCCAAACTATCCGCGGTGAATCTCAACGAATTGATTGACGAGCTGGGCCTTCTGGTGCGCCACAAGTTGCGGAACCTGAACATCCAACTGACGCAGAGTCTGGCCGCGGATCTCCCGGTGATCATGGCGGACGCCACGCAGTTGGAGCAGGCATTCCTGAACCTGATCCTGAATGCGGCGGAATCCATGCCCGAGGGGGGCAAACTCTCGATCGTTTCGCGCGCCGTGCACCTGCCTCGCACGAGTGATATGCCGACGTATGTAGCCGTAGAATTCACCGATTCCGGGGCGGGGATGACGCCCGAGCAGCAGCGGCGGGCATTTTCCTCGGTGTTGACCACGAGCAAGCCGAAAGGAACCGGGCTGGGACTGGCGATTGTGGGACGGGTGGTGGAAACGCACCGCGGGAAGGTGAAAATTCGTTCCACGATGGGCCGGGGCACGACCATGACGGTGCTGTTGCCGGTTTAAGGATGGCCGGAGGGGCCGGTTCAGCGGGGGTTTTCGGAAGCCAAACAAAAAGCCCCCGCCGGGAAGGCGGGGGCGCAAGCGGGAGCGGGCGGATGAGCCCCGGTTTAGATGAACTCGTTGATCAGGTTTTCCAGCATTTCCTGGCGGCCGCTGGTGTTGGGGGCGGCTTCGCCCTTTTTCAAAATGTAGGTTTCCAGATCCTTGAAGCCGACGGTGCCGGCCTCGATTTTCGCGCCGATGCCGGAATCGTAGGAGCTGTAGCGCTGCTTGACGAATTTTTCGAGGCGGCCATCCTGACGGATGGCGGCGGCGATTTTCAGGCCGCGGGCAAAGGCGTCCATGCCCCCGATGTGGGCGTAGAACAAATCCACCGGTTCAAAACTTTCGCGGCGCACCTTGGCGTCGAAATTCACGCCCCCCGTGGTCAACCCGCCGGCCTTCATGATCGAAAGCATGCACTGCGTGGTGAGGTAAATGTCCGTGGGGAACTGGTCAGTATCCCAGCCGAGCATGGCGTCACCGGTGTTGGCGTCGATGGAACCGAGGGCACCCGCGGCGGCGGCAACTTCGAGTTCATGCTGCATGGTGTGCCCGGCGAGGGTGGCGTGATTGGTCTCGAGGTTGAGCTTGAGATGGTCAATCAAATCGTATTCGCGCAGGAAATTCAGGCAGGCGGCGGCATCGGAGTCGTATTGATGCTTGGTGGGTTCCTTGGGCTTGGGCTCGATGTAGAACTGCCCCTTGAAGCCAATCTGCTTTTTGTAATCCACGGCCAGGTGGAGGAAGCGGGCGAGGTGATCCAGTTCGCGCTTCATGTTGGTGTTCCACAGGGTGGCGTAACCTTCGCGACCGCCCCAGAACACATAACCTTCCCCGCCGAGTTCGTGGGTGACTTCGAGGGCTTTTTTGACCTGCGCGCCGGCGTAAGCGAAGACGTCCGCATTGCAACTGGTCGCGGCGCCATGCGCGTAGCGGGGATGGGCAAAAAGACAGGCAGTGCCCCAGAGCAGTTTGATCCCGGTGCGCTTTTGTTCCGCCTTGAGGACTTTGACCACGGCATCCAGGTTTTTATTGGATTCGCGCAGCGTGGCGCCTTCGGGGGCGACATCGCGATCATGGAAGGCGTAGTAGGGAGCGCCCAATTTTTCGATAAATTCGAAGGCAACCCGGGCGCGATTTTGGGCATTGACGACGGATTCCGTGCCGTCATCCCAGGGGCGGATGGCGGTGCCGGCGCCGAAGGGATCGGAGAGGCGGTTGCGAAAGGTGTGCCAATAGACCACGGAAAACCGCAACCAATCTTTCATGGTCCGCCCTTCCACCAACTCGGTGGCCTGGTAATGCTTGAACGCCAGCGGGTTCTTGGACTGGGGACCCTCGTAGGGAATGCGGGAAATTTCGGGAAAAGCGGAGGACATGTTCGGATTATGGGTTGTCAGTTCGTCAATCGTTTATGGCCGCACGGTGGGGACTTGATCCCAAAATCGGGCGGAACGATAGCTAAGCGCAGGCTCGCAGGCTCTGCAAGTGACAAATTGCAAACGGGAAAAATCGATGGAGAACAGAATCCGAACTCCACAGAAGGAGAACCGGCTGGCAATAATGCCACGCCGAGGGCGGAATGAGGGGGAATCTCCGCCGCCACGGCTGCGCGGCGGCGGTCGAAAACAGGATTAGCGCCGGCGTTTGGCCGGACCGAAAAAGTAACCACCGCTGAGGCGGACCCCGGTGGCTTTGCGCGGATAGCCAGTAGGCTGGCCGGGCTTGCCCTCTTCAAACAGGGCGGTGTACTTGTACGGAAAATTCTCTAGTTTGACGCGTTCGATCTTCTTGCTAATGAAGCGCTCGATGGCGTGCACGTGCTGGCCGTCCTCGGCCACCATCAAGGTGAAAGCATCGCCGCTCGCTTCCGCACGACCGGTCCGGCCGATCCGGTGAATGTAATCCTCGGGATGCTGGGGCACGTCGTAATTGATAACGTGACTGACATCGGCGATGTCCAGGCCGCGTGCAGCGATATCGGTGGCCACGAGCACTTCAAACCGCCCGCCACGAAAACCCTTTAGGGCGTCTTCGCGTTCGCGTTGAGTGCGGTTGGAATGCAGCACGGCGACGGCGTGGTTGTTCTTCTTGAGCAGGTGGGCGATGCGGTCCGCGCGGTGCTTGGTACGGCAGAAAACAATGACGGACTCGTAATTGACCCGTTCGAGCAATTCCCGCAGGAGGTCGCTTTTCTGATCCTCGGCCACCGGGTAGATGACGTGCTTGACCGTCTCGGCCGGGGTGCGTTGCGCGCCGATCTCGATGGTTTGCGGATTGTTCATCGCCCATTTGATGAGCGTCTGAATCTGCACGGGAATGGTCGCGGAAAAGAGGGAGGTGTGGCGCTGGCGCGGGCAGCGTTCGACAATGCGACGGACGTCCGGGAGGAAGCCCATGTCGAGCATGCGATCGGCTTCGTCCAGGACAACGAATTCGACCTTGTCGAGTTTGCACGTACCGCGACCCAGATGGTCGAGGAGGCGGCCGGGGGTGGCGATGAGGATATCGACACCGGCGCGGAGTTGATCCGTCTGCTTGCCGTAGCCGACGCCGCCATAGACGACGACGGCATTCAGATTGGTGAAGCGGGCGAAATCCCGCATGGCGGTCTCCACCTGCGCCGCGAGTTCCCGGGTGGGCTCCAGAATGAGCACGCGAGGGCCGGGAGCGTGCTCTTTCAAGCGCGACAAAATCGGCAGCGCGAAGGCGGCGGTCTTGCCCGTACCCGTCTGGGCGCTGCCAATGACATCCTGTCCCCCGAGAATCAACGGAATGGCGCGGAGCTGGATGGGCGTGGGTTCCTGATAACCCATCGCCTTGACACCATCCACCATCGCAGCCGACAAACCCAAAGAACTAAATGGCATAGCTTACTTTCAAATACACGGACTCACGCCCCCGCCGGTGTGGCACCGGTGACGGGAGCGGATTCCGGGGCGGGCGCTGCCACAACGGGAGCGTCCGCAACGGGCGCCGGAGCGGCGACCGCGACCGGCTCAGCAATGGCCGCCGGCTCAACGGCCGGGGCAGCGGCGACCGGGGTAATTTCCGCAGGAGCGACCGCGGCGGTTTCGCCCGCGGGTTCCGCAGCCGGAGCCGCAGGAGCCACCGCCGGACTGGCGGGGGCGGCGGCTTTGGCCGCCGGTTCGGGACGGGGTTTCGGGGGCGGTTTGGGCAACGGCTTTTTGGCCGTTTCCAACAGACCGTTCGCGAACTCGATGACATGACCCTGATGAATCAGCCAGTGCAGATCCCCGATAAGGGAGGCCTGCTCGGCCGTCGGTTGCGCTTCGGCAGCCGGCTCAGCACCAGCCACCGGGGCCACTTCCGGCTTGGGAGTGGGCGCGAGGGCGGCCAGCAAAGTGCGCCGGGTGCCCTTCGGGGTGTGATTGATCCATTCGACGATCTGCCGGACTTGCGCCGAAACCGGCGTGACGTCCATATCCAGATAATGGGGACGCGCCACGGATACGTGGGTGACAGTCTTATTAACCTTGAAGAACTGGAGACCGTGGCCGGCAAATTGCTGGCTCAAGATGGTCGCGATCTGCAAGGGGAACCGGCGCTGATCTTCCCAGCCCGCCCGGACGAGACGCTGCATGCCCGGAGAGGTCAACTGACGGGCCACGGCACCACCGAGGGTGTGTTTGGGCACGGACTTGATGATGTTGGGGAGATGCACTTCGCGGAAGTGACGGTCCACTTCCTCGCGATTGGGGAGGCGCAGGGGTTCGGGGACGTTGAGGCAGACGTATTCGGTCTTAACGCTCTGGTCTTCCACCCATTTTTTGACGACGGCCTCATCTTTGACGATTTTCACGCGGGCCTTGAACAAATCGAAGGCCATGCGGGAGAAGCGTTCCTGATGGAGCTTGCGCAATTGATTCTGGTAATCGTGGTAATTCGGGGGACCCAGAATGACGCCGCTGATGCCGCATTGGGCGACAAAAGTGTAGGTGCCCTTGGGCGGGTCAGTGGGCGTGTTCTCGGCCTGATAGAACATGCCGAAATGCTTATCCAGGACATGGGCGATGGCCTCGGTCTCGGAAAGCCACAGCGTGTCGTCAATGGCACAAAGCAGCAGGGGCTGCACGGGGGTGCCATCAGGCTTGTTCACCACCTCGAACTTCACCTGGTGGCGTTCGGGCTTCTGCAGAATCATCTGGGCGATGTCAAAAAGCGGGAAGGAGCGACCGCTCATTTTGATCTGTCGCGACAACGACTCCACGCCTTTTTCCTCGGGGGTGAAGGTGAGATTGATGTCGGGCAGCGGCGGGGGCAACTCGCGCCGTTCGGGACGGTTGCGGTCATCGCGACGGTCATCGCGGCGCGGGCCGCCGGCACCGCCACCCGGGCGGAACCCGGGACGATCGCCTTCGCGGCGGGGTCCACCCGGAGCGGAGGAACCACCACGCCCACCTGAGGGCGGGCCACCGGGACGGGGGGGCCCGTCGCGGCGCGGCGGAGGACGACGCCCTCCGCCGGGGCGATCATCGAACCGGCGTTCGGGACGATCGTCACCCGGATGTTTGGCGTAACGGTTAACAGATGGCGATTCCTGCGCCCATGCGGGGAGGAACAGCTTTTCCAAATCAAATTCAGCTTCAGCAGACATGCTCGTGCATTCCAACCAACCACGCACTAACTAGTGCGGCCGGGAAGATATCGCTTGATGAGCATGCCGTGACTTGCGGCGGAATGCAAGCGTTGCCTGAAATACATTTTGCACCCCCTTTTCGAGGACCCAACCAAGCCCGGACGGCGGGGCCCGCGGCTACTTCCGTTTCACAGCTACCCCGCTGGCGCGTTTGGCCAGTTTACGGCTGGTTTTGATTTTGGTGACCGTGCCGATCTGGAGGTACTTGGCGCGAATCTTCTGGTAGATTTCGTCGCGACGGTGATAGAGGCGCTTGGGGGCGCGGGGCGCGACCCGACTAAGGCAGTAGGCGGTCAGGAGCGGCAGCGAAATGGTGGAATCCACGTAGGCGACGACGCAATCCGGGAGGGAATCCGGGTCCACCTTGCCCCAACTGACGGCTTCGGCGGGGGTGGCGCCACTCAAACCGCCGGTATCGGGACGGGCATCGGTGCACTGGAGGAAATAATCGTGGCCTTTTTCCGCGATGCCGAGGACTTCCTGGATTTGGGGCTCGGTTTGCAGCATGAAATTCTTGGGGGAACCGCCGCCGAGGATGAAGACGGAGGATTTGTGCCGTGTGGACTTGGCCTCATAAACGATGGCGGCGGTCTGGTTCACATCCCGGTTCACGTCAAACATTAACCGGGAATCGCGCATGGCCATGGCCGCGACGTTCATGCCGATGGAACTGTCCCCGGGACTGCTGGTGAAAATGGGAATGCCGCATTCGTAGGCGGAGGCCAGGACGGAACTATCCGTCAAGCCGAGTTGCCGGCTGCGTTCATGGACGTATTTGCCGAGCAGGTAATGGAATTCATCGGTGCCCATGGCGCGCTGGAATTCCGGACCGGCGATGACTTCGCGCACGAAGGCATCGGTGTCCAGGAGGACGTTGTAATCAAAAAGGATGTCGTAGATGCGGATGACGCCGTCCCGGTGGAGATCAACATCGTTCAGGAACGGGGAACCGGCATAGAGCTTCATGTCCAGACCGTAGTGGAGGTCATGGTACAGGTTGGCGCCGGTGGAGATGATCCAATCCACGAAGCCGGCCTTCATGAGGGGGATGAGGCAGGATTTGCCCAACCCGGCCGGGGTGAGGGCGCCGGTGAGGCTGAGCCCGACGTAACCGTCGTCCGGGAGCATCTTGTCCGTAAGCAACCGGGCAGCCTCGCGGAGGCGGCCGCCATTATAAGCCAGAAAAGCCTGATCCATGAGATCAGCGGCCGAGATGTCCTTGCCGACGCCAAGCGGACACAAACGCGGATACGCGGCAAACTTACGAGATGCGGATTTGCTCATGTGGGGAGTGTTACGCAACGCCGGGCAAAGGCAAATTTTTTTTGAACAAAGGCGGACCCAGCGTTCCGCTTGCGGTGGCCGCCCGCCGTTGGCACACTGGGGGGAATGCGAGAAAAAATCCGTGGCTGGACGGAAACCGTGGAGACGTTCTTCCTCGAAGTCATTTTTGAGGAACGGCGGGGCACACGGGCGACGCTTGTCCGCGCGGTGCTGTTCGTCCTGTCGAAAGTTTTTCTCGCGGTGGCGGTGAAGACGCGCCGCTTCCTTTACAACGTCCGGATCCTGCGGGATTCGACGTTGGGGGTGCAGGTGATCGCGATTGGGAATCTGACGGTGGGGGGCACGGGGAAAACACCGGTGGTGGAGAAATTCGCGCGGGTGCTGCAGGACGAAGGCCGGACGGTGGCGATCCTCTCGCGGGGTTACCGCTCGAAGCCGCCGCCGTTCCAAGTGTGGCTGCTGAACAAATTGCTGTTCCGGGAAGATACGACGCCACCCCGGGTGGTGTCCGACGGAAAATCGCTGCTGCTGGATTCCGAAGCCGCGGGGGATGAGCCGTACATGCTGGCTTCGAATTTGAAGGATGTCGTGGTGCTCGTGGACAAGGACCGGGTGAAGAGCGGGCGGTATGCAATTGAAAAATTCGGTTGCGACACGCTGCTGCTGGATGACGGGTTTCAATATTGGAAGTTGCGGGGACGCCGACATGACATTGTGTTGATCGACTGCCAGCAACCGTTCGGGAACGAGCGACTGCTGCCCCGGGGGACCTTGCGGGAACCGCCCTCGCACCTGGCGCGGGCCAGCACGATATTCATCACCAAGAGCGACGGCCAGACCGAGGCCCTGCGGAAGCGCATTGCGCAGTATAATTCCACCGCGGGGATCATCGAATGCGTGCATCACCCGCTCTACTTCGAAGACGTTTTCACCGGGGAACGGCGGGAACTCGATGAGATCAAGGGGCGGAAAGTGGCTTCCCTGAGCGGCATCGCGCAGCCCGAGAGCTTTGAGCAGAGCCTCGTGAAGCTGGGGGGCGGGCTGGTCTATTCGAAACGATTCGCGGATCATCACCGGTTCACGCAGCAGGAAATCCTCAACGCGATCAACCGAAGCAAGAAGCGCCAGGCGGAATTGATCATCACGACCCAGAAGGATGCGGTGCGATTTCCCAAGATCGACCGGCGGGACCTGCCCATCTATTTCATGCGGGTCGAAATCAAGATCATGTCCGGGGCAAGCGATTTCCTGGATTGTGTGCGGAAGATCTGCTTCCGCTGAGGCCATGGATTACCTGCTTTATATGGTGGCGCGGGGCCTGCTGGCGGTGGTGCAATCTCTGCCCCTGGTCTGGGTGGCCCGATTCGGCCGGGGGATCGGCGCGCTGGCGCACCGGCTGGATGGGCGACATCGGCGGATGGCAATCGCGAATCTGACCAAATGTCTGGGGGACGATAAATCGCCGACGGAGATTGCCGCCATCGCAAAGGAAAACTTCCGGCGCATCGGAGAGAATTTTGCGTGTTCCGCCAAGACGGCCTCGCTCACGCTGGACCGGATGAAAGAACGCCTGGAGGTGGTAGGGCTGGAGAACGTGGCGCCGCCGGGATCGGAAGGCCAGCCGCTCAGCCGGATTTTCGCCCTTGGACATTTGGGAAATTTCGAGGTTTTCGCCCATGCGGTGAAATGGCTGCCGTGGTGTCGGGGAGCCACCACCTACCGGGGGCTCGACAGCCCGGGATTGAACCGGCTGCTCCTGGGGATGCGGCAAAGCCAGGACGTGCTGTTTTTTGAACGGCGCCGGGATGGGGCGGCCCTGCGGGCCGCCTTGCGGGACCAACCGTTGCTCCTCGGTTTGTTTTGCGACCAGCATGCGGGGGACAACGGCCTGCGCCTGCCGTTCTTCGGGCGGGAGTGCTCGGTGTCAAAAGCACCGGCGGTATTCGCCTTGCGCTTCAATTTACCTCTGCACATGGCCCTCTGTTATCGCACCGGTCTGGCCCGGTGGCGGATTGAGGTTTCCCCGGCCATTCCGAACACGCACGCGGACGGCACCCCGCGCACGGCGGCGGAGATGATGCTGGAGGTGAACCGGGCATTTGAAGCGGCGATCCGACGCGATCCCGCCAATTGGTTCTGGGTGCACAACCGTTGGAAACCGGCAAGCCCGCGCGCCATGGCCCGCGCCGCGGCCGCGGCCGCGGAAGAAGAGGACGGGGAGCTTGCCCCGGGAGAAACAACCCAAGCAGAAGCCACGTCCGTCCCCCGCCATGGGAGCACCCCGACCTGAACGCATCCTGATTCGCGGCGTCAACTGGCTGGGGGACGCGGTCATGACCACGCCTGCGTTGCAGCGGCTGCGCGCCGCCCGGCCGACGGCCCACTTGACCCTGTTGACGCACGAAAAACTCCGGGACCTCTGGGCCGGCCAGCCGGTGGTGGATGCGGTCATGACCTTCCAGGGGAAGGAAAGCGCGTGGCAGGTGGGGCGCCGGCTGCGAAGGGAAGGTTTTGACCGGGGCTTGATCTTGCCCAATTCACCGCGGTCCGCCCTGGAAATGTGGTTCGCGGGAATTCCCCGGCGGACCGGCTACGGGGGAGGCTGGCGGAATTGGCTGCTGACCCAGCGGGTGCTGCGGCGGCAGGAAGCGCTCGCGATGCATAAGCGGTCGGACCGGGAGATCACGCGACTGGTCAAAGAAAATAAACCTCCACCAGCCCCGCCACCAGCGGCGGCGCACCATACATACCAATATTTGCATTTGGTGGCGGCGCTGGGCGCATCGGCCGAGCCCCTGCCCCCCGCGCTCCGGGTAACCCCGGCCGACCGGGAGCGGTTCCTGAGCCGGCAGCAACTGCCCGGACCTCCCGGTCCGGGGGAACGCTGGATCGGGCTGAACGCCGGGGCGGCGTATGGCCCGGCCAAATGCTGGCCGGCGGAACGATTTGCCGCGGCGGCCATCGAGGTGCAACGGCGGACGCGGTGCCGGTGGCTGGTTTTTGGCATCCCCCAGCCGGGTGATCCCAGTGCGCAAATCGCCGCGGCGGTGCAGCGGGAGGCGGAGGCGAATTTTGGCCCCGCACCGGCGGGAACGGCCCCGTGGGTGGTGAACCTGGTGGGGGCTTCCACCTTGGGGGAACTGTGCGCGGGATTGAATCTTTGCCAGGTTTTGCTCACGAACGATTCGGGCCCCATGCATGTAGCGGCCGCCGTGGGCACCCCGGTGGTGGTGCCGTTTGGCAGCACATCACCGGAGTTGACTGGTCCCGGGTTACCGGGCGATCCGCGGCATCATTGTCTGCGCTCCCCCACCCCGTGTGCCCCCTGTTTCCGGCGTTCCTGCCCGGTGGACTTCCGGTGCATGACGGGAATATCAGTAGCCCGGGTGGTCGAAGCCGTGCTGCAAGCAGCCGGGTGAAGGGGGAGGAAGTATGAGCGCGAAAAATCCTCACTGGCCAATCCGTGCCGGGTGCGGAATACTGCCAGCGTGCAGATTACAGTGACCCAATTGACCGATCAGCTGGTGGCTTCGTACGCCCGGGTGGGCGGGATTAACCATTTGGACGGGAAGAATCTGCCCTCCAAGCGATCCACCGGACTAATCACCCTGGATTTATTGCGCCTCCTCTTCCCCGGATTCTTCGATGACCACCTGGTGCATTCTTCGGAGATCAAACTGGAGACGGCGGTCCTCATGGATTCGGTTTTGGAAAGCCTCGAGAATGAGCTGTACAAGAGCCTGGAATACCGGCCGACGGAGAGTCCGCCCAAGCGGGACTGGCGCCCGCTGGCGCACGAATTGACGCTGGAATTCCTAGGCCAATTACCACGAATACGGGATTTGTTGCAAACCGACACGGAAGCGGCGTTCAACGGCGACCCGGCGGCGCTGAGCCGCGAGGAGATCATCGTGGCCTATCCGTTTATTGAAACGATCGCGGTGCAACGCATGGCCCATGAGTTGTATAAAAGAAAGGTCGCCCTGCTCCCCCGGATCATGACCGAATGGGCGCATGGGCGAACGGGGATCGACCTGCATCCGGGCGCGGTGATCGGCTCCCATTTTTTCATCGACCACGGCACGGGCACGGTGGTGGGCGAAACCGCCACGATCGGCAACCACGTCAAAATGTACCAAGGGGTGGGTTTGGTGGCGCGCTCCCTCTCCGGAGGTCAATCCCTGGCGGGCCAAAAGCGGCACCCGACCATTGAGGATCACGTCACCATTTATGCAAACGCGACCATTGTGGGCGGCGAAACGGTGATCGGGGCGGGGAGCACCATCGGAGCCAACGTTTTCCTGCTGAAAAGTGTGCCGCCGAACTCCCTGGTGCTGCAGGATGACGTCAAAGTCAAGGTCATCAAGAAAGGCGAGCGGGAATTGGAAAGCATTGATTTCCAGATTTGATCCGGCGGGATCCCTCCGGTTACGCGATCGGGCAACCAACGACAATTGAAGTAGGGTCCCATAAAAAGTTTGCGGTGGGGGATTGCCAAATCCGGGAGTCATGGCATCTTGGGGAGAGCCTCAGGACACGAACGGTTGGCTTTCGGCGTCTGGTCGTGAAGCCCCGGGCGACGGATATCGGGAACCTTTCGAAGCGTTGGAACGTCTCAAGGGAGAGGTTGAATGGCTGGCGGGTGGAAATGGGCAAACTGGGCTATCAGCGGGCGGAGCGGCGGAATGGGTTGGCTGGGGTGATTTTAAATTACATGAAATATCAGTTTAAGAGTCGGGTGGGTCTTGTAATGCTGACCCCACATGAGCGGTTGGCAAAGTTGACCCAACTCTGGCTGGGCAGCTTCCTGATCGGCACGTATGATTCCCTGAACGGGGCGGTGCTGGCCGTGAAGAACGGGAAGACCGGCTGCGGGGCGCTGGACAAATTGCCGGTGGAGGAACGTCCGGCGGCGTTGACCGATTGGCAAACCCTGTCGGCCGAGCACAAGGTTCATTAATCCCGCTTAACGGTCCGGATTCTCCGAGGGCCAACCGGGCCCGCGCAAAACTTTTCCCGGCAAAGCTCCCGTCAATTCGCCCGCCGCAATGACCGCCACGCCGTTGACGAAAACGTAGTCCATTCCCCGGGCCAACTGGTTGGGTTGCTCGAACGTGGCCAGATCCCGGATGGTGGCGGGATCAAACACCACCACATCGGCCCACAATCCCACTTTTAACACACCACGGTCCGCAAGGCGCAGGCGTTGGGCGGGCAAGGCGGAGAATTTCCGGATGGCATCGGGCAAGGTGAGAACCTGGTCCTCGCGGACAAATTTGCGGAGAATGCGGGGAAAAGTGCCATAGGCGCGGGGATGGGGATGATCCTTGGCCAGCGGCCCCACGGGCGCGGTTCCTTCGGAATCATTGTCAATCGCCACCCAGGGTTGTTGCAACGCCAGCAGGATGTCGGCCTCGGACATGCCAAAAGTCGCCACGGACGTGAAGGCGCGATCCGCGATCAAAAAATCGAACAGGGTATCCAACGGATCCTTGCCCCATGAGTTCGCGACGTCCGCGAGGGTTTTACCCTGCCAGATCCGCAGCGCGGGATTCTGCACCACGCCGATCAGGATGGACTCGGGCCCCGGGATGCTGTGCCATTCATTATCCCAATCGCTGGCGGCGGCCGACAATTCCGCCCGTAAGCGTGTGCGAACGGCGGGATCCTGCAAGCGCTCGAGCAACCGGGCGTCGCCACCGGCATGCGCCCACGGAGGGATATAGGCGGAAAGGCCGTTGAACCAGGCCGGGTAGGCGTAAGTATCGGCGCCAATGTCGAGACCGCGGGAGCGCGCCGCATTGATGCTGGCGATCACTTCCGGCATGCGCCCCCAATTCTGCCGACCGGCGGTCTTGAGATGCCAGATCTCCACCGCGGTTTTGGCTTCGGTGGCAATCCGGAACACTTCGGCGAGGGCGGTCATGATGCCATCACTTTCACTGCGCATGTGAGTGGCATAGATGCCGCCGAGACGCGCCGACTCCGCGGCCAAGGCGATCAATTCCTCCGTTTTGGCATACGGTGCGGGGGCATACTGGAGGGAACTGGAAACGCCGACGGCGCCATCGGCCATGGCCGCGCGCACCAGCGCCTTCATCGTTTCCAATTGCGCGGGAGTGGGTGGGACATCCTCCTCACCCAGCACCATTCGCCGTACCTGGGTGGCGCCGACGAAGCTGGCGAGGTTGATGCCCATGCCCTGCCGTTCCAGGCGGGCGAAGTATTCCCGAAAAGTCCGCCAATCCGGGGTGAGGGAATAATGCGCGTAGTTGTCCTTATCCAACTTGACGAGCGTATCATTCAAGGGAGCCACGGAACTGCCTTCCCCGGTTATTTCCGTGGTGATGCCTTGAAAAATCTTTGAGGGCAGGCGTGGTTCGACCAGGATGGACAACTCGGACTGGCCCAACATGTCGATGAATCCCGGGGCGACCACCCGGCCGGCCGCTGCGACTGTCTGGCGGCGCGGAGCACCCGTCAACTCCCCAATGGCGGCGATGCGGCCGGCCCGAATCCCGACATCGGCGGCGTACCAGGGGGAACCGGTGCCGTCAATGATGTGGCCGCCGGTGATGACGGTGTCAAAGGGTTCGGTGGCCCCGAGCCGATCAGTGGCTCCAGCGAAGAAAAGGAGGAGTGCGAGCAGCTTCATGCCGGGGAGAAACCATCCGGCAAGCCGCCGGGCTTGTCCAGTGAATCCATTTTCCATTCCCCTCCCCTGCCCCGCCAGCGCAGGATCCCCCAAAAACTTGTGGGCTGGCGGTAAACCGGTCCAAACTTTGAGTTTCCCGACCAACCCCATTTTGCTATCCTGAAGCCATGCGAAGCCCAGTCGCCCTGATCCCAGTTTCCCTTGCCGCCTGGTTTCTTTACCCAGGTCCACTGGCGGCGGAGGATGGAGACATCACCTTTAATCGCCAGATCGCGCCGATCATTTATCAAAACTGCGCGCCCTGCCATCGTCCGGGAGAGGCCGCGCCCTTTCCCCTGTTGTCCTATGAAAATGTCGCCAAAAAAGGAAAGGCGATCGTGAAAGTAACCGCGGCGCGTTTCATGCCGCCCTGGAAGCCGGAGGCGGCGTCCTTTGCGTATCGCGATGAGCGGCGCCTCAAGGAAGCGGACATTGCCCTGATCCAGAAATGGGTGTCGGCCGGGATGCCGGAAGGCGCGGCGGCGGACAAGCCGCAGGCACCGCAATTTCCGTCGGGCTGGCGTCTGGGGGAGCCCGACCTCGTCGTGGAGATGCCGGCGGCCTACCATGTGCCGGCCGGGGGCCCGGATATTTACCGGAACCTTGCCGTCCCGCTCGGATTGGGGGAGGAGAAGTGGCTGACGGCGATCGATATGCGACCTTCGGCCCGATCGGTGGTGCATCATGTGCTTTATTTCGCGGATCCGTCCGGTCATGCGCATGAACGGAACAAGGCCGGGGAGGAGCCCGGATTCAGCGGGATGCGTCCGGGGGGCGCGGCGGTGCCGCTCGGCGGTTGGGCGGTGGGAGCGCAGCCGCATTTTTTCCCCGAGGGCCTGGCGTTGCGAGTACCCAAAGGAGCGGATCTGGTGATCCAGTATCATTTCCACCCGAGCGGCAAACCGGAGGCCGAGAAATCGCTCATCGGCCTGTATTTTGCGAAGGAGGCGCCCAAGCGCACCTTAACCCGCATCCAGATGCCGCCCGATTATGCGCTGTTTTCGGGTCTCAACATTCCAGCCGGGGAAAAGGATTTTGTGATCCGGGACAGCTACACCCTGCCTCGTGACATTGAAGCGGTGGGGGTGGGAGCGCATGCGCATTATCTGGCGCGGGTGATGAAGATGACGGCGACCTTTCCGGGGGGCGACGTGAAAACTTTGCTGAACATCCAGGACTGGGACTTCGCGTGGCAGGATCGCTACTTTTTTCAGGAATTCCAAAAGCTGCCCCAAGGCACCCGGCTGGACGTGGAAATCCACTGGGACAACTCCGCCACCAATCCGCGGAATCCTTCGAATCCGCCCATCCCGGTGGAATGGGGGGAGCAGACGAAGGATGAAATGGGGAGCATCAGCCTGATGGCGGTGCCGGGGAGCGAGGCGGACCTGCGCCCACTCCAAACCAGCCTCACCCGGCGACGTAATGACCTCGCCCGGGAAAAAATGCAGACCGACCCCGACCTGGCGCGCAAAGTGGCGCGACTGCTGGCGCAATAAATCCGCGCTTCCGTCCCGGGGTAATTCCATGGTTCGATGGCGGGGTGGCGCGCGGAGTCATTTTTGAAGACGAACACCTGCTGGTGATGAACAAACCGGCGGGAATGAACACCCATGCCCCGGACCCGCACGCCGGGGAGGGATTGCATGAATGGTTGAAGCACCGCGAACCGCGGTGGGCGGATCTCGCAATTCTGCACCGGCTCGACAAGGGCACTTCGGGGGTGCTGGTGTTTGGCAAAACCCCCGTGGCCAATCGTTCCCTCGGGGAACAATTCACCGCCCACACCATCCGGAAAAAATATCATTTGCTCACGGACCGCGTGGTACCGTCGGGCCGGATCCACACGGTATCCGCCCTGGTGCGCGCGGGAGAGAAATACCTGAACCGGCCGCTCCACGCGGGGGCGGAGCGGGCGGAGACGGGATTCAAGTCCCTCGGGCCATGGGAGGGCCGCGTATTGGTGGAGGCCGAACCGGTGACCGGACGCACGCACCAAATTCGCGTGCATGCGGCGGCAGAAGGCTTCCCAATCGTGGGGGACATCCTGTATGGCGGCACGCCGGCGCCGCGGATTTTCCTGCACGCGCTGGAATTGCGCCTGCGGCATCCCGCCACCCACGAGGAAATCGCTTTCACGGCCCCGGCTGATTTCAACGCCGACCCGCGGCTGGCGCTCCGGGAAATGCTCGTTGAGCCGGGCATGACCGGTGGCGAAACCACCGCTTACCGGCTGGTTCATGGCGCGGCCGACGGCCGGCCGGGCTGGTACGTGGATCGGCTGGGGGATTATCTGCTTTCCCAGGGCGGGGAGCCGCTGGCACCGCGCCAGCGCGCCGACCTGGCCCGGCTCATGAATCACTGCCAGGCGCGGGGAGCGTACCACAAGCTCTTGCACCGGCAACCGGGCCGCAGCGGACCGCAGCTCGCCTCGCCGGAGTTCGTGCTGGGAGAAGCGGCGCCGGACACTTTTGCGATTTGGGAAAACGGTGTCCGCTATGAATTGAGCTTCAAGGAGGGTTATTCCGTGGGGCTGTTCCTGGATCAGCGGGATAACCGCCGGCGTTTCCTGACGAATCATGTGGCCGCCCGGTTTCCGCCGTTTCCCGGCGGGATGGCCGGGCGGGAAGTCCTGAACACGTTTGCCTATACCTGTGGTTTTTCGGTGACCGCGGCCAAAGCGGGCGCGCGCGTCACGAGCCTGGATCTCTCCCGGAAATACCTCGACTGGGGGACGCGCAATTTCGCGTTGAACGGGCTGGATGCAGGAGCGCACGAGTTCATCCATGGCGATGTCTTCGAGTGGCTGCGACGGCTGGGTAAGAAGGGGCGGCAATTCCAGGCAATCGTCCTGGATCCGCCCACCTTCTCGCATTCGAAGGAACATGGGGCGTTTCAAGCGGAGAAGGATTATGGCCAACTGGCGCTGGCCGCCCTGCCCTTGCTGGCGCCCGGGGGTGTTTTACTGGCTTCCACCAATGCGGCCCGGTTGGAGCCGACCAAATTTCTGGCGTCCCTCCAAAGCGCGATCCAAACCTCCCGCCGCCGCATCCTGCAGCAGCATTACGTGCCGCAGCCGCCGGATTTTCCGGTGCATCGGGAGGAGCCGGCGTATCTGAAGACCGTGTGGCTCAGGGTGAGCTGAACGCTCACCATTGCCGCACGCGATAAAACATCCGCCCTTGGTTGGTCAAAGCGCCCGGATCGGTAAACGAAAGCTCGGGAAGGATGGGGGTGAATGGCTGGTACGGACCTTCAAGGCGGTCGGACCGCTCCAATTGGAACACCCCGCCGCGACCGGACCAGGTGAGTTGAGCCCCGGCTTTCGGGGAATCGAAGGCCAAACCCAGGACCGGACTGGGAAGCAGCAGCACCTCGTCCGTCACCACAAAAAGGGCATCGAGGCCCAGGTCGGCGGGAGCATTCGTTGGCGCAAAGGCGGCCAGCAAATCGGCATTGCGATAAACCACATAGCCCTGATCACTGAGTAAATCGCCCCCGGCAATCGGCCCGAGGACCTGGTCCTGAAAAGCATCCTCCGTGGAAAACCAGATTTCCCCGTTGGGCCAGAGGTAGAAAGCATCCAGGCCATAATCGCCCCCCGGCTTGGGAGGATGGAAGGCGGCGAGCAATTGCTGGTTACTCCGGAACACGGTTCCCTGGTTGGAGAGCAAGTCTCCCCGTTGCAGCGTGGTATTGAGCCGTTGAGAAAAAACGTTGGTGGGGAGGGAAAAAAGCACCTCGCCCGTGGGCAGGACATGGGCCGCGTCCAGGCCGAAGTCATTCGTTTTGGCGGGGGCGAAAGCGGCAAGCAGCTCCTGATTCCGGTGCAGAATGATTCCCCGGGTGGAGAGCAAGTCGCCGTGCTGCAGCTGGCCAAGCCAATCGCTGGTAATACCGCTACCGAGGGAGAAGGCAATTTCCGCGCCGGGCAGCACGTCAATGGCATCCAGCCCGAGATCCGGACCGGGTGGGAAGGCGCCCACGGTGGTAAACAAATCGGCATTCCGTTTGACCTGACGGCCGGTGGTGGAAAGCAGGTCACCGCCCCGGGTGAATTTCGCGGCAGGATCCCCCGTGCTAGCGGTAAAAGAGGTCGCGGTGGAGAACCAAATTTCCCGCAACGGCGCGGCCGCCAGCCGGAGATTGTACACCTGGGTGAAGGTGCCATTGGTCTGGGTGAGGGTGACATCCAGCATGGGCCACCGCCGGTTCAGAAACGTGGAGTCATTGGTGAAGTAACAAGTGCGGTTGGTATAGCCATCATTGATTTGCACCGCCAGCGAGAGTTGCAGCGTGACGGTGAAATCGCCAAGGAGGGTGAGCACCCCGCCACCCGTGACCAGATAAGGGCGATCCCCGGCGGTGAAATGCACGTTTTCCAAAGCGTAGTGCGTCGCCGGCAGGGATTCATCCAGCAAGCGCAAAGTGAAACTTCCGCGCATGGGAACGAGGATGGAAGGGCGGCCGCAGACCGGGCAATCATCCAGCAAAGATGCGTCCGCAACGAGCTGATAGGCTATGGGAAGGGCGGGGGTAGCGGTCTGGGCCGTAACCAAAGTGGCTCCCCCCGACAGTACAAGCAGCAGGACCAGGACAGTTGCAGTCCGCCGGGAACGTATTGACCAATCGTAATGCATGGCAGCCAAACCGGGACTTACGCGGTTAACATACACCCGCTGGCCGGGTTGCGCCAATGGTTTCAGCGGGGCACCGTAACCCGGCTCAAATCGTGCCATCCCCTTCACCCCGCGGGGTGAAGGCCGCGTGGTAAAGCTCGGCAAAGTCCGCGGCCGTAATGGGGCGCGGGTTGAAACCGGCGGTCCACTGGCGGGCGGCTTCGGCGGCGAGTTCGCCAATCCGGGCGGGATCGACCCCGCATTCGGCGAGGGACCGCGGCATGCCGGCCAGATTCAAGAGGGATTCCAACCGGGCGACGAGCGCGGCCAGCGCCGCCTCGTGGCCTTCGCTCGCACAGGCGATTTCCGGGGCGGAAGCCAGTTCCGCGTACGCCTGGCAGGCGGCGGGATCGCGACCGTTAAAGCGCACCACCCAGGGCAGCATCATGCCTACGGCCTGGCCGTGGGGTACGCCAAAATGGGCGGTCAGGGGATTGGCGGCGGAATGCACCGCGCCGAGCATGCTGTTTTCAATGGCGGTACCGGCGAAAGCGGCGCCGAGCAGCATGCTGCCCCGCGCTTCGGCGTCCGCCGGATTTCGCAGCACCCGGGGGAAACTGGCCACGGTCAACTTGAAGGCCTCGTGCGAGTACATCAACGAGAGGGCCGTGCGCTTCCGGGTGACCGCCGTTTCCACGGCATGGGCGATGGCGTCGATGCCCGTGCAGGCGGTGACTCGCGGGGGCTGGGACAGCGTCAAAGCGGGGTCCAGAATGGCCACCCGGGCGGCGGCTTTGGGATCGCCACAGGCCATCTTTTGGTGGGTGGCCTCGTCAGCGATGAGGGCAAAAGACTGGCATTCGCTCCCGGTGCCGGCGGTGGTGGGAATGGCGATCATGGGCAACATGGGTTGGGTGGCTTTGCCCACGCCCCAGTAATCCTGCATGCGGCCCCCGTTGGTATAGAGGAAATTACACCCCTTGGCGGTATCCATGCTGCTGCCCCCACCCAACCCAATGAGGGTGTCCACGCCAGCCGCTTGCGCGACGGCCAGGCATTCGGCCACATCGGCCGTCGTCGGATTTTCGCGCGCCCGGCCGAACACCGTAACCGCGAGACCTTCCCCAGCAAGAAATTCCTGGACTCGTCCGGCATGGCCGGCGGCGACAATTCCCGCATCCGTCACGAGCAACACTTTGCGGGCGCCCAACCCGCGGGCCAATTCGCCCACCCGGGCCACGCCCCCAACGCCAAATACCAGGCGCGTGGGGGAATGGTAATCGAATGGAATTCCCGGGGATGCCGGTGCGGGGGAAAAGCCAGCCGCGCCGCGCGCGGACTGGGGGGAGGCAGGCGGGACAGCAGTAGGCATGGCCGGGTGAGATTAGACCGCCCGTTCGATGGAGCGCCGTTTATACAAAAACTCGAACATATTGCCCTCATGGGGCTGATCCCAGGAAATCTGCATCGTGGAGATGGGGCCCAGGTTGAGGCGCTCGATGAGCGGGGATTCCAACAGTTGATCCGTAAAGACCGGGTCGCAGGTGATCGCGGTCACCACCAGGGAGGGGCCGATTTGCGCCAGCATCTCCTTCTGCGGCACCTCAACGACACTGGCATAGGGACAAAGGAATTCGCGATTCGCCAACGGATGCTTGAAGGAATCACACAGGACGATCGTGGGGCGCAGATAAACTCCGCCCTCGAAGGCCACCTTGCGGGGACCGTTCCGGTATTTGGCGGTGACATCGACCGCGCCCGGCACCTTTAAATCCGCTTCAATCGTGGCGTCAATGGAGTCGGCCATCTTGACGTTGGCGAAGCCGGAGAGCCGGGCATTTTCGTCAGCGGCCGGCAGCGGCGTGATAGGTCCCAGCTTTTGGGCGAGTGCATCCGCAATCGCCGCCGCGTGGCGCGGCACGACGATGGCCGAGGCGTTAATACAACTGCGGCCGCCGTTGTCGGCGATGGAGCCGGCCATCAGGTCCAAATAGTCCGGCCAATGGTCGATGGCGTCTTCCCCGATCAAAATCTTGCTGAAACCGGGGCCGTGCAGCTGGATGGCCGGGTTGTTGGCGTAGCGTTCGGTGGTGCTCTTGTCGCCGAAGATCAGCGCCCGGCCGCAGAGTTTCAGAATTTCGGCAGCGCCTTCGTGGTCGGTGGGATAGAAGCCGAAGGCCTCGGCCGGACAGCCGGCGGCGATAAAAGCCTGGATGAGCCGGAGCGGAGTCCAGGGTTCCTCCTTGCCGGGCTTGATGATCACCGGAGTTTTCAGGGCGATGGCCGGGAGCCAGAGCGAATTCACCGCGGGAGAATTGCTGGGCATGACCAGACCGAGCGCCTGGGCGGTGGGGTAATAGCTGATGGGCGTGCCCGATTGAACGCCGTAACCACGATCCAGGATTTCCAAATTCAACCCGCGGGTCAACCCGTTGAGCACGGTACGCATATGGGTGAGCGCATGGTGGATTTTGGCCATGTTCCGGCGAACCATGACGTGGGGCAAGCCGCTGGTGGCCGAAAGAGTTAGGAGGTAATCCTGGGGAGACTGGGTATGGCCCTTGTCGCCCAGCGGCAGGGTGCCATTGAGGAACAGGTCGCCGGCCCGGGCGCTGATTTCAATCAATTGCTCGGTGGTGAACTTTTTGAGGGCGGCGCGGGATTCACTGATGCGGCCCAGATCCTTGCGGATGATGCCGGCATTCACCTGGCTGATCGTGACCAGGGGCACCCCGGTGCGGTGGTCCAGCAGGCTGACCTGGTCAAGACTTTCGTAAGGACGGCCGCGACGCAGCGCGGGAAGATGGGGAATTGAGCTCATGGGGTATGAAAACGGGCGATGATGGACTGGTGGGCGGCCTCAGTCCTGGCACGGTTTCCAAACCGTATTTGAATCGTTCATGGGCAGGAGTCTAATTCATCAGGCGCACATTTCAACCCAGCAATGCGCCGGGGGAAAAACGGGCGAAGGGCGGGTTTATTTCAATTCCAAATGGGCGGCAGGTCCATCGGGCGCCGCGGGATTCTCATCCGGGAAATACACCCGGACGGCGTTGAAGCGGTCCGCCCGCCATTGGTTTTCCCGGAGCAGCCAGTCCCGGACAAATTCCGCCACGGTTTTGCGGCATTCCTCGCGCACCGCCTCGCGGTGGCGCGGGTCGTTGGCGTAACGGGCCAGCGTGGGCGTGATGTCGCGTTCCAATTCGGCCATCTGGGAATCCGCATTGAGCCGGGCCCAGCCGCGGGTGGATTTCTTTTCCAACCCGGCGGTATTGATGGCGGGCGGCTGGGCGGCGCGAAAAACCGGAGCGTGGACGATGCAAATATTGGAACGGACCTCGAGCTGCCAGGCATCGTGCAGACGTAGGTAATAACGGTAGGTGGCAGGGACCCGGATTTCCGTGACGGTGGTGCCCAAGTCCACCAACCCCCAGGCTGTTTTGAGATTGTCGGTACCGGAAAACACTTCCGTCACCTTCAAAGCACCGAGTTCGAGCCGTCCCCCCGGTTCGCGGGAGAGGGTGGGCAGAGCCTCGGTGAAGGTTCGGGTGATGGTGCCCTGGTTGAACCGGGCGAGCACCTCGCCGGTTTCCTGACCGATGGCCTGGATGACTCTGACCGCCTCGGTGCCCCCGGCCTTGATCATCCGCTCCGAACTGCTCTGGCAGCCGCGCAACATGGCCCCGGCGGCGACCAGGGCCAGGCCCACGACCGCAATGAGGGCAAAGGGCCAGCGAAACCGGGCCAACTGGCCATCCGGCGGCGGGTTGGATGGTGATGCATTCACAACCTGATGTGGACAAAGGGCGTTCCGGGAAAACGGGAAAAATCCGCCCCGAACCGGTTCAATTCCGGCGTGGTAGCAGGGTAAAGCTGATCGGAAAACTTGGCAAGCGGACCCTTTTCGCGGCCCGACTTGCAATCCGGCGGATTCGCGTCATCTTGTCCGGCGCTCAAACAACGTGACCAGCGCGTCCAAACCATCAATCCGAACAACCAAACTGATAATATGCCTCTTACCAACGCTCCTGATCTGACCAAACGTGCCCCCCGCAGCGCCCGCGTGCGCCTGGGCGGCTATGTCATCCTGCCCCGCATGTTGGACAAAGGCCGCGCCACCATCGCCGGCACGAACGGCGATTACCATTACGACTGTCCGATGGATCAACGTTTCCTGAGCTTCGTCGGCATCGATGCGGCCGCCTTGAAGGAACAACTCGCCACCGGGGCCGGTGATGGCGAAATCCTGAACTGGATCCTTGCCAACGGGAAGCATCCCCGCACGGATGGCGAAATCCGCTCCTGGACCGAAACGGCCACGGAACGCACCCCGGGTGATCCGGAATCACGCACCTATTTTAACGACATCCAGGTTAAATGCGCACCGCTGCGTGAAGACATCTGCACCTGGTTTGATCTGCTGGATGCGGATGACCACGTGAGCTACGGCGGCCTGGCCTGAATTGCAGCGTAGAGCCGAGTGAAAATCACCCCCAGCCGGCCGTCGCAGGCGACCGGCTGGGGGTTCGGTTTTGAAGCGACGATGGGGCAGAGTAATCACCGAGGCGGAAGAGGGTCGCTGAGAGATACTTAATCCCAACGGTGAGGGGTGGGATCGACCCGCGGAATCGGCGTGGAGGCCCCGAGTGCCCACCGCTCAAGTTCGGGCAACGATCCAGTAGGTAAGGGCGGCCAGCAGCGCGGCACAAGGCAGGGTGATGACCCAGGAGAGCACGATTCCTAGCATGACCTTCACGTTCGCCTGGCCCGAGATCAAACCGATACCGAACAGCGACCCGACGGCCATGTGGGTGGTCGAAACCGGCAGGCCATAAGCGCTGGCCAGGATGACCAGGGCGCCGGTGGAGAGATTCGCGGAAAGCCCCTGGCCATGATTAATCTTTGTGAGTTTGTGACTCAGGGTCTCCGCAATCCTGCGCGAATGAATTAGGCCGCCGAGCGCCATCATCGCGGCCACCGCCAGGAAACCCCAACGAATGTCCGCGATTTTCAGCAGGAGCAACAGCGCCACGATCTTGGGAGTGTCATTCAGCGACCGGGCGAAGCAGACCACCCCGGCACTGAGGAAATGCGCCACGTCCATGATGCGTTGGGTTCCAATTCCCACAAAAGAGCCGGCGTAACGATCCGCGCAACGACTGGCCTCGGCAATCATGATGGAATGTTCGGGCGAGACCGGTTGCCGCGCCAGCGCCGAACCGGGTTGCGGCATGGCCAACACCCGCTCCTCGGCACCCAGGCAGAGGCACCATTCTTTCCGGACCCCGAGGGCAGTCCGGCAAAAGCGCAGCAGGAGATAGACTGCTGCCCCGGTGGCGATGGCCAGCGCCGGACTGAGCAGAAGCGGCACCAGGAAACTCTTTTGTAAGGCGGCGAAATCCACCCGCGAAACAACCGCGACGAGGCCAGCACCGACCAAGGCGCCGGCCAACCCGTGGGTGGTCGAAACCGGAAAACCCGTCAGCGTGGCGATGATCACCGTCAGCGACGCGCCGATGGCAACCGCCAAAAGAAAGTGCTCCGAACCCACGAGCGAGTCGGGCACCAAACCCTTGCCCGAGAATTTCTTGAGGAGCGCATGGGCGACGAAGATCGCCGTGATCGAACCCAAGGCCGTTGTGGTGGTGGCCCAAGCCAGGGCCGAGCGATAACTGGCCGTGGCACTGCCGTAGAGCGAGGCCACACCTTTAAAGTTGTCATTGGCCCCGTTGGAATAGGCCAGAAAGCAGGTCGCAAGAAAGAGCAGCAGGGCGATCATCTAAATGGGTTCACGCAGTTCATATGCATGTTTGCGCATACGAGCTTGGCGCACTTTCCCCGACCGGCCCACACTTCTCAAGAGTATTTTCCCAAGAAACGGATCAAATGACACCCATGCGTGCGCGAGCCTCGCGCGTCGTGGCCGCCCCGGATCGCCCAAAGCGTCGCACCGGAAGAAGATTCGAACCGAGCCACCCAGAAAATCAATCGCCAATCGCGAAACGAAGACCGGCGGGGGCCCCGACTATTTTTTCTCCTTTGGCTCCCACAATTCGACACGGTTGCCTTCGGGGTCGGTCACCCAGGTGAAGCGGCCATACTCGTAATCCTTCACCTTTTCAACGGCGACCCCGCCGCTCTTGAGCTGTTCCATCATGCGATCCAGGTTGGCCACCCGGTAGTTGATCATGAATGACGCGGTGGAGGAGCCAAAGTAGGTGGTGTTGGTGGGGAATAGCGTCCAAGTGGTGTGCCCCACGCGGTCCGGGTTCTCCTTCTCCCGCCAGGTGAAGTCCGCATACCCGCCGCGGACGGGGATGCCCAGATGGTCGCGGTACCACGCCGACATGACTTTCGGGTCACGCGCCTTCAGAAACACACCGCCGATCCCGGTGACCTTTTCCAGCTCGGCGGTCTTTTTGGCGGCTTCCTGGGAGGAGGAGCGGGCGGACCAAAGGCAAACGACGGCCACGATCAAGGAGCTGAGGGTAATCAATCGTTCAGTCTTCATGGGCATGTTCATTCGGGCGGATGGGGTGGAGTTCTATGGATAGGGATTGGCTTTATCGGGCACATTGGTGCGGCACGCTGCCTGGGAGAGCGAAAGAAATTGTTCCTGGATCACACCAAGCATTAGCGGAAATTATCAATCGGGAGGGGAAGAGTCAACCGGCAGTTTTGGGCGTTGCCGACTCATCGGAATTTGACTTTTTTCCGCGCCCCGCAGGCGCACTGCCGGAATCCCCAAGCCGCCAGGGTCGATCCGCCACGAGTGACCAATTCCGCCACTTCCGGCTGCAGGAAATCACGTCCCCCCGGGGGAAACAAATCACGGCTTGTTATGGGCCACAGTTACGCTGCGGTGAATCCCTTCCAGTGGCAGCGCACCCGACTGGTTCCGCGCGGTGGTTGCCGGGTGTCGCTGTCTGAAAATATGAAGTCTCATTTCTTGCTCAAAATTCCCAGTGAAGTCGGGCGCCAAAAATCGAAACGGGGCCGCGATCCCGGTTGAACGCCGGGTTGGTGATGAATTGGTAGTCCAGCGTGGCATGGGTGCCGGGGCAAATTTTGAAATCATAATACACTTCCAGAAGCTTTTCCCAGCCGTAGCTCAAGGCGCCATCACCCGCCAGAATGCCGGTGCCGCCCGCCGCAAAGAATTTCCGGTGCGCAGGCGCGATATCATTGGCCACTCCCGCCCAACCGAAGGTGTCGCCAGACCGGCCCCAAGCTTCGCCTTTGACGCTGATGCCCGCGGTCGCAGTGTAATCCACATCGCTGAAAACCCAGGCTTCGCTTCGGCCATCGCTCCAACCGACCCGCGAGAAGAAGCCAACATTTTTCATGATTTCCTGTTCCCAGTTCAGACCGAAACCGAATTTGAACCGCCCGGCGCGGGTCGCCGGGATATCAACAGGCCGGGTGGGATCATTAATGGCCGTTTGATAGCGCCCCATGTTGGCATGATTTAGATAAGCCAAAAGCCGGAGGACACCGGGATGGCGGCCGATAGTGTAATGGCGCTCCCCTTCCGTGACCATTCCCCAGGACTCTAAAAGTGGACCATCATTGGCCGAACCGACATGCGGCCATTTGAGATACTGGTCTTCTGCGGTTAAGCCGTTCGGAACATCCGCCAATTGGAAAAATCCATAACGGAGCGCCCATTCGGGTTGCTGCAACTCCACCGCGAAACCGGTGGTGTATCCGAGCGCGTCCGCAGGATAATCCCAGGCTTCGTTGGCCATGAGCGACCAGTTCATGAATTGAGTGCGGGGATCATTTGCGTAAGCATTTTTGTCGAAGATATCCTTGGGGCTAAATCGGCCCAGTGTGAGGGTGAGGCGGGTAACATCCTGCCTGCCGCCCAACGTAAGCTGGTCGGCTGGCACATCCTCCTCCCCGCCGCCAAAGCCCAGGGTTTGCCGGATAAAGAGCCGCGCGATGGTCCCGTTCGGAACCCCACTGCCAAGCTTGAAGGCTTCGCCGTTCGGAAAACCTTCCACCCCGAAAGTATTGCCCAGTCCAAATCCCTGCCACATCAATCCGTCGAGGTGTGCCTCGGCTCCCGGCCACAACCGGACACCGAAGAATAAATCAAGGGATATGGTTTCGCGAGTTTCCCCGCCCTGGGGCAGGCTGTTGGGTCCGGAATACTTTGCCGGAATCGCCGGATAGCCCTGCACGATATCGGTATTCTGCAGGTGCCAATCCCAAAAGCGCTCCGCCCCATCCGCCCGCCCTTCGGCGGGGCTTAAGCCGGTGCGCGCAGATCCGGGTAGATCTGCGGGAACGGAAGTTTCTGAAGCATTGGTGCCGTCCAGCCCGCGGGTCGCGGAACACGGCGGCTCGTCCGCTGGGGCAGCGCAAACTTTCTTGGCGGCAGTTCCCCAAAGCAAACCAGCAGCCAGCCAAAAGGTGATTCTATTTTTTCCCCTGCCCCCCTCCCGGGCAAATGTCTCGAGTCGCTTCATTGCATGTGTTTTATAATATTATCAAAGTATTTAGTCCACTGTTTTGTTTTACTTATAATACATTTTCTGTTTCTCTTAAACGACCGAACCATGCAGAATCACTGGAAATCGTTCCCGGTGTTTGCTATGCAAGAAGTAATGTCAACGAAGCGAGTGAACTCAGCCAGGGCGACGGCGACACGGTCGGAATCCACCGAGGACCATTTGGAGCGGATCCAGGAATTGGTGGACCTGAAGGGGTATGCCCGCGTATCGGACATTGCGGTGTCCCTGGGCTTGAGCCGATCAACGGTGTCCAACATGGTCCGCCGCCTGGCCCAGCGGGGTTTTGTGAATTACGAAAAGTATCGCGGCTTCACCCTCACCACGGAAGGCCGCGCAGTGGCGAACCATGTTAAAGTGCGCCATGAAACGTTGACGGAAATGCTGCAACTTCTGGGGATCAGCCCGGAAACGGTGGCGGTGGAAGTCGAGGTGATCGAGCATCATCTCCGTCCCGAAACACTCCGGGTTTTTTCACGTTTGGTCCGCTTTTGGCAGGAACACCCCGAACAACTGCAAGCATTTCTTCGGTACGGCAAAGCGAAATAGAACTGCGCCACTTAAGCCAAGCCATTACCAACCGAAAAGCCCTCCCAACGATGCCAAGCCCGTTTGGGGTGGCGGTTTTTTTGATGCCCGCCCGTGGGTAGACGGGCACAAGACTGATGGGGTTGGTGAAGGATGCGCGGATTGGCCAAGGTTGGGCAGGGTGTTCACGGAGGCGCAGGCCGCCTGCAGGCGGAACTCCGAACCGGGGGCGGTGAATCTGGTAGCCCCATCCAGAATTGAACTGGAATAACACGTTTAGGAAACGCGGGCTCTATCCATTTGAGCTATGGGGCCGACCGGGGAAAACATTACCCGCGGCGGACATTCCCGCAAGCCGGAATGCGCCCACGCCGGCCGGCAGACACGGCCCGCCCGGGTAACCGGCACTGAGGGCACAATGGGTCTTCGGGGGAGGGATTTTCGAAAACGCGCGAAGCGCGAGGAAATAAGGGGGTGGATTTTTGGTCGATACTGCGCCATAATGCCGACAACGAATTAATCATTACTATGAATCTGATCAAAATTACCGGATTGGGATTGTTACTCGCCGGCTGTCTGGCCGGCCCCATGGCGAAAGCCGACGACGCCGCGGCGAAACCGAAGCCGTACACGCTGAAAGTCTGCCCGGTTTCCGATGAAAAACTCGGCGGGGACATGGGCGAGGCTTACACCTTCGTTTACGGCAAAACCAAGGACAGCGCCGGACGCGAAATCAAGCTGTGCTGCAAATCCTGCCTGAAGGATTTCGAAAAGAGCCCGAAGAAATTCCTCAAGAAGATTGACGCCGCCGAAGCCAAAGAGGCCAAGGCCGCCAAAGAAAAGAAGAGCTGAGCTGGGCTTCCGCCCGACCCGGCACTTCCCGAGGTCCGCCAACCCCTCCCCTCCCCGGGGGCGGGGTTTTTTCATGCCCCCCCCTCCGCACCGACCAGGGAAACTGAGGCCTGGCCGAGTAGTACGATGTCGGGCATCGGAGCAGTCCTGGCAGCCGATTTTCCTGAAGGGCAAAAAAGGGTTACCAATCAACAAATTTCGGGCAGCAGCTCCGCCACATCTCTGGCAAACTAATCTCGCAATAGGATAAGTGCAGTTGTCCGCGGGTCGCTCAGCAAGGAATGGGCACCTTGGCATGAGAAAACGGCACGCGGCAGTTGAGTTCATTAAGCGGAACGGGCGGTGGGAGGCAACTTCCACCGCCCGTTTTGCTGTTGGGAAGGTAAGCTTTCGCGACCGGCTCGGCCACCAACCCCACAAAGCAAAAGGGGTGGCGAACCAACTTTGGTTCACCACCCCGGTGAGAAGGCCAATAACCGCGATTATTTGTCGTGCATGTGCTCGTGGTCAGCCGCCGGCGTGGGCAGCGGGGCGTCCGGATGAGCCAGGAGGTAGGCATCGATATCCCGGGTCACAACCAGTTGCCCCCACATCGTCAGGGCATGGCCGGGGAAGGTGCAGACGAATTCCTCGATGCCTTCCGCCGTGGGAGCGGTCATCTTCAGAGTTTCGCGCTGTCCCGCACCCAGCAATTTGGTGGCGGCAATGATGTCCGGGGTATTCGGCACATAGGGGCGTCCTTTGCTGTCGAGCTCATCGGGCTTCATCGTGGCGGCCAAGGTTCCGACCTTTTCCCGGGTGCCGGGTTTCACCACGGTGAGGTTATGCGGCATGAAGTCGCCGTTTTCGAAAATGATTTCGAAGGGTTTGCCGGCTTCCACGAGGATGCGGGGGGTGTCGTAGCGCATTTGTTCTCGGACGGTCTGGATGACGAAGACGGGCACGCGCAACTGACGCAGTTCGGCGCGGGCGGCGGTCGCTTTTTCCACCGGCAGGAAGCTGGTGAGATCGGAAGCGAATTGGACGATCTCAATGAATTCCTGGGCGGTGCGTTTATCAGCAGGAACTTGTTTGGCCCAATTCACCAGAGCGCTGGCAGAGGCGGCAGCCTCGGCTTTCGGCCAGGCGGCACGGGGCAAGGCCCGCAGACCACGGGCGGCGGTGGCCACTTCCTCCCCCTTCACAATCAAGGAAGTCAGGCTGAAGAAAACTGCGGCCGGTTCATGGTTCATGCTCACAATCGCGCGGATGGCCGCACGACGGACGACGCTGGAGGGATCCCCGGCCATGTTGAAACGGGAAACGGGGGTGGGAGCGGCATTGCCGGTCCTCTTGAAGACTTCGCCGCGACCGGCATCCAGCACAGTGAGGGTGAAGTTGGCCAGACGGTTGCCCAAATCACCGTCGGTACGGTTCCAAATGGCAATGGAATCGATCGGGTATTCGCCGCCCAAATCCACTTCCCACCAGGGACTTTGGACATTCTCGCGGGTGTGGGTGGAAGTATCCGCGCCATAAGCCCCGTCGGTGCGACCATCAATCGCCCGGGAGGCAATGCCGCCGTTCGAGGTGTTGATCTGCCGCGCCTTGCCCTGGAGGGCAATATTTTTGCCGTCACTGATCACTTCGACTTCGGCCAGGGTGAGGGTCCCCTTGTCGGGAAGTTCCACGCGGACAAACCGGCCGACGTTGGCCGCCGCTTTGGTGGCGGCGCTGGCACCCGGAATCGGATCCGCCAGCAAGGGCTTAACCCGGTCATAGGCCTTGGCGCGGAAGTCGGGATCACTCAGGAGCGGAATCCCGTTCAGCAATTCGGCCAACCGGGCCGGCTTCGGGGCGGTTTCCTGCCACACCGCGGTGAAGGAGTCGTCCGCGAGGGCGAGGGCAGCCCAGGCGGCCTGGTGCAATTCCGGCGATCCCGGTTGGGCGGTCAGTTTGGCGACCCGTGCGCGCATGGCCTTCAATTCATCCGGGGATTGGAAAACGAGCATCCGGGCGAGACTGCCCGCGGCGGCGGCATCGGTGCCAAGTTTACCCTCGATGGCCTCCAGGGCGACTTCGGTCCGGGTGACGTTGCGTTCCTTGGCAATCGCCTGCAAGGCCACCAAACGGTCGGCATCAGCGGCATCGTTGCGCATGAAAATGGCCGGCAACACACTGCCACTGCGCGGCAGCTTCAACAAATCGGGGGTGGAGATATTTTGGAGCAGGTAATCCAGGCCAGCGGGATTATCCGTGGCGATCGGCTGACCCGCGGCCAGCGCCTTGCGCCAGAAAGGATCCAGCTGCTTGAGCGTTTCGTGCAAGGTGTAATCGAGATAGTAGTCCAGCGGATGCTTGAGAATGGCCAGGGCGACTCCGGCGGCTTCACCGGTGCGGAAGAAACTCGCGGCGCGCACGGCTTCCAAACGGACCCGGGGGCTCTCATCCAGGGCGGCCTTCGCGAACAGGGCGAGGGCATCGGGGACGCGGTCACGCCAGTAGCACAGCACATGGGCGGCGGCGGCGCGGGCGCGCGGTTCGGGGGAGGCCAGGACGCGCTTGAGCAAGTTGACGTCCACCACGTTCATCCACTGATGCACCCAGAGGGCTTCGAGCACATTGTGCTCATAACGGGCGTCTTTCCGGTCGAGACCCGCCACCCAGCGGTTGACCTCGGCGATCACCTGGGCTGGTTCGTGTTTGCCCAGTTCCACTTTGGCCAGGGTCCGGGTCTGGTCTTCCGGGGCCTGCAACAAGGCCAGCAGCGCAGGAATGGTTTGTTTGTCGATCTTCGGCGGTTTGACGGCGGGGATGCCGTCGTAGGTGATCCGGTAGATACGGCCATGATCATGATCGCGATTCGGATCCCGCAAATGATGCTGCATGTGACCGATGATCGGGTTGTGCCAGTCCAGCACGTAGATCGCACCGTCGCCACCCACGTTCACGCCGATGGGGCGGAAGTTCGGGTCGCTGGAGCTCACCAAGTCTTCAATGGTTTCACCCTGCAAACCAGAACCCTCTTCGGTCACCTTGACCATGTACACGCCCTGGAAGCTGATGCAGTTGGCGTTCAGGAAATTTCCCTGCATTTCGGCGGGAAAAGCGCGGCTGGACAAAATGCCAGTGCCACCGCACGGACGGGAGGGACGGTTCCAGAACTCCTTCATCCCATTATGTTTGGCGGGGTAATCCAAGTGACCGCTAAAGGCGGGCCCGAAATAATTCGCGTTGCCGGTCGCGTCGGTGATGATGTCGTTACCCCAGTAATCGAACACCCGACCGTGCGGGTTGGCAAAGCCGTAGGCCACATAAGTTTCAAAACGGCCGGTGCGCGGCTCAAAGCGATAAATCGCGCCGTCATTGTTGCGCAAGGGACCATTCACGGTTTCCAACTGGCTGCGGTGGAACACACCGTCACTCAGATAAACCGCGCCGCCGGGGTCAAGGACGAGGGAATTCGCCGTATGATGGGAATCCGCGGAATCCAGCCCCATCACCACACGTTCCTTCGTATCCGCCTTGTCGCCACCCTTGCTGTCCCGGACGTACCAAAGATCGGGCGCCTGCATCAGGAGGATGCCGTCCTTGTAGAACTGGAAGCCGGTCGGCGCATTCAAATCGTCAATGAAATGGGTGCATTTATCGGCGACGCCATCGCCGTCGGTGTCTTCGAGGATGAGGATGCTATCGCCTTTTTTGCTGTCGGGACGGCGCTCGGGATAATTCGGCCAGACTGAGACCCACAGGCGGCCCTTAGTATCCCACGCGGTTTGCACGGGCTTGGCCAGTTCGGGGAACATTTCCTCGCTGGCGAACAGGTTCACCGTCATTTTGGCGTGGACCTTCATTTTGGCGATGGCCTCTTTGCCGCCCAGGAATTGGAAGGAACCGTCCGCATTCTGACCGCGTTCGTTGGTTTCGACTTTGGTCAGCGCAGGTAGATTGGAATCATCGATCTTGAGGTCGCCGCCCTTGGCGACGGCCCAGACCCGCTGGTCACGGTTGGCAGTAATGACATCACGCTGGGACATTTCCTCCTGCATCACCTTGAAATTGGAGACATAAGGAGCCGGGGCATTGCGGTCGCTGATGAAGCTGCCCTTGGAGGGCTGGTAGGCCAGGGCGGAACGACCGCCATAAACGTTGTAACCGTCCACGGTCCGGTAACGGCCGTGCCACTCGGCGTTTTTCTCATTGATCGCCGAACGGAGTTTCTCGAAGCCGCCCGCGGGCAACTCAGTGCTGGCCTTGGGGGATTGGCCGGCGAACAGGCCCTTGAACATGACATCGGCCAGGGCGCGGTCACCGGCTTCACTCAAGTGCAGGCCGTCAATGGTGAGGGATTGGTGTTGGGCGGCGGCGGCGGCGTATAGCTGGAGGGAAGGCTCGAACAAGTTGACGAACAAGACCCCGTCGGCCGCGGCGACTTCGGCCATGGCGGCGGTGTATTCCCGTAAGTTGGGATTGTTCGCGGTCGCATCGTCGAAATTCAAATCCTGCACCCGCTCATTGGCGATCGGGGAAAACAGCACGACGCGGGTCTTCCCGTGGCCGGAAAAATCCTTGGCTTGGGTTTCCTTCACATATTTGTCGAGGTCGGCCTTAAACTGGTTGATGCCTTCATGGCCCTTGAAAGATTCATTGAAACCGAAGAAGGCAAACACCACATCGGCCTTTACCCGGCGCAACCATTCATCCGGCGTGCCGAAATTTTCCGAGCGATGGCGGATGGTGATTTCATCACCGGGAACGGCCAGATTACGGAAGACCAGATTGGCATCCGGGAATTTGGCGGTGATGAGGGTTTCGAGCCAGCCGGTGTGCTGAAAGCGATCCGGGAGTTCGTTGCCGACAATGGCGATGTGCTCGCCGGGCTTGAGTTCAAGCTGCGCAGGTGGTTGCTGCGCGCGAACGAAGGACGCTCCGGCCAGCGCCAGGGCTAGTACCAGTATTCGGATTTTCATGATGTGACCAATAACATAGTGCAGACCGAACCCGGGAGTAAAGCGCCCGGTTTCCCAAAAGGGACGCTGCCAGGATCTGAAATGCACCCTTTCTCGACGCTCTCCGCCGGGGCAAAATTCAATGCCCGGATTGGAGCAAATCCCCGAAGGCCGGGAGGAGGGAGTATTTCATTTGCCAGGGGGTATACATGAAGCCACGCAGCTGGGGAGTTTGGGCCCCCAATTTCATCCAACTTTTAACCTCCGCCAGATCATCGGCGTCGTAATAGCAGGCCACGAGGGTCGCAAACCCGCGGCCGGCAAAGAACTCCAGGCTTTTCGGACGCGGTTCCCCACCCCATACGGCGATCACCAGATCCTTGGGTACGTGATCCCAGGAGCCGGTGAAATCCCCCCGGGCCAGATAGTAATTTCCGTGGGCGTTGTGGTTGGGGTCCAACATGTCCGACCAGACATAAACCCGGGTCGCCGGGCTATACCGCCGGATGGCCTTCGCCTGGGTGGTCACGCATTCTCCCAGCAGTTCCCCCAGGTTGCGCCCGGCGCACGCCCGGCACGTGCCCGCCATGCGCACTTCGTCCATGTTCAGCAGGACCCGCCGGGGATGCACCTGCTCCGCCAACAGGCGGGCTTCGTGGTCAAATATTTCCGCCACGGCCGGCTCGGCCATGCAAACGGTCACCTGGGAGTCGTTCAGGATCAGCGAATGATACCAACTTACCCGCAGCGCCGCGCCTTCCGTCAACCGGCCCCCAGGCAGGACCTTCAAAGTGGCGGCCGGGACTTCATCCCGCCACGGACTCAGGAGCGAGTTATCAAACGGGGCGTAATCCTTCCCCTCCATGTAGGTGGTCAAGCCATCGCGGCTGCGGACGGTGACCGGGGTACCCGGCCGGCGGAGGGCATTGACCGGCCCTACTTCCTCAACCCGCCAGTCATCCAGCCACAACTTGCCGGATTTGCCGCCCCACATGCCCGCGTACACCATGACTTTCTCCCGTTCGAGGGAATTAAAAAGGAACGAAAGCTTCCGCCAATCGGCGGTGGACTCCAGATTGAACTGCCGGGGCGCCAATTCCTGGTCGCCGGCGAGGATCATCGTTCGGAAGGCCCCCGCCGGGGCGAGCCCTGCGGTTTTCACCCAAAGCGTGACCCGATAGCAACGGTGTGGCACCACGCGAATCTCCTGCATGATCCGGCCATGGCCATGCTCGTTGGCAGTAAAATGCTCCATCCGCAAAGACGCCTGTCCGCCATGCTTGACCTGGGTGTCCACGAAACTAATTTCCCCCGGCTGATCATGAAAATTGAAGCCTTTGAACTGGTTTCCTTTGAAATCCTCAAACCCGCCGTTCACCAAGAGCGAGTCAGAGGTCCCTGCGAACTGCGCCCGGCCATCGCGCACCACAAAAGGGGCATCCTGCACCGGCAACCCTTCGGCCAGATTGTGGTCGTGCGCCAGGACGCCGCCGCCGTACCCCACAGAAAAGACGGCGGGAATCAACTCCATGCCATTCCGCTCACAGGCTTGTTGGATCTGTCCCAGTCGGTGGAAATAGTCGGGTGACTGCCGGCACAAGGTGTCCATTCCGGAAGAAAGCACCGCGCCATTGATGCCGTGCTTCCCGGCGGTGTCCAACACCCGGGAAATCGCGGTCACGTCCTGGTCCTTATCGAGGCCCCAGCCGAAGAGCCAGACGAAGCGATCGGGGTAGGGTTCGGCGGCGGGAGCCGAAAAGGCCAGCAGGGTGAGCAGACAGCCGGCGGAAAGGGCGTGTTTCATAACCATGGTGCGGTTCAGGGAAATTGATGGGAGGAGCATAGCGCCTTTCCAGCGTGGTCAGCAAGCCTGCGGGAGCGGGCCAAAGAGGCCCGGCTTTTCCCTCGAATCCGGGGGCGCGAGCTGCTACGCTGCGGGAAGATGCGAAACATGGTCCAATCCCTCGTCCGCGCCGCGGCGGGTGCGCTGCTGCTGGCGGCGAGTCTGCTCCTGGCGGGGTGTTCCACGTTCGACCACGACTGGCACCTGGCCGCCCACCCCGCCGTGGCCGGGGGGCTGGCCGGCCGCTGGCAGGGAACCTGGCAGAGTGATGACAGCGGGCACAACGATCGCTTGCGCTGCCTGATGACGCAGACTGCCGAGGGGCAATATTCCGCCCGCTTTCATGCGATTTACCGGGGGACATTTACGTTCAGTTACACGGTCCCGTTGCGCGCGGAAGAGACGGCGGGGCGGTTGGCATTTCGCGGCGAGGCGGACCTGGGCTGGCTGGCAGGCGGAATTTACCACTACGAGGGCTGGGCCGAGGGCACCAATTTTTTCTCTACTTACCGATGCAAATATGACCACGGAACGTTTCGCATGGGGCGGCCGACGGAGGATTTGCCCGCGACGGGAGCACCGCCAATGTCACCCCTCGCCGGAGCCAACCAGGCGCTGCTGGTGACGACCACCGATTGGACGAATAGGAACGGAACCTTCCAACGATTTGAGCGTGCCAACTCAACCGCGGACTGGCAGACCGTCGGCCAACCCGTGGCGGTTGTGGTCGGCCGCAACGGCCTGGGATGGGGCAGCGGCTTGGCGCCCGCGCCGGTGGCACACGCCGGTCCGCGCAAGCGCGAAGGCGACGGCAAGAGCCCCGCGGGAGTGTTCCGACTCAGTTCGGCCTTCGGACTGGCGACCAAAGACCAGGTGCCGGGAATCCGCTTGCCCTATCAAACTCTTACCTCGGCCATTGAATGCGTGGATGACGTGAAGTCCACACATTATAATTCGGTGGTGGATAGCACCACGGCAGGTCCACCGGATTGGCAAAGTTCGGAAAAGATGGCGGCGATTGGTGAACCCTACCGCTTGGGAGTCGTCGTTGACCACAACACCGACCCACGGGTGCCCGGCGGCGGTTCCTGCATCTTCCTGCACATCTGGCAGGGACCGCAAATCGGGACCAGCGGATGCACGGCCATGGCGCCCGGGGAAATGGAGAGCCTGGTCACGTGGCTGGATCCCGCGGCGCACCCGGTGTTGGTGCAAATGCCGGCGGCCGATTACCGTCGACTACGGTCGGACTGGCATTTACCGATGCTGCCATGGCTTGAGGCCGGCAGGTAAGGCCGGGTCGAATTGAAAAACAAAGCGACTGTCTCCGGCTCTGCGATCAAATTTCTTCACCGCAAGCGATGGCGAGGCACTCGGCCACCGATCGCACCCCGGAAGTCAGAACAAATTTTTCACCATTTTGTGGCAGGTTGAACTGCGAATGAGGGAACGCAATAAACAACTTTGCCGACTTCGAATCATTGGCGGTTCCGGACCAATCGAGGAGTTCACACCACGCGCTTACCAGACCTTTCCAACCCAGATCCTTGCGCTAGCCGGTGGCGGCAAACCTTCGGTCAATGGGTAATTGCAAAGCACTGTCCACCGCCCGCTCTACAGGGACAATGGCATAGCGCCTCGGCAGCGAGAAATCAGGGAGCGGCATAGCGGTTTATTTTCACGCACTGGCAATCGTCTGCCTTGGAATGAGGTGGACAAGTAATGCGTATTTTCCCCATCACAATTTTTGTCGTTATCAGGTTCCCAGCCACCAAATATATACTCCCGCGGCGATTCTTTGGCGTTCGCCTTCTTTGAGCAGTTGCGCGTCTTCGTCAATTCGGAACACGCGAATTCCAAAGGCAAAGCCGCCCCACCCATTTTTGCAAAGGCCAATGTGTGCCGGAACACTTGGGTCATTCAAACGGTCATTGCAGACGTATACGGGCGTTAGCATTCTGATACTCGGGGGGAGTTGATCATAAGCCAATTCAAAATCTTGGATTCGGTCATCTTTGACCGGCCAGGCTGCCAGGAGTTTTAGGCAATCCTCACGCAACCCGGCGTCGATGGCCCTTTTCACTTCCTGAATCCGCAGATTGCTGCCGAGGACACCTCCCAAAATGCAGGCGCTGACGATACTGATGAATGCCAGGAGGGTGATGGCCCAATGCTTGACCGCAGAAGAGCCACCCTTTTTATCCTGAACCAAACGGCCAAACAATATTGCCCAGACGCGGTGGATCAACCAAATGATCCCCAAGCTCAGCCAGGCCAACTCGAAGCCCAACGCCTTGATCGAACCCCATCGGCCAACGACGGGGAAGGCGACACCAGTAATCAGGGTCAAGAGCAGGAGCACGAACGAAAACGTGTTATGTCGCTTGCTGGTGGTGGAGAGTTCGTTCATCGAGAATTTTTTTGCGCCGATTCTTAGTTTCCGGGACTCATCTTTCCGCCTTCCAGAAAGCTGAACATTCGAGATCGGACTCGCTCACAAGTCAAACGGTTCACTTACCCCGATTTCGCCACGCTTCCCAAGCCAGGACAACCAAATACTGGAGAATCCAACCGGCCAACAATGGTGGTCCAACGTTCCAAACCATGCATTCTGAGAAGAATTCCCGAACGTCCTTGGTGAGGTGATAATCTCCTCGTTTGAACAACCACAACAAGAAGGTGAAATCCGAATACGTTGCGCCTTTCACATCGCCCGGCCAAAACCAATTCGTGGCAATAATCGGGAGGCTGATGCAAGAGAGCACGAGCCAATTGATCTTCAGCTGGCGGCGAAGATTCAGGGCGGGACGAGCAATTGTCGCTGGCATCAGCTATTTCCCAAGCTTCTTTCCGATTCCCAGGATGGGCCGAAAAACAAACCTTGGGACAATCATAACCTATCATTTTCGCGAACGTAGCGCAAGGCGAAGGTGGCCGTCACCGTAGCCAGAGTCGGAGCGACCAGATAAAGCCACAGATGTTCCAAATGGCCGGAGACCAAGGCCGGGGCCAGCGAACGCACGGGATTCATGGAGGCACCGCATATCGGCCCGGCAAACATCGCTTCCAGCCCGATCATGGCTCCCACTGCGATGCCGGCAGTGATGCCCTTTTCCTTTGCCCCGGTCGAGACGTTGAGAATGGTAAGCATCAGGAAGAAAGTCAGAATGAACTCCAGAATGAAGGATTGCTGCTCCGATCCAGCCGGCATGGTGGCGCCCAGTAGTTGGTTGCCGGGAAAGAGCAACCGCAAGACTCCACTGGCCAGCAGGGCACCCAGCAACTGACTGAAGACGTAACCAGGAATTTCCGCACCCGGCAGCCGCCGCGCCGCCCAAAAGCCGATCGTCACCGCCGGGTTCAAGTGCGCGCCGGAGATGTCCCCGAAGGTGTAAATCATCACTAGCACAATCAGACCAAACGTAAGCGCCACACCCACGTGAGTGAGACTGCCCGAGGTCACTTGGTCAACAATGATTGCCCCCGTGCCCGCAAACACGAGTCCGAAGGTGCCCAGGAATTCGGCGGCGTATTTTTTCATGGCTCAATTCATCGGGATGTTCACGGTGGGGAAGAGTTGTTGCAAGCGTGCCGGGCCGACGGGTTCTTCCAGCACCCACGGCACCAGGATGGTACGATGGGAGAGTTGCCCGGTGACTTCGCGAATGAAGAGGGTTTCGCCAATGCCACGAGCGGCGAGGAGCGGGTCCCGCGAACCGCTCGGTGCAAAACTCTGGTTGATCACCCAGGCGAATGGCTCAATGCGGGCCCGCCGCAGGTCCGCCTGCAGCGCCGCCGCCTCGTGGACCGGGGTGGCCTCCGGCAGGGTCACCACCAGCACCCGGGTGAAATCGGGGTCCCGCAGGCGCGGGAGCAATTGCAGGACTTCCTCCGGCAGATTGCTCGCCTTGCGCGCAATTTCCCGATGATAGGCTTCCGTGGCATCCAGCAGGAGGAGGGTGTGGCCGGTCGGGGCGGTATCCAGCACAACAAACGCCGCCTGGCCTTGCGCCACCGTGCGCGCAAACGCCCGGAATACCGCAATTTCCTCCGTGCAGGGTGACCGCAAATCCTCCTCCAGCAACGCCCGCGCGCCGGCGTCGATATTTTTACCCGCCGTGGCCAGCACCTGCTCAACATAATTCCGCGTCTCCGCCAGGGGATTAATCCGGCTGACCTCCATGCCGCGGATCTGGCCCGCGGCCGCGGCGACGTGGGCCGCCGGGTCGGTGGTGCTAAGATGGACCTTGAAGCCGCGCCGGGCGAGTTCCGTGGCAATGGCGGCGGCGATGGTGGTTTTGCCCACGCCGCCTTTCCCCATGGTCATGACCACGCCCTGGCCGGCCTTGGCCAATTCATCCACCAGTTCGGCCAGCGATTCGGTCGGAGGCAAAATCAAAGCTGAGCTTGTCGCTGGCGGCAGACCCACCGGGACTTCCGGTGCCAACAGCGCCCGCAACGCGTGCAAACCCACCAAATTATAAGAGCGCAGCGCCACTTGGGACACAGGCATCCGGGAAAGGAAATCGTGCGCCGCCGCGAGCGCTTCCTGGCTGCGGGCTTGCAAGGCCAAGGCCACCGGATCATCGCCCACGGCATGGAACAGCCCGTTCAGAATCAGCCGTTGATTGCGCACGCCGATGGCGGCCAATTCGTGGCTCGTGCGTTCCGCCTCCGTCAACGCCGCCCGTTGCGCCCGACTCACCAGCACCAGCGTCGTGCGCGCGCCATCCGCCAGGGACGCCACGGCAGTGGCGTAAATCGTCCGCTGCTTTTCCAAACCCGCTAGGGGGCCAAGGCAGGAATTGCCGGTCGTGTTGTTTTCAAAAAAACCGGTCCACGCCCCGGGGAGCGACAGCAGCCGAAGGGTGTGCCCCGTGGGCGCGGTGTCAAAAATCACGTGATCGAATTCCGCGGTGGCCTCCGGTTGCCCCAATAATCGGGAGAATTCATCAAAAGCCGCAATCTCCATGGTACAGGCACCGGAAAGTTGTTCCTCCATGCTTCGCACAATCGCCGCTGGCAGGGTGGCACGATAAGGGCCAACGAGTTTTTCGCGATAGGCCTCGGCGGCGGCGGCGGGATCAATATTCAAAGCCGCCAGCCCCGGCACCCCAGGAATCGCGGTCGGCGCCGGCATCAGGGTCACACCCAAAACTTCGTCCAGATTGGAGGCCGGATCCGTACTCACCAGGAGGACCCTTCGACCACGGTCCGCCAGCGCAATGGCCGAGGCGCAGGCCAGCGAGGTCTTCCCCACGCCTCCCTTGCCGGTAAAGAAAAGGAAGCGAGTAGGCGAACTCAGAAACTGGGTCAGCGGGGTCCCGGTGGAAGGATTCATCGGTCAGCAGTTACCGCTACAGCCGCAACTAGAATTAGCCAGCACCGTGACGGCCACCCCTTTCAGTTTGGCCAGGTCGGCAAGCTCCGCGCGGTCTGGATAACGTCCCGCGACCGCCACCCGACCGTCAACCAGCAACAGCGGCAGGGCGGGCTCGCCCTTTTCGGCCAGCGCCGCACTCACCAACTGGTTGGCCACAAAGGCGGCCGGATTTTGGGACAGGTTATGGCGTTGGACCAGCACGCCCGCGCCCTTGAGCCAGTCGAGATCCGCGGCGAATTGGACCAATTTCGGATCCACCTCGGGACCGCAGACGCCGCTGGTGCAGCACATGGCTGGGTCGAACACTTGAATGATTTTCGTAGTTACGTTCATAAATCAGGAGCCCTTCGTCCGCAGTTGGTCACGCCGGCCATCCGCATAAGCCTCGAAAACCATTTTGATCTGGTCGCGCACCTGCCGGAACACCGCCAGTTTTTCCTCCTCCGTGCCCAACGCATGCGCCGGATCATAAAAGCCCCAATGATGCCGGTTCAACTGGCCGGGGTAGACCGGACACGCCTGATCCGCATTGCCGCAGACCGTGATGACGGTTTCCACTGGCTGGTGCAGAAATTCGTTCATCGATTTGGAATGATGCCCCGAGATATCAATCCCGATCTCTTTCATCACCTGGATGCCGAGCGGGTGCACGTAGCCGGCCGGTTTCGAGCCCGCGCTTTGCACATTGAGAAAATCACCCGCCACCGCCCGCAGGAGGCCCTCGGCGAGGTGACTGCGACAGGAATTGCCGGTGCAAAGAATGAGAACGGTAGGTTTCACTTGGGACATTGGCGTTGACATAGTTCGGTGGGATCCATTTTCAGGATTTGTTTTAGTTTGCGGACATCGGCGGCAATGCAGGCTTCGTTTTCCAGGGCTTGGGTGATCCAGGCAAGGCCCGCCCGGACCGGGACTGGAGCATTTTGGTCCGGCAGCCGGTAATAGACCCAGCGCTCCTGCTTGCGGGATTCCACCAGCCCCGCTTGATGCAAGATGGACAAGTGCTTGGAAACCGTCGAAGGAGCGAAACCAAACAGCTCGGTAACCTGACAGACGCACAACTCGCCACCGCGCAGGGCCAGCAACATGCGCACGCGGGTTTCATCCGCCAGCGCCTTGGTGAGATTCATGACCGTTTTCATTTTCATTTCGCCACTTGACGAAATAACGTTCCATAACCTCCCCGCATTGTCAAGCGGGTGGGCGGGGAGAATTCCCACTCAGAGGTCGGAACTTCTATCCAGCCCCACCCCGTCCGCCACCCGACCTAGCCATAGTTACTTGCCGTAAACTGCCACCCCGAAGCCTTGGAACAGGCCGGCAAGGGGATTGACAAAGGTGCTAGGGTATAGCGCGATATGAGCGAGCTTAAACACATCTTTTCCAGATTCCACGTCTCCGGGACAAACCAGCGGTTGATCAGCGCGAGACTAAGCCGCCCGGATAGCCTGCGAGGCGAGGGTTCGCCCTCCGGCAAAGCCCCGGTGGTAGCCCGGGTCGCGCTGGGCCTGGTCGCTGCCTTATTCGTCCTGGCTGCCGGCACCCTGCCCTGTCCGGCCGGGGCGATCGTGGGCCCGATCTTCCCGCCACTGGGGGGAGTCGGTTTCTTCCCGAATGGTGGCGAAGCCGCCCTCTCGGGAGGGGTGTACTGGACCTTCACCGGCGCCGGGCTGGCCGCCCGGGACACCATGTATTGGGGCCCGACCGCCAGCCCCAACAACTCAAATGTGCCTGCGGTGATGTTCTCCTTGGTGGGAAATCTGACCGATTTCATGTCGTACAATTCGACGAGCGGTAATACGATTATTTTTACCGGGAGTTCGGGCGGGATCCCAACGCGCTGCCTGTTCGGGATCAACAACGCTTCGATGGCCCTGAATGGGAACGTGGGGCTCAATCCCGCCTTGGGCGCGGTAGCCGTCGTGCCGGGAACCGGAAGCTGGTCGGTGAATATCGTGGTGGAGGTTTACTTAAACGGCAGCTGGATTCCGGGACTGGCCGCTTTCGACATCCTTCATCGTGCCGATCCCGGGAATTATCCGAGGGCGAATACCGAAATCAATTGCGGTTTCTACTACGTGAATTCGGCTCCCACGATCAGCCCTATCGCAGATATGGTCGTGACCCCGGGAATTTTGTATGGGCCCATCCCCATTATCTTGGATGATTGGGAAACACCGGGCACGCTGCAGGTAACCGCCACCTCGGATAACGGGACGGTTTTGCCTTCGTCCTATATCCAACTCGTTGCTTCCGGCCCCTCCCATTACTTTTACTTCCGGTGCCCGGCCGGCCATACCGGCGTCGGCCACGCCATTCTGAATGTCACCGACCAGGATGGCGGCACCAATTCGACCAGCTTCAAGGTCACGATGGGTACGGCGCCGACCATCAGCGATTTTGCTTCGCAAGTCGTTCAAATGAATCAGAGTTCGGCGCCGATACCTTTCACCATCGGGGACGCCGAAACCCCGGCCGGCAACCTGATCCTAACTCCCCTTTCCGGCAACCCCTCTCTGGTGCCCTTGGGCAACCTCGTTATTGGCGGCAGCGGCGCCAGCCGTACCCTCACGGTCTCCGGGGCGCCCAATGCGGCCGGCAGCACCACCGTTGGGGTCCAGGTGAGTGATGGGATCTTCACCAACCAATCCACCTTCAACCTGCTGATCAATATACCGCCGACGATCAGCGGGTTGGGCGGAAATTATGCCGTCCAGCCGGGCGGGTCGGTGGGCGCGATTCCGCTGTCCGTGGGGGACGCGGATGCCTCGGCCAACCTCTTGACCTTGCAGGCTTTTTCGGACAACCCGGCCGTGGTGGACCCCAATCAGGTGCTCTTCACGGGTATCGGCGCCTTCCGGAACCTCTACCTCAACACGGTCGCGGGGGGCGTCGGGGTCGCCCATGTGAAAGTGGTGGTGGCCGATGCCAACGGAGGCACCAGTTTTGGCGCCATCACCGTCACCGCCGACTACCCGCCGAATCTCAGCGCCATTCCCACCCAGACGATCCAAATGAACAGCACCTCGGGCCCCATCAGCTTCACCCTTTCCGATGCTTTGATTGCGCCCGACTCGTTGTTAGTTACACCCGTTTACGGCGATCTAAACCTGGTGCCGCAGGGAAACATCACGATCAGCGGGAGCGGCACGAACCGAACGCTGCGGGTGGCGGGCGCGCCGAACAAGTATGGGGTCACGTTCATCGGTGTACTGGCGTACAACGGCTATTTCAGCACTCAATCGGTTTTCCAACTGACCATTAACAGCCCGCCGACCATCACCCCGCCCGGCACGAACTACGTGGTGACTCCCGGGTCGGCCAACGGCCCCTACCCTTTCACCATCGATGATGTGGAAACGCCAGGCGCCTTGAATCTGCAGGCCTTTTCGGATAATCCCGCAGTCTTGCCGGCGGATCGCGTGAATTTCTCGGTGGTAGGCGCCAACCATGTGATTTACTTCTACCCGCTGGCCGGCACCAATGGCATTGCGCACATCACGCTGGTGGTCACGGACGTGAACGGCGGCACCAACGCAACTTCCTTCACTGTGACCTCGGACTTCGCGCCGTTCATCAGCGCGATTCCCGACCAGATTGTCCAGATGAACACGACGTCCGGCCCCATCAGTTTCGCGATCGGTTCGGCGGTGTCGCCGGCGGATTCCCTGGCCATCAGCCTCGGGACGTCCAACCCACTTTTGCTCCCATTGTCGTCCCTTACCCTCGGCGGCAGCGGCTCAAATCGGACCCTGACGATTGCTCCGCCGGCGGGCCAGTCCGGCTCGGCCACCATCAGCGTGCAGGTTTCGGATGGGATCCTGACGACGCAGACCAACTTCAGCCTGAAAATCAATCATGCTCCCGCCTTACTGGCCAATATGCCCTTGATCGTGAATCAAGGCGGCACGGCCACGATCATCCCCGCAAATCTCACCGCGCTGGATCCAGACAATTCTCCCGCCGAAATCCGGTTTACGATCAACCCTCAAGGTACGGGCGGTTCGCCGTCCGCCGGCACACTGCTGAAAAGTGGCCTCCCCCTGCTGACCGGTTCGATTTTTACGATGGATGATATCCAGAATGGCCTGGTCACCTACCAGCACGGCGGTTCGTGCGGCGCGACTGACGGCTTTCCGTTTAGCGTCACGGATGCCTCCGGGGGCGTTGCCGTGAATAGCGGAAATCTGGCGTATAATTTTCAGATCCAGGTACAGCCGGTGGACATCGCACCCGTGGCGAAAAATGCGAGTTTCAGCGTGGCGAACGGGGCCAGTTTCAACGGGAGTTTGACCGCTTCCAATGGTGACTGCCGCAATTCCGTCCTGACCTACCAGGTGGTGACTCCGCCCGCCAAAGGCATCCTGACGGGCTTCAACGCCGCTAATGGCGCCTTCACTTACTTGTCCACCTCCACCCAACCGGGCACGGATTCGTTCACCTTCCTGGTCGCGAATTCCGGCGTGACGGCGGGCGCGACCTCGGTCGTGCCGGGAACGGTGACCATCACACTGACCAACGCGTCACCCAAGCTGACGTTTAACGTCCTGCTGCCGGTGAATCAGTGCGCCACGGCGGTGATCACCCCGGCCTACCTGACGGCGGTGGACCCGGATAACAGCCCGGATCAGATCATTTTCACGGTGAGCCCTGGGGGGCAGGGCGGTCCTCCGCACAATGGCACGTTGCTCAACAACGGCAACGCGCTGGGCAGCGGGGCCACCTTTACCATGGCGGATGTGAACAATGGCCGGGTGGCCTATCATAACAATTGCGGGTGCGATACCAACGACGACTTTGCCATCGGCGTGACCGATACCGCAGGCGGTCAGGCCAACGACAACGGGCACACCAGTTTTTCCTTCCGCATCCGCATCACGCCGGTGGATGTGCCACCGGTGGCGAACAATAGCTCCCTGGCGGTGCCGCTGGGCGCCAACGCCACGGGGACGCTGACGGCGGCCAACCCGGATTGTCGCAATACTTCGCTCCGGTTCTTGATCGCCACCCCGCCGACCAAGGGAACGATCACGGCGCTGAACAGCACGAACGGCACCTACACCTACCAGGCGACTCCGGGCCAGACCGGTGCCGATAGCTTCACCTTCCTGGTGGCGAATTACGGCGTTTCGGCCGGTTCCACATCACTCGTTCCAGGGACGGTTGCGGTGATGATTCAAAACACCCCGCCCACGGCCAGTTCCACCAACTTCCTAGTGACGGAGAACCTGGCCTTTACCAATTCACTGCCGGGCACCGATCCCGACCAGCCGGCCCAGCCCCTGACCTTTACCCTCACCGCCAACGGGAGCAAAGGCACCGCCACCCTGCTGGACGCGAGCACCGGCGAGTTCGTTTACACGCCGCTCTCGAACCGGTTCGGTTTTGATTCGCTCACCTTCCAGGTGAGCGACGGGATTGTCACTTCGGCCCCGGCGACCGTGACCATCAACATCCGGGTCAACACCCTGCAGTTCGGCTACCTGGTCCTGTCGGAGGATTCGCTGCCGGCGATCATCGCGTTTAACCCGGCCAGCGGGGACGCGGGCATCGTGTCGCTGGGGGCGCCCATGTCCAATCCCAGCTTCCTGGCGGTGGAACCGGCCGGGACCATCGTGGTCGCGGATCAGGACACCGGCCTCAACCGGATTGATCCCGGAACGGGCACCGGGACCAATCTGGTGGCTGGCTCGCAGCTGCGCTTTGGCCTGGGCGTGGCGCTGGAAAGCACCGGAAACATCCTGGCGAGCGCCGCCGGAGGCGGAAAGATCAGCCGCTTCTCCCCCGACGGGACTTTGCTGACAAACTTCTCAACCGAGCATATGTCGGTGCCGGCCGGCCTGGCGGTGGATTCGACCGGCTTGATTTACTGCGCGAACGCGGGCTTCTTCGGCGGCGGCACCAACGCGGTCCTCCAAATCGATCCGCTCCAACTCCAGGAAGTTGGCCTGGCGGGAATGACCTCCGTGGTGGGCTTGACCGTGGATCCGGAGAATACCCTGGTGGCGGCCGATTTCCTGGGCAACGCGCTGGTGCGGGTCTTCTTCCCGGGCGGCACCACCTCGCCCATCAGCACGGGGGGTAAATTGAACCAGCCTTTCGGAGTGGCCTCCGATTCCCATGGATACCTTTACGCGGTGAATGGCGGGGATGGAGCCCTTGTGGGGGTGGACCCCGTGACGGGTGATCAAACTCTGCTCGCGCCGCCGGGAGCGGTGGGCCATCCTTTCGGCATTACCGTGGCGGGATGGCCGATCGTACCCCCCGTCATCACGTCCGCCCAGTTTACCAGCACGGGTAGCTTCGCGGTGACGATCACCGGATTCCCCGGCACCCCGTACACGCTCCTCAGTTCCCCGGATCTCAACGCGCCGGCGAGCTCATGGACCGTGGTTGGACCGTTCACGCAAACCGCGCCGGGCACTTTTGTAGCCACGGATCCCGGAGCCGGGGGCGCGGCCCAGCGCTACTATCGCGCGAGGTATTGACGGATGAGCGGATAAGGGCGTTACGGCCACAGCCGGAAAACCAAAAGCCAGCGGGAGTTCTGGTCGGGTTTATCGCCCCCGACCAGAACGCCGGAGAGTCGCAGGGAACAGAAGAGACATTGAAATCAAGGGTCCGCCGGCCTACGCTCCCGGGAGCATGATTGCACACAAAGGTGATAATCGCCCAGGCCGACAGACCTACAATAGGCCCGCCTTCCGGGCGACCCTGATTCTGTTGACGGGCATGGTGCTCTGCTGGGGCACACCCAGGCTAGCCGCGGCGGCGGACCAGACGAACTTGCCGACAACGCTGCCGGAATTGCGCGCCAAGATCGCGGAGATCACCGGGCAGCCTCGTTACAAGGCGGCGATGTGGGGGATCAAAATTGTCCAGCTCGCAACCCGGAAAGTGGTTTATGAGCAGAATGCGGAAAAGCTCTTCAGTCCGGCCTCCAATTCCAAATTATACACGATGGCCCTGGCGCTCGACCGCCTGGGGCCAGACTACCAAATCCGGACTTCGCTTTATGCCGCGGAGAAGCCGGACGGCAACGGGACGCTGACGGGCGACCTGGTCATTTATGGCCGGGGCGATCCGGCGATCAATGCGCGCCGGGCGGGCGGTGATATTTTCCGCGCGCTGGAACCGCTGGTCGCGGCATTGACCAATGCCGGGGTGAAGCGCATTCAGGGAGATGTCGTGGGCGATGAAAGCTATTTTCACGGTCCGCCGTTGGGTGGCGGCTGGGAGTGGGAGGACCTCCAATCCTATTACGGCGCGGAGCTTTCGGCGCTCACCATCAATGACAACGCCCTGCAAGTGGTGGTCAAACCGGGATTGGAGGCCGGCGCGCCCTGCTGGGTTTCCCTGGTTCCCGCCACGACGTATCTGAGTATCAGCAACCGCACTCACACGCTCGCAAAAGGGGCGCGGCGCAGCATTGCGCTTTACCGTCCGCTTGGGGAAAACGTCCTTTATGTTTCGGGGAGTATGGCAGTAGATGACGCCAGCGCGTTTACCGATGACGTGGCGATTCACCAGCCCGCGGGATTGTTTGCAAGCTGGTTCAAGGAAGCGCTGCTGCGCCAGGGCATCGAAGTGACCGGACGCGCGCGTTCCGTAAATTGGCTGGACCGGGAGATCCAACCTGTGGATTGGACGCGTTGGCAGGAACTCGGCGCCCTGACTTCCCTGCCCGTCCGCGAGCTGCTGGCGGAGGTGCTGAAACCTTCGCAAAACCTTTATACCGATCTCCTCCTCGCGCAGGTGGGCATGGCGCAGTTGAAAGGGCGGGCACCCGGAAGCGAGGAAACCGCGGAGCAGGACGGCGTGCGGGCCTTGCGTACCTTTTTGACGGAGGCGGGCATTCCCCGGAGTGAAACCGCGCTCAACGAGGGCTCCGGTTTGTCGCGCAACAACCTGTGCACGCCGAACGCAACCGTGCACCTGCTGGAATTCATGAACGCGCACAAATATTCGGCGGTGTACTCCAACGCCCTCCCGATTGCCGGCGTGGATGGGACGCTGCGACGGCGGATGAAAGGAACCGCCGCGGAGGGCAAAGTGCATGCCAAGACGGGCACCCTGTCTGCGGCCAATTCGCTCTCCGGTTATGTGACCACCGCTGCCGGGGAACCGCTCGCCTTTTCGCTGATGCTGAATCGGTACCAGGGCGGCGAGGCCGGCACCGCCAAGACGGCGGATTTGGACACCATCGCGGCGCTCCTGGCCGGGTTCACGGGGCGCACCGATCAGTAGTCCGGAGTAGCGGGGGAGCAAGTCCGGAGAAAGTGCCGTCAAGAAAGTCGAAAACGCAAAGCGTTTGAAGCCTGTAAACAGGCGGCCCCAACCTCTCCCGGGTTGGGGTGTTCTTGACCGCCTTCCCAGGGTAGGCTCTCCTGCGTCGAGCCAACCCCGGGCTGGATGACCCAACCCCTTTGTATCTGTTGATTCGTGAAGTCGCGCCCTGCCAACCGGCGGGCGTAAACATTTCGGCAAGTCGGAGGAGGGCAACGGCATTTTCATGGCGGCGAGGTGAAATTGGACACCATCCGCACACCCCTGCGACAAATGTGACGCCCCGGTAAACTTCACACGACCCGTTCGTCACCGGTTCCTCACGGCAAAATCTCACCAAAGCCACCGAAACGCCACAAAGCGTCACTACAACTGCGGGCGCGAAATTGTGTCTCCACCCGGACGGGGGAAAGTGCCTCCCCGCGATGGCGTCACGATTTCATGAAACAGAAAACCAACTAGCTAAAGCTTGAACCAATCAAATATGAACCAATCGAAACCCTGCAGTTTCGTCCGCCTGCGCGCGCTGGCTCTCAGTGCCGCGGGACTGTCGGTGGCGGCGCTCACCGCCCATGCCGACCTTTCCTTCCTGGGGGTCGCCGCGGGCGACGCCACGACCACCAACGCGGTGCTGTGGACCCGCGCCGTGGATGCGAGCGCGCCAGCCGCCGCGGATCTGACCGCCCAAGTGGTGGCGAATGACGCCACGTTCTCGGCGAATGTGCTCACCTTCCCGGTCAGCACGGATGCAACCAAGGACTATACCGCCAAGTTGGTGGTGAATGGCCTGACGCCGAACACGCGCTATTATTACCGGTTTCAAGCGGGCGCGGTGGCGAGCATCACCGGCACGTTCAAAACCGCGCCGGATGCGACCGCAGCCGTGCCGGTGCATTTCGCGTTCAGCGGGGATATGGACGGATTGATCCGGCCGTACGACCTGGCGGCGGTTTTCCCGAGCCAAAACCTCGACTTTTACGCCAACGTGGGCGATACGATCTATGAAACCGCCAGCACCGGCTCCGCGGCGGTGACGAGCACGGCGTCGGCGACCAAGGCGCAACTGTTCAGCCAGTTCTCCACCAAGTATCGGGAGCAGTTTCTCGCGGTGAACGCCGGCGGGCAGAATGGCCTGCAGCCGTTCTACGCTGCCCAGGGCAATTACACCCTGTACGACAATCACGAACTCGGCAACAAGCAGTACATCAACGGCGGCGCCCCGGCGGGCGACGCTATCAGCACGGATCCCGCGAACCTGCCCTCCGGCAAAGGCTATGCGGGTACCCCGGATCTGAACCAATACGATTTCAACACCACCGGGACGTTCATGAACAAGTCCGCCGGATTCCAGACGCTGGAACGGGTGTTCCTCAACTACCAGCCCATCAATGAAAACCACGCGCCGGGCGGGTTGATCAATGCCCCCTCGGATCCGCGCAGCGATGGCACCCCGCAATTGTTCCTGGCCCAGCAATGGGGCAAGAACGCGATCCTGATCAATACCGATACCCGCACCTATCGCGACATCCGGTTGAAGACGGCCGGCAGCGCGGCCGACGACACTGGCTCCCGCGCGGCGGCGCCGAACCGCACGGTGCTGGGCGCGACCCAACTCGCTTGGCTGGAACAGACCCTGCTCGGCGCGCAGAACGCCGGCACGCCCTGGAAGTTCGTCGTGATCTCCGACCCCATGGACCAACTCGGTCCCATCGGCGGCGCCCTCACGGGCGTAAGCAACGGTGGCAACACCGGGTATGCCCCGGTCGCGAGTGACGGCGGCAAGTCCTACATGGGCGGCTACCGGGCCGAACGCAATGCGATCCTGAAATTCATCGCGGACAATCACATCTACAACGTGGTGTTCCTGACCACGGACGATCATCAGAACCGCGTCAACGAACTGAGCTACTCCCCCACCAGCCAGACGGAGGACCAAGCCACCTATGTTCCGGTGCCCCATTGTTTCCAAGTGGTTTGCGGTCCGCTCGGCGCCACGGGTCCTGACTTCGTGACCAACCACACCTTCGCGAACAACAAGTTGATCGCGGACAGCCTGGCCGCCGCCCAGATCGCGGCGGGCATCGAACCGGTCGGCCTGAATCCGAACTATCCCGGCCTGCATGACGTGGTGCGCGATGGCGACCCGAACGCGGACACGCTACGCCAGCCGGTGGACTTCTACAGCCCCGACACCTTCAACTTCAACGTGTTTGACATCACCCCGGATGGCCAGACGCTCACGATCAAATCCATCGGCATCAACTCCTACGCGCAGAACAGCCGGCCGGAGTATGATCCCATCAATAATCCCGCGCGCACCGTCTTTAGCTTCCAGGTGGACGCGGCCCGGGATTTCGCCGGGATTGATCATTTCATCGTGGTTTACCAGGAGAACTGGAGCTTCGATTCCCTCTACGGCAGCTTCCCCGGGGCCAACGGCATCGCCAATGCGAGTTCCAATTCCCTCACCCAGATCGACCGCCTGAGCGGCAACCCTATCAGCTCGTTGGCCGGCTACGATCCCGTTTCGCGCGCGATCCCCACGCAGAACCCGCCGGTGCCGCTCAACACGACCAACACGCAGGATATCCGCTTCCTCGCGGATGCCGCCGCCCTCAACGGCCCCTTGCTGCCCGGTCTGAATACGCTGCTGCCCTATGACATCACGCCCTATCTCACCCCGGCGGATCTCACGGGTGACATTGTCCATCGCTACTGGCAGGAACAGTTCCAGATCGACGGCGGCGCCATGGATAAGTTCGTGACCTGGAGCGACAATCCGGGATTGGTGATGAGCCATTTCGATGCCACCTCCATGCCGGAAGGCATCCTGGCCCAGCAGTACACCATGTGCGACAACTTCTTCCACTCGGCGTTCGGCGGTTCGTTCCTGAACCACCAGTTCCTGGTGGCGGCGGCGGCGCCCGTTTATCCCAATGCGGCCATCTACAACTCCAACAACATCGCGTTGCTGGACGGCCAGGGCGTGCTGCAATTGTCCAACGTCACGGGGCGCCTGGTCCGGGACGGTAACATCACGCCGATCGGTGGCGTGGTTTACGCGAATACGAACCAGGTGTTCGATAAGAATTATGCGGTCAACACCATCTTCTCGGCCAACCTCGCCGCCAGTGGCAACCCCAATGCGACGACCTTGCTGCCTTCGCAGAACGACAGCAACCCGGCGGATCCCGTTCGCCCGTTCATCCCGACGATTGGTGATCGCCTCGACGAAGCCGGAATCAGCTGGAAGTGGTACTCCGGTGGCTGGGATGACGCGATCCTGAGCTCACCGAGCAATCCGGCGCACTTTGGCACCACGTTGACGAACGTCAGTTCGCTGTTTCAGTGGCACCATCAGGCGTTTGCGTTCTATGATCACTACGCTCCTTGGACCAACGGCGTCCGGAACCCGGGTTCCGCCGCCCACCTGCAGGACGAGAAGAACTTCTTCAACGACGTGGCCAGCAACACCCTGCCCTCGGTCGTCTTCATCAAGCCGCTCGGGCCGGACAACGAACACCCGGGTTACGCCTCTCTCCAGCGCGGTCAATTGCATGTCTCCAACATCGTGGCCGCCGTGCAGGCGAATCCGGCCCTCTGGGCGCATAGCGCGATCATCGTGACCTATGACGAACACGGCGGCCGTTGGGACCATGTGGCCCCGCCCGTGCGCGACATCTGGGGCCCCGGCGCCCGGGTGCCCGGAATCATCATCTCGCCCCTGGCGAAGAGCAACTACGTGGATCATACCCAGTATGAAACCCTCTCGATCCTGAGCTCGATCGAGAAGCGTTTCGGCATCGCTCCGCTGACCGCGGTCGACGCCGCCGCCCCGACCCTCGCCCCGGCCTTCGATCAAACCAGGGCCAGCTCGCCGGAAGCCTCCACGGCCCCGAAGATCACCGCCTATCAGAACGGCGGAGTCGTGAGCCTCGCCTGGCAGCCGGGCTTCGGCAGCTATGTGCTGCAAGCGCAAACCAATTCGCTGAGCAGCGGCCTGGGTAACAACTGGGTCACGGTTCCCGGGGTGACGAACAACACGTTCATCATCCCGGTGGATCCCGCCCAACCGGCGGTGTTCTATCGCCTGGTCCGGCCGTAATTCCCCGGCTTAATTAGTCCCGCATCCGCGCGCCAGCTTCGGCTGGCGCGCGGTCTTTTTTGGCTTGGCTTGGCGGTGCCGACCGCTACTGTGATTAGAAGTTGGTTAACGCAGGCAACACCCAAAACAAATGAACTCATCCGGCCAATCCGTTCCTGCCTATTATCGCAAATCAACCCGTGGGCCGGACCGAACCCGACTCGGGCAGCTGATTCTTCTCGCGGGCGCCCTGCTCTGGGCGGGTTGCGCCAGATTGCAGGCCGAAGCTTTCGACAAGGATTACTCGCAAAAGATCAACGGCGCGCAATTGCACTTCCGCGTGCGCGGGCAGGATCCCGCCCACCCCTACCTGTTGATCATCCATGGCGGTCCCGGGTTCTCGGCGCACATGTTTTATCCCTGGGGCAAATCCATCGAAGGCCAATTGAATGTGGTGTATCTGGACCAACGTGGCTGCGGGCAATCCGAGCGGCTGAAATTCAAGAACCCGATGAAACCGGAAGCGGCCGAGGTGCAGGACTACACCATGGAGAATCTGCTGAAGGACATCGAAGGCGTGCGCGAATTTCTGAAGATCAAGGATTGGTATGTGCTCGGGCATTCCTGGGGCGGGATGCTGGGCATCAATTATGTGGCCGCCCACCCGGCGGCGGTGAAGGGGTTTATTTTTGTGGACGGATTGCTCTCCCAACCGCGGTGCCAGGAAGCCATCCTGGATTTCTCGGAAAAACAGATCGCCCGGGATGAGCAGTCCGCGGACCCCACCCTGAAGGCGCGCGCGGCCCGTTTAAAGCCCTATCTCCCGTATGCCCGCGGGCTGCCCGCCGGAACGGAGCGCCTGTTTTCCTGCATGCAATTCGCCATGGGCCAGTTCAACGACATTTATTACGCCGACGGCAAGAACGCCGCGCTTTACAACGCCAAGGTGCGGGAAGCTTTGCAGGCCATCAACGTGCCGCTGACGGCCATCACCCCCGCCAATGAACCCGCGGGTGCGTTGGTGCAAACCGCCAGTTATGGCACGCGCGATGAAACGCCCAACCTGGCCAAAATCAAATGTCCCACACTGGTGATCAACGGCAAGCAGGATGGCGTCATTCCCCCCGCGCTGGCCCAGGCGGTGCAGAAGGGCATCGCGGGTTCCGAAATCCTGCTGCTGGACCATTGCGGTCACTTTCCGTTTGCGGAGCAACCGGCGGCCTTCACGCAGGCGGTGCTGAAATTCGCGGCCAAATAACTCCGACTGCTGCGCCGCGCTCCGGACTCTTTCAGCTGGCAGCCAGACCGCGTTCGCGCAGACGCGCGAGGGTCCAGTCGTACTCGGCCACCAACTGGTCCACCACGTCGCCTTTTTTCAATTCGGGTGGGAGCACTTCCCAGGTGTACGTTTCCATCTCCAGGTGGGAACACCAGGAAGGATCGGCGCGCAAAAGATCCAGCACGCCGAGGACATGGTCGGCCGTGGTTCGGTACCAAGTGGTGTCCGGGCAGTGAAGCGGGATGTGAAAGTGGATACGCCACTCGGTTCCGGCCGGGTCGGCCGAAGCGAGGGGATCCCCGAGCGCGGGAGTCAGATCGCGGTAAACCAGGCGGCCGCCCGCGGCCGGACGGGCGATGACCTGGTGCAAATAAATGTCATCCGCAAAACCGGTCAATTGCTCGCGCACCGGGGCGGTGGGGTGCACCTTCAAGGCGGAACTCAGGTGCAGCTTGCTGATTTTGATATCCTGCGCGAGCAACGCCCCGATGGCGGCGGCAGGTTGCTCGAATTCCACCGCCAGATGGCAGGTGTCGTAATTCACCCCCAGATGCCGGTTTAACCGCGCATCCCCGGGGTGATCCCGGCGCATTTGCTCAAAAAAACGGATGGTCTCGGCGGAGGTTTCGAAATAACCCAGCGGTTCCGGTTCCAGCCCGAGGTGAAATTCGCGGCCGGTGCGCTCACTGAGCCGGGCCACGTGTTCCACGCAGGACCAAACATTCCGGCGGATGGTGAGTTCTTGCTCTGGTGAGGTGATGAATTCCTTGAACGATCCTGGCAGTGTGCTGACGCTGCCCGCCACGCCGGCAGGCACCAATTCCGCCAGCAGATCAAAAAGCAGGTTGGTGTATTCCAGACGTTCCGAGGAGGTCCAGTCCGGCCGGTAAACCTGCTCCTTCACCCGACCACCGTGAAAGCGTCCGAAAGGAAAACCGTTGATCGTAAAGACATAGCAGTCATTCCGTTCCAACCAGCGCTGGAATTCCCGGAGGGTGGCGGGGTCACGCAATTCCAGGGCGGCCTGCTGGCTCAACCGCAGGCCGATGGCGTAGGGTCCGCGGGGGCAGACCCGCTCCCGCACGGCCAGGGTGCGGGTCGTCAGCGATTGGAAAGTTTCCTCCCAATTTTCCCCGCGGTGGATGTTGGTACAATAGGCCAGTTGCAGGCCGTGGTTCAGTTTCATGAAAGAATATTACCGGGCGAGAAAATCGACGCGCGCCATCAGTTGCGGGGTCAGAAAGTGGTCCGGGTCCTTGATCTGCACTTTGATTTGCAGGGTGCCTTTCTGACGATCGGCTTCCGGCGCAATTTCGGCCACCTGACCGACATAGTTGCGGTCCGGATACGCCTCCGGAGAGAGTCGGCATTTCTGGCCCATGAAAATTTTGGCCAGGTCGGATTCATTCACATCGATTTCCACCTGCAGATCCTTGGGGTCCGCCACGGCGATGAGCGCGGTGCTCGGTCCGCGGGTGCCGCCAAAGCTTTGCGGGACGACCAGTTCAAAGGGTTGCACCAGCTTTTCCATCACGACCCCGTTGATGGGTGAGCGGATAACTGTCCAGTCGAGGTAGGTCTTGGCAACCTCGTACGCTCCCTGCACTTCCTTGAGGGATGCCTCGGTGGAGAGCAATTGGAGCCGGGCGTCATCTTCCGCCTTCTGGGATTCGGTATGCGTCCGGTTGAGCCGCACCATCCGATCGTAATCCAGGCGGGCGCGCTCCACGCCGGCTTGGGCGGTGGCCAGACGGCCTTCGATTTCGTGCAACCGGGCGCGATATTCGGAATCATCGAGCAACACCACGACCTGGCCGTTGGTCACCGGGTCGCCCTTTTTCACGCCGATCCAGGAGACGGTGCCCATAAAGCGGGGGCTGATGGCAATGCGTTCCCGGTTGATGATGTGGCCGCTGACGGTCAGTACCAGGTTATCGCCCGCCGGAGCGGGAGCATTCGTGGACCCGGCGGCGACCGACTTGGTGGCGGGCGCGGCGGTGGGAGCAGTGGGAGGGGCGTTGGTGGTGGCAGAGTTTGACTTGCCAAAGATCCGGTGCGCATCCGCTTCCCGGGGCCAGGCAAAATAAATGGCCGCGACGGTCAACAGGATGACCCCCAGGAAAATCCCCCAGATTGCGCCCCCGGTACGCCGCTTGGCCTCCGGGGCAATGTGCAGGTTTTTCAGCTTTTCCGCATCAATTCCCATGGGCCAAAGGATGAAACCAAATCCCCGGGGTGGAAAGCAGGAAAATCAAGGCACCAGTTCCCGGTGGGTTCAAAACGCCACCAGTTCCCGCCGCCGCCGGGTGAAGCGGCAGGCCTGCTGATAACCGGCGCTCCGGGCCAGGGATAAGGCTTCAGCAAAATTCAGGCCCACCTCACCGGGCGCATGGGCGTCCGAACCGAGGGTGATGGGAATCTTCCGGGCCGCGGCCATCTGGACAATTTGCGGACTGGGATAAATTTCCCGGCAATCCTTCCGCAATCCGGCGGTATTCAGTTCCATGGCCACATCGTGCTTCGCCACGGCGTCCAGAAACGTTGCGAACAGTCCGGTGCAATCGCGCGTGGGATAAATTCCGAATTTCTTGGGCAAATCGGCGTGGCCGATGATCTCGAACAGGCCGCATTCCGCCGCTTGCGTGAGTCGTTCAAAGTAAACCGACCAAACCTCGTAGGCATCGCGTTTCTTCCACTCGGACAATTTGTAGGGGTTATCAATGTCCCAGGAATCGGAAACGTAATGCACGGACCCGATGAAATAATCCCAGGGGTGCATCGCCGCCAATTCCCGGATCCACCCCTCCTGCCCCGGCAGGTAATCCACCTCGAGGGCGAGCTTGATGGTCAGTTGCGGATGGTCGCGACGGGCGGCCTCCACACTGGCCACATACTCATCGAGATTGCGGAGATACATCCGCCATTCGTCGAAATCATCCCGGGGCATCGGGGAATGATCGGAAAACCCAATCTCCGTCAGGCCCACGGCCAAGGCTTGGGCGGCGTATTCCGTGGGCGCCCCGATCGCGTGACGGCACAGCGGGGTGTGCATGTGGTAATCAGCCGGCCATTTCATGCGATCATGCTACCGGAAGGGCGGCGGGCGGGAAAGTGAAGTTTGCGTGGATTCCGGCGCCGCCGGACTGCTGATCCCGCTCGTTGAATTTGGACGGACCGGGAAGATTGCTGGCTCAGGCAGCGGGAGTCCCAGCAGATCCAGGTTCGAAACTGGATTAAGTGTCCGGAACGTGGACGCCGGAGGGGGAAAAGTCAGAGCCTCGTCACCTCGTCGCCTACCAATTGGGGGGTGTCGCCTTCTTTGGCGACTGCCTGTTGATGGCGAGGGCAGCCACTCCGGTGGTGGTTGCAATAAGAGTTGGGGCAGAATTATCGATAACGGCCTTGGGTCGAGGTCCGGGCGGCATTGGCGGAACGGTCGGGCGGGCGGTGGTGGGCCGCGTGCCGGTTGGGACGGCACGCGGCAATGATCCCCATCGGGCGGCTGTTTGATCTGAGCTGCTGGATGCAGATGGCGGTATTTAATATGTCAAAGAGCAGGCCGAGCAGAAGCTTGGCTCCGCTGGGCAAAATTCAAATTCTGCCGGGCGGGAGCGCGGCGATTCCGGAAACCGGACGGGCTCCCCAGACACCTTTAGCACAAGTTGGGGCGGTTTGAATTCCTACGGGAGGGATTTGGCATGATTTGGTTGGTAACGTGTTGCGGGGCAGTCAAATAGAGTTTGGTTTTCGCGGTTGGAAATCGAATTGGAATAAACAGGGGCGAAATTCTTGAACACCAACTACCATTTTTGCTCCATGACGCGCCGGGAAACTGCGGTTCACTGTCAACGCTTGTCCGGCTCAAATCAGAGATCTGGGCGGCAGCCCAACCGGCGAGCGACTCGCCCGAGGGGTTGAAGGCTTTCCGAGAGATTTGGGCACTGGCCGTCGAGGAGAGGCGGTCACCGCCGATTTGAGCGAGAATCTGGTATCCCTGGCAGCGGAAAATGAGTGATTGGAGGGGACAGCTATGGCTACCAACAACCGGGCAGCCAAACTTCAGGCAGCGATGAGTCGTGTGGAATTTGTATTCATGCAGGCCAGCGCTGAGGCCTCCCCTCCTTTCAGCAAGGGGATTGAAGGTATCCGTATTGCTAACCCCGGCTAGGCAAATTTCCGCGGCGGGCGCAAGCTCGGGTCCATGCAAATTTCCAAACCTGTCCGCCAGCGCGCTTCTCTCGCCAGTCGCCAAAAGATTCTCCAAGCTTACCGCCACACTACTTTGAGCCAGCGGGAGTTCGCGACCCGAGCCGGGATCAGTGTGGCAACGCTCAACAAATGGCGCAAGCAGTCCTCCGCGGCGCCACCCCCGGACCGACCGCAGTTCGTGGCTTTGCCCAACCTCGTTCCCAAACCAACGCCAGGTCCAATTTACCGGCTGGTGCTCCCTTCCGGCCTCGCGTTGGAGGTGCGCAACGGTTTCACGGCCCAGGAACTGGCCACGTGGTTGCAGTTGTTGCCCCGGCCATGATCCCGTTGACGCCCGCCACCCGCATCTTCCTGGCCGCCGGCAACACGGAC
>CAIXFN010000019.1 GCA_903918755.1 uncultured Pedosphaera sp.
CTCCGGGAAATAGAATTGAAGTAAGTGAGGCGAGCCATGGCTGGCCACCGATAAGGTGTGCCCATAAGACAGCAACGGCCGCGCCCGGATGGAAAACCCGCTTTTTAGCAATCAAGGGCTTCGCAGGAGGTGTGCCCCTAAACACCGAAACAACCGCCGTGAAACCGCGGGTTGGGATCGAATAGATCACCAAGAGGTGTTTGTTCTTTATTGTAATATGGCCCGGGCCGGCGGCGTGAATACGCGCCGGCCCTTTTAATTTTCGCGGTTGTGATTCAGCCGCACAAGGCCTCCCGGCCTGGGAAGGTATCCGAGTGCGATTCGCGTTCCCGGAGAGCGCATCTTTTTTAGAGAAGCCGATTAACGAACAGGCCGCGCGCCAGTTTGCGCAGACGGGTCTCCAAAACCCGACGGCGTGGGGCAGCACCACGGCGGCCTGCCAGATTCAACCGAGATCAAATGATGCACAGATTTGGAGATGGGCAAACAGGTCGAGGCATGATCAGAACCGAGTCTTCGCTGATAGCGCCACAGATCCAGCGGACGAAAAGTCAGAGGTCCCTCACGTCAGCTCCTACAAATATATGTTTTTGGAATGGCTTTACGAATCCACATTGTGGAGGCAATTTCGCCGCCATTCCAATAAGTGACCATGCCCAGCATGGTCACCCACATATTTTTTGCCCGGTGGGATAATAGTAGTCCACCCGCCTGTTAAGCGGGACGGTGCTGGTGCGAATCCAGCCCGGGCAGCCATTTTAGGAAGTGCTCGCGAAAGGAGTATCGCTGAGCGTGACCGAGCGGCGTTATGCATGCGCTTTTGTTCATAGCGCCAGGGACGAGGCTCGGACTTTCGGGTTGGCGATAAGTTTCATTGGAGTCAGAGCCTCCTCACCTCGACTCCTACAAATTGTTATGGACGGCATGCGTCCTTTCGTGCCCCTGCTTCTGGAGCATCCGTGAGCAGATAATCCACCACACAATTCTCGTTCCGCTCGATATAACCCTCAACGAAAAGGTAGAATCCATGAAGCCCGTCATTTTTTCTCCGCAACCGCTGGTGTTTCGCAAGAGTTTGAAGCCGAGGCGCGGTCTCCGGATCAGCCCGTTGCCGCGACCGACTTTGGTGTTCCGGCCCGTGAACCGATTTGGCGCCAAACCGCGCCTGACCAACGTCCCCTAGCTCAAGAGCAGAGCGCCCGGCCGATAACCGGAGGACCACGGAGCGTTACCGTGGGGGACGACCACTTTCCCCGGGTAGCTGAGGCAGATTAGCGCCTCCCTGAAGAGGAGGAGACGTTGGCGCGCTACCAACCCCGGGGACCAATCGTGTCCATTTGTCCGCGCAGCTCAGTCAGCTCCAAGCGCCACGGCGCGAAGGTGGAGGTCGCCGGGGCACGTCGGGCCACGGACGCCAGATTTAGAAAAGCACATTCGCGATGAAATCGCGAATGTGCGCGGGAAGCTGCCGGTGTTGGCGCACCACGACCACCAATTCCCGCGCAAAGCAATTCGGCACAGGAATCCGGACGATTTTTTGCCGTTGGTTGTAGAGAGCCAGGGCACGGATGGGAACCAGGCTGACACCCAAACCGAGGGAAACCAGATTGATGATCAAATCAAAGTTGTCCAGTTGCATGGCGGGCGAAATCTGCCAACCCTGTCTCGCGAGCCACGCCCGAAGGAGTTGGCCAGTGTTGGAATGATTGTCCAGCAAGAGCCAATTTTGCTGCTGGAGCCATTCGTTTCGAGCGGAGGGAGCTGACGGGAGGGTCAATGGTGTCGCCGGACCGGCCGGGGCAATCAGGGTGAAGGCATCCTGAAAGCGATGGGTCACGCGCAACGTTTTCGGCAGATTTTTCGGTGGGCAAAGCACGCCGACGTCCTGTTCATTCGCCTCCAGGGCAGTGAGAATTGCGTTGCTATACTGACATCCGACGCGCAAGCCAACTTGGGGCAAACGACGAAGATTCGCGTGGAAGAAGCCGGGGAGGTAGGCCAGTCCAATGGTGCGCGAAACCTGGACACGGACTTCCTTCCGCGCCCCCACGAACTCCTGAGCGATGTGTTCGAGGGAACGCTCCACATCACCGAGCAGGCGGGTGGCCTCTCCGAGAAGATATTCGCCAGCTGGTGTGACCCGGACGGTGCGCGTGGTGCGTTCGAGCAAGGGCAGACCGAGACTTTTTTCGATCCCCTGTATCTGCCGAGTGAGGGCGCTCTGAGTCAATCCGGCGATCGTTGCCGCTTTGGTGAAGCTGCGATGGCGCACCACCAATTGAAACAGGGCCAGTTCGTACAAGTCAAACGGGACGGTGCTCAGGAACCTATTCACTATACGCATTAATGTATGATACTGATGCATTTCCCGCAACCGGATAACCGGTGCACAGTTTCGCCTGACAGAGAAAGGCAAAACTATGAGCGAAAAAACTGATCGTTTGCGGGAAAACGTCGCGGGCGCCTACTACGTGGATTCCTCGTGCATTGACTGCGACATGTGCCGGAGCACGGCACCGGAGGTGTTCCGGCGAGACGAGGACATCGGAATGTCCATCGTGTATCACCAACCAGTCGATGCGGTGGAGATTACCGTGGCCGAGGAAGCCCGCCAAGGGTGTCCTACGGAATCCATCGGGAAAGACGGACTGGAATAGTTCCCTCTCCCACCGCGAGTGCCAGCCTGGAACGGTTGCGAAAAGCGCCCGCGGCAAAGCCTCTGTGCCTCAGCAGCCACAGGGCGGGTTTTGTAAACCCGGAATCGTCGGTGCGAGTCCGACCAGAGGCTCCAATTTTTGTCAGGATCGTGGTGTAAGAGCAGCATCTCTCCCTGTGAAGGAGACGGTCCGGGTGCGAATCCCGGCTTCCTGACCACTTTTTCGATGGGCCGAGTTTTGCAGGTTATCCTCACCAGCCGGGGCGGACGCTCGCCATGAGAGAGCGCCGGACGAAAGTCCGGGGCGGGTTCGAGTCCCGTCAGGAATTCCCCAGATCTGCGGCAGGCCTTGCCCATCGAACCATTTTAGGCGGGTCGCAGAATTGGGTTATCGTTCATCACGACGAGGTCGCCGGTTCGAGTCCGGCCTCCGGAACCATAAGCCGGAGTAGCTCAGCGGTAGAGCACGTAAAATCCTAGTTCAATCTTTATCCGCCGAATTTTCAAATGGGCCGAAGTCATGGGTTATCGTTGGTTGTCGGTTCGACTCCGATCTGCTCCACCAAACGGGGCAGTAGCTCAATGGGTAGAGCGACCTCCGCAAGGAGTTTCCCAAGGCATCCCTTGTCCATTTGTGATTCAGCGCGGCGCGAGCCGCGGTAGTGCAACCGCAACAGCAACCGAGGAGTTCGTATGGCAAAATCAATCCAGGATCAAGGCGAGGCAAACTTCGAGATCACCAGCAAGCGACGCAAGGGTTTCCCCTCCGAAACGAGGGTGAAGCGCGGCACGCAAATCGTTCACGGGAACAAGGAATTGCAGGAGAAGCTCGGCCGCAACGATCCCTGCCCGTGCGGATCCGCCCGCAGCTTTCAAGAACTGCTGTCTGCATAGTGGGCGCTACGACGGATCCAACCGAAACCACCTTTTTCCGCGATTAATCGGATTTTAATTTCTGCGGGCCGAAGGACCGGGGTTATCACAGCAAATGACACATCCCCGGTTCACCAACTTGTCCGCAGTTTCGACAAAAGCAAAATCCCCGGCCGGGAGTTGGCGGTCGGGCAAAGAGGAGTTCGTTATGGCAATCAATTATGCCGGGCTTTCTAACCGGCGCGCGACGCTGCAGTCGCAGCCCATCCCGGGAACGAACCAGGTCGCCAATTCGGCGGGTGGTTATACCTGGGCGGTGGATGATTGGAAGCGGCTGGACCGTTTCCTGATCCTCGGCGCGGAAGGGGGCACTTATTACGCGACGGAACGGGAACTGGTGCTGGACAATCACGAGGCGCTGGTCCGCTGCATCCTGGCGGACGGGGTGCGCGCAGTGAACCGGATCGTGGAGATCAGCACGACCGGCCGGGCGCCCAAGAATGATCCGGCCATCTTCGCCCTGGCACTGGTGGCGACGCACGGTGAACCAGCAGCCAAGACCCTCGCTTTTGCGAAGCTGGCGGAGGTCTGCCGCATGAGCACGCACCTGTTCCACTTTGCCCAGTACGTGAACGCGTTGCGGGGTTGGGGACGCGGGTTGCGGAGCGCGGTGGCGCGTTGGTATGTGGGTCGCGCCGCGGATGACCTGGCGTATCAGGCGGTGAAATATCAGCAACGGGACGGGTGGTCGCATGGCGATTTGCTGCGGCTGGCGCACCCGAAGGCGCCGACACCGGAGCACGAGGCGGTCTTTCGCTGGATGCTGAAGGGGCCGGGCGCACTCGGCGAGCGCGAAGTGCAGCGCAAGATCGACGGTGAAACGCGCCTGGCGAAATATCCGGCGGCGGGATCGTTGCCGGGAATCATCGCGACCAGTGAGGAGGCCAAGCGGGCTGGTTCGGTGGCGGAAGTGGTCCGGCTGATTGTGGATCACGATCTGCCGCGGGAAGCGATTCCGACGAAGTGGCTGGATCAAGTGGCGGTGTGGGAGGCCCTGCTCCACCGCATGCCGCTGACCGCCATGATCCGGAACCTGGGCAAGATGACGAGTCTGGGCCTGGTGGGTCCATTCAGCGATGCGAAGCGATTGATCGTGACTCGGTTGGCGGACGCGACGGCGCTGCAGCGGGCGCGGATTCATCCGCTCGCGGTCCTGGTGGCGCAGAAAATCTACGCGCAGGGTCACGGTGACAAGGGTTCGCTCCGGTGGCAGCCGGTCACATCCGTGGTGGACGCGTTGGACGCGGCGTTCTATGGGACCTTCCGCAACGTGGAGCCGTGCGGCAAGCCGGTGCTTCTGGCACTCGATGTGAGTGGCTCAATGGCAATCTCGATGATTGCGGGTTCGTGCCTGTCGGCACGGGAAGCCAGCGCGGCAATGGCGCTAATCACGGCGGCTACAGAACCGGACCATGAGATCATTGCCTTCTCGGCAGGCAAAGGCGGGCCCGGCGGCCAGTGGGGCGGCGGGGAACCGGGAATCACCCGAGTGAACCTCTCACCCCGCCTGGGTCTGGCGGAAGTGGTGCAGCGGCTCGCTGCCATCCCGATTGGGGGTACGGACTGCGCGCTGCCGATGCGCTGGGCGACCCGTAACAAATTAAAGGTAGCGGGGTTCATTACCTATACCGACAGCGAAACGTGGGCGGGGGAGATTCACCCGGCCCAGGCGCTGGCCCAGTATCGGGAGCAATTCTGCCAGGAAGCCAAAGCGGTCGTGGTCGGCATGACCTCGAACGGCTTCTCCATCGCAGATCCGAATGATCGCGGCATGCTCGACGTGGTCGGTTTCGACACGGCGACGCCAGCGGTTATTGCCGACTTCGTTCGCGAATAGCGAACACTGAAACACCCAGGAGGTGGGGAACGGTGCGGGCGGAAGTGAGAACTTCCGCCCGCGCTTCAATTTATCGCGTTGGCCAAGCAGCTGGGGTGGTGGTGGCACAACGCTTTTGCATCCGTGGTGAAATTATGATCATCCTCCGCTTCGAACGGAGAGTTTGCGGGTGGGAGTCCTGCCGGATGCACCAGTTTTATCCGCGTCGTTGCAGCTACCCAATCCCTCCGGTCAAAACGGAGAAACTGCCCTTGGATATTCGCGACGCAACATGATTTCGGAATGTCAACCGGACCAGCGAGCCGGGCCCCGGTGCTAACGGGTGCGCTCCTGAAAACAGGAGTGTGGCGCAAGTCCACGGCATTCCGCCAATTCGCAGTCGAACCAGCGTTCAGGCCGGCGTCATAAGCCAGCCGCGCCCGGGGCAGCACCGGGGACTGCGACGTTTTTGCCCGGCCACAATCGTGCGGCCTAGGCGGGGCAACGCAGGGCTCGCAAGCATTAAAGTGATGCAACGGACTTTTAATCCGTGGAACCGGGAGCGTTACCCGGGCGGGCCACCAGTTTTTACCAGCTACAATGAAGAGCAAACACCAAAGATTGCCGCCACGAGCCCGCACCGAGAGTGAGCGCAAATTTTATGAGCGATATACTGAACAAAGCGACGGTGCTGGTGCTCAACCGCAACTGGCAGGCGATCCACATCCGAACGCCACAGGACGCCCTTTGTCAGATGGCAACGGGGGTGGCCACGGGCCTGGAGATCAACGGGGAGGACCAGATCCGGCCGGTGCGCTGGGTGGAGTGGCTCACACTGCCGATCCGGGAGCAGGACCAAGTGGTGGGGACCGTCCGTGGGGGGATCCGCGTGCCGACGGTCATCGTGCTAGCCCGTTTTGGCAAGGTGCCGATGCGACGCCCCAAACTCTGCGCCCGGACAATCCGGGAGCGGGATGGCAATCGCTGCCAGTATACCGGGGTTCTGCTCCGCCCGGAGGAGGGCAATATTGACCACGTCCTACCGCGCTCGCGCGGAGGTGGCGACGCGTGGGAGAACTGTGTGTGGTCCAGCAAAGCGGTGAACTCGAAAAAGGGCAACCGGCTGCCCCACGAAGCGGGGTTGAAACTGTTACGCCCCCCCGCGGCGGTCCGCGAAATGCCCGTGACGGCATTGCTGCGCAATCCGCACGACATCCCCGAGTGGAAGCTGTTTTTGCGTCACGCAGGGGATTGAAGTTGTGCCCCGGGCTATCGCACGCCCGGCCTACAGCCCGGGGACACCTAGGCTCAATGCCGTTAAGGAATTCAGGCAGAGATTTCTTTTACTAAGTAATCGATCGCCCCTTTTCGCGAGGTGTTTTTGCGCAAGCGCGGCCAACTGCTCACCGGCTGTCGTAACGCTCGCGGACAGGATCGCTGCCGCCGTTTC
>CAIXFN010000020.1 GCA_903918755.1 uncultured Pedosphaera sp.
CCGGACCGGTGCGGGGGCGACCCCGACCGCCAGCAGCAGCGCCGCGGCGACCAAAAGTTTCACCCGGCCGATTGAAAAATTCATACTCATCGTTGGCACAACATAATTCGCCGCCAAAATTAGGCGAGCTTAAATTTCCGGACCGGGCCAGGAGAAACGACCGCACACAGGGGAAAGGTGACGGGTCGAAGGGTCAATTTTGGTGGCGGGCGGGGAACCAGAGGAAAGCACTATTGTTTGACAGCGGCGAGCCACCAGAGAAAAATCGGGCCGAAATATTCTCGTGGCAGACGCAGGCATACAATTACAACCGATGACGGCGGATGGTTACGCGCAGGTGCAAACCGCGGTGGGCGCCCGGGTGGAGCGCGTGGGCGGCGTGTATTGGAACCGGGTGCGGCGGATATTTTGCCGGCCACTGCTCCCCCATGAAGCACTCCCCCCCGGCGTGGCGGAAGCGCGGCGGGCGGGCTGCGCGGGTTTCCAATATGTCGTGGCGGACCCGCAGGCCGCCAATTCGGCCATGGGATTCATCGTGCTGGAGCGGGAGCCCGACTATTCGCTGGAAGCGGTGAGCCACAACCGCCGCCGGCTGATCAAGAGCGCCGCGAAAAAAATGGAGGTTCGCCCGATCCGGGATCTACCGGAACTGCAAACGCAGGGTTATGCGGCCTATCGGGCTTTTTACCACCGGACCCGTTATAATTACCTGGCTTCCCGGCGACGGGAGGCGGATTTCCGGCAATGGGCAGCGGCCCAGTTGCAGGATCCCCGGGCGACGGTGCTGGGGGCATACAAGGGCGGCAAGTTGGAAGCAGTGTCGGTTGCCTTTTGGGTGCGGGACACGCTGGTATATGCGAGCCATTTTAGCGGGGTAGAGGCATTGCGGGAGGGGGCCTCCGAATTGCTGTTCCACGCGCTGCGGGAGGCGGTGGCAGGCACGCCGGGGATCGCCCAGATATTGGTGCGCCGATACCAGGGGGGCAATGGGATGGACCAATATTACCTGATGCGAGGTGCGAAGCTGATCCACAAACCGGCCCGACTCCAGCTCAATCCCCTGGTGCGCCTGGGGCTTTGGATTTGCCGACCACGACAATACGCGCTCCTGCGCGATTCCTCCCGTTTTACCAGATGAATGCGTCCCCCCACACGACCTGCCTCGCCACCGGAATGGTAAACGGACGAAGGGTGGAGGCCATACTCGGCACCGAAACCAGCGATCCGGCCTGGGACAAGTTCCTGAGGGGTGATTCCGGGGGGCAATTCCAGCAATCCGGCGCGTGGGCGGAATACAAACGGAGCGAGAACTGGCGCTGTCTGCGGGTAACTTTCCAAGAGGAAGCCGGGATACTTGGCGGGTTCCAAATGCTTTGGCGTGCGACCCGGCGGGGGAAAGTGGGATACATCAGTAAAGGACCGGTCCTACCCGCCGGGGATGACGCATTGACGGCCTGGGCTTTGGAAGTCGTACGGGAGGTCATCCACCGCCACCGCCTGGCCATCCTTTTTCTCCAACCGCCGGACCAGAGTATGGAGTTGATCCCGGCGCTGCAAAAACAGGGTTTCACGCCGAACCGGCTTACCAAAATCATTGACGCCACCCTGAAAGTGGATTTGTCGGGACTACCCGGAGGCTGGGAAGCGAACCTGAACGAAACCCGGCGGAGTCGCGCCCGCCAGGCCATCCGGCGCGGAGCCACGATCCGGGAAGGAGACGCCAGCGATCTTCCGCGGTTTTTTCAACTGATGAAAATCACGTGTGAACGACAGGGAGTCCCGCCGACACCAGCTTCGCTGGAAACCGTCAGCGAATTATTCAAGGCCTTCCAACCCACCGGGGAAAGTCGGCTGGGGTTTGCCATTTGCGGCGGCGAACCGGTGGCCGGCGTGCTGGATCTGAGATTCGGCCGGCGCTACACGAATTGGAAGAAAGGTTGGGATGGAACGCAGGGCCGGCTCAACCCCAACGTCCTGCTCGCTTATGATTGCGTGCGCAGGGCGCAGACCATGGGTTGCGATTTCTTTGATTTCGGAGGCATAGAACGGCCGCTGGCGGAAGCCCTGGTGGCCCGCCAACCGCTGACGGAGGCCCAGGAGAAACACTACGACGCCTTCAAATTGGGATTTGGCGGGGAACCGCAATTGCTGCCGCCCGGGATGGTGTATTTCCGGAACCCGCTGATCCGGTTCGCGTACCGGCAGATCGCGAACCAGCCAGCCCTGACAAAGTACCTGCGCAGCCTCACCCGGGGAATCTGACACCGGGCCGGCGGCCCCGCCCCGGCGAACGCGCGGCCGCGCCCCCCCCGGGAGGGCGACAAAAAATTCGACAAACCCG
>CAIXFN010000021.1 GCA_903918755.1 uncultured Pedosphaera sp.
ATCAGGGCCCGACCACCCGGGCGATTCGGTAATAGCGGGCCGTTTGAGTGCGGGCCGGTGTCGGGTCGGTGTAAGAAATCGAGCTGCCAGTGGCCGTGAAGGTCTTGGCCACCGTCCAGTGAACGAGATCATTCGAAATCAGCACCTCATACTGCAGTCCCACCACCGTTGGCCAGGTCAGGGTCAACCCGGTATTGCCGGAGGCCAATGACGGAACGGCGAACACGCTGAACGGGGAATTGGCGGTGGCCACCCCATTGGTAGTCAGGAAAGCGAGCACGGAATAGGTGACCGTGACCGGATCATTGTTGGGCACCCCCAGATACCAATCCCCGACCAGGCTCCCCCCGGTCAGGTTAGTGGAAACCCCCACGGTTTCCGCATTGGTGCCGGAATTGGCACTGATCGAGGAGAAGGGGGCCACATAAGGCAGGCTCCCCCGTTGGACATCCAGATCCACATTGCCACTGAGATTATAGAGCTCAAAAACCACCGCGTTGGTTTCCGCGGCAATGTTGAACTTGAAGAAGTTGGTCAGAGCCACCCCGGGCGCTGAACTGAAGGTGATCGGTACGCCGTCAACGAGGGAAATGATATTGGGAGTTCCCGCTTCTGTGGCGCGGATGGTGTACGTCACGGGCTGGAAGTCGTTGTTGTAAACCCCCAAGTACCAGCGGCCGGGGGCCAACGGGACCGGCTGCGAATTGGTGAGCACCACGATGGCTTCATTGTTGGTGACGCCGTTGATGCTGTCGTATTGGAACGCCAGCAAACTCGGCAATGGCAGGCCGGCACCGGCCACCAGGTTCACATCGCCGCTCGGACTGAGGATTTCAAAAGCGGCGGCCACTCCTCCCGCAACCACATCAAATTGGAAATATTGCGGCGCGCTGCCAGTTGGAATAGTCCGGGTAACCCCCACGCCATTGACGAGGGTCGTGATATCAAAATCCACTTCCATCGTGACCGTCACCGGGGTGATTCCCTGATTCTGCACCCCGAGATAATAGGTGCTTCCCGGGAGCAGGTTATACCCGGGATACGGCACTCCGTTGGGACCGAAAGTTATGACGCCGGCGGAGACGTTATTGAGCAAGGACTGATCACCAAATTGGAAGCCGGTCGGCTCCAATCCCGGGTTGAAGAGCAAATTAACGGGGCCGGTTGCGCCACTCATGATGTTGGTCGCAAACTGAGCCCAGGCGGGCACCGGCACGGCAAAGTACCGAATGGTGTTCGGGCTCACCAGCACCGTTTGGGGAATGCCCTCGGTCAGCGGAATCGCCCGCGCCGACGTGTCCTCCACCGTGAGACTCAATTGCCAGCTCACCAGGGTGGGAACCGGATTGGTCGCCCCCACCCGGTTATCCATGATCTCCAACTGCCAGGGGCCCACGGAGGGCTCGCCCACCAATTTGCTCAACTGGTCTTCCGGCAGGTAATATGGTCCGCCCGGGAAATCCCGGAGGACGAAGGTATCCAGCAACAATCCCGAAGGGTTGTTCGTGTAATCAAACTCCAGGGGAGTGAGCCGGGAATCGGCGGTAAAGGCGAACGCGTTGGTCTGCCAGTTGGTGGTCCCGGTGATCACCCGGATGGGCAGACCATTAATGCTCACCGTTGCGCTGCAAGCGGGACACTCAACGGGCGGCGTGGTCATCCCGCATTTGCCCAGCGCACCCGCCAGGTAAATGTCCTTGATTTCCGCCGCGGACAAGGCGCGGTTGAAAATCGCCAATTCGTCAATGTACCCTTCGAAGGGGGCCGAGCAAGTGCCCGAACGGCCGATGGTCAACGGCGCGGCATTGATCGGCCCGAGCGTGCCCGAACCACTCGCGACCAACACCCCGTTGGTGTACAATTTGAATACCGAGCCATCAAAGGTGCCGGCCAGATGAATCCATTGGTTCGTGGGCATCGGGATCTTCGAGAGCGCACCGGTGGGGAGGGGAGCGCCATTCTGAATACCGGCCGTGAATTGGATGCCGTTCTGGGGGTCACACGCCATGGCATAGTTGATCTGGGTGACATCGCAGTTTAACCGTTTGCCCACGATGTTCATATTCTGTTGCGAGTTTTGATTGTAAACCCACATTTCCATGGACATCGCCGCCGTCGGGGCGAAGTCGAGGCTGGGACTATCCGGCACCTCCACATGGGAACCCAACCCGTCAAAGATGAATGCCTTGCCGACTTCGCCGGTGGCAAACTGGACGCCGCCAAAGGGCGTGCCATTGTTGCCGCTGACAATGTCCACGTAATCTGCCTCGGCCGGCCACCAACTGACCAATCCGGTCAGAGCGGGAGCCCGACGATACGCAAAATTAAGCACATAATTGTCGCCGCCAATGGTTTTCAGGTCGTGCTCAATCTGGCCATTCCGCAGATTTAGAGACTGCTGCCCGGTGCTGGCCAGGGCCGGATCGCCGGTGGCATTGGTGTTGACCAAGGTGACCCGATTGGCCAGGACATTCCAGGAATCCACCGTCTGACCGGCCGAAAAGTCGGTGTTGGTCAAGACCACGGGGACTTCGAAATCACTGAAAAAGTTCGTGATGATCAACTGGCTGGGGGCGAACGGCGGGATCGCAAACTTGATGGGCACGAGGGCATAGTTGGTGTCCTCGGTGAAGGTGGCGTAATGCAGGGTGCGGGTGACCACCTGGGCGGTATACTCCCAAAGTGTGCCCGTCCGGGTGTTGTTGCCTTCATTCATTACAATCGTCAGGTTCGTGGCCGTACCCGGTCCGAAATCCACCGAAAAGGTGTTCGAGTAGCTGGTCAATCCCGTGTCATAAATGAGCGCGCCATCATAGTAAACATGCATGGTGTCGGGCACGGGGAAGAAATCGTAGCTGACGATCAGTGTGCCACCAGCGGCGGAGACGGGAACGACATTCGTGTCCGCCAACGGGCCACCGGATGTCTGCAGGGGAAGGGTGTTGGTGATCGTGAGGCCGGACCCGTAACCGTTGGTATCCAACCCTCCGCGGTTTTCCGCCAGCAATACCCGGGTTCCAGAAGGGCTGATGAGGGTCAGCGCCAGGTCCGCTTCACGCGAATGACTGATGCGCACGCCCACTTCCGCCGCCACTACGACACTCGACTGCGGGACATAATTCGTGGAATAAGTCACCGCATCATCCTTGATGACCTCGTTGCCCACGGATTTGTAACGGCTTGGCGGAACCGGGGTCAGATCCAGCCCCACGTCGACTTCCAGGGTAAAATGGACCACGGTCGTGTTGTCAGGGTTGTAAATGCCCACCACATAGAGACCGGGATTCAGGGGCGGCGAGTCATACTTGGTCACCGAAAGCGTGCCGCCCGGCGGCTGGATCAAGGCCGTTTTATCGTAATTGACGAAATCGGGATAACCAGCCCGCCGGATGTACACTTGCACCGGGCCGGGAATGAGGTCGGTGATCCGCACGGTCAGATTGGTGGCCCGCACAGGAATGGTGACGGGATCGTACAGCCACTGGTGCGGTCCCACGGCAACTTTTTGCGCCTGATTGGTGGGATACTGCGGTTCAATCGTTACCTGAAAATTCGTGATCGAACCAATTTCCGTTGGCGAATCATCGACCATGTTCAAAATCCAGACGCCGTCGGAAGACTGATCCGTCGCAAACTCGCGCAAGGTGCCGGGCCCGTCCGTCCCCCGGGAACCTGGGATGTCGCCCTGGCCGCTATCGTCGTAAACATAGGTCTCGGCCCCCAAGCCATTGTCAAAGGGGGTGTGATTTTTCAACACCACGAATTTCTTCCGGTGGCTGAAAATCGACAGCAAATCGCCGGCCCGCGGATGCACCAGACTGTTCGTAACCACCACCCGCCGCACGATATCGGGGAGGCTGGAAATCAAGAGCACATTTGTCTTCCCCGGCAGCACCGGGGAACCGTCCGGAACCGGCACCGGGAGGTAGGTCAAAGGCGTCAGTTCCACGTTCCCGTTCTGGTCACGCCGGCCGAAAGGCAGTTTGCTCGCCACCCCCAGGAAAGCGAATTCGCCCGCCTCCTGATCCTCCGATTTGATGGCAATATAATAGACCTGCCCCGGAACCGAATTGCTGAACAATACCTTTTCCGTGCCACTCCGCGTCAACGAAACCGTCCCGGCGGCCACGGCGGCCCGAATAACGTTCGTATCGAGGGTGAGCAACCGGGGATCACCGGAAACATACATGTCCAAATCCGCCTCCGCCCGCACGGCGTTGTATGGATCGGTACCCTGCGCCCCGATGCGCGGCACCCCCAGTTCGTTGGGGGTAAAAGTCACGAACGCGACATAGGGATAGGTGGTCGTGTTGGTGTAAACGTAAAAGTTCCACTGGTTGGCCACGCCGTTCGTAGTGCCGGAAAACTGCGAATTCGCCCCCACGCGTTGATTCAGCAAAGCCACGCCATTGGTCAATTGCTGCAGGGTGTTGGTCACATTTCCGGTGATCTGGACCGGCGACACCGCCGTCAAGGTAAAGGCATTGCTGACCGCTCCCGCATCCCCGCTCGACATCACGAGCGCAAAATCCTGCACGATGTTGTTGGTGTTGGCCGTGACCGCGTTCACATTCACCCGGCGGGCCACCACGGTGACCGAGTACTTGGAACCCAGCGGGGAGGCGAGTTGAATGTTCTCCACGTTGTTGATCACATCCAGATTGGGCAGACCGTTGGTATCCCAAGCCTGGGAATACACGCTGCCGGCGGGAATATCGTTACCCAAAAATATCTCCCCGGTTTCCAAATTGGTTACAATCAAATCCAGATCATTCACCAACTTGGCCGCCGCCGCGGGATTGCCCGGCGGATCCGTCCAGACCAGGGTTAAATGCATATCCTGCCCCTGCCCCGCCGGCGAGAGGTTGATCATCCACGTCTGGCTCTGCCCGGTGGCCAGGGCGTTGGTCGGACTTTGATCCACAAATTGCAACGGCAGGGTGGTGGCCAGCCCCGCTCCCGCCACCAGGTTCGAAGCCACCGCCGGGACACTGTTCGAAATATTGGGTACCCCCCAGCCCTGGAAATTGATCCCGTTCTGCACCTGCAGATCATAAAGCGGACCGAGCGAGCGCGCCCCGTTGATGAGCAGCGCCTTCATCAACGCCGGACTGTTGGTGAGATGCAGCCGTTGCTGATAAAATTCCTCCATCAGCGCGAGCAGGCCCGAAACGCCCGCCGCGGCCATGCTCGTGCCGGACTCGTAGCGATAAAAAGGGCCCACCGCGTCATTGAAATTGGTCCGTAGGAAGAAGGTGATTTCCGGATGGTCGTTCGTCGTGAGAATATTGACCTGCAAATCGAAAATCTGTTGTTCCTTGGTGTTGTTGCCGATGCTGTAGAAAACGGTGGTGTTCAGCGGCAGGGGATTGATGTTCGGCGGCATCACCACGTAATTCGTCCCCAGGAAGTCGTACTTGTTGGTGGTCGGATTGTCCGCCTGGCGGACGTAGATCGGCAAATCCACCCCGGAGCGGGAGTAGGCGCTGATGCTGACCAACACCGCGTTGTCCGGAATGAAGACTCCGTAAGGCAACAAATCTCCCGGATCCACGCCCTGATCGATATAGGTCGTGATGGCATCATTCGTCGGGAAATAATACTTGTTCGTGTCCCAAAGGGCGGAGCGGTCCGAGATCACAAAGGTGCCCGGGGCCACCACATCCGGTTTGAACCGGCCGTAGGTGCCTTCCGTCCCGATCCCCACATTGCCGCGACTGGAGAAACCAGCCACCTGATCGGCGGCATCCGAGCCGGCCAAAAACGGTTGGCCCGGCGCATTGGTTCGGAAGGTAAATGTATTGGTCAGGTTCCGATATTGCTCCACCGCGCCCACCGTAATCACATTCTTGGCGGTGGCGGGCGAGAGAATCGTGTCCGGAACCCCCTGCAGTCCTTCATCAGTTCCGTCCCCGGAATTGCCGGCCGAAAACACAAAGATCAAGGATTGCGAGCCCGGCACCAGCGGCAGCGCATCCCGCACTGCGGCATCATAGCTGGCGGATTCGATATCGTAAGTGGAGGCGCCCACGTAATTCCAACTGTTGTTGGAGATCAAGGCGTTGGTCAGCACCGCCTGACTCTGCAAATAGGTGTCCGAAACCACTCCCCCCGCGTAGCTGAGGGAAAGCCCGGATTGGACGCGCAAAGGATCCGCCGGACCGATCACCTGATTCAACGACATGGAGTAAAGCAAGCCCGCGGGGGCGACGCCTTGAAAATTCGCTCCCGTGACCGCTCCCGGCGCGTTGCTCACGGTGCTGGACATGATGCCGCTGCCGATGATGGTACCCGCCACATGCGTTCCGTGGCCCGGGACATCCCTCAAACTGACCGGATTGTCCCCGGTAACCCGGTTGGTCAGGTCAGGATGAGAATAATCCACACCGCTATCGGCCAGGGCGATCAAGACGTTGGTGCCCGTCAACCCCAGATAGGTGAGCAGGTTCGTTGGGGAAAGCCCGGCGCCGAGGGTCGTCCGCACCAACTCATTGGCGCGCGCGCGCGCGCGCACCGGTTCCACCACCTGCACGCCGGAGACCCGCGCCACGGCGGCCACGGATGCCGCGCTGCCCGGGGGCTTTACGGTCAACAGGGTCCCACCCAAAACGGATGGCTCATCCCCGATCACCTGGACCCCCAATTTCGCCAGATCAACCAGCGTCGCGGGAAGCGCGTCCGGATAAACGGCCAACCGCAATTGCAAGCCCGCCGGCGGTGCGCTTTGCCCAACTGCCATTTGAAGCAAGGAGGCCTCCAACTTGTAATACGGCTCATAGGCCATTACGGCTTGAATATTCGGATCCGCACCCAGAGCCTGCGCCGCCGCGGCGGAAGCCCGGATGACAAACGCATTGTTGGGAATGTAGGAGTTGGGCACCAAGACGGCTCCCACCGCTTGCAACCGGGCCCGAAAGGCCGGATCATTCTCCCCCCGCCTTTGCACCACATAAGTACCGGCGTCCGGCAACGCCCGCAATGTCTCGGGAATCTCCAAATTCAGAGGTTTACCGGTATCGATGAAAGCATTTGCCAGCAGGATGGCCTTTTGATTGCGCTGCAACTCAGCCAGGACCTGGCTGGTGTTGCGGACCCGCAAATTGGGGCGTTCCGACCGCGGTTTGGCAACTGCCGCTGGCCCTTGGTTTACCACCATGGTACTGCGCAGGGCAATCGGGCGGCTGGCAGCCCCGTTCACCACTGGATCGGTGAGTGTTGGTCCGGCGGCCAATTGGTTGCCCGTCGGCTGGCTGGTGGACCGACGAGTCCGGCGTTCCCCCGAGGGCCAGCACAACACTGCCGCCAGGCAGAAAAGGCTCATGAGAAGCCCGACAATTGTTCTCCGTTGCATAAAAACTTGGTCTTTCACACTAAACTCGTTGACCGATTTCCGCCAGGGCTTGATTTCGCGGCTATTCTGGCGGCAAAACGGTGAAACTTTCGGTCACCACTTGCGGCTGATTAGTCCCCGTCACCGGAGTGCCGAAGGTGGGCCGGTGGTCAATGCGGACTACAGTCCGAGTGGCAATTTCACCCGTGATCACATAATTGGTAGGCATCCCGAAAAAGGGACCGGATTGCACGATCGAACCCGGCGCCGGTTTCAACGATTGGCCCCAGGCAAAAATCACGTACCGCGGGTCGCCCACCTTAAGCAAGGACAGGACTTGTTGCGGAATTCGCTCATAAGCCTCATCACACAACCCCCAATCGGCCTGATGGCTGCTGGTGGTATCCAGGAAGGGGGAATTGACGGTCAGTTCAGGCACGGCCAAAATCTGACCCAGCGAGGTGAACACCCCGGGCGTGAGGCGCACATCCGGCGTCAGCAGGTTGGGGACCACAATATTCGTGCGCCGCACATCATTCAGGGCGGTGATGATACGCTGCAGGGCGTTGGTATCGCGCGTGGGATCGATCACGTATGGCGCGAACGCCGCCAACGGTGCCGTCAGACTCACGGCAGGGTTCGGGTTCGTCACCGCAATCACGCCCCCGAGCACCGCCGACCAAGCCGCCAGATTGGTCTGGTTGACCGACAACTGCCCGCGGCTGGCATTGTCATTCTGGGCGACCGTGAAAATATCCAGAATCCGCCAATCATTGGTCGGCTGGGTGAGCCCGGAATCCAGCGCATTCGGATTGCCGGTCCAAGTCTTCCAATCGTTGCTCGCCACGTTGGATGACTTCAGATAAACCGTCTGCCAGGGAGTGCCGCGATGAACCCGGCCCAACCAGCCAATATTCGGAAACTTATTGGTGGGGAACCGCCAGTCATCCGATTTCCGAATGTTCGGATCCTTGTAGGCCAGATTCATGTCGATCTTGGCGGTTTGGGGATCCTTTTTCAGTGGATTGCCCCCCCAAGGCTGGTAGCGGTTGTTGATCACCTGAATATTGACGAGGTAGTTGTTCGTCGCGGCGCTGTTCGGCGGTGCGATCAGCGAGGGACGGTTCGTGGGCGCAAACACTGTCGCCAGGTCGCCCGGGGTGTAATGTACGAGAGGATCATTCGCCTGCCAGCTCCAGTATTGGGAATACTTCGCGGTCGGCGTATAGGGAGCCTGCATCACCAGATTGGTGCCCCGGTTGTTCAAAAAGGCGCTGAATTGCGCCGTCTCCAGATCAATCGCCGCCTGATTCAATTGGGAGAGAGTGCCTTTGTTCCACTCGTTTTCCTTCACCGTCGTCACCCCGGAAGAAATGAGAATTTGATTATTGATCCCCCGGGTGACACTTCCCCCGGTCGCGGGAGTGATCAGTGTGTTGGTATTCCACACCCCCAAACTGTCGGATCCGGAAATCAATTCCGCGGTCAAATCCCGCACCGTGTCCAAACCGTTGAGCGCCACGTAATCGATGATCCGACCGGTATTCACATCCCGCATGATGAAGCGAAAACGGTTGGTCACCGCCAGAATCAACTGCGGTACCGGCGTGAATCCGCTGAAGGCTTCAAACACGTCATTGCTGCCCGGCTGCTGGAGACGTGGAACTGGCCGTTGATGCAGGATCGAATCCGGCACGAACAGGAAATTGGTCATGATCGGAATCTGGAAGGAGGCCCGTGTCTGAGCCGGGGCGGTCGAAGGATTTGGCGGAACTCCCGTCCAGGTGTTGGGCAAAATACCACTGGCCGGCCGGTTCGTGCTGCCAAAGTAGACATTCGTCATCGCGAGCAGGGTTCCCGGCTGGCCCGGCCGGTTGGTCAGCCACAAGGCCATGACCAGATTATCCGCCACCACCATATCCACCGCCCGGGGATAAGGATTGGAGTATGAGTTCCAAGCTTCCACCCCGATCGCGTTTGAGATGCCCACCACGTAGGCAATGTTCGTGGTCCAAGAGGTTCGCGGGGCCGTCGCCGATGGTTTGGAAATCTGGAGTTTCCGGGTGACCTGCGAAACCGCGGCCATCGCAAATTCATTGAAATTCGGGAAGCCCTTTTTCGCCCCGATAATCCAGGGCACATTGTAGATATTGCTGTAAAACGACAGGAATTGATTGAGTTTGGGATGCGGCAGCAAATTAGCCTGCTCGGGCAATGCGAGCGGAATTTGCGTATATTCTCCAGAACTAAAGGTGCTCCCGTTGGTCACCTCCAAAAAACCGGAAATAAAGATGTTGGTGGCGCTGTCGACAGCAAAGTAAGGCCGGAACACCGTCGGATACGAATTGGTGGTCGCATTGTCAAAGGTGCGATGCGTGGTCGCGTCATAGATGTTGGCGGCCAGTTGCAAGAGCCGGTGGACGGAGGGCGTATAAAGGAAGTTGGTGCCATTGCCCAGCACCGGAATCCGCGTGACCCCAAAATTATAGCCCGCATTGGTGAGGAGCAGGTTCGCGGCGTTGGTGAAAAACTGCAGCGGGTTGTTTTCCCAGTCCACCAGGTTGGTGGCGCTCAGTCCGGGCAGGTTGTTGTAATTAAGATTCAGTTTCCGCGCCGGCTGCCCCACGGCGGAACCGATTCCCATTTCATAGGGGGACTCCGGAGCCGATCCCATGCCCATCTGCGCCAGCAGGTTATAATAGGTATAACGATCGGCGGAGCTGTTCGTGTTCTGCCCCGCCAGCAGCAGCCGCTTCTGGAAGGCGGCAAAACCGGGGTAAGCGTTGGAATTGACCGGCGTGAAGAAATCCTGCGTGGTGAAAAAATTCGTGACGTTATCCGCCCCGCTCCAGGGCAGGCTGGGGTTATCCGAATCCAGCGCCGGCGGGAAAATCCCGGTCATCAAGGAGGAACCACCGCTGGGATAGCTGTCGATCATGTCGAAGATGAAGCGACCGCCAAACCGCTGGCCGGTGCCAAACAACTGGTTTACCGAGAGCAGACTGCCAGGCGCGTTGTAGCCCCCGCCATAGCGGTACTGGAGCAATCCGGCCGCATCACTGAAGGCCAGGCCATCGCTGCCGGCAAAATTTGTCCGATACTGATAATTGGCACCCCAAACATTCGGATTCAAAGTCTGCAGGAACGACGCCAGATTCAGCTCCCAACTGCCCACTCCCTGGTTCCGTAAAAAGCCGTCATTCCGCGGATTGATGCGTTTGGCCTGATTGTGGATGAAATTGATGTCCAGCAGGTTCCCGATGGGCAGAACCACAAAGCAATACCGGCCAATGAACTGGTTGCTGCCGGAATGGCGCGCATCCGGTTTGTCCAAAATGCCCACCCATTCGGGGTCGCCGACAAAAAAGTTCGTTCCCCGGATGACTCCATTGGTATCCCGCCAGGCGGCGAAACCGTTGGTGTCGTAAACTCCATTCCGATTCAGATCCAGGTAATAGCGGAAATCACTGTAAACCGACCGGTTCGTGGTGCTGACAAACACCGGCGCCCGGGGCAGGATGAGCAAATTGTTCAGGTTTTGCTGCAAGTCATTGGCCGAATTCAGAGGCGCGCCGTTGGCGTACGTGTAGCCCACATTGGTCAGCGAACGATTTCCCCGGATAAATCCCGCACCGCTGAGATAGTTCGTGGACACCAGCAGTTGCAAGTCATAGCTGTTGGTATGCACCAGCGTATGCGCCAGAATCGCGGACTGCGCAAAATCCGCTGCCGCCTTCCCGGCAAAATTCGCCTGGCTCTGCGTGGTGCTCGTCCCCACCCGCTCCCGCTCCCGCCGGCTCACCACCAGGAGCGTGACCGTCATAAACGTGATCACCGCCAGCAGGATCAGGGTGATGACCAGGGCAACGCCGCGCTCCGCGCGACGGGAAGGCGTGGGGGGCAGGCGGTGGGGCGACGGAGAAGCTGCCGCCAGCCGCGGCCAGGGGCCGGAAAGAGAGGGGCGTTTCATTGGTAAGCAACTGGATCGACGTTCCGGATGGCAATGCGCTTGCGGAAAAGATGGATTTGGGCGCCGTGACTGGCCAGGAAGTCGGCGGCATTCGCGGCATTGTTGGTCAGCGCGTTAAACCGGTTCAGCGTCCGGCTTTCGAGCACCCCCAGTTCCACCTCGAGGTAGGCCGGGACCGCATTGCTCGCAAACGAATAATAAAAATCCACGGCCGGCACCATTTTGGGCGACTGGAAATAGTTGGACTGGACATTAATGTCCACCACCGGCGTGCGCGTCCGGGGATCAATAATGTTAAAATTGGTGTGCGGCTGCGTGATCAGATAGCCGTTGAGGTCATACGCCCGCACGCGGAAATGGACCACCCCATCCACCAACTTGGTAATGGTTACGCCATTGGTCGGCGCCCGCAGGTAGTTCTTGTCCGCCAACCAGGGTCCGCGAAGATAGCCATTCCCCAAATTATAAATCGAACTGGCCGGATATTGGGCGGCGGCATTGGTCTCATACCGATAGAGCGCGCCCACGCCGAACGGCCGGCTGTCAATGTAGTTGGCCCCCTGCGTCGCGGGGATGTCGGAAGTGTCCACAAAGTAGCCGATCCCCTTCCATTGCTGGTTGTACCGGCTGAGAAAAAACATCTGCTGAAAAACATTCAGCCGAAATTCGTCTGGTTCCGCCATCGGCACCCAGAAGCCCGCGGTGGTCGCGTTGGCGGGCAAGCTCACGTAGGAAAAGAAATTGATCGCGCTCCCGTTGGTGAAACCCACATTGGACGGCGCCATTTGCTCGATCTCGCGGGCAATTTCTTCCGTCGCCGCCCGCCCGCTCTCCAGGTAATCTGACTGCGTCGTTCCCGCCAGCAAGGCTTTCTGGGTCTGATTAAACATGGCCAGCAGGCCGATCATGATGATCGTCAGCAACGTGACGACCACGAGGATTTCCACGAGGGAAAATGCGCGCTGGCCGCCGGCACCGGAACCGTTTCCCGGTCGGCCCAACGGCCGACCCGGCAGTTTGGTAGAGGAATGACAATCCGTGCGCATAGGACTAGGGAGCGGAAGTAAAGGTGTGCGGCTGGACAAAATAGAGACCGCCCCCGGCCACGGAGGGAACGTTCACCCCCTGGATGGAACCGCTCACCATGGTGCGGAAGACCAGGCGGTTGTTGCCGGTGCCTCCACTCGGCAGGACCGGCCAATTGAACCGGAGGCGCAACTGGGACAGGTTCGTCTGGAGATTGACCGCCTGCGCCATGACCTCCGGACTGTTGTTGGTCCAGGATTGGTCAAAACCGGCATAGGGGCTGAACTCCGGCACCACCCGGTAATGGAAGGAAAACTCCTTCCCGGTCTGGTTCGTGCCCTGCTCCACCAGCGAACTACTCATCGCCCGAAAATCGGCCACCGTGTAATTGCTGTAAAAGCCGCCCCGGGGCGAAGGTAGGTATTTCGGCGTGCTTAAAATCCCCACGATATTGCTGGCGCTGGACAGGTAGCTGAATTTGACGAATTTGGGTTTCCCACCGAGCGGGACATACAGCGCAAAATTCGTGGTCGTAAAAATGTTCTGGGTCGTCTCCAGCAGGTTGGTCTGGAAATCGTAATGCACAAAGGTGTTCGTGATGGTGATCGCAGCATTCGTCAACTCATCCTGCCCCCGGGCGCCGTTGATGAGCGCATCCATCAGGTAATTGGCATCCAGATTCACCACCGTTTCCTCCCGGTTATCCTTCTGCGCCGACATGCCGACCGGCAGGACCCCGATGATCGCAACCAGCGCAAAACCGATGATCGCGAGGCAAAGCGCGATTTCCACCATGGTAAAGGCGGCGGCAGCGCGCTCCCGGTTGATCCCGGATCGAACCGGCATCGCCGCCGTAGCGGTATGGAATTGGGCAGGCAATTTCATTGTAATTCCGGTTTCTCCACCCGCGCATGGCCGGTCAGCCAGTCGATGTGAATCTGGTTGTAACCGTTAAAGGGGTAGCCGGCATCATAGAAGGTTTCCCCCGCCGGGTTTTCCCGGGCATCCGCCCGGGCCGCCACGTACGGCCCGTTCTTGATCCGGGGAAAATACACACTTCCCCGGGCCAGGGGGATGTATTCATCCCGCCCGGAAACCAACTGTCCCCGATAATCAAATGCGATGTAGGGCAGCCGCAGATTTTGGAAGGAGGCGGGCAGCGAGTTCGTGATGACGGGAAAAAGGTAGGTGTTCAGCAGGAAATTATTGGTGGTCGGAAACATCCGCCGCAAAGGATCATTGTAGTATTTGTCCGCGGGCACATCGGGACGGAATTTGTTCGTGGCAATGAACACCCCATCCGGCAGGGAGCGCCAGGCGGTCAGATACTGCGGATGAATCTGCCCCGGCTGTTCCCCCACCGAGCGCAGGGTCAGGAGGGCGTAGGTGGTGTAGCGCCCGCCATAAAGGTTGGTCACCACCGTACCCACCGCCGGGTCAGGCACCGCGGGATATTTGCTCTGATCCCCCAACTCCGGCGGCACAAAAATCATGTAAACCGTCGTGCGGCCGGCGATGGCGCGCTGCCGGGCGTAGGCGAGGTCATCCAAAAGCTGCCGGTCCCCCGCCGCCGTGGCGTTGGATTTGGTCATCCCCCGGATCCCCGGGACGGTGATCGCCGCCAGAATTCCCATGACCGAAATCACCACCAACAACTCGATCAGGGTGAAGCCGCCGGTCTCGGGGCGCGCGCGACCGCCCCCCGGAACTTTCCGGGAACTCAGCTGCAGGGACATGAGTCGCTTCATAAGGAACAACCTTAATTCTTCCAACTCAGGATGTTGTCCTTGTTGGGAACCGTGATGGCGGAAGCGGCGCCATTGATCAGGCTATCCGCACCAAAAGACCACACCATGACATTGCCGCTGTATTCGTAATGATCCCCCGCCCCGCCCGGATCAGCATTGTTAAAGAGGCCGTTGTAACCCGTGGCGTCCGCGGTGGGATGCCCGGGAGATCCCGCCGGCAATTGGGAAACCACGCGGGCTTTATAGAAGGCGTCCCGCACCTTGCCATCGGAGTTCATGTCCAGGGTGATAATATAAGGATTCCCAAACGGATCGCGGTAAACGTAATCCGGTCCCACTCCGGCTTCGTTGATGCTGCTCACCATCTTGGCGTTCAAGAAAGCGATCCGCTGCGGATTTTTCTGGTGGTTGGCATTCACGGTGGCAGTGCCGGAAGGAAAATTGGTCAGATCCAGCAAGATAGCCATCAATTCGGCATTGCTGGCCTGATAAGCCAGCGGCGCACCGTTGGCCGTGTTTTGCACCACCGGCAGGGCAATCCCCTTTTTGTTCAAGAGCACCGCACCGTTGTTCATGGTGCCATAGGTGAAATCAGGACAATCCGCTCCCGCGGCCGCCAGCGCGTCCTGGGCGCCTTTCGAAATCGGCAAGCGCCCATAGGTGGCCTCGTACTGGTTGATCGCCGCCACAATGCCGCTCATTTCCAACTGGGCCTGGGCTTTTAAGGCCTTTACCTTGCCCGCGGCGAGCGCCGGCAGCAACATCCCCGCGAGGATTCCGATAATCGCAATCACCACGAGCATTTCCACCAGAGTGAATCCGGCTGCGGACCGGCGGGACCGCCGCACGACTCCGGCCGAGCGCCGGAGCGCGGCAACTTTGGCGCTGGCCGCCGCGAGAAACCGGGCGCACCGGGGGAGTTTCAACTTCAGTCCCAGAGTCACCGATTGGTCCCCCCGCGCCGGCGGGACCGGGGAAAATTCCGTCCGCCGCTCCTGATTGCTGGCTGGTTGGTTGCGGATGGGGTGGGACCAGGAAAAATCTGCCCACTGCACGCGCAGGCGCCAGGGGGTCGAACGGGTTTGGCTGGAAGGAATCATAGCTCGGGGATTGGGTTGGCGGCGGAAATTAGTTGAGGCGTTGGGACTGTTTGTTCCAATTGCTGATGCGATAAGTGGCACCACCGAGTTTCACATCGACCCACAAATCGTAGGTCGTGGTATTGTTGGTGGCGTGGGGAGCGATCAGGTAATTCCAGGGCGCCGGCGGCGCGGGGGGCGAAACATACGGACTGGGCAGGTAAACACAAAGGGCGGTGTAACTGTTGATATTGTTGGACACCGTCATCTTTTGATTGTCTTTCAGCCCCTTGATGAACGTTTGCATCGGCTGGTCGCCCGCATCCCCGGCCGGATTGAAGCTGTTGATAAATCCACCCATGCCGAAAATCGGCTGGACTGAGGCGGCAGTGATTGACAAGCCCCCGGGTGGCGAAAAACGGCCATTGGCGTTGGTGGTGCCGGCCAGTTCGTAAAACAACGGATTATTCGAGGGATTGACCGGATTGTCCGGGGGATAAACATTCCGGCGCGCGTAATAACCGTCGATAAAAGTGATCAACTGATCGCGTTGCGCTTCCGCCATCTTTAATTTGGCGTTCTTGCTCGCCGCCCCCGCCCCGGCGAGCACCAACCCGGCCACCACACTGATGATGGTGATGACGGTCAGCAACTCGATGAGCGTGAAAGCCGCCCGACTCGACCGCACTGAACCAAACCGGACATCCCCTTGTGCCACCGGCAAACCAACCTGGAATTTGTTTTTCATCGTTCGCGCAATTCCTGCTCCATCCGCTCGCTGAGCCATTGTTTGATCATGCTCTGATAATTCAAATACCGGGACCGGGCGATCCGTTTGATCCGCGCGAGCATCCGCGGATCAATCCGCAACGAAATGTTCACCGACTCCGAGGTTTCGGTCGCTTCCGCGACCGCCGTCTCCATCAGCCGCAAGTCGGGACGGTTCTCCGCCCAAAACTCCGCCTCCGCATTCTCGTTGTCGAAAATCGGAACCTCTTCCCAGTTGGTAAAAGAGTTCATTTGCTGTCCACTGTTTCACCGCCGCCAAACTTTGCCATCACCGTCTGTTAACCCTAAAATCAAGCCCCGTGACCCAACGTTTGATCCAGCTTCCGCTGGTAAAAAAACCGCTCTTCCGGCTCCATCGGCCGCGCATGCACGACCCTGATCGACTTGCCATTGGTCCGATACACACAGACCACGCCACTGCCGCTCGCCGACATTCCCAGATTGAAGAATCGCGCCTGCACCGAAAACCGGGGCGCATCCGGCAACAATCGCACTGCGAAAGGGTCCTCAAAGGACTCTTCAATTTCCTGCTGCGTCAAAGAACCGTCTACCTGCAGGGGGGGATTTTTCCAATCAAACTCCATAGCTGAGTTAATTGTCTTTTGGTGCCCATGCAATGTATATACAATGTATTTACATCCTGAGCCCAAGGTTGTCAAACGGAAATCTCTTGCTTTCGGTGGAATTTTTTCCAGCCATAGCCTGGAATCCACTCATTTTGCGCTGGAGAAACTCCAGCGCCAATCCCAATAAACAGACGGGCGGGGAAGATCCCCGCCCGTCACTTTCGATCAGCTATCCAATCTTGCCTTTGCCGGGTTGGTCGCGGTTAATCGCCCTTCTTCCCGTTGCCGGTGGCATCGATGCCGTTCATGAGGGCAATCAGCGGCAGGAACATCGCGATGACGATGCTGCCGACAATCACGGCCAGAACCACGATCATGATGGGTTCCAGAAGCGACGTCATGGCCGCCACCGCATTGTCCACTTCCTCGTCATAGTTGTCCGCAATCTTCAATAACATTTCCGGCAGCGCACCAGTCTGTTCGCCGACGTCCACCATGCTGACCACCATCGGAGGAAACACTTTGGAAGCTTCCAAGGGTGCCGTGATGGTTTCCCCTTCTTTGACGCTTTCGTGAATCGAAGCCACCGCATTTCCCACAATAACGTTACCGGAAGTTTCCTTCACGATGGTCAAGGCCTGCAGAATCGGGACGCCGCTGCTGACCAGCGTTCCCAAGGTCCGGGTAAAGCGGGAGATTGCCACCTTGCTGATGACGGGCCCGAGCACCGGCATTTTGAGCAGGAATTTATCCCAGGTATGTCGTCCGACCTTGGTCTTGATGAACAGCATGAACGCGATGAAAATAACCACCACGCCCGCCAGCACAATCAAAAAGTGATCCTTGCAAGCATCGGAAATCGCCAGCACAAAGCGGGTGAAGCCCGGCAATTGCTCACCATTCAACATGCCTTCAAACACCGTCTTGAACTGGGGAATCACGTAAACCATCAAGACGCCCATGATCACCACCGCCACCACGAGCACCGCCACCGGGTAGAACATGGCCGCGATCACCTTGCCTTTGATCTTTTGCGCCTTTTCCATGAATTCCGACAGACGGTTGAGCACGACTTCCAGCACACCGCCCAACTCACCGGCCTTCACCATGTTCACGTAAAGCCGGTTAAAAACCTTGGGATGTTGCGCCAGACCTTCCGAAAACGTGCTGCCCCCTTCAATTGAAAGCGCCAGCTTGCCGATGATTTCCTTCAAAGTGACATTTCGCTCCTGCTTTTCCAGCACCCGCAAACCGCGCAACAGCGGTAGGCCCGCATCCACCAGCGTGGCCAGCTGGCGGGTGAACGTCGTGAGCACCTTGGATTTGACCCGCCCGCTGAGACCGGGAATCTTGATCTGGATTGATCCGCCCCCCTTTTTGCCTTTCGCGCCCGCCTTGACGACTTTCGGTTTCTCCTTCTTGTCCCCGGCCTTCTCCTTCGCCTTGTCGACCTCGACGATTTTGGTCGGGAAGAACCCCATGTCCTTGACCCGCGCGATGGCCTCATTCTGGCTGGCTACTTCCAGGGTACCTTTGGTCTCTTTGCCGCGAGGGTCCATCGCGACGTAACTGAATTTAGGCATAACAAATCCGTCGGTTAGGTGTACTTCACCACTTCTTCAATCGTTGTGTCGCCATCGAAAATACCACGCATACCATCCTCCCGCAAGGTGATCATCCCCAGCTCAATGGCTTTCTGGCGGACGACCACGGTCGGAGCGCGCTCGTTGATCAGGGCGCGAATCGCGTCCCCGACCACAAGCAGTTCATAAATGCCTTTGCGGCCTTTGTAGCCGGTGTCGTTGCAGTTGGAGCAACCGCGGCCGTAGTAAAACACCTTGTCCCCCAGGTCATGGGGAGAAAGGTTGAGCAGCGCGAGCTGGTTTTCGGTGGGTTCGAACGGAGTCCGGCATTTCTTGCACGTGGTCCGGACCAACCGTTGGGCGAGCACGCCCATCAGCGTCGAGGAAATCAGAAAGGGCTCCACGCCCATGTCCACCAAGCGGGTGACCGCCCCGGGCGCGTCGTTGGTGTGAAGGGTGCTCAGCACCAAATGTCCCGTCAGCGAGGCCTGGATGGAAATCTGCGCGGTTTCAATATCGCGCATTTCTCCCACCATGATAATGTCGGGGTCTTGCCGAAGGAAGGACCGCAGCGCCTTGCTGAAGGTCATGCCGGAGGCCTCGTTAATCGCCACCTGCATGATGCCTTCAATATCGAATTCGACGGGATCCTCCGCCGTGAGCAACTTGCAATCAATGGTGTTAACTTTGCGCAGGCAGGAATACAGGGTTGTGGTCTTGCCGCAACCGGTCGGCCCGGTCACTACGAAAATTCCGTTCGGCCGTTGGATCACGTCCTGCACGTATTCGTAAACGTACTTGGGAAATCCCAAACTTTCCAATTCCAGGTTGACGGCCGAGCGGTCCAGCACGCGCAACACGACCGACTCCCCGAACTGCGTGGGCAGGGTGGAAACGCGCAAGTCGATCAGTTTATTTCCCAGATTCACCGAAATGCGCCCGTCCTGCGGCAAACGGCGTTCGGAAATATTCAGATTCGCCATCACCTTGATGCGCGAAACCACGGGAATTGCCAGATGCTTCGGCGGCGGGGCCATTTCGTACAACGCCCCGTCCACGCGGTAGCGAATCTTGAATTCGTCCTCAAACGGCTCGAAATGAATATCACTAGCCCGATCCTGCACCGCCTGGAACAGGATGAGGTTCACAAACCGGATGATCGGCACCTCGTTCGCCAAATCCGCGAGGATGGCTGAATCACCACCGGCGGCGGCATCCACCTCCGCCGCAATGCCCTTGTCCGAGCCCAGTTCCTTGAGAATGTCCGAAACGTTTTCGCCGGCGTCGCCCGTGTAGCTGCGCTCGATGATTTTGAGAATCTGCGTCGGATCGGCCACCACCAGTTGGATGTCCTTCCGGATGGCAAATCCCAGTTCGTCGATCTTCATCGGATCCAGTGGATCCACGAAAGCCACCCGTACCGCGGAGCCGTGAACCTCCACGGGAACGCACTGGTACATCTTGGCGGTGCTGGCCGGTATGGCCGCCAGCAATTCCGGTTTCAATTGCAGGTCGGATAAGGACACCACTTCGGTGCCCAGATGGTCGGCCTGCATTTGCAGCTGGCTGTCCATGTCCATGACCCCGAAATCCACCAGGATTTGGTACATCGGCTTGCCGCTGCGGACGGACTCGCCGGCCACTTCCTCATATTGCAAATCGTCAATGAGGCCTTTTTCCTTGATCAGGGCCAACAGGGGACTGGATGAAGTTTCGGACATAGTGCGATCAACCGTTCTTCGAGTTTTCCTGACTGATGGCCTGGGCCAGTTCCAACTCCTGGAGCTTCGCCTGGATCGTGACCGGATCCTGCGCCTTGGTAATCACTTCCTCGCGGGCGATCATTCCGGCCATGTATTTATCGAGCAGAAAACTGTCCAGCGTCACCATGCCGTACTTGGCCCCGGTCTGAATGTCGGAATTCAACCGGAAAGTCTTGTTATCCCGAATCAGCGCGCCGATCGAGGGGGTGTTCACCATGATTTCGAACACCGCCACGCGTCCCGGTTTGTCAATGCGGGGAATGAGCAACTGGGAGATGACCGCCTGCAGCACGGTGGACAGCTGGATGCGGATTTGTTCCTGCTGGTTCGTCGGGAAGGCGTTGACAATACGATCCACGGTCTTGGCCGCGCCGGTGGTATGGAGGGTGCCGAACACCAGATGCCCGGTTTCCGCCGCCGTGATCGCGGCGTCAATTGTTTCCAAATCGCGCATTTCGCCGACCAGAATCACGTCCGGGTCCTGGCGCAACGCCCGGCGCAGCGCTTCCGCGAAACTCGGGACATCCACATGAATTTCCCGCTGGGTAACGATGGCCTTCTTGTGCTTGTGGTAAAATTCGATCGGGTCCTCAATCGTGATGATGTGCGCGTCATCCCGCAATTCGTTGATGACGTTCACCATGGAGGCCAGCGTCGTGCTCTTGCCGGAACCCGTCGGGCCCGTCACCAGAATCAGACCGCGCGGCTTGTAGAGCAACTCGCGCACGGACGGCGGCAGACCGATCTTGTCCAATTCCAGGAGCTTGGTGGGAATCTGCCGGAGCACCATGCCGAAATTGCCCTTTTCCTTGAACACGCTGACACGGAAGCGCGCCAACTCACCGAAGGCGAACCCGAAGTCCGCGCCGCCGCGCTCCCGGACGTGTTGAATGTGATCCTCCGAGGTAATGCTGCGCATCAATTCCTCGGTGTCTTCCGGCGACATCACCGGCCCGTCCACCCGGTGCAAGATGCCGTGCACCCGGATGACCGGAGGCACGCCAACGCGAATATGCAAATCGGAAGAGCCCTCAGAAACCACCAACTGCAGGAGATCGGACATTGAATACGACATACACGAATTCTTCTAGGATGATTGATTAAGCTTGCCGACCCGCATTTTTAGGCGGGCCGTTTGGATTGGGGAAGCAAAATTGTCGCGCACGGTTTTTGGGGTGCCGGTTATTCCGCGTCCCCGACGGTGGCCCGCAGGACTTCCTCGGTAGTGGTCATGCCGGCAATGACTTTGCGAATGCCGTCTTCCCGCAGCGTCCGCATGCCCATTTCCCGGGCGCGGATGCGCAACACGGACGACGGTACCCGGTCATAAATCAACTTCCGGGCCTCGTCATCGATCACGAAGATTTCAAATACTCCAAAGCGGCCGCGGTAACCCGAATTGGAGCAATTCGCACAGCCCTTGCCCTTCATGAAATTGGCGTTGGTGATATTACTCCGGTCCAGGTTCAAGGTCCGCAATTCGGAATCCGGGATATTATATGGCGCGGCGCATTGTTTGCAGACCTTGCGCACCAGGCGTTGGGCCATGAGCGCCCGGGTGGAGGAAGCCACGAGAAACGGCTTCACGCCGATGTCAATCAAACGGGCCACGGCCGCCGGCGCATCGTTGGTGTGCAGAGTGGAAAACACGAGATGGCCGGTCAGCGAGGCGTTGATGGCGATACTCGCGGTTTCCAGATCGCGAATTTCCCCCAGCATGATCACGTTCGGCGCCTGGCGCAGAATTGAACGCAAGGCCATGGCGAACGACAAACCCACGGTCTCATTCACCTGGACCTGGTTGATACCCGCCAACTGATATTCGACGGGGTCTTCCACCGTGATGATCTTCCGGTCCGGCCGGTTGATGAAATGGAGGCAGGAATACAGCGTGGTGGTCTTGCCGGAACCCGTCGGCCCGGTCACCAGCAGGATGCCGTCCGGCATGCCGATCAGGCGCTCAAAAGTCTGTTGGTCGTCCGTGAAGAAGCCCAATTCCGGCAAGCCCAAGCGCAAGCCTTCCTTATCCAAAATACGCATGACGATGCTTTCGCCATGGTTGGTGGGGAGGCAGGAAACGCGCAAATCGATCAGCTTGGTTCCGACTTTCGACTGGATGCGCCCGTCCTGCGGGATGCGCTTTTCCGAGATCGACATGTTGGATTGAATCTTCAACCGGCTGAGGATGGAAGCCTGCAACCGCTTCGGCGGCCCCTTCATCTCGCACAAAACACCGTCGATGCGATACCGCACCCGGAAGGACTTGGCCAGCGGCTCCAAGTGAATGTCGGAAGCCCGCATCTTGAAGGCCTCCACAATCAGGGAATTCACCAGTTTGATCACCGGCGCGTCCGCGTTCACCTCCGTGCCGTCATCCTGCGCCACCTTGGTGATCGAGACTTCCGACTCGGTCAACTCCTGGATGGTCTGCTGCATCTTGGCGTTTTCCTGCTTCGGCTTGCCCCCGCCGCCGCCCGGACCGCCCCCGCCATAATATTTATTCAGGGCGGCTTCGAGATCCTCGTCGCTCGCCACTTTCAGTTCGATTTCCGCCCGGAGCAGATGCTGGAGGCTGTCAATCGTATCGAGGTCCGAGGGATCGCTGACGGCTACCGTGATCGTATTGCCATGCTGTGCGACCGGGATGGCACGGTATTTCTTGGCAATGTCCCTCCGGACCAGGGCGATGATTTCGTCAGAAAGTTTCAGATCGGCCAGATGGACGACTTCCGCCCCAAAATGAGCGGCCTTGGCCTGGGCGACGTCCGCCGGTCGCAACAACTTGTTGGCCACCGCCAGATCGACAACCCCCACACTCGCGGCGGCGGCTTCCTCGCGCAACTTGTTGACCTGATCGGAGGTCAGGAATCCCAAGTCAACCAGAATATCAACTAAATAATCATCTTTCTCAGCCACAAAAGCCTTTCCGCAAGAGCCTTTCGCCCGGAGTCGTGTGACCCCGTGAGAGCGGCCCGTTTTCCAAACAAATGTCCGTCACGAATCCAAATTTGCTTTGCCAGTCGGTCAATTAAACCAACTCCCACCGCCCGGGGCAAGCCGCCAATTGCGGAATTCCACGCAAATTTGCGACCGCCCTTCCCGCCGCCCTGTCCCTTTCCCCGCACTCCGCCCAACGCCGTCTCTTCATTGGAAAGCGGCGCGACGATTTCGTTTCAAACTATTTCCCGCTGACACCAAAATCCGCGCGGTTTTTGCCAATCGGCGCATGGCGCCCCCCCGTTCTCCGGTGGAGGTTTACTTGGCAACTGCCGCTTTGGGTTACGTCGTTGCGGCCGGTTTCATCGCTGCCGGATCAGCGGTGTAACGGCCGGGGACGGATCGCCCAAAAGAAAGGAAGTTTATGTTACCAAAGTATGCCATCGAATACAGCACCCCGTTCCGTCGCCAGATGGAAAAAGGCCGGTATATGACGGATGACCCCGTGGAGTGCGACCGGTTTGTGGAAGAATTGCTGGAGCGCGGTTTTCCGATCCATGCCATCAAGCATGACGGCTTGGATTTGCCACCACACGATTTTGACCTGATCATCAAGCGCGCCGCGGGCCTGCTCGCTTCCCGTCATATTTGCGTCTCCCTGGGGATCAAGGCCGATGAGGAACACTACCGGTTTGGGTTTGCCGCCTGACGCCGAATCCCCGGGCCACCTCCCCGCCTTTCAGTTGGTCAGTTCGCCTTTTTCCAGGTGAATGCTCCGGGAACCGAACGCAGCGGCTTTCGGATCATGGGTGACCATGATGACGGTTTTGCCCACGCTCCGGCTCAAGGTTTGGAGAATGTTAAGTACATCTTGGGCGGAATGGGAATCCAGATTGCCGGTGGGTTCGTCCGCCACGACCAGGCTGGGAGAGGTCACGAGGGCGCGGGCAATGGCCACTCTTTGCTCCTGGCCACCGGACAGTTGTCGCGGCAGGTGCCGGCTACGATCCCCCAAGCCAACCAAATCCAGGGCCGCCGCCACATGTTCGCGGCGCTGGCTGCGGGTCAAGCGGGTCAGCAGCAGGGGCAATTCCACATTCTCCGCCGCGGTCAGAACGGGAATCAGGTTGAATGTCTGGAAGACAAAACCCACGTTTTGATTGCGCCAATCCGCCAGTTGCGACTCATTGAGTCGGGCCACATCCACCCCCTGCACCAGGCACTCCCCGGCCGTTGGCCGATCAATCCCCGCAATGATGTGCAGCAGGGTGGACTTGCCCGACCCTGACGGGCCCATTAGGGTCAAAAACTCCCCGCCCGCAATCTCCAGCGAAATCCGGTTCAGGGCGGTAACCTCAATTTCCCCCTGGCGGTAAACTTTCGAAAGATTCCGGATATTGACAATACTGGTGGCTGCCATAATCGGAGGCGAGCATAGCGGCCCGTGCCCCAATTGCAAACCTTGCCGGAGTCAGTGGACCGGGCCATCCACGGCGCGCAAAGCGGTGGCGGCGGCCACCCGCACCTCGGCCACCGGGTCATTTCGCAGCTCCGCCAAGGGCCCTTGTGCCACCCCGGCGTTGGTTCCCAGGCGCCCCAAAATAACGCAGGTGGCTTCGCGGGCGGCCGGATCGGCATCTTTCAGCCCCGCCAGCAACGCCGGCACCGCCGCCGCCGCCCGGGACCCCGCCCGGCCAATCCCTTCCCGGGCCAACTGACGGATTTTACCTTCCGCATCGGTCAAGGCCTCCGTCAATACGGGAATCGCCTCCGGATGAAAATTGACGAGGCGCCGGAGCGAGCCTATCGCTTCCATCCGTACCCCCGGGTCGGCATCGCGCGCCAGTTCCAGCAACCGCCGCGTCACGCGTGGATCAGCCGCCATGACCGCGTTAATCGTATGGGCCGCGGCCGCCCGTTCGGCTGGCCGGGTGCTAAAAAGCAAACCGGTGATCATCGCGGGAGCCGAATGCGCCAGTTTCCACCACGAATTACTGGCGGAAACCCGCACAAAGCTGAATGGATCATGGGCCTCCAGATCGACCAAGGCGGGCAAAGCGGGGCCGCCACTCGCTCCGGTCTGGCCCAAAGCGTAAACGACGTGCTGGCGGAGCCGGGGTTCCCGCATGGTCAGCTGCCCCACCAGCACCGGCACCCCGGGCCCGCCAATTTCGCCTAAAGCATAGATTGCTCCCTCGCTGACCTGCGGATCAGCATCCGCCAGCGCCCGGGTCAGGGCTGGCACCGCCGCCCGGGCTTCCGGACCAATCAGGGCCAAAGCCGCCGCCGCCCGCATCCGGACCAGCACCCCATTCGCCGGGTTTGGCCCCAGGCCAAGTCCGGTTGCCAGTTTTGGGGTCAGATGCGCCGCGAGAAAATCGCGCAGATGTTCCACCGCGGCCGGCCGGTGATGCCCCAGTCGCCGCACCAACACCGGAACAGCGCGAGCGCCCATCCGCTGCAACTCCACGGCGGCGAGGGCATTGTCGCTGGTATCGTAAGTGGAGTACTTCTCCGCCCAATACTGGACCCATCGGTCCTCCCGCCTGGCCTCGGCCGACGCCCGGATGAGGCGGGTGGCCGCCAACCCCAGAATGATCACCAAGACACCTGCCGCGATCCACCGGCCGGGACGTTTCACCCGGCCGGTTTGGTGGGGGGGTGACGGCCGCAGGGTCATGTCGGAAACCTACGCGCCCCCGCCCGGTCACGCAATCCGCAAGGTACCGTCCGGGAGGGGCGGGGTTGCCCCCACCTTTCCTTGCGGCGTGCGGGTCAACAAGTTGCGGTACGTCGCCAGCGCCAGCAGCGGCCAACTGTTCCGGTACATGTCGTACTTCAAATAAAACACCCGCGGAAAACCCGTTCCGGTCGTTTCATGTTCGGTCCACGAGCCGTCCGGATTTTGCGTATCAATCAGATACTGGATCCCCCGCTTCAGGCTGGGTAAATGGGGATCATCAAAGGCGCACAAGCCCATCACCGCCCAAGCCGTCTGGGAAGCGGTACTGGGGCCCTGGCCTTTCACCACCGGATCATCGTAAGTGTTGCAGCGTTCGCCCCAGCCCCCGTCTTCGTCATGTTGCACGCTTTCCAACCATTCCCGTCCCTTGACCAGCCACGGCTCGTTCATGTCCACCCCGAGCGCCCGCATACCCCGCAGCACCTGCCAGGTCCCGTAAATGAAATTCACCCCCCAGCGCCCGTACCAGGAGCCGTCTTCCTCCTGTTCGTCCCGGAGGAACTGGATGGCTTTCCGAACCTGGGGATGATCCACCGAAAATCCTTCGTAGCCCACCAATTCCAGGATGCGGGCCGTGATGTCCGCGCATTCCGGATCCAGCATCGCGTTGTGGTCGGCAAACGGCACCTTTTCGAGAATACCCTTGGTACAATCCTTGTCGAATGCCGCCCAGCCGCCGTCCTTGCATTGAAAGGTCATCATCCATTTCAAGCCCCGCTGGAAACACTCATCCCGCTTCCGGGGATCGCCCGTGGGAATTTTGCGCAACGCCAGCAGCACCATGGCGGTGTCATCCACATCCGGATTCCACTTGTTCTCGAATTCAAACACCCAGCCGCTCGGTTCCACGTCCACGGGGTTCTTGTACTGCCAGTCCCCCCGGAACCGGATTTCCTTGCCGATCAACCACTCCGCCGCCTTTTTCATGGCGGGATGCTCCGGCGACACGCCGGACTCCGCCAGGCAGATCGCCACGATGGCGGTATCCCACACCGGGGAAAGGCAGGGCTCGATCCGCACCGAATTCTCGGTTTCATGCTCGAGATTCTTCAACTCGTGTTCCACCCGCTTAATCTGCGGATGATCATCCGGATACCCCAACGCCTTCAGCGCAATCAGGGAATTCAGCATGGAGGGGAAAATCGCCGCGAGACCGTTGGATCCTTCAAACCGCTCCAGCATCCATTCCTCGCACTTTTTGAGCGCCCGTTTGCGGAAGGGATGCATCCCCGCCGCCACCCAAAGTTCCGCGAATTTGTGCAACCGGTCGAGCCAGAGGAAGAAATTCCGCCAGGTGAACCGCTGCGGATCCCGCGGCATGGCCAAATCCCGCTCGTGATATCCTTCCGGGTACAATTCATCCAGCGTCACCGGAGTCTGGAGCGGGCGCGTGGGCTTGTAATGGTTGATGATCGCCAGGGGCACCAACATGGAGCGGCTCCACGAACTCATCTCCCAAAAATTGACATGAAACCACTTGCCAATCAGGATGACTTCGCAGGGAATCGTCGGCACATAATTCCAGGGAAACAGCCCCAGCAACGCCAGGTAAAGCTTGGAAAATGTGTTCATGCGCGGCACCCCGCCCAGCGCCCGCGCCATGGCCCGCGCCCGCAACATCCGCGGATCCGTGGCCGGAATGCCCGCCAATTTGAGCGCCAGATACGCCTTCGTCGTGGCGTTCACTTCCGACGGTCCGCCATGATAGATGTTCCAACCCCCGTCGGAGAGCTGCGTGGCAAAGAGATGATTGACCGCCTTCCGCTGCCAGCGCGGGTCCACCTTCCCGTTCCAATGATGGTACGCGATGGTATCCGACACGATGGTCGAATCGACTATCAACTCGCCAATCCAGTAGCCTTCGGGCTTTTGCTCGCGGAGCAAATAATTTTGGGACCGCTCAATGGCGGCATCCAATTCCATCCGTGGACGATGTCCGAAGGCTGACGGTTGCGGTTGCACTTCCAATTTTCTGGCCTGAGTTTCCGTAACTGACACGTCCGAATCATTGCGAACCCCCAGTTGGCCTGTAAAGCGTTTTATCGCCGGTTGAAAACCCCGCCCATTTCGGTTAGCCTCCCCCCCATGTTACTGGAATTCACGAAAATGAACGGTGCCGGCAATGATTTCATCCTGCTCGACAACCGCGCCGGAAAACTCCGCCTCACCCCGGAACAGGTGGTGCGCCTCTGCCACCGCCAACGGGGTATCGGAGCTGATGGCCTCATTTCCCTGATTCCCTCCCCCACCACCGCAGCCGACTGGGCCTGGGATTTCTACAACAATGACGGCAGTCTCGCCGACATGTGCGGCAACGGGGCTCGCTGCTTCGCCCGCTTTATCAGCCGCCTGACTGGCTCCGACCGCGACCTCACTTTTGCCACCGGGGCGGGCATCATCAAAGCCAGCTTCCAAGGCGAGCGCGTCACCGTCAGCCTCACCAAACCCCACGGCCTGCGACTTCATGAATCCGTGGGCCTCTCGGTCGGCGACCAAACCATTCATTCGGTGAATACCGGGGTGCCTCATGCCGTGATGTTTGTGCCGGACGCCGACCAGGCCATGGTCCAGCAACTCGGCCAGGAAATTCGCCGCCACACCCATTTCGCCCCCAAGGGCACCAACGTCAATTTTGTCCAGCGTCTCCCGGAAGGTGGCATCCGCGTCCGCACCTATGAACGCGGCGTGGAAGGGGAAACGCTCGCTTGCGGCACCGGGGTCACCGCCTCCGCCCTGATTTCCGCCACCGTCCACCATTTGACTTCCCCCGTCCGCGTTCAGGTCCAAGGGGGCGATCATCTGGAAGTTGCCTTCCAGAATGAGAATGGCAACTTCACGGACGTCCGGCTGACCGGACCGGCGGACTTCGTGTTCACCGGCCGGATCGAGCTCTGATCCCTCGGCTATAATTTACGCAACTGGATGGCGCGCAAGGCACTGCGGGTTTCGTAGGCCGCCACTCCGAGCGGTTTGGAAAGTTCAATTTCGCCGAACCGCAGGGAGATCTTCCGGTCTTTGGTGACCAGATTCACGATTTGTTGGTCGTCCAGCCAGGCTTCGATCTTGGCCGGGGTTACGCGTACCCGGATGCGATACCAGTGGTCTTTATCGATCTTCATGTACTGGGAAGTCTCATTCTCTGAGGCATCCTGTCCGTCCACGCTGGATAATCCCACAATCCCCCCACCCCAGCCGCCCAAAATCAGGCTGCACCAGGATTTCGCCACCGGAAATGTCAACCCGCAGAAAAAGTCCGACCCATCCAATTTGATCGCCTCCAAGGCGATTTCATAATTCATGGTGGGGGCTTCGTTGGTCCAGTTCACGCCCGTGAGGGGATCCCCCGCCTCCATCACCATCAACCCGGCTTCGCAATGCGTCTCGGCATGTCCGGCAAAATCGGTAAATTTCCATCCCGTCAAGGTCTTGCCATCAAACAACGGCTGCCAGCCCTCCCCCGGCACCGGCACCGCGGGAATGGCCGCCAGCTTGATCAACTTGGCTTTGGCTTCCCCCACCGCCGCCTTGGCCACCCCGGCCGCATCCCCCGCTTTGGCGGGAACCGCTTTTTCCTGGGCATGAGCCCCCGCGATCCCGCCGGCCACGACAGCCACCGCGAGGATCAAACCAAGACAACATCCGTTGGCGGAAAATGGGTTCTTCATAAAGCAACATCCTCGTTTTGACACCCCGCCATTGGCAACCAAAATTTTACCATCGCCGCCCCGCCTGGTTCCTCCTAACTTAATCTTTGTCATGCCGCCGCGTCCGCCCAAAGTATCAAATCCGCCACCACCTGCCACCCCGACTCGCTATCTCAGCCTGCATCCGGACGGCCTCCTGCTCGCGGTCAAATTACAACCCCGGGCTCCCGCCAACGAAATCCTCGGCCCCCTGGGTGAGGAACTCCGCATTCGCGTCACCGCCCCGCCGGTGGATGCCGCCGCCAATGAAGCCCTGCTCCGCCTGTTGGCCGAAAAACTGCAGTGCAGCCGCAGCCAGATCGAACTCTTTCGCGGCCACACCGCCCGCCACAAACTCATCAAACTCCGCGGCATCTCGCTCGCCCAAGCCACCGCCCGGCTGGTCTGAGTTCCAATCCGGCTCGGGCGGATCACCGGCGGTGTCGCGCCCGCCAAGAATCAGTCCCCGGCCATTTTGCGCTTGCAGTTTGTGTCGCCGGGAGGAACCTTTAGCCCATGAAACCCGGGGGTACAGACTTAGTGTTCGGACGGCTTATGCCCGCCCAGATTCTCACGCGATTCCTAGTGTTTGCATGGCTGTTTTGGGGCCCCGGCCCAACCCGGCTTTCCGCGTTCACCTTCACCCTCCTGTCGTCGAATCAATTGGTGACCTTGAACGTGGACCACGCTCCAATGGGCACCTGCTCGACCATGACCTACGGTTTCCAGGATTCGGCGTGTGGCGTGGGCACTTCCAATGGCCAGTTTCCTTACTTCCAACGTGTGGGGGGCGTGCTCGTGGGCCTGTCCAACAACGCCGGAATGCAAATCATGCCGTTTGTTACCGCCGCCGCGAACCTCTCCAGCACCGCGCGTTTTTTCGCCACGAACGACATTCAACGGACGCTCACGCCAGGAACGGACGATTATCTCATCGCCGGTAACCTTGGCTTTTCCCATTACAGTCCGGCCTGGTCCATGCCAGACATTAACACCGCCAGCCTCAGTGATCGGCGGCGTTGTTTCCTCCCGGCCACCTGGATGGTCTTCACCATCAACAACACCAACAGCACGCCGGCGGACTTCTATTTCGGCCTCCCGGTCGCGGTGACTGCCCGCTCCTTCGCAAATGGGGCCTACCAGGGGTTTGCGCAAGGCGAGGCCGCGCTGGCGGTGCCCACCGGCAGTTGCGACATTCTGACCGGCGCGCGCTTGACCGCGGTGTTCAACGGCATGTCTCAGGGATTCGCCTTTCACGTGACGGTTCCCGCGGGCCAGACCCGGTCATTGATGGTCGTCCTGGCGTATTACCGCAGCACGGTGCTGGATGGCCGGACGGGATCACACTATTATTACACCTCACTTTTTCCTTCCATCGACAGCGTGGTGGACACGGCTTTTGCCGGATTTGCGGACGCGCAGGCCCGGTGCCGCCAATTGACGGCGGCGATGGGGCGCGCCGGGCTAAACCCTTACCGCCAATTTCTGGCCAGCCATGCCCTGCATTCTTATATGGCGGATACGGCCTGCTTGATCGATCCCCAAGGACGGGTGCATTGGTGGGAAGTGGAGGGGTTCTTCAACTACATCAACACCTTTGACCTGACTGTCGACCATGCCTTTTTCGATTCCTGCATGCACCCCTGGGCGCTTCGGAATGTGCTGGACGGCTTTTCGGGCGCCCTCACGGGGGTGGGGTACAGTTACAGCAGTCCCCTCTTTAGCGCCTCCTCCGGAACTCAGGTTGCGAGCGCCGGATTCTCCTTCGATCACGACATGGGTGCCTGGCCGAATTCCAGCACCGGGCCGGCGTACGGCGCCAACATGGGCCAGGAGGAATTGCAGGCTTGGATTCTTTCCGCCGGGGTGTACTGGAGTCGCAGCGGGGACCATGCCTGGCTGACCAACAATCTGGCGGTTCTGCAAAATTGCCTCAACTCGATGCTCTTGCGGGACAATACGACCCCGGCGTTGCGCGATGGCGTGACCAAGAACGTCAATTCCGGCGAAATCACCACCTTCGATTCCCTGGATAACTCCCTCCTCCGCCCGGCTTTCAGCGGGCGATTGGCCGTGCGGAATTGGGCCTGCTATGTGGCCTTGAACGCGATGTTCGCGCAAATCGGCGACGCCACGGACGCCGCGAGCAGCCAGGCCAGTGCCGCCTACACGGCGCAAACGATTGTCAATCGCTGGAACACCTATCGCGGCACCCTGGGCTACCTTCCGGCAATGCTGGATGGCAGTGACAACGCGGCCATCATCCCGATGATTGAAGGATTGGTGTATCCAGCCGTGATGGGCTTAACCAACGCGATGGACCGCAGCGGCGGACCTTACGCCGCCATGCTTCAGGCGTTGTCCAATCATCTGGCCGCGGTGCTGGTTCCGGGCCGCTGCATTGGTCTCCCCGCCGGGGGGTGGCAGATGACCAGCGCCACCACCCTTACCTGGCAAAGCAAAATCTTTATCTGCCAATATGTGGCGGAAGCCGTCCTGGGATTCCACGGCGATTTGATCAATGGCGCGGTCGATCAGGTTCATGCCAGCATCCAGATTGAGTCCGCGCCGGTGCAAGCCTACTGCGACGCGGTGGACGGGTCCGGCGCTTCCAATTCCGCCGGGGGGCCGCATTATCCCCGCGCCGTCACCACTTCCCTTTGGTGGTTGAGTCCCACCAACAACCCCGCCTATCCCACCCCCGCCGCCGCGCCGGAAGCTCCGACGGGGTTCTCCGGCATCGCCGGGGACCGGCAGGTTCTGCTATCCTGGCCGGGGGTCCCGCTCGCGACCGCGGGTTACAACCTCCGGCGGGGCGCCGTGAGCGGCGGGCCATACCTCATCCTGACCAACGGCTTGTCGGGGGCCAGCTATTTCGATTCCGGCCTGGTCAATGGCACCACGTATTACTACGTGCTGACCGCGACCAATTCCGTGGGAGAAAGCGTCTTTTCGGCCGAGCTAAAGGCCATTCCCGTGCCGGGCATCAGCCCGAGTCTGGTCGCCTCTGCCAGTCTGGCGGGCGTGACTATTACCTGGCCTCCCGCCTATGCCGGCTGGATCCTGCAGACCAATGCGGTGGGCCTGGGGCAACCCGGCGCGTGGGGCGATGTCCCGAACTCGCCGGGCACTTCCCAAATAATTTTGCCGGCCGGCGACCCTAAAGCGCCAATTCGGTTCTTCCGTTTACGCCACCCATAAGGCGGCCAAAAAAATCTGACTAATTACGAAATCCGCGTCCCAACGCCATGAGCGCGACGCGTGTCCCCCACTCCTCCCGCGGAGGGAGGAGTGGGGAGAGGAGATCCCAGCAATTTTCCAGGCGCGAATTCAGAAGTCCTTCGTCTCCCGCCCGACCGCCGCTAACTGCGCCGCTCCGCCTCCAACTCCCCCACCCGCTTTTCCAATTCGACACTCCGCCGTACCGCTGCGTGCAGTTCGCTCTGGACCCGTTCCAGTTCCCCGTTGTGCTGATCCAGGCGGGCTTCGAGTTCGGCCATTTTTGCCCGCGCCTGGCACGTCATGAACCACTTCTTCGTCAGGGCATGGGCCAATTGCAGGACCTCCACATTGTCGAACGGCTTCTTCAGGATCAGCAAACTGTCGGTTTTGCCCAGGCTTTGGATGATCTCGCTCCACGTATGATCCGAGTACGCCGTGCAGATCACCACTTGCAATTCCGGGTCGCGTTGCCAGAGGTGCCGGATGGTTTCGATGCCGTCCCATCCGGGCGGCATCCGTAAATCCACGAACGCCATGGCATAGGGCCGTCCCTGCGCCAGGGCCTTCTCCACCAACGCCAACCCCTCCTGGCCCTGGTAGGCGGAATCCAGGACAAATTCCGAAAGTACCGACGCCACCGGGGCTTCCCCAAAAATGGCCGCCTCATCCGCCGCCAGATCATTGGGCGCGATCGCCGGACAGAGAATCTTGGCGATGTCCTCGTGAATCCGGGGGTTGTCGTCAATGATCAATACCCGATGACTCCCTTCCACTGTTTCGTAGGCATGCATACTGACGCTTCCCTCTCTTTATGAGGTTGACCGAGCCGGCGGGCCGGTAATGGCGTCGCCCTGCGGACTGGCAATCGGCAGTTCCAGGGTAAATTCCGCGCCCCGCCCCGCCCCCTCGCTCCGCGCTGTCAAACGACCACCCATTTCCTTCGCGGCATTCGCCCCGCTGTGCAAACCAAAACCGTGGCCCTCCTTCTTCGTCGTGAAACCATGCTGAAAAATGCGCGTCAGGTTTTCCGCCGGAATCCCCGTGCCCGTGTCCCGGACGATAATATTAACCAGACCGCTTTCTCCCAACTGAATGGCGAGGGTCAGCGTTTTCTGGCTGATGGGGGAATCATCCATGGCGTGCTTGGCGTTCCGGATCAGGTTCACGAGAATCTGCAAAACCTTGTGTTTGTCCACCGAGATCAGCGGCACCGGGGCATACTCCCGCACCACCCTCACCCCGTGCCGGCCCAGCGCGACATCGTTCATCCGGAGTGCATCCTCCACCAACACTTCCGCCGGCAGCGCCTCCGTGACCCCGGACAACCGCGCGTAACTTTGCTGCATCGCCACGATTTCCTTGATATGCTCAACATTCTTGTTCAACCCGTCCAACTCGACCTGCCAGGCCTGCTGCTGCGCCACCAGGTTGTCGCTGAGTTTGATCAAGAAACCGGGCAATAGTTTGCCCTTCGGATCGCTGGCCAGGTAGGTCGCGGCGTCCTCCGTGTGCTCCCGTAACAGGGCGGTGGCTTTAGCCAGGTTACCGATTTGGGATTTGCTCAGGCTGTCCCGCAAGATGGAGGCCGAGACATTGACGCTGTTCAAAACGTTGCCCACGTTGTGCAGGACGCTCGTCGCCACTTCCGCCATGCCCGCTTTCCGTTGGGACTTGGCAAATTGATCATTCAATTGGGCCAGATTCTGCGCCGCCTGCTTCTGTTCGGTAATGTCCGTGAACGCCTCCAGCACGCCGGTGATCGTCCCGCCCGCATCCCGGAAAGGCGTGCTATAAACCGCGACCCAAATTTTCCGGCCGTCCTTGCGCCGCAACATAATTTCGTATTGCTCCGAAATCCCCTCCCACCGCCGGGCCTTGCGCGCGGCGGCGGCGCCCGCCGGCTCGGCCGGTATCATCAACTCGCTCGCTTTTTGCCCGCGCATCTCCTCCGCGCGCCACCCCAGCAATTCGCTGATGCGCTGATTCAGGAGCAGAATCCGGTCTTCCGCATCCGTGATCAAGATACCTTCACTGAGACTCTCCACCACCCCGCGAAAGCGCGCTTCCGATTCCCGCATCGCCAGGGTGCCGCGGCGCAGCACAAAAACCGCCCCGCTGGCCCCCACCAGATACACCGCGAAGATGGCGATAATTTTGAAAATGGAACGCCGGAACAGGCTCTGCACCCGTTCCAATCGCGCGTTTGCCCGGTCGAGGTGAAATTTCTTGATCTCCGACAGATCTTGTCGCAACCGTTCAAAAAGCGGCGTGCATTTCTGCGTGTCCAGCGCAATGGCTCCTTCGGGATCCCCTTCCAAGACCGTGGCCAGGACCTCCGCCAGCACCGCGTCATATTCCGTCCAGTCCTGCTGCAGGCGCTTCCAAATCGTCAACTGGTTCAAGTCGGCAAAAATCTTCCGCTGTCCGGTAATCACTTCGATGACCTGCTTTTCGAGCACGTGCATGTCATCGGCCGATTTCAGCTGCACATTGCTGTTGGTCGAGGTCAGGGCGTAAAGCACGAACCGGCGGGTTTCCTGCACCTGAAATTGTAATTCGCTGAACTGGCTCAGCGCGGCCACGGAATCGAGGTAAAGTCGTTCCACTTCCCGGTTGGTCCCGCCGAAATCCAGCACTACCACGACACACACAATGACCAGCGCCAACAAACCACCCACCGATTCAAAACCATGGCGGCGCACGAGCTGGACCAACTTTTGCATGGAGGGGTTCATTTCGCGGCCGGTTCGGTGATTTTGAGTGGGTAGTCCTTGTCCGTGGGAGCCCGTCCCCCTACCCGGAGCACTTTCACCGAATCATCCACCTCTCCCGCCCGGATGAACCCGATGGCCCCCGGCACATTAAAGACAAACTTGCGCACGTTGACGGAACTGGCCAGTTCCTTCGGCGCGGAGCCCCCACGACCGGCGAAACTCCTTTGGATGAAAAATTGGCTGAATTCGCCCTCCGTAAAGTGATAGATCTCGCGCAACACCAACTCCCGCTCCGGCGTGCCGCTGGGGAGCATCACAACGGTGATCTTCTTGTCATTCGACCACCGGTCGCGTTCCAGGCGGAAATATTTCCGCAAATCCTCCAACGATAGCTCATCCACCGGGTTGGCCTTGTTGACGATAATGGCGAGCGCCTCCCCTGCGATCTCGCCATTGGCGTCTTCCCCGGACGCTCCGTATGCCGTCGCCACCTCACCCCAAGCCATCCGGGCCAGCCAGAACGTGAGGATTGCGGCCACCATTCCCGGCAGCAGCCATCCCCGCCCGCCACGCCATGCTGCCCAGTCCTTCATTCGGCAAAACCGGGCTGGGCGGCTACCGCCGTTGCAATTTCGCGGGCGATCCCCGGCAAGTCGGCGTGCTGGCCGTGATGGCGGTGGATGATTCTGCCTTGGGGATCCAGCACTACCAGTTCACTGGAATGGATAAAACGCCCGGCCCCATCCCGGCCGCTACCCACGCCCAGTCGCGCCGCCAGTTGCTTCGTGGCCGCTTCCTCCCCACGCAGGAGGACCCACCGGTCCGCGGCCAACCCCCAGGCATGGCGATAAGCCCGCAACGTCGCTGCCGTGTCCCGCGGGGGATCCAATGTCACCAGCACAAATTTCACCCGGGCTCGCACCCCCGGGGCCAGCGAAGCCTCGATCTGCTCCAGGTCCTGACGGGTGATCGCGCACACCCCCTGACACGAGCTGTAAAACATGGCCATGATCCGCACCCGGCCATTCAATTCGTTGAGGTGGATTTTCCCGCCCGCATCCGTTTCCCAAAGCGTCGCACCCGCATCCTCCACGCCACCACCGCTCACGTTCCCCTCCGTCGGCGGAGCCGCACACCCGGTCAGCAGGGCCAGGGACGCGAAGAGAACGTGAATTCTGGCGGGCATGCTCAGAAAGTGAAACAGGCCTGCAGAGTGATCCGGCTGGCGTCATTCAGTCCCGAATCATGCAGGAAATCATACTGAACCTTAAAAGCGGCAAAGTCCGAGAAATCATAACGCAATCCCAGGCTGGGGCCGTAATGCACTCCGGCATTGACCCCGCCCGCCCACGCCAGCGTGTAAAGCATGTCGTTGCGGGACACATTGTAATAAGTGAACCGCGCATATGGCGTCAAAAGCCCGAATTTGCGCGACAATTGGGTGAAGAAAGCCGGGCTGTAATGCGCGCTTCCCACCTGCGGCCGGTCCTGGATCAAATAACCTTCCGCCATCATTTCCCAAAGGGCATTGCGGTAAACCACGTGGCTGTTGAAAATCAACTGATTGTTCCGCGGGAGGGAGGTGATGCCCGAGGTTTGGCTCGTCAGATCCGGGGTGATCAGATCGTAATACACGCCGCTCCCAAATTGAAATCCCGGCAACCCCTCGGGCCGGGCCGTCAGCGCCAGATTTACTGCCTTCGAATCACTGAATGACGTGATCTGCTGCACCGCCTCGTTATTGGGATCACTCGAGTAATGCAATCCGTTGCCCACTTCGACGAAATAATCCAGGTTCAATTTGCCCGACGGCACCGCACCGTGGATGGACAGCCCCACCATATGCACCGGCAGGATTCCCCCCGAGTCTTCAAATTGCAAAAAGGTGGGGCGCCCCACCGCGGTTTCCAGCCAATTCCCATGATGGTACGTCGTGCTGTAATAACCGAGCGCCGTGTGAAAGCGGCCCAGGTCCAGATTGAAATAATCATTGGCGCGGTACTCCAGATAGAGCCGCTCAATATCAATCTCCATCTTGTTGTCCAGCCCCGCCCCCAAGGCCGTTTCGTTGACAATGGAGAGGTTCTCCGCCAATTGCGAACTCAGGTAAAGGTCCAACGCGCCCAAAAAGAAGGTATTGCGCCCCCCATACGTCGAGACGCCATACGGAATCCGCCCGCTCTTCCGCGTATCCGCTGTCCAATCAATATCCCCGAACCCGTGAAACTGCAGGTTGGGATATTTTGGTTTTAGATCCACCGTGTCCCGGGCATCCAGTTCCGACCGCAACTTCGTGAGTTCCGCCTCATCCTTCACCAACCGTTGCTGCCAGGCCGGATCGGGTGCCGCCCCCGCCGCCGCCGTCATATTCGTCGCGACCGACCCGACCGGACGCGCCGCCAATTCCGCCTTAAGCGCCTTGATTTCGCCCTCCGCCTGCGCCAACCGCGACAACACCTGCTGCAACATCTCCGGCGTCACCTGATTGGTCACGGCCGTCTGGCTACGGCCAGGCAGCGCCCCCCCCAGCCAAAACAGCGCCAAGACAACCGCAAACCCGCCCTCCGGCACTCCCCGGAACGGCGCTAAATTACGTTTTGTGATGCCCTTCATTCCGAAAACCCCACTCGCAACTGGTTTATTTCGACCACTAATCACCACCGCAACCCCACGCTTATCGATAGAAATCCGGTGTCAACATGCCTTGTAGTGTTCCGAATTGTCCACATAAATCTGGCGTCCAGAGCCCATTCCCCTCAAGTCCAAAGGGGTCAGTCCCGACTATCAGCCAATTCAAAACTGGTGTTCAACGTGTTGCGAGTTCCCATCGACGAACGTCGTGCAATCCACACCAGCCTCCTCATGGTCTCCCCGTGAACGTCACAACGAGCTCAACTCCCGCTTGAAGTCGGATTAAAAAGTCGAAATCCCCGGCTAAAATCCTCCCGTAGGAATACGAAACCCCGAATCCAGTGCTAAAACCAAACCGGAGGCTGGCCCGCCCGCTGCTCAAGAGTAAGCAACCGCACCGGCCAACCGTGGCTTTCGCCGCCCGACCGCCTGTTCCTCGCTCCGGGCGGACCCGCTCTTTGACATATTAATATGGATCCCGGCCATCGCCTGGCAACCACCCGCGAGACCGGAGGCGGATGGCGGCCCCGGCCGCGCGGCACCTGCCCTAAACGGCAGCCCACGCGGCACCCCGCCATCCGCACCGCATTTCATCCAAGAAAAACCGACCAAAATCCTGGCCAATGGTTCGCCTGTAATCCCGACTAAATCAGTCAAGTTTCCCCACTCCGAACCGCCAAGGCACCAAATGGGCCGGTGAGCCCGTCGAACCGAGTCTAGGTTCCAGACGGTGAATCCAGGTTAAACAAACTTAATCCAGTTTCGCTCGCTCGCCCTGTCCGAACCCTCGCCGACCTCCGCGGCCTCCGCGCCTCCGCGTGAGATCTTCCCCTGTCCCTCGGTCCCTCTCAGTTAACTCTGTTGGCTCCTGTGAAATGGTCCCCGCCCTTGCGAGTCCAGGTTCCGGACAGTTAATCCAGTTTCGTGCGCCATCGCTCCCCAACCTCGTTCCGGGACCACCGCCTGCCGGACCCAATCGCCGCCAAAAACTTGACAACCACGCCGCCGACTCCCACTGTTACGATTCAGTAATGATTGCCATCATTCCTGCCCCTCCCGGATCGGCGACCAGAAAACGCGGTTTCACCCTCGTTGAGCTGCTCGTCGTCATTGCGATCATCGCCATCCTGGCCAGCCTGCTCCTGCCCGTCCTCGCGCATGCCAAACAGGAAGCCCAGGGCACCCAGTGCCGCAATAATCATCGCCAACTGGCTTTCGCCTGGAAAATGTATGCCGACGACAGCCACAACAACATCGTCCTCGCCAGCAGCGATTACGTTGCGGGCAATCCCCTGGATCAGTATGCCTGGACCCAGACGGACATGGATTTTGATCCCGCCAATCGCGGCAACTACGACATCACGGCCGACATGACCCAGCGGCCCCTCTGGCCGTACAGCCCGAATCCCGGCATCTACAAATGCCCCTCCGACCACTCCTTCGTCACCGTGAACGGGGTCAACCTGCCCCGGGTGCGCACCATTGCCATGAATCTTTATCTGGGCGGATTCGGCGGCAACAATGGCGGCTGGACCGATGTCACGACCTACGGCACGATTTACATGAAATCCACGGATTTGGACGACAGCCGAGGCGGCACGTGGGGCCCCAGCAAGTGCTGGATCTTCGTGGACGAACGCGAAGACCGGATCAACCTGAGCAATTTTATGGTGGATATGGTGGGTTTTAATCCGAACAACCCGGCCCTTTATCAATTTACGCCGGACATGCCGGCCTTTTACCACAATAATTGTGGCGGTTTTGATTTCGCCGACGGCCATGCGGAGTTGCACAAATGGCTGGATCGCCGCACCATGCCCCCGCTCCTGCTCGAAAACTCCACCATCGCCAATTCCTTCGGGGTCGTCGCCTCCCCCCGCAATCCGGACATCGCCTGGCTGCAGGACCATTCCACCCGCCCGAAGAATTGACCCAATCGTAACCGGCCGCGGCTTGCCCGCAGCGGGGAATGCGAAAAAATGCCCCTTTTTACCGCCAAATCAATCAACCAAAATTCTCAAAATAGCCCTTGCTTCAATGGCGCGAACGTTCTATAGTGCGCGCTCTTTTGGAAAGAAACTTGAATTTATGAGACGCCCCAAAGGCATTAAAACAAAGAAGTCGGTGAGCAAACGGTTCAAAATCACCGGCACCGGCAAGGTCATGCGCATGCGCGCCGGCAAACGCCATTTGCTGTCCAGCAAGAACGCCAAGCGCCGCCGCAGTTTGGGCACGGGCAAAGAGGTTGATTCCACGGACACGTACCGGATCACCCAGAGCCTGCCGTTCAGCCATTAATCCGAACCGCCCTGTCCACGTCAGTAATTTTTAACTTTTATGCGAGTTACAAACGGTCCCGCCTCACGCAAACGCCGCATCCGCACAATCAAGGATGCCAAAGGATTCCGCGGCCGCCGGTCCAAGCTCTACCGCTATGCCGCCGACGCCACCGACCACGCCAAGCAATATGCTTATCGTGATCGCAAGGTGAAGAAGCGCACCTTCCGCCAGCTCTGGCAGGTCCGCATCAACGCCTCCGCCCGCGCCGCCGGCACCACCTATAGCCGCTTCATGGAAGGTCTCAAGGCCGCCAAGATCGCCCTGGACCGCAAGGTCCTGTCGGATATCGCCGCTACGGACACCACGGCATTCGGCGAACTGGTCAAACTTGCCCAGGAAGCCTTGAAGGCCAAAGCCGTAAAGGCGTAAGCCGGATTTCGATTTTCAAATCCCATTCCGCAAACGGGCGTCCTGTCATCAGGCGTCCGTTTTTTCTTGGGGAGGACGACCCCGCAACACCGCGCATTGTTTATGTCATTTTTTGAGCAAATCGAACCGTTAAAACTGGCCGCGCTCGCCGAATTTGCCGCCGCGCCCGATTTTGCCGCCTTGGAACAAGCCAAAGGCGCCCACCTGGGCCCGCAAGGCCGCTTCACCGCGCTGCTGAAGCAACTCGGCACCCTGCCGAAAGAGGAAAAGCCCGCCGCCGGAAAATTGGTCAACCTGGCCAAAGTGGAACTCGAAGCCGCCTTGACTGCCCGCCGCACGGAGCTGGAACTCAAAGCCGCTTTGCCGAAGGATCCCACCGATTTCACCCTCCCCGGCCGCCGTCGTCCCCTGGGCAAACTCCATCCCCTCACCCGGGTCACCGAGGATATTGTCCGGATCTTTCGCAAGCTCGGTTTCGCGGTCGCCGATGGCCCGGAAATCGAGGACGAATATCATTGCTTCGACGCCCTGAACACCCCGGCCGATCATCCGGCTCGCGACAGTCAGGATACGTTTTATTTGAATCTGGACCGCGCCGTCCCCGGCGCTGCCGGGGCACCGCCCCCGCAGACGGGTCGGATGCTGCTGCGCACCCATACCTCCTCGGTGCAAATCCGGGTAATGCAGGGCCAGCCGCCGCCCATCCGCATTATTGTTCCAGGCCGGGTTTATCGCCGCGACAATGCCGATGCCACCCACAACCCCACGTTCCAGCAAATCGAGGGACTGTATGTGGACAAGCACGTCACCGTGGGCGATTTGAAGGGGACCGTGGAATTCGTCTTCAAGGAACTGCTGGGAGCGGACGTCAAACTCCGGTTCCGTCCCCACTATTTCTCCTACACGGAGCCCAGCTTCGAAATCGACTTCTCCAGCCCCATGGTCCGCAAAATGGGCAAGGAATGGCTGGAACTGGCCGGTTGCGGCATGGTCCATCCCAAGGTTTTCGCCAACGTCGGCTACGACCCCGAGATCTGGACCGGCTGGGCCTTCGGCTTCGGCATCGAGCGGATCGCCATGCTGCGTTACGAGATCAATGACATCCGGTTGTTCTATGAAAATGACACCCGGTTTTTGCGGCAGTTCTGAGTCGGACGGACAAATTTTGGCAAAGCAAGGAAACGGATGAAAGTTACGCTGAATTGGCTGAAGCAGTATGTCGCCTTCGACTGGTCGCCGGAAGAATTGGCCGAACGGCTGACGATGATCGGCATCGAAGTCGAGGGCGTGCAACGCCTCGGTGGTGAATTCGAGGGCGTGGTCGTGGCCCAAGTCCTGACCCGCGACCGGCATCCCAACGCCGACCGGCTCTCGGTCTGCCGCGTGGCCGATGGCAAGGGCGAGCGCCAGATTGTTTGCGGCGCGCAGAATTTTCAGGCGGGTGACAAGGTGCCGCTCATCCTCCCCGGCGCCTCCCTCCCCGCCAAACCCGGAACGCCCCCCTTCACCATCAAGGTTGGCAAAATCCGCAACGTAGAATCCCACGGCATGATGTGCTCCCCGCAGGAGTTGGGCCTGCCCGAGCAAATTGACGGGCTGCTCATCCTCTCCCCTGACGCCGTGGTCGGCCAACCGCTCGCGGAATATCTGGGGCGGCCGGGATCGGACGTGGTTTATGATTTGGAGATCACCCCCAATCGCCCGGATCTGAACAGCGTTGTCGGCATCGCCCGCGAAATCAGCGCGGTCACCGGAAATCCGCTGCGTTTGCCCGAAGTCACCCTGCCCGCGACTACCGGCGCCGGTTCGGCGGAATCTTTGGTGGCTGTGCGCCTGGATGCTCCGGAATTGTGCCCCCGGTATTCCGCCCGCGTGATCCGCGGTGTCAAAATCGGTCCCAGTCCGGCCTGGCTGCGCCAAAGCCTGGAAAAGGTTGGCATTCGCAGCATCAGTAACGTTGTCGACGTCACCAACTTTGTGATGCTGGAAATTGGCCAGCCGCTGCACGCCTTCGATTATCATTTACTCACCGCCACCAACGGCGGCCGCCCCACGATCGTGGTGCGCCGTGCGGCGGACGGGGAGAAGTTCACGACGCTGGATGGCAAGCAGCGCACTTTGAGCCCCGAATCGTTGCTGATTGCCGACGAAGCCAAAGCCATTGCGCTGGCGGGAGTGATGGGAGGTCAGAACACCGAAATCAACGATCAAACGGTTGATGTCCTGCTCGAAAGCGCCTACTTCGATCCCCGCAACATCCGGGCCACCGCCAAAAAACTGGAACTCCGCACCGATGCCTCCTACCGCTACGAACGCGGCGCCGACATCGGCATTTGCGACTGGGCCAGCCGCCGGGCCGCCCAATTGATCCTCCAAACCGCGGGTGGACAACTCGTGGACGGTGTGGTGGATGCCTTCCCCCAACCCCCGTCCCACAAGCAAATCACCCTGCGCCACGGCAAGGTGAACGACCTGTTGGGTGTTCGCCTCAGCCCCACTGAAAACGTGCAGCACCTGCAACGGTTGGGCCTGAATGTCACGATTCAGAATGCCGACGAATACTGCATGGTCTCGATTCCCAGCTTCCGGATTGATCTGAAGCAGGAAATTGATCTGATCGAGGAAGTGGCCCGGTTGCATGGCATCAACAATATTCCCGCCACCGCTCCGCGCGCTGCCAAAGGCTTTCATCCCTACGACGCCGTCCATGATGAACTGGCGGACGTCCGCCGCATTTTGACCGGGCTGGGGCTGAACGAGACCCAGGGGCAAACGCTCATCTCCGACCAGTCCCCGGGTGTCGTCACCACCGCCCCCTGGACGGTCCTGCCCCTGGCCAACCCGTTGAGCAGCGACATGAATGTCCTGCGTCCCAGCCTCCTGCCCGGCCTGATCGCCACGGCCCGGCATAATCTGAACCGCAAAAACGCCGACCTCGCGCTATTCGAAATCGGTCGCGTTTTCGGCCAGGCCAACGGTCAGGCCCAGGAGCAACGCCGCCTCGCGTTCCTGCTCACCGGCCTGCGGCAGGCGCCGTTCTGGTCCGGCACCGAGCGCGAAGCGCGATGCGACATCTACGATCTGAAGGGTTTGCTGGAGGAATTCCTGGAACAATTCGGTTTCCGCGGCGTGGCGTTCTCCCGCCGGGCGGACAGCACCGCGCTGTTTCTGGAATCAGCCACCCTGCAACTGGGCAAAAACACGCTGGGCGAAATCGGCATGTTGACACCGGTAGTCGCACGCGCCAACGATCTGCGCGATCCCGTGTTCCTCGCCGAGTTGAACCTCGATCTCCTGCTGTCACTGTTCCGGCCATCCGCCCGCAGCTTCAAGCCCCTGCCCGCCCAACCGGCCATCCGCCGGGACGTGGCGATGCTGGTGCCCGAGGCCACCACCCATGAAGCCGTGCTGGCTGCCGTGCGGCAGGCCAAACCGGCCAATCTGGAAAGCACGCAATTGTTCGATGTCTTCCGCGGCAAGAATGTTCCCCCGGGCCAGAAGAGCCTCGCTTATGCCTTCACCTACCGGCACGCGGAGCGGACGCTTACGGATGCCGACGTGAATGCCGCGCATGAAAAGCTGGTCGAACTCTTCAAGACCAACCTGCAGGCGGTCTTGCGCGAAGGGGGCGCCTAGGCCCCCGATTGCTTAGCTCAACGGAATCAATTTCCGGCGGGATAAATTTGCGGCGGAGGGTGGATCGGGAGCGGGTTTACCGCAAACCCGGACGCCTCCAATCGCTTCAGCCATAACGCAATCAACTGGAGCACCGCGCGGACGTCCAGTCGCTCGTGCTGGGCCGGGTATTTCAGAAGGTTGGTCTGCGCCAATTTGAAGAGGGCGGCGGAAGGACGCAGCCGATCCTTTTGGAGATGCACAAATGCTCCGGCGAACTGGATCAACCCCTTGTAAAACGAGTAATTCGGCCCCTGCCGATCGGCCAGCCAGAGTTCCTCGAGTACGTCGTGAGCCTCGTAGTACAACCCCTGATTGAAGCAGGCAAAATAGCCCAGATAATGTGCGTCCTGATCCCGCCCCTGACACCCCTCGATCAAGGCGGCGATTTTCGCGCTTTTTTTGCTCATGCTCGCTAATGGGGCGGTGGCCGCCGCAACCGGGGGTAAGAAAGTCCGGGCCATCCACCGCAACGGCGGTGACCCGGACCTGGCTGCCCAAATCGAACCTTACTTCAAACCGCTTTCGACCATTTTCTTGAAGTCGGGCAGAGTGGATTTTGCCAGCTCTTTGGGGCCGGTAAACCGGATGAAAATATTGCCGATTGAGGTTTCCACAATGGCGCCCAACAAACCATAATTGGGCTTCAGGTCCGGCGCGCCACCCGGAATGGCATTGTCATAAGTGCCTTCCGCCTGCACGTAGGTGACCTTGGACTTGCCCACGGTGACGGACTCGCTCTTGGCATTAATCTTCTCGCGATCTTCGGTAAATTTCTTGTACCAGCGTTCCACGTTCGCGGCCACGCTGCCGGCTTCTCCGGACGGGAATACAAAAAACACCACTTCGGCGCCATCCTTGCCGTCAGCGGTCTTGATCGCGAACTGCGCCTTGCGCATCGGTGACGGCGGCGGCACGGCTTTCCAGCCCGTTGGAGGCGTAAAGGAAACCCCGGCAACCTCCACTTTGGCGGCGTTTTGGGCCGGTGCAGTAGTCGTTCCAGCCAGCAAAGCCAGCGCGGTCAGCAAACCCAATGGGAACAATTTTGAAATTTTCATAATAATTGTGCCCCCAATCAACCAATGTTCAGTCGGCAAAGCAAGCCCCAAGACGTCCACCAAACTGTCCGGCGGCGATCCACCCGCTCTTTTTCGTTGGCGTCCGCGCCGGTAATGCGCTTGAATTCCCCATCCATGAGCCCCCGAATCACGCTCTCCCTGGTCGCCGCCATGGCGCTGACTTTTTCCCTCCCCGCCATCGCCGGCCCCACGATCACCCTGCACACGGATCGCCCCAGCGCCAAAATTAATCCCGCCATGTGGGGCGTTTTCTTCGAGGACATCAATTTCGGCGCGGACGGCGGAATCTATGCCGAGATGGTTAAGAACCGCGGGTTTGAGTTTCCCGAACCCTTGATGGGTTGGTCGAAACTAAGCCCGCCCCAGGCGCGCGGCGAATTGTCCGTCCGCGACGCGGAGCCTTTTAGTCCCAGGAACCCGCATTACGTCCGGTTGGCAACCACCACCGCGAGCCCTTTTGGCATCGCCAACGAAGGCTTCCGGGGCATGGGAGTGCGACAGGGCGAAGCCTATGACTTTTCCGCCCAAATCCGCAACGTGGCGGGAAACCCCGGTTTGCAAGTCCGCCTCTATGCCGAAGACGGCACCGTGCTGGACACGGTGGACTTGCGGGATCTTTCGGCCGGTTGGCAAGCAATCCGGGCCACCCTGCATCCCCGGGATACCGATGCGAAAGCCCGGCTGGCGGTTTTGTTGACCGCCCCCGGGACCGTCGATTTGGATTTCATTTCGCTGTTCCCGCACAACACCTGGAAACAAAGGCCCGGGGGATTGCGGGCGGACATGGTCCAGGCCCTGGCCGACCTGCAACCCGGATTCATCCGGTTCCCCGGTGGCTGCATCGTGGAAGGCAGCACCCTCGCCTATCGTTACCAATGGAAAAATACCATTGGCCCCGTCGCTGAGCGACCCCTCCTGCTCAACCGCTGGAACGTCGAGTTTCTGCATCGTCCCACGCCGGATTATTTCCAATCCTTCGGCCTCGGTTTCTTGGAATATTTCCAACTCTGTGAGGACCTCGGTGCCCAACCCCTGCCCATTTTGAATTGTGGGATGGCCTGCCAGTTCAATTCCGGGGAACTGTGCCCGCTGACGGATTTGGCACCCTACATCCAGGATGCCCTGGATCTGGTTGAATTTGCCAATGGCCCAGTCTCCTCCCCGTGGGGCGCCCGCCGCGCCGCCCTGGGCCACCCGACACCGTTCCACCTGCAAATGCTGGGCATCGGCAATGAACAATGGGGACCGCAATACATTGAACGTTACGCCAAGTTCGCGACGGCCTTGAAGCAGCGGTATCCTGACCTCCAACTCATCTCCGGGGCGGGTCCTGCCCCGGGGGACGACCGCTTCAAATTCGCCTGGACGCAATTGCGGGAGTTGCACGCCGACATCATTGATGAACATAGCTACGCGAAACCCGATTGGTTTTACGGCAACGCCAATCGTTACGACGCCTACGATCGGAACGGACCAAAGGTTTTCATGGGTGAATACGCCGCCCAAAGTGTCGCGGTGGTCAGCCCCAAGAACCAAAACAATCTCGAATGCGCGCTGGCCGAGGCGGCGTTCCTCACCGGTCTCGAACGCAATGCCGATGTCGTCCGTCTGGCCTCGTACGCCCCGCTCTTTGCCAATACCACGGCCTGGCAATGGACTCCCGACTTGATCTGGGTGGACAGTTTGCAAGTGACCCGCACCCCCAGCTACTATGTGCAACAGCTCTTCAGCCGGAACCGGGGTAACGAAATACTGCCGTTGGAAATCGCCGGTCAGGATTCCAGCGCTCCCCTTTATGCCAGCGCGGCAAGGGACACCGTCGCCCATGAAATTATCCTGAAAGTGGTCAATCCGGCGAACCATACCGCCGCCGTGTCGTTGCATGTGCCAGGCCTCGGAGCCACACCGGCACCCGCCCGGGTCACCACCCTTTCAGGCAATGACCTCCACGGCATTAACGTTCACGGAAATCCGGCCACGATAGTTCCCGTCGAGTCGGTAATACCCAGCGTGAAAGACCTTTCCATAATCACCTTGCCGCCCCAGTCCCTGACCGTTCTGCGCCTGAAAATGCCTTAGCCAGGAGCCCCCGTCCGACTGTCCCCAAGGAGTGAATTCCACGCCCTGTGCGTGTGGAATCCCCACGATACTGTTTACCCAGCCATCGATCCATTGGTTTCATTGGGTTATTTAGGTTGGTACGCAGTTTGCTTAAGACTTTAGCAACGGCACTGGAACACATATTATTATGGCCCGAAAACTCTACTTATTCATTCCGAGCAGTTGGCGGCGCATGGACGCACGACCGAACGGGGCGAGGCAGTGGTTAGGGGGGTTCAGCACGGATTACGCGTTTCTGGGGGATTTCGACGCGCGCCTGCTGGGAGTGGGAAACCCGATTCCAGGACGCCGTCAGCCGATCGGAGTGCAACTTGCGCCATTAGCCACTCGCATGGGGCGGGGTGCCAGCCGATTGGATCGCAGTAATCGGAGTTGGGGTTAAACCATCCGGGCGCCTGCTGTGCTTGCGGTAGCGCCCGGATGGTCCCGGCCGATATTCAATTCAATAGTCCGTTTCCCCGGACTAAACAAATTACTTCCCTGCCGCCAGGGCGAGAGCCCATGGGGTGGTCGCCAAACCTCCCCAACTCGCGGGATCGTGATTGGCGAGAAAGACTTTCCTGAGGGTTTCGTCGTATGGCACCAGCGCTGTCCACAGCAGACCGGGCGAGTTCTTCCACCGGGCATCGGATTCCCCGCCATCAATCCGTTGAAACTTGGCGCCCCGCAGGTTTTGATCCCACATGAAATCCCGATTGGTCGCAATCAGGCAGTCAATGTCGGTCCGGGAAAAGACCAACCCTTGCTCGAACGCCGCGACGACGCCTTCCACATCAATTTGATAATAACCCCCATTGGGATGCACTCCCACCCAGTGCCAGGGTGCGCCATTACTTTTCCAATCCCACGGACCGGCCGGGTCCCAATAGTTCCAAACCGCATACCGGCCACCAGCCCGGGGCGTGATTCTGGATTTGAAAAGTTGAAACCACTTTTCCGCCCGCTCCCGGTAAACCGCTTTTTGGCTCACCGTGTGCATCGCCAGCAGCCACCGGGCGATATGGTTCTGTTTATTCGCCGGGTTCGAAAACCCGGTGATCTCCCGCTCCCGATACCCGGCAGACCACATGCCGGTCTGCAAGTCAATGCCCCAACGGGCCACCACCCAAAGCCCGCCTCCAGGAACCTCCCGCCAGCAGTTACGGCGGTCCCATTTTTCGAATATTCGCTCCGCCAGGGCCAGATATTCCCGCGCCTTCCCGGCCCATGGGGACAGGTTCGGGGAATGCAAAATCTGGTGCGCCAGCAATACCACCGGCCGCAAAACCATTGCCTCCCCCAGCAAGCTGTCCGCCCGGTACACAGTGGAGTCGCCGCCGCCGCCGTCGCCTTTGGGCCAGCCCAAATACCCGTCTGGTTCCGTCACCGCACGCTGAACCAAGGCATCCGTCCAATCCACCAGGTGCCGCACCCATTGCACATCCCCAGTCGCGCGGTAGCCGTAAAGAAAACCATTCAGAAAGGGGCTGATCAGCCAGCCAAGTTCCTCCCCCGTTTCGGTATCGCAATAACGGCGACGCATATCGCCGAGGATGGATTGCTCCCAGCACGACCGCCAATCGCGCGCGGTTTGTGCATCCAACTGCAGCCGGGCTCCCGCTTCCACCGCGCCCAGATCGGCGGTCGACAGGACGCCACCCAACAGGCTCCAGCAACCGGTCGCTTGGATTGTGTGCCCCAGGAATCGGCGGCGATTCATGGCCGCAAAGAATCCTCCGCCGTCGGGTTTTCCCATTCCGGATAAACCTCGGGTTTCAATTGCCCGCGCCGGATCAACTCTTGCAAATCACGAATGATGGTGCGGCGGGCCACATGAAATTCCCGGGCCAGGGCGGAAATGTTTGGCCGCTCCAGGGAATTGCCCACTTGCTCCCGAATGCGGTTTTGCCGGCTGAGCCGGTCCGTCGAGCGACTGAATAATTCCAGCGCGTCCACGCGGCGAGACCGTTCCAAAGCCTCGAACTGCCGCACCACTTCGTGCTCCCCGCATTCCTGCAGCGCGGTGACCACCGTGCGTTTCAGCTCATGAACATCCACCGGTTTGGGCAGGCAATAATGCGCGCGCCGCGGGCCTTGCAGCGCCTGGATCTGCTCATGCACCTCCAGCGCCCCGGAGACCACAATGATGGGTACAAATGGCACCAACTCCTTGAACTCGGGCAGAAAATCCAACCCCCGCTCCCCCTCGGAGAGGATGTGATCCAGGATCACCAGATTCGGTGGATTGCGGGCGAGCATTTCCAAGGCCTGACTCCCGGTGGTTGCCCGGATGAGTTGGTATTGGGAAAGCGCCTCCTCATAGATCTCATATTGAAGATCATCGTCCTCGATAACCAGAATTTTGGGCGTTGCCATCTGCTGCGCGGTCAACCCAAGTTAAACCATTGGCGATCGATCGTCCATCCTTCTTGTAAGGAACCGCCGCCGGACGAATTGTGCCAAAAGTATTGTTACCGGGAAGGGGGGGTAAAGTGGCTGGAAACCATACGTTGTGCCAGAAGTGGGTGTTACCGTGGCCGGAATGGATAAAACGATGAGCCAGACGACCCGGAAAGAGGTTTTGCAAAAGC
>CAIXFN010000022.1 GCA_903918755.1 uncultured Pedosphaera sp.
GCGCACTAGCTGGGAAGTCGCAACGAAGAGTTCCTGAGGCGGCAAACAATGCGTTTCAAACACATCAACATATTAGCTTACTTATAGTATTAGGCGATACAATTATCGCGCTTTTTGACGATTATTTCAACAGGCTGCTAGAGATGGCGCAGGAAAAATCTCTGGCGCCGCTGCTGAAGAAGATCGTCGCTGCGGTGGAGCGCACCCAGTTCATGTTCGCTCAAGTCTGGTTGATCGAAAAGGGCGACCGGTGCACGACTTGCAAATTCCGCCCGGAGTGTGCTGATCAATCCCGCTGCTTGCACTTGGTTGCTGGAAAGGGACGCTCGGCGACAACGGAAGGAAAGACCCCGGCGCCGCATGAAGACCCGAATGCCCGCATCCCGCTGAACTTCGGCCCGCTAGGCGAGGCGGTGGCTGCAGGTCGGCTGAAAGTCCTAAGAACCTCGGACAAACAGTCGTTGTCAATGGCCGGATTCGAGTGGCTGAAGGAATGGGGCATTCGTGAATGCGGAATTCAGCCGATTGAATTCAAGGGAGAAATCCTGGGGGCCAACCTCGGTTTTGCCCGCGAATACCTGCCGGACTCCTTCACCCAGTGGGGGCGCATTTTTGCGGATCATGTCGGAGCCGCCATTGCCAATGCGCGGGCCTTTGAGGAAATTCAGCACCTCAAAACCCAACTGGAGTTGCAAAACAGCTACTTGCAGGAGGCGGTGATCGAGGCGAAGGCTCTGGGAAACCTGGTTGGGCAAAGTGCCGCCCTCAAACACATCGTCCGGCAGATTGACCTGGTGGCCCGCACCGAGGCCTCGGTGCTCATACTCGGGGAAACGGGCACGGGGAAGGAATTGGTTGCCCACGAAATCCATCATCGCAGCCTGCGCAAGGATGGCTCGTTGGTGCGGGTCAACTGCGCCTCCGTCCCGCGGGAGTTGTTTGAGAGCGAATTCTTCGGCCACTCCCGGGGGGCTTTCACCGGCGCGATGAAAGATCGGGCGGGCCGATTTGAAACGGCCGAGGGCGGAACCCTGTTTCTGGATGAAGTGGGGGAAATCCCGTTGGACATCCAGAACAAGCTGCTCCGTGTGCTCCAGGAGAAACGGTATGAACGCGTGGGCGAGGACCGAACCCGCCTCGCGGATGTTCGCATTTTGGCAGCCACCAATCGAGATTTGAAAAAGGAGGTCGCCGCCGGCCGATTCCGGGAAGACCTCTTCTACCGGTTGAATGTTTTTCCGATCCAAGTTCCACCGCTGCGCGAGCGAATGGATGACATTCCCTCCCTGGCGAAACATTTTGTCGAACTCTCCGCGAAGGACTTGAAGTGCGCGAAGCCGCGGCTGACCCGGGCAGCAATCGCCCAGCTTCAGGGTTACGATTGGCCGGGCAATATTCGTGAATTGCGCAACTTGATTGAGCGAGCCGTCATTTTGGCTCGTGGCGGTGCGCTAGATTTCGATCTTCCCGTGACCGGTAGATCGGTGCGGGTAGCGCGCCCGAGTGCAGTCGCGACTGAGAGTGCGGCACAACCCAAATTTCTCACGGAACCCGAGTTGCAACAACGCGAACGCGACAACTTGGTGCAGGTGTTGGAGGCGGCGCATTGGCAAATTAGTGGAACTAATGGAGCGGCGGAACTTCTGGGAGTGAAACCAACCACTCTCCTCTCCCGGATGGACAAGTGGGGAATCAAGAAGCCCGAAGGCTGATTCGTTCCCCGATCGGCTTTACGTGATCCCCCGGGAAGCCTGGTTGGCGAGTTCCAATTTCTAGAGTTGAGTCGCCCATCTAGCGAACTCTCGTGCTTCGAAATTTCGAAAACTCGAAATTTCGAACACTCTCTTGTAAGCGGCCGAATTCATAGAAAGTGCTGACCGCCAGTACTTTACATGGATTGCGCGTGGTTGGCATGTGAACTGCAAAGGTCATGTCCCGGATGCGAACTGCATTCGAAAGCATGAACACAAAGCGAGAATGTGCCACGACGACCTCCAAGTCCGCGCGCTCAGTCGGCGGCGGGTTGGTTGCGGCAAAACGTGACCTTCGCTCAGTTTCGCGGAAGTCCCGTCAAGTGGCGATCCGCGTGGTACGCTGGCAACAAGTCAGCTTTGTCCAGCTAGTGAAACCCAAGTGCCCGACTGCCCCTGCCTTAACCCATGTCTCAACTACCGACAAGATCCTCATGAAACATCAAAATATTCCGAAGAACAATCCCCCACACCGGTTGCTCCGAATGGTGCGTGCCGGAGGCTGCCTGCTCACTTTATTGGGCGCGGCCCTGGCTTTCACCGGCTGTGGCAAACCCGTCGCCAACATTCCCGAGCAGCAGCTGGTGCGAACCGCGGTGGTCGAGGCAGCGGAAAACGTCCGATTGGCTGGTGATGCTTCCTATCTGGCGAGCGTGAAATTCGATCACGAGACGGACCTGAGCTTCAAGGTAGGCGGGATTGTGGACCAGATTGGCCCGGTCGTTGGCACGGATTGGGATGAGGCGACGCCAGTCAAGGCGGGGACGGTGCTCGCCGAGTTGAAGCAAGCTGATTTCAACAATGCGTATAATTCCGCGCGCGCAAAGGCGGAATTGGGGGCGAAAACGCTGGAACGGTTTCGCAAGCTGCGGGCGACCGACGCGATCTCCCAACAGGAACTCGACGTTGCGGAAGCCGATAACCGCACGGCCCAGGCGCAACTGGATCAAGTCGAGCAGAACCTGCGGGATGCGCGGCTGGTGGCGACCAAAGATGGAGTGGTACTGGCGCGCTACGTGAATTCGCACGTCACGGCAGCACAAGGTCAGCGAATTTTGCGCTTCGCGGATACCGGCTTGATGGCGGTTGAATTGGGGCTGCCGGATCGCTTGATCGGTCGCTTCACACCCGGCAAGGAAGTTGATGTGACGGTGTCCGCGCTGGAGGGATTGCCACCGTTCAAGGGCCGGGTTTCCGAAGTCGGGGTCGCGGCGAACGCCGAGGGTCGGTTGTTCCGCGTGGTAATCAAAGTGCCGAACCCGGCCGGATTGTTGCGCTCGGGTATGACCGCGCGCATTCAAGTCGGCAACAGTGCTGCCCAACCCGGCACGGTTTGCATTCCGCTTTCCGCGTTGGTGACGCTGGTATCTGAGAGCAATCCACAAACCGGCGGGCAAACGCCGTTGGGAGTCTTTGTTTTCCAGGAGGGCAAGGCGGTGAAACGGGCAGTGAAGACGGGGGACATTCTCAACAGCTCCATTCTGATCACTGAAGGTTTGCGCCCCGGCGAACAGGTGGTGACTTCGGGCGCGAGTTTCCTCTACGACGGCGCGCCCGTGGAAGTCGCGGCTGACAATGTGACCACGAAGTAACCAAGCGAAAGGAGAACAAACCCATGTCAAATCACCTTGAAAATAGCAACGAGTCCGGAGGCATCGCGCAATTTTTTGTCGAGCACCGGGAAGTGAGCTGGCTGGCGCTGATCGCCGTGTTGGTGTGGGGCGGCATTGCTTACACCAAGCTGGGCCAGCAGGAAGACCCGACTATTCCCCAGCGAACGGCGATGTTGGTCACGGTTTATCCCGGCGCGACCGCTTCGAAAGTCGAGGAACTGGTGGCGAAACCGCTCGAACGCAAGATCAGCGAATTGAAATCCATCGAGGAGATCAAAAGCACGTCCCGGCCCGGCATTTCCACGATGACGATCAAACAGCTTCCCGGTTCCACGATGACGATCGATCAGCAATGGGACAAGGTCCGGGCCAAAATCCAGGAAGTCCAACTGCCCGAGGGCACGCGGCAGCCGTGGTTGAACACGGATTTCGGCAACACCATCACGCTGCTGTACGGCTTGGTCAGTCCGCCCATCCCGGACGCTGAATGTGTGGCCCGCGCCAATCTGGTGCGGGAGCATCTGATTCAATTGCGCGGCGGAGCGGCGGCGAGCAACCACGTGGCGGTGGCTGCTTTTCTCCCAGCCATCTCTCCGGGCGATCGCGAAGTGCTCAGTGCCCGGCTGGAAACCGCTCTCCGCGCCGCCGGGCTGGCTAAACAGGCGCGCGCGGCCCAGGGACAGTCTTTCCTGCTGGTTGACTTGGAAACATCGGCCAGCCATGCGGACTTGGAAAAGTTCCTCGCCGATTTCACGCGACGTATCGCCGGCTCGGATCGCGAATTGTTTCACCCCGACTTCACCCAACCCATTTTACTGATGGGCGACGAAGACCCCCTGCCGCAAATCCGCGCGCATGCACCGCCGCGCTACAGCTATCGCACGCTCGAATTGCTCGCCCGGGATTTCGAGGACGCGCTCAAGCAGGTCGAGAGCGTCGGCAAAGTCACCAAGGTCGCCATCGTGCAGGAATCGGTTTACCTGCTCTACTCGGACGCCAATCTCGCCGGCTACGGTCTGACGCCCGATGCGGTGATGGGCGCGATCGGCGCACGCAATGCGGTGATTCCCGGCGGCACGATGCGCACCGAGGGGCGCAATTTCCCCGTGCAACTTTCCGGGGAATACAAGACTGAGCAGGACATGCTCGGCACGGTCGTCGGTCTGAGTCGCGCGGGCGCACCGGTCTATCTGCGCGATACATTTGAAGTCCGTCGCATGTATGAGTCGCCGATACCCTACAAGGTGGATGTGCTCGGTCAGGCGGGTGAAAAGGGTCTCGACTCCCGCCGCGCCGTAATGGTCGCCGTGGAAATGCGCGACGGCAAAATCATCCATCACTTCAACGAGGATGTGCAGAAGGTCGTGGCCGCCATGACGAAGCGCGCGCCGGAAGGCATCGAGTTCCGGGTGCTTTCCGACCAGCCCACCGCCGTTGAGCATCGCATCCACCATTTCGTCAAATGCTTCATCGAGGCGGTCATTATCGTAATCATCGTTGGGTTGTTCCTGATGGACTGGCGTTCCGCGCTGGTACTCGCGACGGCCATTCCGCTGACGGTGGCGATGACGCTGATCGGGATGCAGATGCTGGGTATTCCGCTGCAACAAATCTCCATCGCCGCGCTCATCATTGCCCTGGGCGTCCTCGTGGACATGCCCGTGGTGGCGGCGGATGGCATCAACCGCGAGTTGCATCAGGGCGAACAGCGGTCACGGGCGGCGTGGCTCGGGCCGCTTCGTTTGCGCCATCCGATTGTGTTTGGCACGATGATCAATATATTTGCATTCCTGCCGCTGCTAATGTTGTCCGGCGACAAGGGTGAATTCATGAAAAGCATGCCGACCGTGGTCAGCATCGCCCTGTTGGCCGCGCTGGTGGTGTCGTTCACCTTCACCCCACTCGTTGGCTACTACGTCTTGCGCGGACAAAAGGGGCTCGAGGAAGGCGCTGAGGTCCGGTCCTTCTTCCTGTTCCGCTATGTCGACCTGGGCCTCACCGCCGTCTTGCCGCGCTACAAGGCGCTGCTGGAAGGCGCGATCAAGCGTCCGTGGATGACCCTCGGAATCGGTTATGCGTTCCTCACGGCGAGCCTGTTCATCGTGCCCCATCTGGGCAGCCAGTTTTTCCCGCCCGCGGAACGCAATCAGTTGTTGGTGGACATTGATGTTCCGACCACTGATTCACTCACGAGCACCCGGGCCACGGTGGAAAAGGCAGTGGCGATCATCAAATCCCACGAGGAGGTCACCAGCGCCGGGATCTTCACCGGCGGGACCGCGCCGCGTTTCTACTACAACGTCGAACCTAAGGAGCCGGCCAACTACCTCGCGCAGATTCTCGTCAACACGCGCACCGCCCACGATGTCATGCCCTTGCTGGCAAAGTTGCGCCGTGAATTGGACACCGGCGTTCCTGGAGCGCGGTGCGTGGCGAAGGAACTCGAACAGGGGCCACCGGTCAAGGAGCCGATCCAAATCCGCCTCAGCGGCGAGAATCTCGACAAATTGCGGCTGCTGGCCGACCAGACTGCCGCCGAATTGCGCGCGGCGGGCGGCTATCATGTGCATGACGATCTCGGTCTGCGCATGCCGAACATCCAGATTGAAATCGACCAGGACCGCGCGAATTCGCTCGGCTTGAACAACCGGCAAATTGGCAGGGTGGCGCAGGCTTCCTTCACCGGGTTGCCAGTGACCGAGTTGCGCGAAGGCGACCGGCTCATCCCGGTGCTGGTTCGCGGACGCATCGAGGACCGTAGCGAGGTGGAAAAAATTCGCGGCCTCTACGTGCAGACGCCCGATGGCAACAGCGTTCCCTTCGAGAGTTTTGCGGAGGTGAGGCTGCAGCCGGAATTTGTTACGATTCCGCACTACAACCAGCTCCGCACGGTGACGGTGAAAGCTTACGCGCCGTTGGGCGAACTGCCCTCCAACATTCTCGACCGCGCGCGGCCCGGACTGGCGAAGATCAAATTGGACCCGGGCTACGAATTGAAATTCGCTGGCGAGGACAAGGAACTGCGCGAGAACAAGGCGGAGATGTCCTTCGTGATGCTGGTGTCGCTCGCGCTGATCTGCCTCACGATGGTCCTGCAGTTTAGTTCGGTCATGAAGTCGGTGGTGGTCATGCTGACCGTGCCGCTCGGACTCATCGGCGCGGTGTTTGGACTCTGGATCACCGGCTCGCCGCTGGGTTTCATGGCGCTGCTGGGCATGGTCAGCCTGGCCGGGGTGATCGTCAGTCACATCATCGTGCTCAGCGATTACATCGAGGAAGCGCGCGCCAAGGGCCTGCCCCTGGAGCAGGCCCTTGTCCAAGCCGGCCTTGCGCGGCTGCGGCCGGTCTTGGTGACCGTGCTCGCCGTGGTCGGCGGACTGATTCCACTGTTCCTGACCGGCGGCGCGCTGTGGCATCCACTCACAGCGGTCCATATCGTCGGCTTGGTGTTCGCCACGGTACTGACCCTGGTGATGTTGCCGACGCTTTACTACGTGTTCTGCGCCAAATTCAAATTCATCAAGTAACCCTCATCATATGCAATCATCCCTCTTCAAACTCCCGGTTTACTGCGTTGCGATCCTGACGCTCGGCGGCTGTGCCGTTGGCCCGGATTACAAGCGGCCCACCATCAATGCGCCTGCCGGCTTCCGCGACGTCGCCAATCAAGGATCAACAAACTCCCTTGCCGACCTGCCGTGGTGGGGCGTCTTCAAGGACCCGGTGCTCCAGGACCTGATTCGGGTTGCGCTCACCAACAACTACGACCTGAGAATCACCCTCACGCGAGTCGACCAGGCCCGGGCGATTCAAGCGCAAGCGCGCGCGCAATTCCTGCCGCAGGTTGGCTACGGAGGCGAAGCCAACCGAGGTCGAAACGAGTTCCTGGGCACGCCCACGCCCAACGGGGGACAAACTGGCAACAGCTTCGTCGCCGGCTTTGAAGCCCTATGGGAAATTGACCTGTGGGGTCGCGTGCGCCGGATGAACGAGGCGGCGCGCGCGAACTTCATGGCCACGCAGGAGGGCCGTCGCGCGGTCATGATCTCCATCGTCAGCGGCGTGGCGCGGGCTTACTTCGATTTGCTGGAACTGGACGAACAACTGGTGATCGCGCAACGCACGGGGGATTCCTACAAACGGACGCGCAAACTATTCTCCGACCAGCATGCCCTCGGCCTGGCATCCAAGCTGGAGGTTTCCCGCGCCGAACTCGCGCTACGAACAGTCATGGCGACGGTCCCCGAAATCGAGCGCCAAATCGGGCTCAAGGAAAACGAAATCAACACGCTCATCGGTCGCAACCCGGGCGCAATCGCCCGCAACGCGACCCTGCTGGCGCAGGAACTGCCGGTGGAAATCCCGGTCGGACTTCCCTCGACCTTGCTGGAGCGACGGCCCGACCTCCGCGCGGCGGAGCAAGAAGTCCGCGCGGCCAACGCGGAAATCGGCGTGGCCATTGGCGACTTCTTACCGCGCATCGGCCTGACGACATTTTACGGTGGCACGAGCACCGATCTCGACAAACTGTTAAAAAGTGAGGCCAACATCTGGTCAGCCGCAGCCACCGCCGCCGGCCCGGTGTTCAGCGGCGGGCGCTTGACTGGCCGTTACCGACAAACGAAAGGCGCGTTCGAGCAAGCCAGATTAAGTTACCAACAAACGGCTTTGGGCGCTTTCCGCGAAGTTTCTGATGCCCTCATCTCGCATCGTCGATACGAGGACGAACGCGTCGAGCAAAGCCACGCCGTTGGCGCCGGGCGCGAAGCGGTTGAGTTGGCATCAGCGCGTTACAAAGAAGGCAAGGCCAGCTACTACGAAGTCCTGGAGGCCCAGCAGCAGCTCTTCCCCGCTGAAAACACCCTTTCCCGGATCGAAGCCGCGCGTCGCCGCGCGGTTATTCAGCTCTACAAAGCCTTGGGCGGCGGTTGGGCGCTCAAAGACTCTGATTGGTCGGGAATGAGTACACCGTTATCAGCACGATAGTCACGGCGAAGCGCGAAGCGGCACGGGGGGGGAGGCAGGCGCGGACCGTCGATCGGGATGGGGTGCCTTTTGAAACCTGAAGCTGCTCACCTTCCTGAAGATCGAAGCTTCCGATGTCGGCGGACTCGCGGCTTTCGGCTAATTGTTTGAAGGAAATTGAAAGCGTGGCCGCGTATCGAGGACTGCGCCCAGCGGCCGCCTGCTTGGCGTCAAAAAGGAATCGTTTGCGCTTGCCGGATTCGATGTGCGGACCATCCCGTTTCGTCCGTTCGTGGACCAGGCAGCTTTGATCGGGAATCCTGGGCTTCAGTTGGCTCGCCAGCAGTTGCCAATTTTAACGGAGCCGAACCGCGCGAGCCGTTCGTGACTGTGCGGGCGAGCCGCACGTCATTTTTTAGGGTTTTCTCGGGAAAATAATGGCGGCGGATCCCCGCATCTGAATCGCCGACTCCGGTGGGACTTCGGTTTTGCAAAAACTGGCCAAATACGGGTTTTCGGCGTTTCTCGGAAAATCAAAATCGATCTGAAATTGTCCTTGCGGGTCGGGATAAACCGGATAAATTATCGGCCGGTCGCGCGGTTAGCTCAGTGGTAGAGCATTACCTTGACACGGTAGGGGTCAGAGGTTCGAAACCTCTACCGCGCACCATTTTTCCTCACTGGCATGCCGTCCCACTTCTTATTTACCGCTTTTTCTTTCGCTGAACGATGCCATTCCTTTCCTTCGGCAAGGATGGATCCAACCACTGGGGTGAGCGGTGAGGATTGGCAGCCGATGCCATGGGCACGGCTTTTGCCGGAGGAGCACCCTTGATGCATTCCATCAGCGAGTTGTTGCCCCAGGAGCCGCCGATGCGGTTTTTGGAGGAATTGTCCACCTGTTCCGAGAGCGGGGCCACCGCCCGGGCGCGTTTTGGGGCGGATGATTTCGCGGTGCACGACGGCTACGTTTTGGAAGCGGTGCTGGTGGAGTGCGCGGCGCAGACGGCAGCGGCGGCCATGGCGCAACGGGCGTTGGCGGGCGGCGGGAAGAAGCCCGGCGCGGACGGGATGCTGGTGGCCGTGAGTCATTTTAACTTCGAACGGCGGGTGTCGGCGGGGAAAGTGATTGAGATTTCGATTCAGGAGGAACGGCGGATGGGGTTGATGTTGCTGATTTCCACGCGCATTACCTGCGAGGGAGAGGGGGTCGTGACCGGGGAGTTAATGGTGTATGCCTAGGCACCGCCGTTGGCGATTGGAGAATTTGTCCAATGAGCATCCGAAAATCGATCGAAGCGGCCCGCCTCCGAGGTGCGGAACAGTTCGGCGCGGGGCGCGGGCTTTTTGAATTCAGCTTTGCGGCGACCGATCCGACGTTTGCCGGGCATTTTCCCGCGCGGCCGTTGGTGCCGGGCATTTTTCAAATCGAAATGGTGCGGGTGGCGGCGGAATGGATGCTGGGGGCTCGGCTGGTAATCAAAGCCATTGGGCGGGCGAAATTCCAGCGCCCGATTCTGCCCGGGGAGGTCATTCAGTTGCAAATGACGGTGCTGGAATCAGGGGCGGCAATCCAGGTGCGGGGGGCTTTTTCGGTGGCGGGCGAACCGGCCGGGGACGTCATGCTGACACTGAGCGCGGACGCGCCGAAGGCGGGTATTTAGGGGGGCGCGGGAGGAAGCGAGGGGCGGGCGAAAAGGGCGTTGATGATAGTTCGCCAGGAGGTTTTTTCACCACGTGACCAGGCTTGGCGGAGGCTTTGGGGAACGAACCAGAATTGGAGGAGCAAAACAAGGTTCAGCAGGGTGAGGCGGGTTAAATCCCGTCCCGGTCGGAATTGAGACTGGCGCAATTGTTCCGGCAGGTAGGAGCATCGCACCGGGAGCGGAATAAGGGCTCGGCCGGTCCAGCAGGCCCGGACCAGGAACTCGTATTCCAAGGCAAAACCGCCCGAGCGCGTATGCAATTCTTGCGTCAATTCCAACGGATAGCAGCGGAAACCGCATTGGGTGTCCGCGAGGCGCATACCGGTGCCCACGCGAAACCAAAAGGAGGAGAATCGGTTCGCCCAGCGCCGTCCGACCGGGCAGCCGGCGGCTTGAAGATCCCGAATGCCGACCAGGAAGCTCCGGTTGTGCTGGCGGGCGGCGCAGAGGAATTGGGGCAGGTCGGCGGCGCAATGCTGGCCATCCGCATCCAGGGTGATCCCATGCGAGTAACCGAGTTCGCGCGCGCGTTGGAACCCCAATTGCAACGCGGATCCCTTGCCCCGGCGCCGGTCCAAGCGGAGCGCCAGGCAGCCCGGCACGGGCGGCAGGGGTACGGTGGAACCGTCATCGACAATCAAAACGGGACAATGTTCGCGCGCCGCTTGCGCCACCGCTGGCAGAGTGGCGGCATGGTTGAAACAGGGGATGATGACACAGCAATTCATCGCGCAATTGGCGTTCCCGGCGAGTCCGCCCCGGACCGCACCCACGCAGCGGCGAGCTGCCCGGCCGCCGCACCGGTGGCCAGACAACAGCCCATGACCCGGGCACTGGCGATAGCATCGACGTCCGCGCTGATGGTTTTTCCGGCCATAAATAGATTCCGCGGTTCCGCCGCCTGGAGCGCGCGGGCGGGAATGTCATAATATGCGCCCGCGGGGAGATAACGCAAACGGCATTGGCCGGCGGCATTCCACTGCTCCACCGGCCAGGCACCGCGAACGACGCCGTCCGCGAACTTTTGGGCGGTCAAGACCTCGGAGCCCGACAGCAAGTGGCGGCCGAGGATCATGCGACCGGCGCGGGGAGTGCAGTGGAATTCCCGCGCCGGCGAGGAGCAATGGGCAAACCCGGTGACTTCGCGCCGCAGCACGGTGATGACTTCCTCCACCTGGGCGGGTGGGCCGGAAAATTTGGCGGTAACGGTGTCCGGTTCCCGGCCGGGCTGGAGATGGAGCGGTGGGAGGCCCGCCCGCGCCAACGGCAGCAGGAGGCGGAGGTTGGCGAGGGGAGAGGAGCAATCGTGGCGGACCCCGTGGAGCGGGAAAATGACGGCCGGCGCCTGGGTAATTTCGTCGGTGGCGAGGCAGGGGATTCCGGCCAGCCGGGCCACTTCCGCCGTGCCGCTGCAATCGATGACGGCCCGGACCGGGAAATCGTTGAGTTGAACAATGTGCCCGTCCTCGACCTGCACGCGGCCTAACGGTGTCCCCCAGTGGACGGTGAGTCCCGGGGCGCCGGCGAGGAATTCCGCCGCGCGGGTGCGGAACCGCTCTGGTTGATAAGGCAGCAACCAGACCCGACCCTGGCGCACGGGCGGGCCTTCGGCGAGGGCTTCCGCAAACTCCCGGCTGAACCCGCCATTGAGCCAATCGCCCGCCTCATCGAACAGGCCGCACAGGGTGGTGAGGCCACTGAATCCGGCGGTGCCGCCGGGGCCGGCTCGGGGATCGATCAGCCGGGTGGTGCAACCGGCCCGCGCCGCGCTGACGGCCGCCGCCAGCCCGGCGGCACCGCTCCCGACGACGGCGATATCACAGGCCGGAAAATCCGCCGCTGGCCGGTCGTTCATCAGGCCACCGGGGGTTGGTTATGGAGGAGGCGCACGACCATGGCCGCGAGCGAGTGGGGATTTTGCAGGTTTTCCCCGGTGAGCTCATTTTGGGGAATCCAAAGGCCGAAGGACTTTTCGACGAACATGAGCAGCGAGACCATCGCCAGCGAATCAAATCCGCTGGCGACCAGATCGGTCTCCGCGGTGATGTCCCGCCCCGCACTAAAGCGTTCGGTGCGCAGGAATTCCAGCAACCGGGCCTCAACTGCCAAGATCTCGCTCATTTGGCTGGAGTTACCTGGGGGCGGCATATTTTTCCGGTGACGGCGGTTTTGGGGATGATTTTGACCACATGAAAGACGTTGGGGATCTTGTCGGCGCTGAGGTGTCGGCGGCAAAATTCGCGCAAATCCTCCGCGCCGCCAGCCCCCCGAAGGACGACTTCGGCCTCCACGACTTCCCCGAGGTGCGGATGCGTGGCTCCGGAAACGCGGGATTCGCGGACGGCGGGATGACGATTGAGCACCGCTTCAATTTCCTCGGGAAAGACCTTGCGGCCCGCCAGGTTAATCACGGCGGATTTGCGGCCCGCGAGGAAAAGATAGCCCTCGGCGTCCAACCGGCCCAGGTCACCCGTGGCGAACCAGCCGTCGGGCATCAGCTCTTCGCGGCCCATCCAGGGATGGGTGTAGGCATCGAGCAGGCCCGGGCCCGTAACCATGACCTCGCCATAACCCTCGGGGTCAGGTTTATGGATGCGGACGGCGAAACTGGGCAAAGGCCGGCCGACGGAATCCCAACGCTGCACGGGATCGCTGACATTGACGCAGACCAGGCCCAGTTCGATCGCCCCCAAGGCCTGAACCAGCGGGACCCCGAAACGGCGCTGGAAGTCCCCGGCCAACTCCCGGGTGAGGCCGCAGGTCGTGGAAACCGCCAGGCGCACTTGCGGAAGGGGCAAGCCGGAAAGGTCGCCCGCGAGCATCGAATAATGAAAGGGGGCGGCGTAAAGGATGGTGCCCTGCCACCGATTGACGGCCGTGAGAAAAGGGCGGGACAACAGGTGGCGGGCCAGCACGATGGTGGCTCCCTGGCTCAAATACAGGACGATGGTGACGAGAAAGTGATGGGCCATCGGGAGGCACCAGATGATCGTATCCCGGGGGCTGATTTGGAGCTCCTGATTGGCGGCCAGCAGGCGGGCATGGACGGTATCATGGCAGAGGGCCACGCCTTTGCGGGCGCTCGTGGTGCCGGAGGTGAAGCGGATGAAGGCGAGGTTGAGGCCATGGTTGTCCGCCGGAATCGGAGGATGCAGGGGGGTGAAATAAACATTCTCCGCCAGCAGGGTGCTGCCCGGTCGCGGGGTCGCGGTGAGCCAGCCGTCCAACTGCATTGTGGCGGCGATTTGCGCCAGTTCCTCCGCCGTGCATTCCATGGGGAGGGGCACCACGGTGGCCGGGATTCGCCAGAGGGCGAAGGTCAGGGCGACGAATGGAACACCGTTCGGGAAATGAAGTCCCACGCGGGAACCAGGGGAGGGGAGGAAGGGCTGCAAGCGCGACGCAAGGGTCTGCGTTAGAGCCACCAAGTCGACATAAGAAATGGGGTTTTCCCCTTCGATCAGCGCCGCTTTTTGGGGCCAATGGCTGGCGGTCTCGTCCAACAAATCAGTCAAATTCATATTGCCAAAGAAGCCCGATTACGGAGCTTAATCAATCAAGGTTGGCCCGTCAATCGGGTTGTCGGGTGACGATCGGCGTGCTTGGGGTATGCCATTTTTTGCGAGGGGGGCAGAGAAGGATCGGTATTTGGCAAGATCCGGCGAGGCAGACGCCGGTGGCGCTACGATGTTGCAAGGTAACCACCCAATTTTATGACAACAAAACCGAAAGCAACCTCCCACAAATTGGGAGCCAATCAGGGTGAGATGGCCAAAAAAGCCCGCAAACGGGATCCCAACTTCGCCCAATCGCGGGATATCCATGAGGATCGCGGAGAACGCCAGATGAAAACCGGTCAAGGTGGCATGCGACACTGAGGGGGTGGCGGGTGCGCTTTTATCGGACGGGGCGGAGCGGAAGGCCCACGTTTGTGGGCGGACCAATGCCGGGCAGTTTGATTACGACGCGGCCGCAGATCTCCGACCGGTGGAGCGCCCCCGAATGGTGCCGCTGAGGTGAACGCGGCGCCGGTCCGGTAAGGTCGCCCGCCGGCCGGGCTTAATCCGCAGCACCTTGGGATTCCACCCAGCGAATGGCATGCCGGACGAGGGCGGTGGCATCCTCCAGTTCGAGCTTCTCCTTGATGTGGGCGCGATGGACATCCACGGTTTTGGAACTCAGGTGCAATTGTTCGGCGATGGCCCGGGTGCTGTGGCCGCGGCCGATCAATTGGAAGACCTCAAATTCCCGGTCGCTCAGTTTTTCGATGGGGGAATGGGAACCGCGGGGGTGGCGATTCGTGAGTTGATCCAGGATTTTGGCCGACATGGTTTCACTCAAATACACCTGGCCACTCAAGACCCGGCGGATGGCCGTCAGCAGGCGTTCTCCCCCGGCTTCCTTCATGATATAACCGCGGGCGCCGGCGCGCAGGGCTCGTTCCGCATAAATCGCCTCATCATGCATGGAGACCACCAGGATGTTCAAACCGGGAAACATGGCGGCCACATCCTTCACGAATTCGACGCCGCTCCGTCCGGGCATGGTGAGGTCCGTGAGCAGGAGGTCGGGAAGGGATTGGTGCAAGGCGGTCAGCGCTTCCGCCGGGTTTCCGGCCTCCCCGCAGACGACGAGGTCGGACTGCCGGGACAGCAGAAACACCACCCCGCCACGTGTCATCGGGTGATCATCCACCACCAGGATCCGGCGACGGGCGGGAGCGACGGGCGGGGTCGGTTTGGCAGGCGTGGCAGGGCGTTTGGGACGACTCATGATTGGCAAAGCGGCAAGGTGCAGCTGATGGCGACCCCTTGACCGGGCGGTGACTGGATCGCCAAATCGGCGCCAATGACACTGGCGCGATGACGCATGATTTGCAAGCCGATGCCGGCGGCCGGCGAGGGCATGGCCGGCAAGCCCCGGCCGTTATCGGTGATGGTGAGTTGAAAGGCGCCGTCCGGGTAGGTGAGGCAGACGCAAATATTCGTGGCGCCGGAATGTTTGACGGCGTTATTGATGGCTTCCTGGGCAATGCGAAAAAGGTGGGCGCCGACGAGCGGATCCACGGCCGCGGATTCCGGTGGGCCGGCGAAGGTGCAGCGGACTTTTCCGTCGCGGCTCATCCGGACGGCGAGTTCACCCAGCGCTTCCGGGAGTCCGCCGGAACCCAGATTAACCGGGGAGAGTCCGCGGGCCAGGGCCCGGGTTTGGGAAACGGCTTCCCGCAAGTAGCCGCCGATTTCCGAGAGTTGCTGCTTGAGATCGGGGCGGCGGGGCGGGAGATCCGCCAGCAGTGACTCGCACCGCAGTTCGATGGCGGTCAGTTGCTGGCCCAGTCCGTCATGGAGTTCGGCGCCGATCCGGGCCTGTTCCCGTTCACTGATCGCCAGCAATTGTTCCCGGCTTTCCTTCAATTCCGCCTGGGCTGCCACCAGTTGCCGTTCGCGCGCCACCTGATCGAGGGCCCGCCGGACCACGGTGGGAACAAACTCGATGAACTGGATGTCTTTGACCAGGTAGTCCAAGGCGCCCCTTTTCATCATCTCGACGGCGGTGCGCTCATCGCCCTGGCCGGTAATGATGAGGAAGGGAATCAGTCGGCCCGCCTGTTCCAATTGATGGATGACCGCGCGCCCGGCCATGTCGGCCAGTTGGAGATCCAGCACCAGCAGGTCGGGTTGGTGGGTGGCAAGGCAGACCAGGGCTTCGCGTCCGGAACTGGCGGTGAGGGTAAGAAAATTTTCGCGTTGCAGCGTCCGGGCGATCAGACGCAGCAGGCCCAGATCATCATCCACGATTAGAATGGTGCGTGAGGTGGGGGTGGGCATAGACCCAATCATCCCGCGGCGATGCCGTTGAGGTCGGGCACCTGAACCAGGCTGATGAAGAGACCCAGTTGTTTGACGGCTTCCGAGAATTTCTCGTAGTCCACCGGCTTGACGATGTAATTGCTGCATCCCAACCCATGGCAGCGCGAAACCTCGCGGGGATCATCGGTGGTGGTGAGCATAATCACGGGCAATTTTCGCAATTCCGGGTCCGCCTTGACCTGCCGGAGGACCTCCACACCATCGACCCGGGGCATCCGGATGTCCAACAGGAGGAGGTAGGGGGTGTCTTTGGCGCGCTTCGAACCGGTTCCCCGGCAAAACAGGAAATCCAGGACTTCCTGGCCATTGGCAAAGCGTTGGATGGGGTTATGCAGGCCGATGCGTTGCAGGTTTTTCTCGATGAGACGGGCGTGGCCGGCATCGTCGTCCGCGATCAGAATCAGCACTTCACGGGTCATGTGAGGCTGTGTTTACCACCGGCCCCGGTTTCCTGCACGCGATTTCTTGTTCAGGCGGCCGGGAGGGAAACGAAAAACGTGCTGCCTTCACCCAATTTGGATTCCAGCCAGATCTTGCCGCCCTGCCGCTCCAGGATGCGTTGGGCGATGGTGAGGCCCAGGCCTTCGCCCGGGGTGGCGCTGGGATCGAGCCGGTGAAAAATTTCAAATACGCGGGAGTGATATTCCGGGGCGATGCCGATCCCGTTGTCCGCCACGGAAAAGATGGTGCGTCCCGCCGTGACATGCCCCTGCACATGAATCTGGCCGGGACGTTGGGGATCGCGATATTTCAGCGCGTTATCCACCAGATTGGAGAAGACCTGGTTGATCTGGGTGGCATCCCCCAGGCAGGGAGGGAGGGGGTCGATCCGCAGGGTGGCACCGGTCTGCTGGATCTGAAAGTTGAGCGTCTGGTGGATTTCGTGAAGCAGCGCGTTCATGTCGAGGCTTTCGACATGGAGGGCCGCGCGGCCCAGGCGCGAAAAGCGGAGGAAACCCGCCAACAATTTGTCCATCTTGGCGACTCCCGCCTGGATAAACTCCAGCGCCTCGGGAACATCCTCGGAAAGCAGGGCCAGGAGTTCGCGTTTTTCAACGAGATTGCCCGGCGTCTGGGCCAGTCGGGCTTTCAGTTGGGCACAAGCCCGGGCCAGTTCATTGCTGAAACCCTGGACGTTGACCAGAGGGGAACGCAAATCGTGGGAGGCAACGTAAACCACGGTTTCCAGTTCCCGGTTCTTTTCCGCCACCTCCTCGGCGTACCGGGCCAACCGGGTTTCATCCGCCTTGCGGGTCGTGATGTCCGTGCGGATGGCGACGTACTGGACGGGTTTTCCCGTTTCGTTGAGAATCGGGTAAATGGTGGTGTCCACCCAATAAAAGGAGCCGTCTTTGGCGCGGTTTTTTAATTCCCCCCGCCACACCTGCCCGCGTCCGATGGTCGCCCACAAGCCGGCAAAAAAAGCGGGCGGGTGGAATCCGGAATTGATGAGACGGTGGTTCTGGCCAAGCAACTCGTCCCGGGAATAGCGGGAAATCTCGCAAAACTTGTCGTTCACGTGGGTGATCGTGCCCGCCGCGTCGGTAATCGCCACGATCGAATGAGCGTCGAGGGCGGCCTTGATGTCCCGCAATTCCTTGAGGCTGGCCGCCGCCCGCTGTTCGGCCAGGTCCAGGGGGGCGGTCCGGGACCGCCAGGTTTCCAACTCGGCGATCAGCGCCGCCCGGGTCATCTTTTGGGGATCGAGCATCGCTGCCAAAGTAAGCGTTTACCGCAGGCTTGGCCAGTAAAAGGCTGGTTCACCCCATCGCCAGACGGCTGCGGTACTCCGTCGGGGACTGGCCGACGACCTTCTTAAAGACGCGGTTAAAATGCGTGAGGGATTGGAAGCCGACCTCGTAGGCGATCTCACTGATCCGCAGGTTGGGGTTGAGGAGGAGATTCTTGGCCTTCTCCGTGCGCAGGCGGGAGACGTAATCCGTAAAATTGAGGCCGGTGGCTTTGCGGAATAGTTTGCAAAAATAAAACATACTGGTGTGGACCGCCCGGGCCACCTGGCCCAGATCCAGATCCTCCGTGTGGTGTTCCTCGATGAACTGTTTGGCGCGGGTGATCACCGGCGATTCCGCATGGCTGGTGCGGACCGTGATTTCGTTCCCCTTCATCCCGAGATGCTCCGCAAAAATGCCCAGGAGACGTCCCAGCGATTCCATTTTCCTGGGTGCGACCACCGGGGTGGCAAAATAAGCCTTGCGGGCGGTTGCAGGCTCCAGGACGACGCCGAGTTGGGCGGCCTGGGCGAGGGCGCGTTCAAAGCCGGCTTCGGTGGGTTTTTGACGCATGACCTGGCCGGTTTGCAGGTAACCGATCGTGTTCTCCCCAACCTTTACCGGCACGGCGGTTTCGCTCAGGCCGTAGCCGCAAGTCATGGTGCAGGCTCCCGCAGTGGCCGATTGAGCGAGTTTTTCCTGCATCTGGAGGCAGGCGCCGCAGGTCCGGCTTTGCGCCGACATCAGGGCGCACCAAGGGCTTTCCTTGCGCTTGCCATGCAGGGGGAGTTGCCAGGTTTCCACCGGGCGCAGGGCGATCGGCAGGCCGGTCGCCTCCGTGTACGCCCGCCCGTATTCCTGAAAAATCAGGGAATTCGACAAAGTCTCGATCAGTTGGCCGTTCATGTTCATTGCGTCGTCTTTCGTTGATCTGGTCAGCCGGTTCTTGCTGTCAACGAGGCCAATTTACGGCCAGGACCAAACGGGAACAATTGGGGTGGGCACGGCAATTGACCGCGCCAAGGAACGGAGGGGGGGTAGGGAAATTCCCTACCCCGGAACGGACGAAGGGCTGATTTTGATCAGAGGCTGCCTGAGCGGCTTTGCTGCCGACGGAGCTGGCGCAGATGGCCGAAACCAACCAGCTTCTTGCGCTGCTCATCCCAAAGACGGAGCGGGAAAGAGCGCAGGCTGGAGAACAGGGTGATGGGCTTCACTTCCTGGAACATGGGATGCGAGCGATGGCAACGTTCCAGATTATAATTGGGGATGCGCGAACTCAAATGATGGATGTGATGAAACCCGATGTTGCCGGAGAACCATTGGAGAATGCGGGGCAATTTGTAAAACGAACTGCCGCGCAAGGCCGCCTCGGTAAAATCCCACTCCTCGCCGCGTTCCCAATAAACGTCCTCGAACTGGTGCTGGACATAAAACATCCAGATACCCGCCCCGCCGGCCACGAGCATGACGACGAGTTGGATGATAAAGTAGGCACCGAAGCCGAATATCCGGCCCAGCACCAGGGCAACGCCCAAGAGCGCCAGGTTCATCCAATACACCGAGCGGCGTTCGCGGGGGTTCGCTCCGGCGGTCGAAAAACGCTGCTTGAACAGAAAGAGGTAGAGCGGGGCGATGATGAACAAAATCAACGGATTACGGGCCAGCCGGTAGGCGAAGCGCTTCCCACGACCCGCTTCCAGATATTCCCGGACGGTCATCGTCCAAATATCGCCGACGCCCCGCTTGTCGAGATCCCCGGAGGTGGCGTGGTGGATGGCATGTTCCCAGCGCCAATGGTAGTACGGGGTGAAGGTCAGCACCCCCGTGAGGAAGCCGAAGATGTCATTCGCCCGGCGGGACTTGAAAAAGGAGCCATGGCCACAGTCGTGGAAAATAATGAAAACCCGCACCAGAAACGCCCCGGCCAGGACGGCCAGCGGAATCGTCAGCCACCAAGAAACGGCCAAGCTGCGATACATCAAGTACCAAAGGAGGGTATAAGGCCCGAGAGTGTTAACCAATTGCCCGACTGCCCGCCAAGTGGAGGGTTGCTGGTAAGTGGCCACGATTTCTTTCCAATCGGCGACACTCCGCCGGCCCGGGGCCGCGGAGGAAATGTTCTTTTTTGCCATGCGGGAACTACTTTAAGCCAAAGCACTGAAAGCAAAACAATATTTTTTGCCGAGACGGTGATTTTACCCCAACGACACGAAGGGGCAGGTCCGGCCGCTAACGACATGCTCTGAAGGGCAACTTGCTTTGAATAAGGGGGCTTGTCCAACCCCTGATTGACAAAAACCAATCCCTTTTTGGCCGCCAATTCCTGGCTAATTTCCAATTGCCAGGCAAAACGGCAGGGGCGCTCATTCCATTTTTGTAGAGACAGTGTAGAGTATTTGTCTTGATGGCGCCCGAACCGGGGAATAATACTTCGCTTCCGTGAACAGTGATGCCGCGATCATTCCGCGTCCGCCGCCCGCCGGACCGCCGAAGAGCAAGTCCCCCAATAGTTGGCTGGCGATCCTATTTTGGCTGCTGGTGGGGGGCGCTTGCGGCTATTTCGGGATGCTTTACGGGAAGTCACTGATGGTGGCCGTGCCAGGAGCCAAATGGGTTTCCCTGCTCGGTTTGGCGGCCCTGCCGTTGGTCTGGCTGCTGGCGGCCGGATTTCACGAATTCGGCCACCTGGCGGGCGGGTGGCTGGGAGGCGGCACTTTCCTGCTTTGGATGGTCGGGCCCTTCGTGCTGCGCCGCACCCCGGCCGGGTTGCGGCCGGCGTGGAACCGCAGCGTGAATCTTTTGGGGGGCATGGCGATTTGCATCCCCCTGCCGCCGACCCCGGTCAAGCCCCGGGCGGTGGCGGTCATGATTATCGGGGGACCGCTCGCGAGCCTGTTGCTGGCGGGCATGGCTTTGGGGGCGAGGTTTTCCCTGCAGGGCGGAGGGGATCCGATTACGCTCGGGCGCGCGCTGGGGATGGATTTGCTGGCTTTCACCGCGTTGCTTTCCTTTCTCCTTTTTCTCGTCACCGCCATTCCGAGTGTCGCCGGCGGGTTCAAGTCCGACGGCAAACGGGTGGTGGAATTACTCCGGGGCGATCACCGCTCCCGCCAGGAAGCGGCATTGATGATTTTAAGCACGGCCAGTCTCGCCGGATTACGGCCGGCAGATTACGACCCGGCGCTGGTTAAGGCCGTGGTTTCGCTCGGCGACGGCTCCTTGTTTGATTTGTACGGCCACCTCACGGTTTATTACTACGCGGCGGACCGGGAAGACTGGAAGGCGGCCCAGGGGCATTTGGATTATGTCATCACTGGCTGGCAAAAAGTCGTGCCGTACATCCGGGACACGGTGCGGTGCGAATACGCCTGGCTGCTGGCTCGCCGGACGACCGAAACAGCCCTGGCGCGGGCCTGGCTGGATTCCGCCGGAAAGCTGGATTTTGATCCGGCCACCCGGTTGCGGGCCGAAGCCGCGGTGCTGCTAGCGGAAGGCCGTTTCAGCGAGGCCCTGGCGCGGGCCGGGGCCGGGCTGGAGGCTTTGGAAAATCGCAGCCTCAGTCCAGTGCGGAATCCGTTTGCCGCGACGGCCCTGGAAGGTTTACAGCGGGAGGCGAGGCAACGCGCGGAAGTTGGCGCGGGGCGGTGAGCGGCGCCCGGGGGCCACGAATCGGGTAAACAAGGAGGCGGCGGGGCCGGGTGGGAAAAGAGGCCGGGAAGCCAGCAGTTGCCGCGGCCACCCGTGGTTTTCGACCAATAAGAGACTCACGGGGCGGTAAGTTGTTACGATTACATGACATAAGCTTGCAATCGGCCGGGGAGTTGTCTACGGTTCGCGCATCACCAAGCAAGCCAGTAAACGGCCGCCGCGTTACGCGGGCCCGCGGACGGTTGGCTGGATTATCCGGTTCAAGGCGGAGTGGGGCCGTGGTTAAAAGGGGAGTGGGAGCGGATAAGTCGGGAGCAAAGCGGGGAGGAGTGGGCAAGAAATGGTTGGCCCGGACGAAACGATTGTCGCAAGAGTCTGACGAGATCAAATCTATGCAAAACAATAAACTGCGGTGGGGGATGATCATGGGCGCGGGGGTGCTCTTCAGCACAGCCGGGCGGGCGTGGGCGGGGGATGCGGATCTACATATCCCGGATTTGCAAGCCGTGAAGTTCGCTTCCCTGGGAGGCATGTCGGGCGCCATGCTGATGAATATCGGCATCGCCATTTGTGCGATCGGCGCGATTTTCGGCCTGGTGCAATACCAGCAAACCAAGGCGTTACCGGTGCATGAAAGCATGGCGAAGGTGTCCCACACCATTTGGGAAACCTGCAAGACCTACCTCTTCACCCAGGGCAAGTTTCTCGCCATCCTCTGGTTCCTCATCGCCGGGGCGATGTTCTATTATTTCAAGGTCCTGCAACACAAGGAAATGATGGATGTGGTCGTAATCCTGCTGGCTTCGATTCTGGGCATTCTGGGTTCCTACGGGGTGGCTTGGTTCGGCATCCGGATCAACACCGTTTCCAATTCCCGGACGGCCTTTTCCGCGTTGCAGGGCAATGCGTTTGCCACGCTGGGAATTCCGCTGCGTTCCGGCATGAGCGTGGGGCTCCTGCTGGTGGCCGTGGAGTTATTCTTCATGATCTGCATCCTGATGTTCCTGCGGCGCGAATTGGTCGGGCCGTGCTTCATCGGGTTTGCCATCGGGGAATCCCTGGGGGCCAGTGTGCTGCGCATTTGCGGCGGTATTTTCACGAAGATTGCGGACATCGGTTCGGATCTGATGAAGATCGTGTTCAAACTGCCGGAAGATGACCCGAAGAATCCCGGGGTGATCGCGGACTGCACGGGTGATAATGCCGGTGATTCCGTGGGGCCGACCGCCGATGGGTTTGAGACCTACGGGGTGACGGGCGTGGCGTTGATCGCGTTCCTGGCGCTGGCGCTGGAAGAGAAGCAGAACCAGGGGATTTGCGGCACGCTGATCATCTGGCTCTTCGTGATGCGGGCGTTGATGATCGTGACCTCGCTGGTGTCGTATTTTGCCAACGAAATCCTGAGCAAGGCGCTGTTCGCTGGCAAAAAGGAATTCGATTTCGAGGCGCCCCTGACCAACCTGGTGTGGATCACTTCGGGCGTGTCCATTCTCGTCACCTTTGTGGCCAGCAAGGTGTTGCTGGGTGATTTTGCGGACGCGAAGGGGCAGGCGCAGCCGGATTTGTGGTGGGTGCTCTCGGCGATCATCAGTTGCGGCACGGTCGCGGGCGCGTTGATTCCGGAATTCACCAAGGTTTTTGTGAGCACGAACTCGCGGCACGTGAAGGAAGTGACCAACTGCTCCCGGCATGGCGGGGCCTCCCTGAACATTCTTTCCGGATTCGTGGCCGGGAATTTCTCCGCCTTTTGGATGGGGCTGGTGATCATGGTGCTGATGGCCGGGGCGTACTATTTTTCGCAGAACAGCGCGTTGCTGGCCTGGATGCCGGAGAAGTATCTGTTTGCCGCGCCGATCTTTGCGTTCGGCCTGGTGGCATTCGGTTTCCTGGGGATGGGGCCGGTGACGATCGCGGTGGACAGCTATGGGCCGGTGACGGACAACGCCCAATCGGTTTACGAGCTGAGCCAGATTGAAGGCCGCCCCGGGATCCGGGCGGAAATCAAACGCGATTTCGGCTTCGACCCCGACTTTGAAAATGCCAAGCATCAATTGGAAAAGGGTGACGGGGCGGGCAACACGTTCAAGGCGACCGCCAAACCAGTGCTGATCGGCACGGCGGTGGTCGGGGCCACCACGATGGTGTTCGGCATTATCATCCTGCTGGAAAATCTCTTCGGCAATGTCGTGGCCAAACTCAGCCTCGTGCAACCGCAGGTCATCCTCGGGTTGATCATGGGCGGATCGGTGATCTACTGGTTCACCGGGGCGTCCTGCCAGGCGGTGGTGACCGGGGCGTACCGGGCGGTAGTTTACATCAAGGAACACATGAAACTGGATGCGACCACCGCCTCCGAAGCGGACAGCAAGGAAGTCGTCCGCATTTGCACGGTTTACGCGCAAAAGGGCATGTGGAACATCTTCATCGTGGTGTTCTGTTTCGCGCTCGCGCTGCCCTTCTTCAATCCCTACTTCTTCATCGGCTACCTGGTGGGGATCGCCTTTTTCGGTTTGTTTCAGGCGATCTTCATGGCGAATGCCGGCGGGGCCTGGGACAACGCCAAAAAGATTGTGGAAGTGGAACTGCGGCAGAAGGGCACCGAGTTGCACGCGGCCACCGTGGTGGGTGATACGGTGGGCGATCCGTTCAAGGATACCTCCTCTGTGGCGCTCAACCCGGTGATCAAGTTCACGACCCTGTTCGGGTTGCTCGCGGTGGAGATCGCCGTGACAATGACGGACGCGGCCGCCAAGATGGGGATCGGGATATTCTTCTTTGCCGTGGCGCTGGTCTTCGTTTACCGCTCCTTCTACTGCATGCGGATTCCGGACGAGCCCACGGGCGCGGAAGGCGTGCTGGTCTTGCCGCATCACGCACACGAGAAATAACCTGCCAGAATGATTGGTGCAGCCGGGGTGCCGCGGGCGGCACCCCGGTTTTTTTATGGATATGGGCCGCTCCCGCAAGCGTCAGAAACCTGCTCCCCCGCACTTTCCCTGGGCGAGGAAATGGGGCACATTCGGGCCGTGAAACTGAAACGGATCATCTCGCTGACTCCCGGAGGAACGGAAATTGTTGCGGCGCTGGGAGCGGCGGGGCAATTGGTGGGGCGCTCGGCGGAGTGCGATTTTCCGGCGGCGATCACCGCGCTGCCAGTGTGTTCCGCGACGCCGACCGGGGCCGGAGCACGCCGGCAACTGGACGCCCGGAAGCTGCTCGCCCTGCAACCCGACCTGATCCTGACCGGGGCGCCGGACGAACCGTTGAGCGCGGAGGTAGCCGCCGCGGTTGGCGGGTTGGCCGGCCAACGGCCGCAAATCCTGGCCCTCGCACCCCGGCGGATGGTGCAGATTTGGGAGACCTTTTATCTGGTGGCGGAGGCGTTGGCGATGGCGGAAATCGGGCGGGAAGTGGTGCGGCCACTCAAACTCCGGGTGGTGGATATCATCGAAAAGGCCTGTGTGGTTGCGGGACGTCCCACGGTGGCTTGTCTGGATGGAGGCGATCCGCTGCGGGCGGCGGGCAATTGGGTGCCGGAATTGGTGGAGTTGGCGGGAGGAGAGAACCGTTTTGGGGCGCCGGGCGGGACCGCGCTACCGCTGGACTGGGAAGCCCTGCGCGCAGGGGATCCGGAGTTGATCGTGATGCTTCCCGCGGGCGGCGAGTTGGGGGGCGCGCGCCTGGAACTGCTGGCGCTGGCCAGTCTGCCCGGTTGGACCAAACTGCGGGCGGTGCGGAAGGGACGGGTTTATCTCACCGATGGCAGTCATTTTTTTAGCCGGCCCGGACCGCGGATTGTGGAGGCGCTGGAGGTGATGGCGGAACTGTGCCATCCGGACCGGTTCAATTTTGGCCACCGGGGCAAGGCGTGGGAGAAATTCTGAGCGCCCCGCGCGGAACGAAGACAAGGTGCATGTGGTAAACTCCGCAATTCAGGGGGAAACGGGCATCACATAACGGATCTGGGTGCCTTCCCCGGGAGTGCTGCGGATGACACATTGGCCGCCAATCTCTGCGAGGCGCTGGCGCATGTTTTCCAAACCGCGGCCGGGGGAGGGGCGGTCCGCGGGCGAAGCGGTCGCCGCCGAGCCTGAAGGGTCAAAGCCGCGGCCATTGTCCGAGACTGTCAGGGTAAAACCAGTGGGAGCCAATTCGAGGGACACCCGGACCTCCGTGGCCGCGGCGTGTTTGAGGACGTTGTGCAGGGCCTCCTTCACCGCGAGAAAGAGATTGTGGCGCACCTCGGCGGTGAGCGCCCAGGCAGGCAGGGTCAGGGGCACATGCAGACGGCAGCGAATACTGGCCACGCTGAGGAAGTCCTGGGCGAACTTGCCCAGATACGCCACCAGGCTGTCCAGGGAATCGTGCTGCGGGCTGACGGCCCAGACAATCTCATCCATGGCCCGCGTTAATTGCCGGGCGGTGCGGTAAATCTGGTCGAGGTCCGCGGCGGCCTGTTCCGGGGTTTCCATTTCGGCGCGGCTGGAATGGCTCAACATGGTGATGCGGGTGAGGCTGGCGCCGAGGTCGTCATGGATGTCCCGGGCGATGCGGGCGCGTTCCCGCTCAATCGCCCGCTGCCGCTCGAGTCGCTCCATGCGCTGGCGGTACCGACGGCGCGTGACAAACCGGGCCGCCCCACCCACGGCCCCCATCGCCCCCAGGGTGGCACCGGAAATGAACCACCACGTCTGCCAGAAGAAGGGTTGCAGCACCAGCGTGACCGCGGCCCCGGTCTCGTTCCAAGTCCCGTCACTGTTACAGGCGGTCACCCGGAAATGGTATTCGCCCGGACGCAGAAAACTGTAGTTGGCCACGCGCCGGGGGCCCACGGACTCCCAATCGGACTCCAGATTATCAAGCCGGTATTTGAACCGCACCTTGGCGGGCGCAATGAGGCTGAGACCAGTGTAGCGAAATTCGAAGCGTTGTTTACCGGGCGGGATGACCACCCGCCCGGTGGAAGCCCCGGGCACGGGTTCATCATCCGCCAGGATTTCCTCGATTACCACGGGCGGGGGGCGGGGATTGATTTTGACATTGGCGGGGTCGATCACGGCCAAACCCTTGCTGGTGGGGAACCAGAGACGGCCATCGGGCGTTTTGCCGCCGGAAGGCTGGCTGCCGCCGGAGCATTCCAGGGTGTTCAAGCCGTCGGCGCGGCCGTACGTGAGGCAGTTCACGGTCGGAATCAGTCCGTCGGCACATTGGCGCAGTTCGGACTTGGCCACGCGGAAGATGCCGCCGTCAGAACTCAACCAAAAATACCCCAGCCCATCGTCCTCGAGGTGGCAGATGACATTGTTGGGTAATCCCTGACGGGCGGCCAGGGTGGTGAATCGTCCGGCTTGGAAGCGGGCGAGGCCGCCGCCAAAGGTGCCGATCCAGAGGGTGCCGCCGGGTTCGGCGAGCAGCGACCAGACAAAATCGCTGGGGAGTCCGTCAGCCTTCCGGAATTGACGGATTTGGCCGCCCTGCCAGCGGCCCAAACCACCCCCCGCCATGCCAAACCAGATCGTGCCGGCGTCGTCTTCCACGATGGTGCGGACGTCCGGCAGAGCCAGGCCATTGGAGCGGGTGTACCATTGGCACTGACCGTTTTCATAGCGCGCCAGGCCTATTTGGGTGCCCAGCCACAGGACGCCGCCGCGCGCCTCGTACAAAGCGGGCATGGGCACGGTGGACTCCGCCATTCCGGGGGCCAGTTGCAACCGGTCCCCGGTGCGGGTAAACAAACCGCCCCCCCAGGTTCCCACCCAGAGATTCTGCCGATGATCCTCCAGGACTGACCAGACGAACAGATTGGCCAATCCGTTGGAGCCGACATAGCGGCGCGTAGTCTCGCCAAAAACCTCATAGAGGCCGGCGCCTTCCGTGGCAACCCACAGTCCGCCGGCCCGCCGGGGGCTGACCGAAAGGATGGCGCGACCTTCCCAATCGTCCGGGACACTGACCATCTGGATTCGACGCGGGCGCAGGGCGTTGAGGCCGCCGCCGGTGCCCACCCAGACCGTGCCCTCGCCATCCTCGGCCAGCGAGCGCACCCAATCATGGGCCAGGCCGTTGCGCCGCTGGCAGTGCCAGATCTCCCCATCGGGGGCGCGGACGTAAACTCCATCTGCCAGGGTTCCCACCAGCAATTCGCCCCGACTGGTCTCCAGCAGGGTGGTCAGGGAGCCGTTTCCCCAGGGGGCGGGGCCAAGATCAGTGGCCGTGCCGGCGGGACTCAGTTTACGCAAAGAACCGCCGCCAACCAGCCAGAGGCCGCCGTCACGGCTGGCACAGGCGCGCTCGGTATAATAGTCCGGCTTCGGCGCTTGGGCGGGGTTGATGATCTGGCGGCCGGAAACCACGCGCAGTTGGTTGCCCCCCACCAACCAGACACGACCGTCCGCCCCGCGGGCCAGCGAGAGGGTATTCTCCGCCGGCGCTCCGCCATCCAGGCGGCCAAACCCGTTGTCCTGCCGGCAGAACAACCACCCGGCGCTATTCAAAAGGCACAGCGTATGTTCCGCGGTTTCGCTGATGGCCACCAACGCCCCGGCTGGCGGGTTCGTGCCCGGGGCAAAATGTTCAAATTTCCCCCGGTCAAAACGGGTTAATTCCCCCGTTTCATTGCCGATCCAAAGGCTGCCGGCGGCATCCTCAAACAGGCTGGTGACCCGACTGCTGCCCAAAGCCGGGGTGTTGCCGGCGTTAAAGGTGACGAAGCGCGCGCCATCAAACCGCACCAGACCGTTATAAGTGCCCACCCACAGGTAGCCGTCCCGGGTGGGGACGAGGGAGGTCACCGAGTTTTGGGGCAAGCCCTGATCGGTCTGCCAGGTGTCGATCGAATAGGGGGCCGAAAGGGTTTGCCCATCCGCGACCGATACCGCGCCCGCGAGGAGCCAGCCGAGCAACATCCCCGCAGGGAGCCATGGCCGCCTGGCGCGCCGACGAGTTGGCCCATGGGATGGCATTGCGGGGAGCCTATCCGGCGGCGGCCCCGTTGACAAGATTCCCCATCCCGCCCGCGAGGCGGCAACGGCGTCACATCTTGCCCTGGCGGATCAACTCCTCGCATTTCTCCGGCGGCACCGGGGTGGATTTGCGCAGTTCGGCAATTATCTTGGCCTGTTGAGCGGTGGGTTTCAGGAAGGCGCTTACGAGTTGGTCGGTCACGTCCACCTGTTCCTGAGCGGCGTATTTCCGAAGGGTGGAGGCGTCCCATTTGGAGACCAGTTCCCGGACGCCGGCCGCGCGGGCGATTTCCGCCTGCTTATCCCGCAACTGGGCCAGGGCTTCGACGGCGGGTGCGGTGCTGAAGACTTCGCGATGCATCTGGTCCTGGGTGGTGCGCAGGACCTGGTCGAATTCCTGGAAGCGGACTTTATCGCCGGACTTTTGGGCGGCGCGGGCGGCGTCCATTTTTTCTTTCAGCGCCGCCTGTTGCGGGGCGCTCCAGAACCACGCGTAGGCCACGGCGCGGGAGTCGTAAATTCCCACGCGGTTTGTGCCCGCATCACTGACTGGGACGGGGCCGGCATTGAGCAGCGTCAGACCACCCAGCCAAACCCCCAACAAGACTGACATTTTTTTCATATTCCGGATTTTCCCTGCGGCCGGGGCGGACACCGCCGCCGTGTGCATTGCGGCGAACGGACCATGATTCGCGAAGCGCGGCATTTGCCGTGCCCGGGCGGGCCGCCCGCGGCCGCTGTTTTTTGATCCCTGGCGCAGTATGCCGCCGGCCTGGCGGGCGGGGGAAATTGATAAATCCGATGGGGTCATCGAATATATCGATAGGCGGGCACGGCTCCGGGAGGATGCCGGTCGAACGCCATGACCGCCCGGCAGGCGGCCGGTTTACTTGGCGACTTGGGGAATCCGAATCTGCAGGCCCTTGCTGAGTTGATTGATATTCAGGTTGGGGTTGGCCTGCAACAAATTGCCGATGGAAACTCCGTATTGCGAGGCAATGCCGTCCAGGGTCTCACCCGGAGAAAAGGAATGGATGCCGGGGGCGGCGGGTGGGAGGGGTGGGGTGGCGGCGTGGCCGAGCACCTGGGCCCGGGCTGCCTGCTGCTGCTCCTGCACGGCGCTGATCTGGGCCGCCTTTTGTTCCGCCGTCAAATTGGGATCGGCATTGATGCGGGCAATTTCCTGGGCCGTGGCTTGATTGATGGCAAAGAGCGTGGGCGCAACACTGGGGGGAATTGAGCCCGGCGCGTCGGTTTCCACAGCGGGGGCAGCGACCGGGGCTGGAGTGGCCGCCAATTGGGTGAGGCTCGATTGATATTCCTGGGCGCGCGCGGGGCCAAGGGTGGCCAGGATGGTGGCGGAACGCCGCTGCTCGAGGGCGGCGCGCTGGCTCGCGGTGGCGGGATTATCCGGCGAATAATCCAGGCGCAATTGCTGGTCGAGGGCATCCACCGCGCGAAAGACATTGCGGAATTCGTCCGGGGTCAATTGCAGGGTGGCGAAATCGCGGCGCAAATTGATCGCGGTTTGCGAATAACGCAGGAGGAATTCCTCCAACTCCGCCGGGGCCAGTGTTTTGGCCAGATCATTCCGCGCTTCCAGGCGGATGCGGGCGAGCACGGCGGGATCCATTGCCAGACCGGCGGCGGACTGGGCGGCGACGTAAGCATCGACGCGTTGCTGCGAGCGGGCCACGATGTCCTCGACCGTTTGCTTGGTTTCCGCAGTGAGCGCCCCCAGGACCGGACCATTCAGAGAGACCAGCGGCCGGTTGGTGGCGGCATCGGGGGATTCCCAATCCGGACCCAGCAAGGTGTCGAGGACGGCGCGGCGCTCGGTTTCCAACGCCGCGATTTTGGCCGTGGTGGCTTGTAAACGGTTGGTGTCAGGAGTGGAGCGCCACCATTCCTGATCCATGGCCGGCGTTTCCGCCAAGCGCTTGCGGGCGTAGAGTTGATTGACGTCCGCCACGATGATGTCGCGGATGGTGGACTCGGGGCAGCCGATGTCGCGCAGCCGGGCGATGTAGGTGGTGTAGTCCGGTGATTCGACTTCACGCCAGGAGAACACCTGGCGGCGGAAGACCACATGCGTGCGCCCGGGAGCGTTGGAGGCAGTCACGGAGTTAGCGAGGATGGCTCCCGGGACGGCCAGCGAAGCGTGGCGACGGGCGGAGAGCCAGGCAGCGAGGAGCACCACATTCAAACCGGCGGAGAGAAGGAGAATGGATGATCGCCGCGTCATGACCCCGGTATAATATACCCGAGCCCGTGGGAAAGCAATGAAATGGACGCTTGGAATTGCGGCGGGTCACGGTAGGATGCGCGCGATGAAACAGAACGCATACGCCCGCGCGGGCGTCGATATCGAGCTGGGCAACCGGGTGAAGGCGACCTTGCCGGAATTGCTGGCTTCCACCCATCGCCGGGAGGTTTTGGGCAAGGTGGGCGGATTTGGTGGATTATTCCAATTGGACGTGAAGAAGTACCGGCAGCCGGTGCTGGTTTCGAGCACGGATGGCGTGGGCACCAAGCTCAAGCTGGCCTTCGCCATGGATAAGCACGACACGATCGGCGAGGACCTGGTGAATCATTGCGTGGATGACATCGCGGTGCTGGGGGCCGAGCCGTTGTTTTTCCTGGACTACATCGGCACCGGGAAATTGAAGCCGCATGTCTTCACCCAATTGATTGCCGGATTTGCCCGTGGCTGCGCGGCGAACCATTGCGCGTTGATCGGCGGGGAGACGGCGCAGATGCCGGGTTTCTACCAACCGGGCGAGTATGATGTGAGCGGCACGATTGTCGGGGTGGTGGAGAAGGCGCGGATGCTGGATGGCAAGGGAATCCGGCCGGGCGATGCGATCATCGGCCTGGGCTCCAGCGGGCTGCACACCAACGGCTATTCGCTGGCGCGCAAGATTTTTTTCGAGCAAATGAAGCTCAAGCCCAAGAGCCGGCTGGCCGGACTGGCGGGATCCATCGGCGAAGAGTTGTTGAAAGTGCATGTGAGCTACGGCCCGCTGGTGCAGGAACTTTTGCGCAAGTTCAATGGCAAGGGGCCGGTGGTGGGCCAGCGCACCATCAAGGGACTGGCGCATGTGACGGGCGGCGGCTTCATCGACAACCTGCCGCGCGTATTGCCGGCCAAGTGCGACGCCGTGATCCGCAAAGGCACCTGGGATGTGCTGCCAATTTTCCAGATCATTCAGGAACGTGGCGGTGTGGACGAGGCGGAGTTGTACCAGGTGTTCAACATGGGCATCGGCATGACGCTGTTCGTGGCGGCGGAGCAGGCGGCGGCGATCCTCAAGTTCATCCGGGCGCGCAAAATGCCGGCCTGGGAGATTGGCACCGTGGAAAAGGGCACCGGGATCAGCCGCGTGGTCTGAGTTGGAGGGCATACTCCCTTGGGAGGTTGTGCCATCTGAGCGGCGGTGCCATAGTAAACCGGTGAAATTCTGGCTGGCCGCGTGGATCGGGATGGGCTTCGGGGGCCTGGGGTGGCTCCCGACCCCGGCATTGGCTGGGTTAGCCGGCGGGGCCGCGCCGTTGCCGTACGGGGATGTGGCGCCCGAAATTGTGGCGCCGGCCGCGGTCGGGACCAACCTGCCTGGGGAGATTCCCGGACGGCGCATCCCCGCGCTGACCCGGGCGGCGGACTGGGATTCCCCCCAACTAACCAATTTTGCCGTGCCCCTGCCGGAGGCCAACACCCGGGCGCATGTCCATTTTCAACAGCGGCGTTTTGGTCGCGAGCAGTCGGGGAATGGGGAACTGGTGGCGTTCAACCCGGAAACCGTGCTCGTCAAATTCCGCGATTGGACGCATCCCGCTGCATTGCGCGTGGAGCCGCTGCGGGAAGGGGAGGCCTTGCGGGCAATGCGGGCTCGCCCGGACGTGCAATACGCGGAACTCGATGTGTTTCAGCGCCGGCAATTCACACCGGACGACCCGCTCTTTGGCAACCAATATCACCACCAGATCATTGGCAGCGCGCAGGCATGGGATATCAGCCGCGGCTCCCCGGCGGTGAGGATCGCCATCGTAGACACGCCGTTCCAAATGAATCACCCGGATTTGGCGGGGAACACCGGGGCCGGTTGGGACGTCGTGGCCAACGGGCCGGTGACCAGCGCCCCGGGAATTGTGCACTCCACTTTTTGCGCCGGGATGGCGGCCGCCGGCCTCGGTAATGGGGTGGGGGTAGCCGGGGCAGGGAATTGCCAGGTCCTGCCTCTCAACATCAACGGGGCGACCAGTGAGATGTACAATGCCACGGTCTGGGCGGCCAATCACGGGGTGCGGGTCGTGAGCATCAGTTGGAGCGGGGCCAACAGTGATGTGCTGGAGACCGCCGCGCATTACCTGCGGACGAATACCGCGGGGATTTTGGGGATGTCCGCCCTCGATGGTTCCGGACCGTGCAATTACACCAATCAGCCGGATATTTATTGCGTGGCGATGACCGACGATGCGGACAACTTCACGGGCACCCAGTTTGGCTCGTATATCGATTTTTCGGCCCCGGGTTGGCGGGTGTTTTCCACCGCCACCGGCAGCGGCTATGTCACCGGCAGTGGCACCAGTTATGCGACCCCGCTTTTTTGCGGTGTCGTGGGCGTGCTGATGAGCATCAATCCGGGTTTGGGGCCGGACGAAATCATCGGTCTTTTGCAAGCCACGGCGGTGGATCTGGGGCCATCGGGGCGGGACTCCTTTTATGGCTGGGGCCGGATTGATTTTGCGGCCGCCGCCACCGCCGCGCGGGCGACCCGGCCGTTGATCGCCAATGTGCGTTGGGAGAATGGGCAAGTGACCATGGAGGTCGCGTGGCGCCCGGGCCCCCGCTATTCCCTCGCGCGAAGTCCCACGCTGGCGCCCGGGCAGTGGCAGCCGGTGGTCGGCGCCATTTTGGCGACGAATGTCGGTACTTTGTCGCTGACGGATCCGGCACCGCCCCCCGGCCCAACGTTTTACCGGGTGCAATTAGCCGCGCCGTGAAGGGAGTGGTGGCGGGTAATCAATGGCCTGGGCCCAGGACGGGTGCAGGGGTAGGCGAACTTGCGTGCGCACCCACCGCGCCAATTCCCGGGCGTCCTCCACCCGGTGCAGTTTGGCCAGTTGCTCCAGACCGGGTTCACTGCCCGTGAAGTGCAGGGTGGGAACATAAACCATGCTGGTATCCCCATCCGCATCCCGGGTTGCGATGGTGTCAACCTCCAGAGAAACCAGATCGTCGAAGGGAATGCGGCGGGCCGATTTCCGACCGCGGATCGCGGGCAGTTCCAGCCAGCCCCGCGCGGCGTCGATGACGAGATCATAGCGTCCGGAACTGGCCCGCCAATGGTGCAACCACCCTGCCGAGATGCTCCCGGCGACGATGATTGTCCAAACGATGGCCATGGTGGTGAAAGTGGGATGGTAGTCGCCGAAGAAAAGGACGACCGCAAAAAGGCCGAGGAGACAAAGCACAATTGCCGCGACCAGCGCGGCCACCCACGGGGAAACCGCGAAACGGATCCGGGGCGGTTGGCGGGCCGGGAGGATCCGGATTCGATTGAAGGGAGAGACCAAATTGCTGCGCCGGCCGCTCGTCCAGGCCGCGACGCAAAAGGCGAGCGCGGCTAAATTGAACGGCGCCAGGAAGGTGAAGACGAGCAAATCGCCCCCCTCCAAACCGGTCTGCAGGATGGCGTCCGACGGGCGTCGCGGATGGTAGTGTACCAGCACCTCCCGGCCGACCTGGAGGGAGGCGGCCACGCGGGCGGCAGCGCCGTCGTCCGGAGTGGCGATATCGAGGTAACGATAGCGGGTGCCGGTGTAGTTTTGCTCGTCGACCTGGTAGGAATAGGTGAGCGCGAAGGATAGTTTTGGGTCCCCGTCGCTGTCGCTCCCGGCGATGACGCGACTGCTGCGGATGACGCCTGCCGTGGTGGGGAATTTCTCCGCCTGGACCTGCCACAGTGCGGGGACGGCGAGGAAGCCATCAACCAAAAGGACCGTGCCGGTCCAGAACAGCGCGAAAAAAGTCAGCACCATGTTCGAGGCGGAGTTCATGCCGCTCGAAGTATGGGGGAAAAAAACGGAAAGGGGACTACAAAATGACGGAGCGATTGGAGGTGGGGAAGCACTACTTCCCCACCCGCTCCGGCAAGGCTTCCGAGGCGGGCGGAACTCAGCCGAGAAAAGCGGCGTGAATGGCCTTCATCGCCTGCTCGCCCTGGGCGAGGTTGATGACGACGGAAATCTTGATTTCGCTGGTGGAAATCATGCCGATGTTAATGCCCTCGTGGGCCAGGGTCTCAAACATCTTGGCCGCCACCCCGGAGTGACTGCGCATGCCCACCCCGACGATCGAGAGTTTGCCGATGTTTTCATCGGCCAGGACTTCCTGATAGCCGATCTCATCCCGGATCCCGGCGATGACCTTGTGGGTCTTGAGCAGATCGGGTTTGTCCACCGTGAAGGACAGATCGGTGGCCGGTTGCCCGGAGCCATGGCTCACATTTTGGACGATCATGTCCACGTTGATGGCGGCGTCGCTAATGGCCTTGAAAACCCGGGCGGCCACGCCGGGGCGGTCAGGAACGGCGATCAAAGTGAGCTTGGCTTGGTTCTTATCGAGCGAGACGCCGCGAATGACGACGTCCTCCATATTCTGGGTTTCTTCTTTCACAATGGTTCCTGGGTTGTCGTTGAGGCTTGAGCGAACCTCGAATACGACGCCGAATTTCTTGGCAAACTCCACCGAACGGGACTGCATGACCTTGGCTCCGAGGCTGGCGAGTTCGAGCATTTCGTCATAAGAAATCTCGTCCAGCTTGCGGGCGCTCGGGACAATCCGGGGATCGGCGGTGTACACGCCGTCCACATCGGTGTAAATCTGGCAAAGGTCCGCCTTGAGCGCGGCCGACAACGCGATCGCGGTGAGGTCCGAGCCGCCCCGGCCCAGGGTGGTGATGTGACCCGCGGCAGTCTGACCCTGAAAACCGGCGACGATCACCACATTGCCGGCATCGAGCAGGGCATGGATCTGCTTGGGATCAATGGTCTGGATCTTGGCCTTGGTGTGAACGTCGTCCGTGAGGATGCCCGCCTGCGAGCCGGTCAGGGAGACGGCGTCGATATTCAGGGCATGCAGGGCCATGGCCGCCAGGGCGATGGTGGTTTGCTCGCCCGTGGCGAGCAGCATGTCCATTTCCCGCTCCGTGGGCAGCGGCATGATTTCCTTGGCCAGCCGGATCAGGCCATCGGTGACGCCGCTCATGGCCGAGACGACCACCACGATCTGGTCGCCCTGCGCCCGGTAGCGGGCCACGCGTTTGGCCACGTTTTTGATCCGCTCCGGATTGCCCACCGAAGTGCCGCCAAATTTTTGAACTATAAGTGCCATTAGGTATCAGCCGACGATTATAGGAGACGATCCATGCAATTGCAAATTCCGCGAACGGATCACAGGCCCATCACCTGCATGACGGCTTCCCGGGTGGCATCCACCACGAAGGGTTCGGCGCCGGCAGTGCGGATCGCGGTATCCGGATCCTTCAGGCCATGCCCGGTCATGATCGCGGTGACAATGGAGCCCGTGGGGATGCGGCCCTCACGGGCGCAACGGATCAGGCCAGCCAGAGGCGTGGCACTTGCGGGTTCCACAAAAATGCCGTCCGTGCGGGCGATCATTTTGTAGGCGGTCAGGATTTCCTCGTCGGTGACTTTGCCGATAAAACCGTCCGATTCCGCACAGGCATTGGTTGCGCCCGCCCAACTGGCCGGGTGACCGATGTTGATGGCGCTGGCCACCGTGCAAGGATGCGTGATGGGATGGCCGTCCACAATGGGGGCGGCGCCGGCGGCTTGAAAACCGAAGATCCGGGGGCGGCGGTCGGTCAGGCCCGCGGCGTGATATTCCTTAAACCCACGCCAGTAAGCGGTGATGTTGCCCGCATTGCCGACCGGGAGGAAATGGAAATCCGGGGCGCGGCCCAGTTGATCGCAAATCTCAAATGCGGCGGTCTTCTGGCCTTCGATGCGGACGGGGTTGATGCTGTTGACGACCTCGACCAGCCCGGTTTCACCGAGTTCCCGCACGATGCGGAGCGCGGCATCAAAGTTGCCCCGGATCGAGACGGTGACTGCGCCGTACATCAGCGCTTGCGCGAGTTTGCCCAGGGCGATCTTGCCTTCCGGGATCAGCACCACGCACTTCATTTTGGCGCGGGCGGCATAAGCGGCTGCGGATGCGGAGGTGTTGCCTGTGCTGGCACAGATCACGACTTTCGCGCCCCGTTCGGCGGCTTTGGAGACGGCCAGGGTCATACCGCGGTCCTTGAAGGAACAGGTGGGGTTCAGGCCCTCGTACTTGAGCCACAACTCAAACCCGCCGCCCAGGGCGGCCACGAAATTGTCCGCCCGGATCAGGGGCGTGTTGCCTTCACTGAGCGAAATGACCGGAGTAGCGTCGGTGACGGGTAGAAAACGGGCGTAATGTTCGATAACCCCGTTCCAGCGTTTGGGTGTCAATTGCATGCGGTGCGGTTAATCAAAATTTTCCACGCGCAGCATCACCGGCGCGCATTTGACGGCCCCGATCTGGCCGATTTTGGCGAGCGCCCGGGCCATGTTGGCGTTCGTGGCGTCATGAATCATCAGCACAAGCGGAACGCTTTCGCCCTCGTGGGCTTCGGGTTGCATGACCGAGGAAATACCGATGCGGGCCCGCGCCAGGATGGCGGTGATGGCGGCGAGGGTTCCCGGTTTATCGATCACGCTCAGTCGGACATAGTAGCGGGACACCACCGCGCCGATCGGGCTCACGGCCCCATCGCGTTCGTGGGGCACAAAGGGGGGCACCCGGCTCTTCACGCCGGATTTCAGGTCGAGCGCGGCATCCGCGAGATCGCTCAACACGGCGCTGGCGGTGGCATCCTGCCCGGCGCCGCGGCCATAGTACAGCGTGTCCCCGACAATGTCCCCCCGCACCAGCACGGCATTGAAGACCCCGTTGACACTGCCCAAAACGTGGGTTTGCGGGACGAGCGCCGGATAAACGGAAACCTGGACCGGCGGGGTGCCTCGGCGGCCTACCGGACCGGATTTTTTGACAATTCCGAGCAGTTTGATCGCGTAGCCCATCTGGCTGGCAAAACGGATGTCCTGCTGGGTGATGGCGCGGATGCCTTCCACGTAAATATCCCGCGGATTGACCCAGAAACCATGGGCGAGGGAAGCGAGGATTCCGGTTTTGTGGGCGGCGTCATGGCCGTCAATGTCCAGAGAGGGTTCAGCTTCGGCGTAACCGAGCGCCTGCGCCTCCGCCAGCACATGCGCGAAATCGGCCCCTTCCAGCTTCATCCGGCTCAGGATATAATTGCAGGTGCCATTAACGATACCATAGAGCCGGGTAATTTGATTGCCGATCAATCCTTCCCGCAGGACCTTGATAATCGGGATGCCCCCCGCCACGCTGGCTTCATAATAGAGATTGGCGCCGTTGGCTTCCGCGGCGGCGAACAGTTCCTCGCCGTGGGCCGAGAGCAGGGCCTTGTTGGCGGTTACCACGGATTTGCCGCGGGCGAAAGCCGCGAGCAGGACCGACCGGGCGGTGGTGGTGCCGCCAATGAATTCGCCAACGAGATTGACCGCCGGATCATCCACCAGGCTACGCCAATCGTCCGTCAGCAAGGCGGGCGGAATTTTGACGGCCCGGGCTTTGGACCGATTTTGCACCGCGACTTTGACGACCCGGACGCCGACCCCGAGACGGGACGCCATCAGGCCGCCATTCCGCAGAATAGCCTGATAGACGCCACCGCCGACGGTGCCGCAGCCGACAATGCCAAGGTTTACCCGGTGCATAAGGGCGTGGAGGATGCCGAGAAACCGGGACCACGACAATTTATTTTTTGCGCTACCCATCGCCGGATTCACAGGTAAATTGGCGGGGTGAGCACGATACCGAAGACGATGCGCGCGATGGTTTATCGCGGGGTGAATGATTTGCGGCTGGAAACGCTCCCGGTGCCCAAGACCGGGGCGGGCGAATTACTGGTGAAGGTGGCGGCGTGCGGCGTCTGCCCCACGGACATCAAAAAAATCCATTACGGCACCGTGCCACCGCCGCGGGTGTTCGGGCATGAAACCGCCGGGACGATTGTCCGGGTGGGCGCCCGGGTGAAGGGGTTCGCCGTGGGCGACCGCGTGGCGCTGCATCATCATGTGCCGTGCCGGGATTGTCATGCCTGCCGGCACGGCACGTATGCCCAATGCGCCCAGTACAAACTGACCGGCATCACGGCGGGCTTTGAGCCGGCGGGAGGCGGGTACGCGGATTATGTCCGGGTGATGTCGTTCGTGCTGCCGGGCGTGGTGAAAATTCCCGCGCGCAACAGTTTTACCGAGGGGGCGATGCAGGAGCCCGTCAACACCGTGCTCAAAGCGGTGAAGCGTTTGCGCATCCTGCCGGGTGACACCGTGCTGGTGGCGGGGCAGGGGCCCATCGGGTTGCTGTTCACGAAACTGCTGGCGCTGCGGGGGATGAAGGTGATCGCCAGCGACCTGTTGCCATCGCGGCTGAAACTGGCCCGGCAATGGGCCGCCCGCTGGGCGCTCGCGGCGGATGCCCCGGATTTTGCCGACCAGGTGCGACGATTAACCCACCGGACCGGCCTGGAGGCGGCGGTGATCGCGGTGCCCGTGGATGCCGTGGTTTTGCAGGCCCAGGAGTTGGTCCGCGGGGCGGGGCAGGTGATGGTGTTCGCGCACACCCGGCGCGGCGCCGTGACGGAGATTGATCTTTCCCGGATTTGCGTGGACGAAAAGGAACTGATTGGCAGCTATTCCTCAGACGTGACCCTGCAAAAAGAAGTGGCCCGGCTGGTTTTTTCCCGGCAGTTGGATGTCCGCCGGTTGATCACCCATGAATTCCCGCTGGAGGAAACCGCCGCGGCGGTGGCCCTGGCGGCGCAGCCCAAGCCGGACTCGCTGAAAATCATGGTGCTGGTTTGAGCGCGGGCCGACCCGGGGGATCAGACGGCGGACGGGCCGAGGATCCAGCGGGCGGCGGCGGGCAGGTCGTCCACCACGACGGCGGGACCGAGTTTTTCGGGGGTTTTCTTTTCCCATTCCGCGCCATAACCGGTGCGGACCAGGAGGCTTTTGGCCACGCCGGCGTTCCAGCCGGCTTCCACGTCGATGAGTTTGTCGCCGATCATGTAGCTGCGGGCCAGATCGATGCCGAAGGTGTCCCGGGCATCGAACAAAAACTGCGGGGAGGGTTTACGGCCCCGGCTCGGTTGATCCGGCGATTCCGGAGCGTGATAAATTTCCGCAAAGCTCACGCCGTCCGCGGCAAGGAGCCCCAGCAGATGCCGATGGACGTTTTCCATGTCCGCGACGGAGAAGTAACCGCGCCCGATGCCGGACTGATTGGTGACCATGATCAAGGCGAAGCCGGCGTCCTGCAAGGCGCGCAAGGCAGGCCCGACCCCAGGGAAAATGACCACCTTCTCCGGGCGGTGAAGATATTCCTTCTCCTCGATGATCGTTCCGTCCCGATCCAAAAACACCGCGCGTTTGTTGCCAGCCATAAAGGTCGCTATTGATAAGGGGCGGGACCGGCTTTGAAAACCATAAAGTGGGCGGAATAAGATTCCAAAAACGGGTGGGCGCGACTAGGATTTCGCGCCGTTGCCTTGAACGCCGCCACCACAACCGGATCCGTGCCGCCATCCCCGCCTCCCCGTCGCGGGCAGGTGGCGGGAATCAGCCTGCTGCTCGCCCTGGTGACCCTGGCGGTTTACCTGCCCGGAGTGCGGCATGATTTTCTGACCTACGATGACCAGCAGTACGTGACGGAGAATCCGCATGTGCTCAGCGGGCTCTCCTGGGCGAATTTCAAGTGGGCTTTCCAGGCGGGGTATGCGAGCAACTGGCATCCTTTGACGTGGCTTTCGCACATGCTGGATTGCCAGATTTTCGGGGCGCGTCCAATGGGGCATCATCTGACGAACGTGTTGTTGCACGTGGCCAATGTGCTGTTGTTGTTTCTGGGCTTGCGCCGTCTGACCGGGGCGACCGGGCGGAGCGCCGTCGTGGCGGCGTTATTTGCCTGGCATCCGTTGCACGTGGAATCCGTGGCCTGGGTGGCGGAACGCAAGGATCTGCTCTGCGCTTGCTTCTGGATGCTCACGCTGCTGGCGTACGCCCGCTATGCGTCCAAACCCGGAGCCGTCCGTTACCTCGTGACCTTGGGCTGTTTCAGTCTCGGGCTGTTGAGCAAGCCGATGATTGTGACGCTGCCGTTTGTTCTGTTGCTGCTGGATTACTGGCCTTTGCGGCGAACGGCGGCAACCCGCACGGTCGGAATGCCCCGGCAGCCTTGGCCGCGACTGGCGCTGGAGAAGGTGCCCTTCCTGGTGCTCACCGTCATCGCCAGTTGGCTGACCATTTGGGCGCAGCGGCAGGCGCATTCCATCGTTTCGCTCCAGGGATTGCCCCTCGCCGAACGACTGCTGCACGTGCCCATCGCCTATGCGCATTATCTCCAGGCGATGTTCCTGCCGTGGGGATTGGCGGTGTATTATCCCTTTCCCGCAGCCAGTTCGCCGATCCCGGGGGGGGGGTGCGCGGTTTTGCTCCTGCTGGTTTCCGCCGGGGCCTGGTGGTGGGCCGGGAGGCGGCCCTATCTCCTGGTGGGTTGGTGCTGGTATTTGGGGACTCTGGTGCCCGTGATCGGGTTCGTACAGGTGGGCGACCAGGCGTGGGCGGACCGTTACACCTACCTGCCCTTGATCGGCCCATTCATCGCGCTGGTCTGGCTGGCGGGCGATTGGGGCATGGCGGCCGGGCGGTCCGGCAATAGTGCCGGAAAGCGGGTGTGGTTGGGACTGGAACTCGCCGGGTTGGGGGTGGCGCTGATCCTCCTGACGGAGCGGCAACTGGGGTTTTGGCAGGACACCCGGACCTTGTTTACGCAGGCCGTGCGGGTGGTGCCGGAGAACGCGAAAGCCATCACCCTGCTGGGTAGCCTGCTGGTCAAGGAGGGGAAGGTGGATGAGGCGATGGGGCTCTACGATCGGGCGTTGAAAATCCGACCGGACGATCCCGAGGCGCATTTTTTTCGGGGCAACGCCCTGGAACGGAAGAGCCGGCTGGATGAGGCAATCGTGGAATACCGCCGGGCCTTGTGGTTTGAACCTTTGGCGGCAAAAACCCATTTTTTTCTCGGGGGCGCGCTGGTCAAACAGCAACAATACGAGGCGGCGGTGGCGGAATATCGGGAGGCTTTGCGCCGGGACCCGGACTCCGCGGTAACCCACAATAATCTGGCCCGGGTTTTTCACACCCGCGGGCGATTTGAGGAAGCGGCGGTGGAGTATGGCGCGGCGCTTCGGTTGGAGCCGGCGTTTCCCCAGGCACACAACAATCTGGGCATCGTGCTATTGCAAACGGGGCAACTGGGACCGGGCATCGCGGAATTGCGGGAAGCGCTGCGCTTGACCCCGGGCAACGGAGAAATCGCCTATAATCTGGCAGTGGCGCTCAATCAACAGGAGCACTGGCGGGAAGCGGCGGAGTTGTTCGGGCCGGTGGTCCCGCCGGGGCACCCGGATCCCAAGGCGCATTTTGAATTTGGCCGGGCCTTGGAACACACGGGCAAGACCCGCGAGGCGCTGGCCCGGCTGGCCCGGGCGCTGATCCAGCAGCCGGATTATCCCGCGGCGTTGAATGAGCTGGCCTGGATTCTGGTCACCGATCCGCGGGCGGAAATTCGCAATGGCGCCGAGGCTGTGCCCATGGCGGAGCGGGCGGTCGAACTCAGCCAGGGAAAAAATCCGGCGTGGCGCTTGACGCTGGCGGCCGCTTACGCAGAAGTGGGCCGGTTTCCCGAGGCGGTGACGTCCGCCCAGTCGGCCGCCGACGCCGCGCGCTCGGCGGGGCAGAACGAGTTGTTACTCCGGTGCGGCCAGGTGCTGGCCGCCGCGCAGGCGGGCAAACCCTGGCGGGAAACCCTCGCTCAGCCCTGAACGGCGACGTCCGCGGGCCGGTGGTTTAACGATTGGCGTAGTTCCAAATGATCTCCGGATTCTCCGGCTCGGGCATCCCATTCGGATTGTTCGTCACGGAAAAGATCTTGAAGTAGGCCGCATGGCCGTCGCAGAAGTTGATGACGGTGCCATTGGCATGGCGGGTGCCGATACTGCGGTAGCGGTTGGCCGGATTCACCGAATTAAATTGGGGGGAACCATTAACGACCTCGGTGACGGGGTTGAAAACCACATCGAACATGAGCACCGTGGCGCTGGGGTTGGGGATGATCTGAATTTTCGGCATCCAATTGGGATACTGGGCACCCGTGTCCCCGCGCGGATACTTGAGATCAATGTTTTCCGCATAGCTGAAAAAACCGTATTGGCCGCTCTGGGCGAGGGCGGCATATTCGCCGTCATTCATCTTCGCGCTGGGGCAATGCCAGATTTTCGAGGCTTTCGGCGGCGGGTTCCCGGAGGTGATGGGCGGAATGGTGCCGGGGAACGGCATGTATTTCCGCGGATCATTGAAGGAGGTGCGCAGCGCGTAATAGTTGGAAAGGGGCGGTTCGGCGATATTCGCAGTCACCACGTTGAACCAGGCATTCGGATCGTCGGGGGTGCCGGTGGGAGCGGGCGTGCCGGGTCCGTAAAGTTTGTTGGCACCCATCCCGTCGCACGCAAAAGCACCATCGTTGTCGTTCGCAAACATGTACTGGGCGAGGCCCCATTGCTTGAGATTGGAGACGCAGTTGATCTTTTGCGCCTTGGCTTTGGCCGAGGCCAGCGACGGAAGCAACATGCCGGCCAGGATGGCAATAATGGCGATTACCACCAGCAATTCGATGAGGGTGAAGGCCGAGGCGGGACGGGAGGAACGATTCGGATTCATAAAAATCAAGACTACCGGAACTGACCTTCGCCATTTTACGTGGGGTTGCGGAGGTTGCAAGTGAAACCCCAAAAGGGCCGCCGCCCCATCCGGAGGGATGGGGCGGCGGGTGGGCCGCGAGCAAGCAGATCGGAGAACTACGGACTGACGACTTTGTAAAACTTGCGGTCAGCCAGCCCGCTGGTGTCCGCGTAAATGCCGTTGGTGGTGTTGAAGGTCAGCCCCGTGGCGACCGGCAGGTACGGTCCCGTCAGTTCGGTGGCGGCGACTACGCTGTAGGAATAGGCCCCGGCGGTCTGGGTGAAACCCGCCGAATTGGTGTAAATGGCGTAGGGGACGGCGGGCCAGGTGACCGTGACCTGGGAGCCGGTCCGGGCGACCGTGGAGGTGACCGCCGGGGGCGCATTCGTGAGAATGTCGCCGAGGCTGGTGACATATATCTCGTAGCCTGAGGTGGTCCCCTGGCTGCCGGAGAGGAATTGCGACATCACCCCCGTGATCGACCAGGCGAAGCGGGTCGCGATATGGGCGTTGGCCACATCCCGGTCCACCCCGCTCGCGAAGAACACCTGGAAGGGATACCCGCGGGAGTTCGTGACGACGAGTGTGGTGTTGCCATTGCCGGTGAAATTGGTACCGGCGAACCAAACGTTCGTGATCATGACCAGGCTGCCTTCAATGTTGGTCTCCATGTTGCCAATCTTGTTGGTCGCGCCGAGATCAAAAACGATGGGAGCGGGCAACAGGTTGGTGTGACCGATGATGGAGTACGATTGGTAGGGGTTTTGCGAGTTCACCGCGAGTTCCAACGCATTGTTGAAACTGGACAGGGTGCCGGTTGCGGCGACGATGTCACCCAGGTGCGGGCGGAAGGTAGCGTCACCCGTCACGAACAAATCAATCCCGGCGGTGCCGTCCTGAATGTAGTAGGAGGCGGTGGAGCCGGAAGTGACGTTGGTATACATCGTCACCACGCCGGTCACGGCGAAAGTGTCCGCCGTGTTGCCGGCCTGCCAGGTGCTGGTGTTTTCCAGGCTGCGCAGATAGGCGATGGAAACCTGTTTGACCGGGTTCACCGTGAGCGTGGCGTTGGTGCTGGTGGAAGAACCGAATCCACCGGTGACCGTAACACTGAAGGTGCCGGATTCATTCGTGCTGACACCGGTCAGGACCAGCGTGGGGGATTGGGAGCCGGAGATGTTAATGTTGTCACCCGGGAGCCCGAACGGATTCGGACCATCATTGGGGATGGGATTGCCATTAAAATTCCACTGGTAGGAGAGCGGTCCGGTGCCGGAGGCGGAAGAATTGAGCGATTGGTTGCCGCCCACCGAGACGGCGGTGGAGGCGGGTTGGATGGTGAACGCAGGGGCTGTCGGGGTGCTGTTCACTGAAACATTCACCAGGGTAGTGTTGGTGCTAGCGGTGGCGGTGCTGATGGTGCAGTAGTACTGCCCGGCATTGGCCGCTTCGAGATCCGGGAAAACAAGCTGAGGTCCCGTGCCACCGGCGACCGCGTTCGTGATGGGGCCGGGGGTGACTTGATACCATTGGTAGGTCAGGCCCATGCCCGAGGCGGCGACTTCCAGCAAACCGGCATTGCCGGAATAATTGGTGATGTTGGCGGGTTCGAGGCCAATCAGCGGCAAGGCCGGGGTGTTGGTCACCACATCGGCAAAGCTGCTGCCCACCATGACGTTGCGAATCAACTGGCGGCCGGCATTCACCCGCTGGCGGAAGGCGAACGCTTTCAGCGCGTTCGTGATCGCGCCGATGTCCGTGATCGGACCGGCCACACTGGTGGTGTCGGCTTCGGAGGAGGGATTGACCCAGACGGTGGCCAGGCCGTTGTCGATGTCGTAACGAAGCACAATTTGATAATCGGTATTGGTCACCAGATCCAGCGGCACAATCGCCGTGGGACCCTGGCCTTGGGCGCTGTCATTGGCGGCGTTCGCCACGCCGATCCGGAAAGTGCCGGGGACGGTGGTGGTAAAGGGGAAGACATTCGTGTTGGCGACCACAAAAACGCGGCCCCGGAATTCAAACTGGTCGTCCATGAAGTGGGCGAAATACGTTCCGCCCTGCGTCGGCAGCAGGTTCACGGTCAGGAAGAAGCTGGCGTACAGCACCGTGCCGTTGCCGGTGGTATAACCATTCGTGGTCGCCGGATCGAACCAACGGTGAATGTACTCCGTGCCGCTCTGAAAGATCGAGAGATGGCGTCCGTTGATGGCCGTGCCAGAATTGCCGAAATTGTTCGACTGAATGAGGGCGTCCAACCCGGTTCCGGGCAAGTGGGAGATCCACTGGGGGGAACCGAAGCCTACCGTATTATTGGTCGTAATGCAGCCGAGGGGATAGTTCGTGATCGTGTCGGCCCAAAAAAGACTGGCCTGGATGGTCGTGGCGACCAGCAGCGAGGCGAGCCCCAAGAGGGCGGTGAATAGGGTTTTCTTCATGAGGTATTTTCGATTAGATGATTTTTAACAGGGTGATCCGGTATCAAAGACTTGATGCGACTCCGCGATCCGGGACTTCCGTTCCAACGAATTATTCTGACCAGAACACTCTAGATTCGGCTTGCGGGAATGCAAGCGATTCCTGCGCCCATTCGCTTTCGGAATAGTGACAATTGGGTGACGGTATACGGCGACCAAAACACCCCCATTCGGGTATTCCCGATGGGTGGCCAGTGAGGCAGTCGTTACTCTCCAATCACAGCAGACGCCATTCCGGAATCCTCCCGCGCTGGAAAATTGTGGTCAAGTAATTGGGGTTTAACACCTTATTTTTCTGGGCTCGAGCACTCCCCGGGCCTGGGGCCGATCTGGTCAGCGGCGAATTGCGCAGTTTGGTCAAAAGGAGCTACCGCGCAGGGGGGGCGAGGGGGCCATTCCCGCGCTTGCAAATTGCCGGTCGTGTGCGAAGGTGTTTTTTTCAAAGCAAGGATTCCTGATGCATGCGGAAATCTGGTTAAGTATCGCGATTGGTGTGGGTCTGGCAACCGCCTGCGGGCTGCGCGTTTTTATTCCGCTGCTGGCGGTCAGTGTCGCGGCGCACTTCGGCCACCTGCCGTTGTCCCACGGGTTTCACTGGCTGGGGTCCACTCCGGCCCTGATCGCGCTGGGTGTCGCGGCGGTTCTGGAAATTGCGGGATATTACCTTCCGTGGATCGACAATTGCCTCGATACCGTTGCCTCGCCAATGGCGGTGGTGGCCGGAGCCCTGGTTTCCGTGGCTTTGATGGCGGACGTGGATCCGTTTTACAAGTGGGCGTTGGGGGTGATCGCAGGCGGCGGGATGGCGGGTTTGGTCCAGGGCAGCACCGTCCTGGCCCGGGGCACTTCGACCACCACGACCGGGGGACTCGCCAATCCGTTTCTGGCCACGGCAGAACTCGTCGGGGCGGTGGTGTTATCCGTTTTAGCCATTGTCCTGCCCGTGCTGATGGTCGGCATGGTTTTGGCGCTGTGGGGACTGCTGGCTTGGTGGTTTGCCCAAAAACTCTCGAGCCGCGCCCGGTTGCGGCGGACGGAAGTCCGCGTTTGATTTCCTCCGGCAGGGGGTGCCCGGGAATTCCCCGGCGGGGAGGAGCAGGGTAAAAACTCCGTGCGCAGCAAGGTCGCCGGAGGTAATGTGGGAGGCTCACGCGCAATGCGTGAAAATTTCACGCAAAACCCTCAATTGGCCGGCCTAAATTGGTGGATTTGCAGGCAAAATGAAGCTGGCATCCCGAGTGCTAAAAAAATCCTCAAATCCGGTTGACAGTCTTGGCGATTCTATTAAAGTTCGCGGACCGTTTACCCTATTCAACCAAAAACTAGTATGAACAAAATGCGCAAAAATAAATTCGGGGCTTTCACTCTGATCGAGTTGTTAGTCGTCATCGCGATCATCGCCATCCTGGCGGGCCTGCTGCTTCCGGCACTGGCCAAAGCCAAGCAGAAGGCGGTTCGCATCAACTGCGTGAACAACCTCAAGCAGGTTGCCCTCGCGTTCCGCATCTGGGCCGGTGACAACGGTGACCGTTATCCCATGCAATTGGCCGGTCAGCCTGGCGGTCCCGTCCACGCCTTGACCTACACCCCCGCCAATTTCCCGACCTTGGGAACCTGGGCCTACACTTACGAAATCTTCCAGATCATGTCGAACGAGCTCAGCACCCCGAAGATCGCGGTCTGCCCGGCTGACGAACGCATCGCCCGCACCAACTTCCTGGGTGGCTTTACCGGCGCGCCTGCCAGCAGTGATTTCCGCGACAACACCTCGATCTCCTATTTCTACGGCAAGGACGCGGATGAATCGAACCCCAACCTGTTCCTCGCCGGTGATCGCGCGATCGCCGCTTCGGCCACCACCACGACCGGTTACGGAGTTTCTCCCACGGGCACGACCGCCACTGGCGCGACCCTCTCCCTCGGCACCAGCTATGTGAACGGTGCGCAGTATCCCCAATGGACCCAGAAGATGCACCAGGGCGCGGGTAACGTGGCCGTCACCGACGGCAGCGTGCAACAGCTGACCTCCTCCGGTCTGCGCACCGCCGCCACCCACACCGGTGACAGCACCGAAAGCGGTCAAGGCCGCGGTAATGCCTCTGACAACGCCCTCGTCTTCCCGTAAGGTAAGCCGTCAGCGTTCGATTCAACCAAATCAATTCAAGGGCGTCCGCAAGGACGCCCTTTTTGTTTTTTCAGGAGGCCGCCGCGGTGGTGGCGATGATCTCGCGCAGGGACGTGGCTGGCCGAAACCCGGTGGTGTGGCAGAGTTTTTCCACCACCGGTTTCCGGCGGCGCATGTCCTGAAATCCGGGGGCATAGGCCGCCTGGTAGGAGACGAATTCGATGGGGGAGGAAGAATTCAGGCTGGCGATGACCAGTCGGGCCAGATCCAGGATGCTGACTTCTTCCGTCCCGCCCACATTGAACACTTCGCCGCGGGCGGCGGGGCAGCGCTGGAGGCGCACCAGGGACTCCACGGTGTCGCGCACATGACAGAAGCAGCGGGTCTGGCCGCCATCGTCGTGGACCCGCAGGGGGAGTCCGGCCTGGGCGGCGGCGATGAACCGCGGCAGCACCATGCCGTAACGCCCGGTTTGCCGGGGACCCACGGTGTTGAAAAGGCGGGTGATGATGACCGGCAGGGCACGCTCGCGGGAGTACGCGAGGGCCAGAAATTCATCCATCAATTTGGAGCACGCGTAGCTCCAGCGCCCGTGGTGCGGCGGGCCAATGAGCAGATCATCCTCTTCGGCGAACGCGGGCCGCTGGCTTTTGCCATAAACTTCGGACGTGGAGGCAAGCAACAGGGGCGAACCGTGCTGCGCGGCGGCTTCCAGGAGGACTTCCGTTTCGTGCAGATTGGTGCGCAGGACCCGGATGGGGGAACTCACCACCAGCTCCACCCCGACCGCAGCCGCCAGATGATAGATGGCATGGGCGCCCCCCACCAAGTATGGCAAATCGGCACACTCGGAGATTTTGGCGCGGGTGATTTGCAAATCCGGATGGCGGGCGACCGCCCGGAGATTTTCGAGAGCGCCGGTCGAGCAATCATCGATCACGTGGACGGCCTCGCCATCGGCCAGCAGTCGTTCCACGAGATGGGAGCCGATGAAACCGGCGCCGCCGGTGACCAGTGCGTATGTTTTGCGGGTAGTCAATTGAGCTTTAGCGTGGACGTCACTCCCCCGGGAGCCGCGGCGGGCTGAGGCCGGAGGGCGAGGGATGGTCCGGCGTTTTCGATTAACGCCGTGGCGACGGCCTCCGCCAGTTTCTGACGATAGGCGGGATCGGCGATGCGCCGGGCTTCCTGGGGATTGGAAAGGTAGCCGCCCTCCACCAGAACGGCCGGTCGGTTCTGCCCCTGCAAGACGGTCAAGAAACGGGCGTGGCGGACGCCGCGGTCCGCGTGGCCATTCACCTGCAGGAGCGCGCGCTGCAGGCGCAGCGCGGCGGACAGATTTTGGGCATCGTATTCGTTGTTGGGGAAGTTGAGGGTGGCGTCATCCTTGTAACCCCGGGTGAGACTGGAAGGCAGGCCGGCCGGGGTCAGGGCGTAGGTTTCCAAACCGGCTTCGGCGTGGTTTGGGGCCGCCGAATTGAAGTGAAGGCTGATAAAAAAATCCGCCTGGTGCTGTTCGGCGAAGGCCACCCGGTTGCTCAAGGCCAGGGTGGTATCACCGGAGCGGGTTAACAAAGCCGTCCAACCCCGGGCGAGCAGCAATCCTTGCAGGCGCCGGGCCCAATCGAGAGTATACTCTTTTTCCCAACCGGCGTCGATGGTGCTCCGGGAGCCGGCGTCCGTGCCGCCGTGACCCGGGTCGATCACAATGAGCGGGCTTGATTTACCCGGGCGGGGGATGCCGTCGAGCAGGGGTTCCAGGTGTTTGCGGGCGTCCACCGGGTGGATGTGGATATGCCCGTCGCTGATTTGCGGCGCGAAGCCGAGCCGGAATTCCACGCCGTTCCAATGGGCGATGAGGCTGCCGGATTGCAGGGTCAAGGCTCCGTTTGTGCTGCCGAGATGGCACAAGGTGGCCCCGCCGGAGACGGATTTTTGCAGGGTGGTGCAACCATGGGCTTGGGCCCAGCGATCCAACGCCAGCCACTTGGCGGCCGGCGGGGCCGCCGGATGATGCGGCGGCGGCGGAAGGGAAGTGGTCGGGGTGGGCGGGCTGGGGAGGCTGAGCGAGGCGATCGCCGGCGGCGGGGGATGCGCCAGGCCCGGGGCGGGCGTGGGCAGCGGGGCGGTGACGGCAAACGGCGCCGGATTGGCGGCGGGGACGGGATTTCCCGGCGCGGGCACCTCCGGCACCGGCGCCGGCGCGGCGGTCCGCACGGGCGGGGCGGCGGCGGCGGGAACGACGGGGGTGGGCCGGGCTACGGCGGCCGGGGCGGCGAGCGGAGCCGGTTCCGCCAGGGTGATCGTTTCGTCGGGTACCTGGGTGACCCGGGGCGTGGCTGGCTCAGGCAGGGAGGCACAGCCACCCAGCAGCAGGCAGAGCAATGAAGCAACTTGGCGGAAATCAGCCACGATCCCATTGTGCGGATCAGCGGCGCGGAGACAAGAAATAATGAACCGAACGGGCTTGCGACGGCGGTGTGTCGCGGTCATCATGGGGATTTGAACGCAGTGACAGATCCGGCGAAATAATTGAGAATTCTGGTGGCCATTACCGGGGCAAGCGGGGCGCTGTATGCGCAACGTCTGCTCGACAATCTGGACCCGACCGCGCACGAAATTCACGTGGTGATCAGCAATTATGCCCACGTGGTGCTGGCCCAGGAACTGCCGGAGGGATTGCGCCTGCCGCCGGGGGTGCCGACGCATGGCTTGAAAAGCATGAACGTGCCCTTTGCGAGCGGCTCGAATCCCTTTGATGCGATGGTGGTGATCCCGTGCAGCATGGGCACCCTGGGGCGGATTGCGCACGGTTTCAGCGAGGATGTCCTCCTGCGCGCCGCCGATGTGATGCTGAAGGAGCGCCGCAAATTGATTCTCGTGCCCCGGGAGACGCCCCTGAGCCTGGTGCACGTCCGGAATTTTGAACTGCTGCTGCTGGCCGGGGCAATCCTGCTGCCGGCGAATCCGTCATTTTACACCCGGCCGCAGACCATCACCGGGGTGGTGGATACCGTGGTGGCGCGCGTCCTGGATCATCTGGGCGTGGCGCACAATCTCGTGGCCCGTTGGCAGGCGGAGGAGGAAAAACATTGAGCGCCGCCCGCGGAACCATCCGGTTGCCATGATCACCCTCCTTTCCAAATGGGCGGGCTTTGTGAAGCTTTCCCACACCGTGTTCGCCCTGCCATTTGCCCTGGCGGCGATGGTGGTGGCCGCGCGGGCGAACCGGGGATGGCCGGGTTGGTCCACGTTCGGCCTGATTTTGGTCGCCATGGTCACGGCCCGGACCTGCGCCATGGCGTTTAATCGCATTGTGGACCGCCGGTTTGACGCCCTGAACCCGCGGACCTCCGGCCGGCATCTGCCGCAGGGGCAAATCACGCTCGCCAGCGCGATCACCCTGTGCGGATTGAGTGCGGCGGGATTGGTCGGCGCCAGTTACTGCCTGAACCCGCTCTGCTTTTACCTGTCGCCGGTGGCGTTGCTGGTGGTTTGTTTTTATTCCCTCACGAAGCGGTTTACGGATTTCACGCATGTGTTCCTGGGGGTGGCGCTGGCGCTGGCCCCCATTGGTGCCTGGCTGGCGGTGAAAGGGGAGTTCCGGATCTGGCCGCTGCTGCCCTGGCAGGACAATGCCATCCTGCCCTTGTTGCTGGCGGCGGCGGTGGTATTCTGGCTGATCGGGTTCGATATTATTTACGCGTTGCAGGATTATGAATTTGACCGCAGCCACGGCCTCCACTCCCTGGTGGTGCGCTGGGGGCCGGCCAATGCCCTGGTGGCCGCGTTCCTCGCGCACATGTTCATGTGGGGACTGTTGCTTGCGTTCGGTTTGCTTTGCGGCTTCCGCGTGGCATACTTGGCGGGGTTGCTGGTGATCCTGCCGATTCTGTTGCTGGAACACTGGCTGGCCCGGCGGCGGAGTTTGAAGTGGATCGACGTGGCATTCTTCCGGCTCAACGCGCTGATCAGCGTGGTGTTCCTGGTGATCACCCTCGCGGAAGTATTGTTCCCGCGGTTCAATTTTGGCCGGTGAAAAACAGCCGGAGTCGGTGGCAATGAGAGATGGCATGAATTTTTTTGTTCAACGCAACGGTTTGCGCGACCTGCACGAAAAAGTGGTCGCGGGCGGGCGGATTGATGAGTCCGAGGCCTTGCGCTTATTCGAATCGAAGGATTTGAACGCGCTGGGGGCCCTGGCCGATCTAGTGAATCAACGGAAAAACGGCCGGCGCGCCAGCTACATCATCAACCGCTACATCAACTACTCGAACTATTGCATTCTGAGCTGCCAGTTCTGCTCGTTCGCCCGGAAGCGGCGAGATGCTGACGGCTTCCAGCTCTCGCTGGAGGAAATCGTGCAGAAGGCCCGGGAAGCCCTGGCGCTGGGGATCACCGAATTGCACATCGTGGGCGGATTGCATCCTTCCCTGCCGTTCAGCTATTACACCGACATGCTGCGGGCGCTGGGGGCGCTGGATCCGCGGTTGCAATTGAAATGCTTCACCGCGATCGAGATTTTGCACCTGGCCTGGCAGGCCAAAAAGACGGTTCCCGAAACTCTGGCGGAGTTGAAATCCGCCGGGCTGGTTTCGCTCACCGGCGGCGGGGCCGAAATCTTCCGTCCGGAGGTCCGTTCGGCGATTGCCCGGGGCAAGGAATCCGCCGCGGAATATCTGGACGTGCACCGGCAATGGCATCGCCTCGGGGGACGCAGCACCTGCACGATGCTTTTCGGGCACGTGGAATCACTGGCGGACCGGGTGGATCACCTCCGCCAATTGCGGGAGTTACAGGACGAAACGCGGGGTTTTGTGGGCTTTGTTCCGCTGCCGTACCAGCCGGAGAACAATAACATTCCGGTGACCACATCGCCCACGGGCTTTGACTCGTTGCGCACGCTTGCCGTCAGCCGCATTTATCTCGACAACTTCGATCACCTGACCGCGTATTGGGTCGGGATGGGGCTCAAGCTGGCGCAAGTGGCCCTGAGTTACGGCGCGGACGACCTGCACGGCACCATCCTGGAGGAGCATATTTTTCACATGGCCGGGGCCACCTCACCGCAGGGGCAGACCGAGGCGGCGTTGGTAAAAGCCATTCGGGAGGCCGGCCGCTCCCCGGTGCAGCGGAACACTTTTTATGAGCCGGTCAAAGTCTGGCGGGAGGCGGTCGCCGGAGCGACGGACCCCGTCGCCGAACCGCTGACCGCATGAGCGCGGAAACCGGCCGGCTCGCGCCTTACCGGGTGGGTTCCGTGCAGTATCTGAACGCGGCTCCGCTGACCTACGGTTTGGAGAACGAAATCCTCTTTACGACGCCGGCGCGCCTGGCGGGTCTCCTGCAGCAGGATGAATTGGATGCCGGGCTGGTGAGCATTGTCGAAGCCCTCTACCACGACCGTTATGACATTCTGGACGGGATCGCCATCGCGTCGTGCGGCGAGGTGAAGAGTGTTTTCCTGGCACACCGGCGGCCGGTGGCCGAACTGGCGGAAATTTATTGCGACCCGGCTTCCCTCACCAGCGTGAAGCTCCTGCAAGTGGTGCTGGCGGAACGGGGTTGGCGGCCGCAATTAAAACCGTTGCCCGCCTACGCGGCGGCGGCGGAGTTGGACGGCGTCCTGTTGATCGGCAACGCGGCGCTGGATTTTTTGCGCGCCCCGCACCCGCACACCCTGATGGATCTCGGGACGGAATGGCGCAACCTGACCGGCCTGCCCTTTGTTTACGCCATCTGGGCGATGCGCCGCTCCCGGGAGAACGTTCCCCTCCGGCGCCTGCTCACGGAAGCGCGTGACCGCGGGCTGGCCGGGCTGGAAACCATCATCCGCGAACGGCCGGAATACGATTACAATCTACGGCAGGATTATCTGCGCCGCTGTATCCGTTACGAAATGGGGCCGGAGGAGAAACGGGGCGTGGCGCGGTTCCTTGAACTGCTGCGCCGGCACGGGCTGGGGCCGGTGTATGAACCGCGCTATGTGGGGTGAGTAGGGGCGGGGAGCTTCTGGGTGGGGGGGCGGTGATCGGTCGGATCAGTCTGATCAGTCAGATCTCGCGGATGCTCACAGCGGGACCACGCCTTTGCATTTCGGGTAGGTGCTGCAGCCCCAGAACTGCGATCCGGCCCGTGCGCCCTGGCGGGCGGTGCGCAAGACCATGGGTTGCCCGCATTGCGGGCAGTCGGGGGCTTTGACTGGAGGAGCCGCCGGGCCGGTTGGCTTGATTGGCGATTCCCGGCGGCGTTCCGTCAGGCGCGCAGTGGCGAGTTGCTCGCTGTAACCACCGGCCTGAACAAAGCTCCTTTCCAATGCGTTGATCTGGAGATCGAGGAGGTAGTTCGTCTGGTGCAGGAGGCAAATCAGGGCGTTGGCCACTACCGCCGCGTCGGCGTACTGCAGCCATGGGCGTAAGCTTTTCCGTGGGCCACCGGGTCGGACCAATCGGTTGGCCGTTGGGTGCCCGCAGGGTTTTGTTGTCCCACGGCCCGCACGGCGCGCGCTTCCGGGTCGTCTTTGCTCCATTGGCGGAGACTGTGTTGGCGGAGGTAGTCTTCGTAGTCCAGCAGCAATTCTTCCAGGCTCGCCCGCGCGACGTTTACCAGGCGCAATTCGGTCTGGCTGCTGGTCGCGCTGGCGCGACTGCCTTCGGCGATGTTCTTCCCACCACTGCGGGCCGCCTTCACCATCTGGTCGTGCGTGCGCGAACGGGCGCTCACAAAACGGTCGCAAAAGGAGACCGTGGCATCGTAGATGACGGTGGCCACCTGGTAGCTCCGCAGTTGCCGATAGCCCCCGCTCGGGCGCAACCGCCGCGGAGCGGAGCCGGGGTTGGGCGCGGGCGAGGGCATCGGGGGTGGCGTTGGCGTGGTTTGGCGCGGTGATCGGTCCGATCCGTCGGATCAGACTGATCAGTCTGATAATTCCCCTTACCCCGCCGTTTCGCGCTCCAACTCCGCCAAAACCTCCGGGTCGCGCACATCCACCCAGCGGCCCTCGATGGCCATGCCCGCGATGGGGTGGTGGCCGGCTTGGAGGGCGCTGATGGCATCCGTTAGCTCGTATTCGCCGCGGATGGATTTTTGCAGTTTGGCGGTGTACTCGAACAGCGACGGCCGGAAAATGTAGATGCCGGCATTGTACCAGACCGTGGCACCCGGGGGCAGCCAGCCTTGGAGGCGCAGTTCCTCGATTTGTTCCGGGCTTGGTTTTTCCACGAGGCGGCGCAGCAGAAATTTGTCATCAAAGAAGACCAGCCCGCCTTTGGTAACATCCTGGCTGCCGGTGACGGTGAGGACGCCCGAAAAATAATCTTCATTGTACCGATGGACCATTTGCTGGTAGGTCCCGGGTTTGACAAGGATATCGCCGTAAGTGAGGAGGAAGGGGGAGGCGCCGATGAAGCCGCGCGCGATTTCTGGGGCCTTGCCGGTGCCGTCCTGCACCAACTGCCGACCGTAGGCGATGCGCACCTGCCATTTGGAGCCATCGCCAAAATAGTTTTCGATGGTTTCCGCCTTGAATCCGGTGACGATAAAGATGTCGCGGATGCCGGCGCTGGCGATGCCGGTGATGATGTGCTCGAGGATGGGTTTGCCGTGGACGCGCAACATCGGTTTGGGAACCTCGTTGGTGAGTTCCCGCATTCTCGTGCCTTTGCCCGCTGCCAAAATGACTGCTTTCATGGGGGCGCATCCTGCCCGAAACGGGCGGGGAAGAATATTAAAATTGTTCCGCCGCCGCCGGCCGCCTGTTAGGGTGTTGGAGTGGATTCAACACCCGCGGATTACCGCCTAGTGCGGCTCGCCAATGGCACGCACAGCGTCCATTCCGTAGCCCACCGGGAAACATTTCATCCCGTCATCGGCCCGGTGGCGGAGGCCGAAGCCCTGTACGTGCGCCAATTGCGACTGCCGGAACGGCTGGCCGGGCAGGGCGGGGAATTTGTGGTGTGGGATGTCGGCCTGGGCGCGGCGGCCAACGTCCTGACCGTACTGCGGGCGTGTCGGACGTCGGGCCGGACCCTGGCGCCATTGCGGATCGTGAGTTTTGACCACACGCTGGAGCCCTTGCGCTTCGCCGCCGCCCATGCGGACGCCCTGGGATATTTCGGGGGCTACGAGGCGGCGATTGCCGAGTTGCTGGTCCGGCACCGGGTGGAATTCGAGGACGCCGGACGCCGGATCCAGTGGGAATTGCATTTGGGGGATTTTCCCACGTGGCTGGCGGTACACCCCGCGGCCCTGGCGGGCGAAAATCTGCCCGCGCCACACGCGATTCTGTTCGATGCCTACTCACCGGCCAAGAATCCGGCGATGTGGACGCAGCCCTTGTTTGCGCAACTGTTCCAACTACTCGACCCGGCGCGTCCCTGCGCGCTCCCGACCTATTCCCGGAGCACCATGCTGCGGGTCTCGCTGCTGCTGGCGGGATTTTACGTGGGAGCTGGCCATGCCACGGGAGAGAAGGAGGAGACCACCATCGCGGCCAACACGCTGGCATTGATCACCGAGCCACTGGATCAAAAGTGGCTGCAACGCGCCCGGAATTCCACCAGCGCGGAACCCATGTGGGAACCGGTTTACCGCCAGGCCGCTCTGACGGAAGAAACGTGGGAAAAACTGCGCCGGCATCCGCAATTTGCTTAGGACCACATGCCGGAGCATTATTCCAATCTTTGGTGGGCGATTGATGGGGTTCTGGCCGGTATGGGTATGCCGTGGCTCGATCCGCTGCGCAGACTTAACTGTGGGGGAGCACTGGACGCGTTTCCTGATGATCTTCCAGTGCTGCATGCTCTGGGAATCCGGGCTATCGTCTGCTTACTAAATCTGCCCGGTGACGCGGCCATTTTCCAAGACGCCGGGTTCGAATTCAAATGCATTCCCGTTGCTGATGGTCACCCTCCGTCGTTAGCCCAGGCAGCGGAATTTGTAGAATTTGCCCGCAACTGCAGGTTGCGGAATCTGCCCTTGGCCATATTTTGCGAGGCGGGAATCGGACGAACCGGCACCATGATTGCGAGCTATTTTATTTCGCAAGGAGAAACTGCCGCGCAGGCCATCGCCCACGTGCGTCAGGCGGAGCCCTCGGCTGTCGAGACGGTCCGCCAAATCCGCTTTCTTGAAGAATTTGCCAACCGCAATTCCAATGCGATTTGATCTCCAGTTTCAGCAATTGTTGACCGGCCCCGAGCCCATCCTGGCGCTCGCGCCGATGCAGGATGTGACGGACCTGCCGTTTTGGAAGGTGATGGCGGGGTACGGAGGCGCGGACGTTTATTACACGGAATACTTTCGCGTGCATCCGACCTCGCACCTGGAGAAATGGATTGCGGAGTCGATTTCCCTGAACCCCACCGGGCGACCGGTCGTGGCGCAAATGATCGGTAATGACATTCCCTCGCTGGTGCGGACGGCGAAGGAGTTGCAGCGGTATCCAGTGGTGGCGGTGGATTTGAACCTCGGCTGTCCGGCGCCGATCGTTTACCGGAAATGCGCCGGGGGCGGATTGCTGCGGGAACCCAAGCGGGTGGATGCCATCCTGGGGGCTTTGCGGGACGCGATCGACGTGAAGTTCACGGTGAAGACCCGGATTGGCTTCGATTCGCCGGATGTTTTTGAAGAGTTTCTGCCGATCTTCGCGCGGCATTCCCTCGATTTGGTGACGGTGCACGGGCGGACGGTCCAGGAAATGTACCGCTCCGAGGTGCATTATGACTACATCGCCCGGGCGGTGGAGGCATTGCCCTGCCCGGTGCTGGCCAATGGTAATGTGTATTCCGCCGCCAAGGCGCAGGAAGTATTGGATGTGACCGGCGCGCGCGGCTTGATGATCGGGCGCGGCATCATCCGCAATCCATGGCTTTTCCAGCAGATTCGCCAGCACCGGCGCGGGGAACCAAAGTTCCTGCCGACCGGGCGCGATGTGCTGCACTACTTGCGGACGCTGTACGTGACGGTCCGGCCGCCGGAGATTCGCGAATTGGCGCAGGTCCAAAAAATGAAGAAGTATACGAATTACCTCGGGCTGGGGATTGAGCCCACCGGGGAGTTCCTGCACCGCATCCGGCGGGTCTCGACCGAAAAGGATTTTTTCCAGGTCTGCGAGGAATTCCTCGACCATGATCAACCGTTACCGCTGGAGCCCTTCGCCCTGACACTGAATTCCGGCGACGTCATGGCGGGCGAACACCTGTAGGTTTCAGCTTACAGGAGAGTGATCTCACCACCCCCGGGGCGGCCTTTCAAACCGAGCTTTTTATAGGCCAATTCCGTGGTCACCCGACCCTGGGACGTGCGCTTGAGGTAACCCTCCATGATCAGGTAAGGCTCGTAAACTTCCTCCAAAGTGTCCGGCTCTTCGCCCACCGCGACCGCCAGCGAACTGATGCCGACGGGGCCTCCTCCGAATTTCACAATGATCGCTTCCAGGATGCGCTTGTCCATTTCATCCAGGCCGTTTTCATCGATCTCCAGCATCGCCAGAGCCTGGTCCGCGATGGGTTTGGTGACGCGGCCGTCACTCCGCACCTGGGCGTAATCGCGCACGCGGCGCAGGAGATTGTTGGCGATGCGCGGTGTGCCGCGGCTGCGCCGGGCGATTTCTCCGGCCCCGCCGGCTTCGACATCCAGATTCAGGAGGCGGGCGGAGCGGGAGACGATTTTTTCCAATTCGTCCGCCGGGTAATAATCCAGCCGTTCGCGAACGCCGAAACGGGTGAGCAGGGGAGCGGTGAGCAAGCCGCTGCGGGTGGTGGCTCCAATCAAGGTGAAGCGGGGCAGATTCAAGCGCACGCTGCGGGCGTTGGGACCCTGATCAATAATGATGTCCAGTTTGAAATCCTCCATCGCCGGATACAGGTATTCCTCGATGGTCTTTTGGAGCCGATGGATCTCGTCGATGAAGAGGACATCCCCTTCCTCCAGGTTCGTGAGCAGACCCGCCAGGTCGCCCGCCTTTTCGATGGTGGGGCCACTGGTGCATTTGAAGCCCGCCCCCATGGCCTTGGCGATGATGTTCGCCAGGGTGGTCTTGCCCAGACCGGGCGGTCCGCTGAGCAGAATATGGTCGATGGCCTCGTTCCGCTGCCGCGCGGCGGCCACGGTGATTTCCAGGCGTTCCTTGACCCGGGGCTGCCCGGTAAAATCGGAAAACAGGGAGGGCCGGAGCGTCAACTCCAGCGCGGAGTCAGGCTTTGTCAGGACGTCGGAAATTTTGCGTTCGGCCATCGGAACCAACATTGCGGAAGCGCTCCGGGCCGACAAGGGGAAACTTATTTTTTCGGGAACAGCGCCGCCCGCATACCCGGCTCGGGCTGGTTCGTTTTGGGGTCCCAGTAATTAAACCCGGACTTCCAGTCCCAGACGGCCCAGCCCATGTCCGCATCATCCAGCGCGGCGCGGAAACCCGCGTAAAAGCGCGCCCGCGATTCCGGGTCCGCCGTTTTGAAGCAGCCGAACTCGCCGAAGTGCACCGGCCGGCCGTGGGCCGCGGACCACGCCTTGGCCTTCTGGATGAGATTGACGAATTTTTGCGGTCCGCTGGGATTCTCCGCCGCCGGGAGGGTGTTGTAACGGCGCAGCCAATCCTGGGAGTTTTGAGTCAGCGTCACGCCCGGGGCCGGTTCCAGCGGGGTGGCGGGCGGACCGGGAAAATGGATGCCAGTGAGACGAGTGTCCGGTCCCGCCCAGGTGGCGCCCTGGTGGGTGAAATAAAACGGCTCGTAGCAATGCACGGTCACGATAAGGTTCTGATCGTTATCCGGGAGTTGGAAATTCGGCAGTTCATTCACGGAATTCCAAAAGCCCGGCCCGAGAAAAATAGTCCGGTGCGGATTGGTCAGCCGGATTTGCCGGATGGCCTCGGCAAAAATGGGATTGATCACCGCGGTCTTCGCCGCGTCCTTGGGTTCATTCAGCAGTTCAAAAGCGACCCCTGCCGGCGCGGTCGCGTAATGGGCCGCAATCTGGCGCCAAAGCGCATAAAATTCCTCCGTGCGGGCTGCCGGATCGGTGGTGAACTGATCGAAGTGATGGATATTGAGCAGCACATTCAGACCAATGGCGGTGGCGTTGGTCACCAAGTCATCCACTTTGCCAAAGATGGAGTCGGACAATTTGTATTCCGGCGCCGGACCGGCGTAATGGTGCCAGCCGATCGGAATGCGCACGTGATCAAAACCTTCGGTCCGCATTTTTTTTAAATCCTCGGCCGTGTGGCGGACGCCCCAAGTCTGGCCGGGTGGAACTTCGAGGTAATTGGCGCAATTGGCGCCGCGCCGGAACAGCTTGGCGGCCGCATAGGCCGGGGTGTCATGGCGGGGGGATGCCGGGAGGGCGGAAGGGGTGGTTTGCGCGAAGGTGGAAAGCGCGAGCAAAGCCAGGAGCGTGACGACCAGGGGAGCTTTCATTAACGCACCTTATGAATAACGCCCCGGGAAGTCAAATCATTAATTGCCCGCTGACCGTGGAACTTTCGCTTTGTTTTTGGCGGTCACCTGATTACGATATCGTCATGGCAAAGCTGCCAAAGAAGAAAAATTCGACCCCGCCGCCGGCCCTGCTGCTGGGAGTGGGGCTGGATTCCGACGGGCACAAGCGCATCACCCGGGGACCGAATTTTGCGCTCGTGGGCGGCAAAGCCGAGACGCACGAGCAGATGACCGAGAAGGCCATCAAGATCAACGAAAAGCTGGCGGCGAAGGGCAAGCGGTTGGAGGAAGTCAGTCGCGAAGAGTTCGACGACATCGCCCATTCCGTCGGGTTGCACCGGACCCCGTGAACCATCCGGGGCTATGCGACCGGCAAGATCGGGGTAGGTTTCGCCAAAGTGTGGTGAGATTCGCGGGCCCGCCCGTTCAATGCTAACGGCGGATCGGGGCGAGCCGGCCGCCGGATAATCACGGGACGCGGCTTGACTCCCCGGCGGGCAATGTTTACGCTGGCCACCGGGTAGACGCTTGGAAGCGGCACAATAATTTATGGCAACCGACAGTCCGTATTTGCTGATCACGGTTTTTCTGGTGGCGGCGACCGGGTTCGCGCTGGCGCCGTTGGGGCTGGCCTATGCCTGGGCGCGGTTTTTTTCGCCGAAAAAATCCGGCCCGGAAAAGAACGCGGTCTATGAATGTGGTTTGCAATCCAAGGGGGACGCCTGGGTCCGGTTTCGCTCCGAATATTATTTGTATGGCATTATTTTTCTGATTTTCGACGTGGAAACCATCTTCCTCCTTCCTTTTGCGGTCGCGTTCACGAGCCTGCCGGTGGGGGCGTTTATTGCGATGATGGTATTTTTGCTCCTGTTGGTGGAAGGATTGGTCTGGGCCTGGCGGAAAGGAATTCTCACCTGGTCCTGAGCCGCCGCGCCGTACCGCCCCATTTTGAAAGCACCCATGGACGAAGGATTAAGGAGCGAACTCAGCAAGCAAGGCGTGTTTACCACGAAGCTTACCGACCTCTACAACTGGGGGCGCAAGAATTCCGTGTGGCCGCTGCAATTCGGCCTGGCCTGCTGCGCCATCGAGATGATTGCCACCACCATGGCCCGGTATGACCTGGCCCGGTTTGGCGCCGAAGTTTTCCGGCCCTCGCCCCGACAGGCGGATTTGATGATTGTGGCCGGCACGGTCACCAAGAAAATGGCCCCGCAGGTGGTCCGGCTCTACAACCAGATGCCGGAGCCCAAGTATGTCATCGCGATGGGGGCGTGCGCCATCTCCGGCGGACCTTTCAAGCAGGGGTACAATGTCTTGAAGGGGATTGACCGTTTTATTCCGGTGGATGTGCATATCCCGGGTTGCCCGCCGCGGCCGGAAGCGCTGATCCACGCTTTCATGCTCCTGCAAAAGAAAATTTACGCCCAGACTTTTACCGGGGCGGCCCGGCCGCGGTTTCTGGACCCGGCGGCCCCCAGCGAATTTCCGGTGCCGGCGTTCGGGGAACATGACCTCGTGCCGCCCAGCAACCCCGCCATCTGGCGCGCCCCCAAATTCGACCGGGAGGAAGGCTGACGTGGAAACTCTCGACCAAATCAAGTCCCGGATTGAAGGCGCCTTTCCCGGTGCCGCGCTGCAAATCATTCCCAACGAAAGCGCCGCGCAGCAACCTTCGCTCGTGGTGGATAATGCCAGCGCGTTCGCCGTGGCCCGCTGGTTGCGCGACGACCCCGCTTTGCGCCTGGATTATTGTTCCAATGTCTCCGGCGTGGACTGGTTGCCGGCGGAAACGACGACCAAGACCAAGGTCAAAAAGCTGGTGAACGGGGTGGAGCAGGAGGTCGAGGAAGTCACCAAGACCGCGCGTCCGGGTTATCTGGAAGCGGTTTACCACCTTTATTCCATGAGTTTGAAGCATGGTCCGGTGATCCTGCGTTTGCGCACCCTCGACCGTGCGGAACAGAACCAGGTGCCGTCCCTCACGCCCCTCTGGCGCGGGGCGGAGTTTCAAGAGCGGGAAATCTACGATTTGTTCGGCATTCGTTTTGATGGGCACCCCGACCTGCGCCGGATTTTGATGTGGGACGGATTCGTGGATCATCCCATGCGGAAGGATTACGTGGAGCCGGACGATTATGACTACGAACCCACCCCGCATGATGAGGTGCTGGAGAAGGCGCAAAAACATCAGGGCACGGAGGTGTCGGCGTGAGTGAACTTCTGGAAGCCCCGGCCGCCGGTTCCGTAACGGCCGCGCCGCGCAATTACGAGATTCTGCCGAAGCCGACCGATGACGGGGAAGTAGGCGGTGATTTGCTCGAAGTGGCGATGGGCCCGCACCATCCCTCCACCCACGGGGTATTCCGCATGGACGTGGTGCTCGACGGCGAGCAGGTGGTCAAGCTGAAGCCGGTGTTCGGCTACCTCCATCGCAACCACGAGAAGATCGCCGAGAACACGACCTACCTGGCGTCCATGCCCTATACGGACCGGTTGGATTATCTGTGCTCGATGACCAACAACTGGGCCTATGCCTTGAGCGTGGAACGGCTCACCGGGCTGCAACCGCCGGAGCGGGCGGAGTACATCCGGGTGATCACCGCGGAATTGACCCGGCTGGTGAACCACACCTGTCTCGTGGGGTTTTTGTTGCAGGACATGGGGGCGCTGGGGACGCCGCTGATGTATGCGTTTCGCGAGCGCGAAATCATTCTGGATCTGTTTGAGAGCCTGACCGGTTCGCGCATGATGTGCAATTACATGCGCTTTGGCGGTTGCCGGGTGGATCTGCCCGTCGGTTGGCTGGACCAGGCGCGGAGCGCGCTGGACGGGTACGAGGAATTCCTGGAGACCTTCCAGAAGTTTCTCACGGAGAACGAAATTTTGGTGGCCCGCTCCCAGGGCATCGGCGTGTTGCCGCCGGAACTGGCCATCAGCGCCAGTATCACCGGCCCCATGCTGCGGGCCTCCGGCGTGAACTACGATCTCCGGAAGGTGGACAAATACGGCATTTATGACCGGTTCGATTTTCGGGTGCCCCTGGGCGACCACGGCGATGTTTACGATCGTTACATGATCCGGGTGTTGGAAATGCAGGAATCCGTCAAAATCCTGCGCCAGGCCTTGCGGGATATTCCGGGCGGCCCGATCGTGGATCCCAAGGCGAAGATCCGGGGCTTCCGGCCGAAGGCCGGCGAGGCATACGGACGGATCGAGTGTCCCAAGGGGGAATTGGGTTTTTATCTGATCAGTGACGGCTCGCCGAATCCCTACCGGTATCGCGTGCGGCCGCCGAGCCTCATCAATTTGACCGTCCTGGAGGACATGTGCCTCGGGCAGACGGTGGCGGATGCGGTGATTATTCTGGGCAGTGTGGATATTGTTCTGGGCGAGGTGGACCGCTAAGCAATGGCAATCCTATGTTAGGCGAAGGCATTATCAAAGGCATGGCGGAGACGGCGCGGAACTTTTTTGGAAGTTACCACGACGCCGACCGGATGACGACCGTCCAATTCCCGGAGGATCGGATTCCCGCGAAGGAAAACGCGCGCAATTTCCCCTTTCTGGTTTTTGATGGCGAGGACCCGGCCAAGGGGCTGCGTTGCGTGGCCTGCCAGATCTGCGAGAAGGAATGTCCGCCCAAGTGCATTTACATCGTCAAGGACACGGTCAAGAAGCCCGACTACATCGGCAAACTGCAATTTCAGCCGCGGGTGTTTGACATTGATGTGTCCGTCTGCATGAGCTGCCAGATCTGCGTGGAGGTCTGCCCCTTCGAAGCGATCAAGATGGATACGGACTATGAGTTCGGCACGGCGGACCGCTTTGGCGGCCTGCTGCTGAACAAGCAGCGGCTCGCGAAGCCGAACACTTACTACCGGAAGATTCACGCCACGGAAGCCGCGGAAGTGGATGAACGTCTGGCCGCCGAAAAAGCCAAGGCGGAAGCCAAGGCGAAGGCCGATGCCGAGGCCAAAGCCCGGGCGGCGGCGACCGCCGCCGCCGCGAAAGCAACTCCCACCCCGGTGGTTTCCCCCACTGCGCCCGCGATTGCGCCGGCGCCCGCAAAATAATGCCGGGCTTCGACAAAATATGCCGCGTGCGGAAAGCGCAGCGACGACAAGCTCTACCCACCTCGAACCGAGGTGCTCTGAAAGCCGGTGACAGTTTATGATCGCGGATGTATTAAACGGAATTTTGCTGATGCTCTGGCGGGTGGTCTCCGACCAACCCGCCCCATTGGCTGCCCTGCTGCCGGCGCTGCCGGAGGCCCTGCGCCCGGTGGTGTCCGCCGTGCTCTGCGTGAGCCCGATCATCGGAGTGTTCGCCACCCTGTTCGCGCTGACCACCTTGATGGAACGGAAGGGACTGGGCCGCATCCAAAACCGGCTGGGGCCTAACCGGGTGGGACCCTTTGGCATCCTGCAACCCGCGGCGGACGGTCTGAAAATGTTGACGAAGGAAGACATCATCCCGCGCAGTGCGGATAAGCTCGTTCATTTCCTCGCGCCCGTGGCGCTGGCGGTTCCCACCTTGCTGGCCTACGCGGTGCTGCCCTACGGCCGCAACCTGGTCCCGCTGGATCTTGATGCAGGGCTGCTGTTCTTCTTTGCGGTGGGCGCTTCCACAGAATTGGCGATTTTTATGGCGGGTTGGTCCAGCCACAACAAGTATTCGCTGCTGGGCGCGATGCGCGCCATCGCCCAGATGATCAGCTATGAAATTCCGCTGATCCTTTCCGCCGTCACGGTGGTCATGATCGCCGGCAGCCTTTCCCCCGCGCACATTGTCGCGCGGCAGGATGGGTTCATCTGGGGTTGGGTGCCGCACTGGTACGTGCTGACCCCCTGGGGTTTTGTGGGTTTCCTGATTTTCACCACCGCTTCGCTGGCGGAGTCCAACCGTTCGCCGTTTGACCTGCCCGAGGCGGAATCGGAGCTGATTGCGGGCCATCTCACCGAATACTCTGGTTTCAAATACGCCCTCTTTTTCCTGGCGGAATATCTCGGCATGTTTGCCATCAGCGGCCTCGGGGTTACGTTGTTCCTGGGCGGCTGGCAGGCGCCCTTGCCAGGGCTCGACTGGGTGCCTTCCTATCTCTGGTTTTTCTCCAAGCTGATCCTGATGGTTTTCATCTTCATCTGGATCCGGGGCACGGTGCCGCGGTTGCGCGTGGATCAATTGCTGAACCTGGCCTGGAAATTTCTGCTGCCACTGGCCCTGATCAACCTGTTTACCGCGGCCATTTGGCACTTCACCGCGGTCTGGCAGTTCCCGGGCGCGCTCCTCCTCCGCTGGTTGCTCAGCGCGGTCATGATCGGTGGCGCCTATGTCGTCCTGGGCCGCGCGTTGAGCCCCCGGAAGAAAGTTTCCCTGCGCACCTATCGTTACGCCACCTGATCCCATGCAAATCCCCTTTGCCATAATTGCCGCCCTGACCATCGTGGCCGGAATTGCCGCCATGAGTCTGCGCAAACTGGTGCACTGCGCGCTCTGCCTGGCATTGGTGTTCGCCGGTTTGGCCGCCATGTATCTGCAACTGGGCGCGCAATTCGTCGGTTTTGCCCAGATCCTGGTGTACATCGGCGCCGTGGCCATCCTGGTGGTTTTTGCCATCCTGCTGACCAACAGCAGTTCCAGCCTGCTGCCGACCGTCCGCTCGCGCTCGTGGGTGTTCGGTTTGGTGGTCGCCGTGCTGGTGTTCGCCACGCTGGTGAAGGTGATTTTGGCCAGCAGCACGGTGGCGGGGCGTTCCCTGCCGGAAAACCCGCTGCCCACGGTCAAGGATTTGGGCACGCAGATGATGACCTATTACATCCTGCCGCTGGAAGTGATGGGCCTCCTTCTGACCGCCGCGACCATCGGGGCGGTGATCATTGCCATGCAGGAAAAAAAGCCGGTCGAACCGCTGAAACCGGGCTCCGCCGGCGCGCCACCAACCCATCCTTAACGACCATGCAACTCCATCATTACCTGATTTTTTCGGCGCTGCTGTTCGCCGTGGGCCTGGCGGGCGCCCTCACCCGGCGCAATGGTATTCTCGTACTGGTCGGCATCGAGTTGATGCTGAATGCCGCGAACCTGAATTTCATCGCCTTCTGGCGGTTCAGCGCGGACCCGCAGGCCATGCAGGGAATATTGTTTGTCCTTTTTTCCATCGCCATCGCCGCCGCCGAGGCCGCCGTCGGTCTGGCACTGATCATTTCAATTTACCGGCACTATAAAACCACCAACCTGGAGGAAATGAATTCGTTGCAGGGGTAAGCGTTGTGGAATGGTGCCGGAAGGAAACGGAAACATGAGTAAAGTAATATCAGCACGGGTTAATGACAAACTGGCCGTTTGGTTGGAGCGCCAGGCCACCAAGCTCGGCGTCCCACCGGGTCAATTATTGCGCGAGCAATTGGAGCAGGCGCACGCGCAGAACCTGATTTTCAAGGTGGCCGGCACCGCCGAAAAAGTGGTGGCCCCCAAAGCAGCCGCCGTGAAGAAGCCCGCCCCCGCGGTGGCCGCGTCGCGCAATGGCAAAGGAAAGGTTGCGAAACGTAAATGAGTTGGATCTCCGGCCATTTGTATTTGATCCCGCTGCTGCCCCTCCTGGCGGCGGGCATCATCGCAGTCAACCGCCAGCCGCGCCGCCAATTGGCGAGCCGGCTGGCGATTGGCGCGATGCTGGGATCCTTTCTGCTGTCGGCCGGAGCCTTTTGCGGCACATTGGGTCGGGCCTCCGGCGGCGGGGCCGTGCCCGAGGTGCACAATTTTGATTGGTTCCAGATGGGTGGCTCGTGGGTCCGGTTGGGCTGGTTGCTCGACCCGCTCACCGCCGCCATGCTGGTGATGGTGACCTTTGTGGGCCTGTTGATTTTTATCTACAGCGTGGGCTACATGGCGCACGACGCCAATTTCACCCGGTTTTTCTGTTTTCTCTCCCTGTTTGCGGCCGCCATGCTGGGGTTGCTGATCGCCAACAACCTCTTGTTGCTGTTCATGTGCTGGGAGTTGGTGGGGTTGGCGTCCTACTTGTTGATCGGCTTCTGGTACCACAAACCCAGCGCGGCGGCGGCCGCCAAGAAGGCCTTCATTACCACCCGGGTGGGGGATGTGGTGTTCTTTCTCGGCATTGTCTGGCTTTATTCGCAGGCGGGCACGCTCCTGTTTTACGACGCCGGCCAGGGTTGCCTGGAGCATTCGGTGCTGGATTCGATGGCCGCCCGCACGACCTTTGGCGGGATCGCCGTCACGGCCGGCATTGGTTTGTTGATTTTCTGCGGAGCGATCGGCAAATCCGGCCAGGTGCCCTTGCATGTCTGGCTACCGGACGCCATGGAAGGCCCCACGCCGGTGAGTGCGCTGATTCACGCGGCCACGATGGTGGCGGCGGGTGTTTTTCTCGTGGCCCGCATGTATCCCCTGATGGCCGCCCACGGAGTGGGGGCGTTTGACGCTCCGCTCGCAGCCGGCTTTTCCGCCCTGACCGTCGTGGCCTGGGTGGGGGCCATTACCGCGGTTTTTGCCGCCTGCATTGCCGTGGCACAGACGGACATCAAGCGTATCCTCGCCTATTCCACCGTCTCCCAACTCGGTTTCATGATGCTGGGGCTGGCGGTGGGCGGCGTGGCGGTCGGGATGTTCCATTTGATCACCCATGCCTTTTTCAAAGCCCTGCTCTTCCTCGGGGCCGGTTCCGTGATTCACGGTTGCCATGAGGAACAGGATATCCGGCACATGGGCGGGTTGCGTCGCTTCATGCCGGTTACCTTCGCCACTTACGCCATCGGCATGCTGGCGCTGTCCGGGTTCCCGCTGGTGTTCTCCGGCTTTTGGAGCAAGGACGCCATTTTGCACGCGGCGCATCATTGGGAGGTTTCCCGCCTCCCGTTTTATCTCGGGGTGGTGGGCGCATTTTTGACCGCGTTTTACATGACCCGCCAGGTCTGCCAGGTGTTTTACGGGCATTATCGCGGCGGTCAGGCGGCCGCGCCGGGGCACGCGGGCAAAGGTAAATCAGCGCACCACGCTCATGCGCATGCCCATGAACCGCATGAAAGCCCCCGCGTGATGACCGTGCCACTCGCGATCCTGGCGGTGTTTGCCATTCTCTTGGGATTCATCGGCACCCCCGCCTGGCCCTGGTTTCAAAGCTACCTGACCGGGACGGCGGCGGAATTCAATTTTGCGGAACTGCGGAACCCCGAGATCCTGTCCACGCTCCTGCTTTCCACCGCTTTGGTGTTTTTCGGCATCGGACTGGGGTGGTTGCTCTATGGCCGCCAACCCGCGTCGGACGCGCAGGCCGTGGACCCGCTGGAACGGTGGCAACCGGATGTCTTTGCCTTGTTGCGCAACAAGTTCTACGTGGACGAATTGTATGAGATGACGGTGATCCAGCTGAACGCCTGGTTCGCCCGGGCTTGCGACAATCTCGATTACTTCGGCTGGAATGGCCTGGTCGTCGCCGTTTCCTACCTCACCATCGGCCTGGCCTGGCTGGACCGGGTGTGCGATGAATTTGTGGTGAACCTGGGCTTTGATGGCATTTGCCGTGGAGTATCCCAAGGGGGCAAAATCCTGGCCCGGCTGCAAACCGGGCGGGTGCAATCATATCTGCGGGTTCTGGGCGTGGCGCTGGCTGCACTCGTGTTGTTCCTGCTCTGGGGCTGTGGCGCGTCATGAATGAATTTCCCCTCATTTCGGTTCTGACTTTCACCCCGCTCCTCGGCGCGGCGCTCTTATTACTCCCCGGGGTCGGCGACAAAGGCCGGGCCCGCGGCACCGCCCTGGCGTTCAGCCTGCTCACGCTGGTGCTGGCGGGCGGGCTCTGGTGGCATTTTGATCCCGCCGCCCGGGATCTCCAATTCGTGGAAAAGCACGATTGGATTCCCAGTCTCCACGCGCAGTACTTTGTGGGGGTGGACGGTTTGGGAATTCTGATGGTGCTTTTGACCGCCATGGTGACGCCGCTGGCTTTGCTGGCATCGTACCGCATTGCGGACAAAGGCCCGGCCTATTATTCCTTGCTACTCTTTCTGCAAGCCGGCCTGCTGGGGACCTTCACCGCGCTGAGCTTTCTGCACTGGTTCCTGTTCTGGGAACTCAGCCTGATCCCCGCCTTCTTCCTGATCAAACTGTGGGGCGGACCGCGCCGGAGCGAGGCGGCCACGCAATTCTTCATTTACACCATGGTGGGCAGCATTTCGCTGCTGCTGGCCTTCCTGGCGTTGTATCTCACGGCGGGCACCTTTGATTTCATCGAACTCGCGGCCAAAGGCCGTTCCGGAGAACTGGCGCGACTCCTGTCCTCCAAGCTGCCTGCGGGCAGCTGGCCCGCGCTGGCGCGGGAACAATTGCCGCTGGTGATTTTTGCCGGTGCCCTCCTGGGCTTCGCCGTCAAAGTTCCGCTGATCCCGTTTCACACCTGGCTGCCGGCCACTTATGCCGAGGCGCCCACGGGGGTCACCATGATGCTCACGGGGCTGATGTCCAAAATGGGGGTTTACGGTTTCCTCCGGCTCCTCCTCCCGATCTTCCCGGATCAGATGCGCCTGGTGCTGACCCCGTTGTTGTGGCTGGCCGTGGCCACCATCGTGCTCTCGGCTTTCGCCGCATTTGCGCAAAAGGATTTGAAAAAGGTGTTGGCCTATTCCTCCATCAACCACCTGGGCTATTGCCTGTTGGGTATCTTCGCGGTGGCCAAGGCCACCGGCAGTGACGCGCAATGGACCACGGAGAAAACGGCGGCCCTCAACGGCGTCCTGTTGCAGATGTTCAATCATGGGTTGACGGCGCCGATCCTCTTCTGTTTCGTGGGATTCCTGGAAGCGCGCTCCGGCGGTTTGCGCGGCCTGGCTTCCTTTGGCGGTCTACGCAAGGTCGCGCCGGTATTCTGCGGGTTGATGGGGATCGCGATGTTCGCCTCGCTGGGCTTGCCCGGCCTCAATGGTTTCGTCGGCGAGTTCCTGATTTTCAAAGGCGTCTTCCCGCTGGTGACTTGGGCCGCCGCCTTGTCCGTCCTCGGATTGCTGATTACCGCAGTGTTCCTGCTGACCGTGATCCAGCGGGTTTTCAATGGGCCGTTGAACCCCCAGTGGACCGGATTGGCCGACCTTTCGCGGCGCGAACTGTGGTTGGTGGTGCCGGCGACCGTGCTGATGCTTGCCATCGGGCTCTGTCCCCAACTGCTCATCGGCCATTTCAATACCACGGTAATGGTGATGGTGGAGCACCTGAAATTTTGAATTTGATTTTGATGAAACCGCAACCTGAACGCAACCGCCCCGGCCGGGCGCCCCGGTAACCATGCTCGCCTGGACTGTTTACATTTCGTTTCTGGGAGTGCTGGCGCTCATGCTCCTGCCGGCTGGCAATGCCCGCGCCGCGCGGGGGGTGGCCTTGGTCACGGCGTTGCTCGGGTTCCTCATCGGACTGGTCAGCGCCTTTGGGTTCGCGCCGGAGCGGGGGATTCAGACCATCACCCGGACCGCCTGGATTCCCGGGTTGGGGATTGATTATTACCTGGCGGCCGACGGGATCAGCGTCACGCTGGTTCTCCTGACGGGTCTGGCCGCGGTGGCGGGCATTCTCTTCTCCTGGAACATCGAGCATCGGGCCAAGGAATTCTTTGTTTTCTATCTGGCACTGATCGCCGGGGTCTACGGGGTCTTCCTGAGCTTTGACCTGTTTCTGCTATTTGTCTTTTATGAACTGGCGATCATTCCCAAGTACTTCTTGATCGCCATCTGGGGCTCCACGAACCGCGAATACGGCGCCATGAAGCTGGCCCTGTATTCCTTCATTGGCAGCGCCATGGTGCTGGTCGGCCTGGTCGCGGCTTATGTTACCGCCGGCTCGAAAACCATGGATCTACTGGTGCTGGCGCAATATCCCTTCCCTCCAGCCCTCCAGAACTGGGCCTTTCCGGTGGTGTTCATCGGATTCGCCATTCTCGCCGGCCTCTGGCCTTTCCACACGTGGGCGCCCACGGGTCACGTGGCCGCCCCGACCGCGGCTTCGATGCTGCTGGCGGGGGTGGTGATGAAACTGGGGGCGTACGGCGCCCTGCGAGTGGCGATGACCTTGTTCCCGCTTGGTCTGGCGACCTGGCGGAATGAAATCGCCCTCCTGGCGGTGATCGGCATTGTTTATGGCGCGCTGGTGGCATTGGTGCAAAAAGATTTCAAATTTGTGATCGGTTACTCCAGCGTGAGTCACATGGGCTTCGTCATCCTGGGCTTGGTGACCTTGAACACCATCGGCATGACCGGCGCGGTGCTGCAGATGTTCTCCCACGGCGTGATCGCCGGCCTGCTGTTCGGGGTCGTGGGACGCATGGTGTATGACCGCACCCACACCCGGGATTTGCCGGAATTGGAAGCCATGCGGTTGAACAAGGCCTTGCCATTCGCCGCGGGCACTTTCGCCGTGGCGGCTTTTGCTTCCATGGGGCTTCCCGGCTTCAGCGGGTTTGCGGCGGAATTGCAGGTCTTGATCGGGGCCTGGTCGGCCTTCCCCACCTACACCGTATTAGCGGGAGTGGGGATCGTGGTGGGCGTGGCCTACACCCTACGGGTCTTGCAGATGGCCTTTTTTGGCGAGGCGCCCGAACCCGTGCCCGAGGCGGCCCATCCGCTGCCACCCATTACGCTGCCAGAACGGTTGGGGGCGGTGCTGTTGATTGCCACCACGGTTTTGATCGGTTTGTGTCCGCGCCTGCTGCTGAGCCTCATCGGCCCGAGCTTCCAATCTCCCTTGTTTGAGCACGTTTTGAAAGGGGGTAACCTTTGATCACTTTCAGCTATTCCCAATTGCTCGGGCTGGTCGCCCCGGAAACCATCCTGGTGCTTACCGCCCTGGTGGTGCTCGCGGTGGACCTGTTGGTGATGCGCGAATCCTCCCTTCGTGACCGGTTCCTGGTATCCGGCCTGTTCGCCACGGTGGGTTTGATCATCGCCGGCGCCTGGCTCCTCGCCATCAACGTCCCGGCCCCCGGGGCGCATGAAGTCGTCGTTGGCTTGCCGATGCTCACGGGCATGTATGTGGACAGCGCGCTCGGCCGATTGGTTAAAGTGGCGGTGTTGGTGCTGACCCTGTGTACCATCGTGATGTCCCTGGCCGCCACCTTCACCAAGCACGTCGGCGAATACCTTGCGCTCATTTTGCTGGCCACGGTCGGCATGCTTTTTCTCATCAGCGCCGAGGATGTGCTGATGATTTTCATCGCCCTCGAATTGACCAGCCTCTCGCTTTATATCCTCACCGCTTTTAACAAACGCAGCCTCCGCTCGGCCGAGGCGGCTTTAAAATACTTCCTGTTTGGCGGCATGTCCGCCGCCTTCATGCTGTTCGGTCTGAGTTACCTTTACGGCTTGAGCGGCTCCACCGGCCTGCATGAAATCGCCGCCCGCCTCGGCGGTCCGATTCTCGATCCCTTGGTGGCGGCAGCGATTGTGATGGTGGCCATCGGCTTTGGTTTCAAAATCGCGGTGGCACCGTTTCATTTGTGGGCGCCGGACACCTATCAGGGGGCTCCGACTCCCAGTGCGGCCTTTATCGCTTCGGGATCCAAGGTGGCCAGTTTCTTTGTCCTCGCCAAAGTCATGACCCTCGGGTTGGCGCACTCGGGTGGCAGCGCCGGGTGGGGGGGCTACGCGCCCGGTTGGCTGCCGGTGCTCGCCGTGCTGGTGGTGCTTTCCACCTTCCTGGGCAATCTCGCCGCCATCGCCCAAACCAATGTGAAGCGGTTGCTGGCGTATTCCGCCATCGCCCACGCCGGTTACGCGCTGCTCGGTATCCTGGCCAACAGTCCGGCCGGCCTCACCGCGCTGGTGTTTTACGTGATCACGTACGGTCTGACCGTCCTCGGTGCCTTTGCCATCGTGGGCTTGGTGGAGGAAGCGACGGGCGAGGCGCGCCTGGTTGATTTCGCGGGCTTGGGCCGCCGCGAACCGATGCTCGCGTTTTGCATGCTGATATTTCTGCTTTCACTCGCCGGCATCCCGCCCCTGGCCGGTTTCTTCGGCAAGTTTTATCTCTTTGCCGCCGTTGCCGCTGGGGGGGCCAACCTGAGCCTGCTCTGGCTGGTGGTCTTCGCCATCGCCATGAGCGCGGTGTCCCTTTACTACTACCTGCAGGTTTTGAAACAAATTTACGTGGCCCCATCCCCCGCGGAGCCGATCGCCCTCCGCGTGCCCGCCGCCACCCGCGTGCTCCTCGCGCTGATCACCCTCGTGATTCTGGTTCTCGGTTGCGCGCCGAATCTGCTCCTGGGGTATTTGCTGGCCGCGCAGTGAGGACGCGGAATCGGGAATGTGGGGATGGACTGGCATGTGCCCCCCAGTTCCGGGCGCCCCTCCAAAAAGCCACCAGGCCGGAGCGGTCTGAACATTTCCGGAGCTGGCGCGCCCCGTTTCCAACGATGGGCGATGCCGCCGATCGGGAGATTGTTCCGAAAGTCATAACTCTTGCCAACGCAAGCTCGACTCATAACATTACCCGATGTTCATGCGATTTTGGTGCCGCGATGCCTTAAACCAAGTTTTGGTGGGGGGCAACGTCCCCCGTGGCGTCCTGGAATCGCGTTCGTTCAGAGCCGCCATTGAACTGTTCAGCGGGGATGGCCGCAACAAACAGCCTGAGGGATGCCTGGCTTCCCCAAAACGGGGCGGGATCCGCCAATGGCAAGTGCGGGATCCGCAACGTTTGCCTCGCTTTTGCTTCCCTACGGCCCTGGCCTTGACCCAATCTGGATACCCCTACCCATGATTGAATATCTCCGCTGGGTTCCATGGCAGTTTTACCTCCTGTATTGCTGGCCAACCCGGTTTGGTAAGGAGGTGGATGGGGATAACACCGGTGATGCGCGCATGGGCTGGTTGAAGCGCAGCTTATACATGTTAAAGCTGCTTCCCTGGATGTTGCTGTTGAGCGCTTTGGGGAATCTTTTGATCGGTTTTATGCTGGAGCGCTACGCCGGGAGTTACCGATGGGGGGTGGCTTGGTCCGGGGTGGCGGTTGGGGTTTCGATTGGGGTGGCGGTCGGGGTGATTTTCGGCGTGGCGTTTGGCGTGACGTTCGGCGTCGCGCTGGCAGTGGCGCTGGCAGTGGCGTTTGGCGTGGCGTTTGGCGTGGCGGTCGGGGTGGCGCTCGGGGTCGCCGTCGGCGTTGTATTCGGTATTGCGATCGGGGGGGCGCTGGGGGTTGCGCTTGGCGTGGCGGGCGGCGTCGGGTACGGCGCCGGGTTCGGGTTCGGGGTTGGCGTGGCCGTCGGCGTGGCGTTCGGCGCCGTGGTCGGCATGGTGGGGGGCATGGCGGGCGGCGTGGCCTCGGCCCTGGCCCTGGTTTTCATGTATTACCGGGTTGGTAATATTCCGCTGGATTTCTGCCTCGCGTGGTTGGCGCAAAAGGCCGCCCGGAGCAACGCTGCCGCGGCTTCTCGTTGGTGGCGGTGTTGCCCGGTGTTTTGGAACGAGGTGATTTACGTGCCGCTGCCAAACGCCGGGAAACTGCTGGCCTTGACCGCGCAGGGGAATCGGGAGGAAGGGTTCAAGCAAATTGCCTTCGTGGCTGCTGAGCGTCCGCTCCAGCGTCGGGTGGCGGTCCAGGCGCTATCGGAAATCGCCTTGGGTGATTTGGAGGCAACCGCAATTCGCCGGGTTGCCGCGACGGCCGAACGCCTGTCCTGGATCGGCGACAGCCCGTTGGCTCTACCCGAGGAGTTTACCCAGAGTCTGCCCGTGTTTGAGCGCGCCGCCCAGCAAGCCGGCCAGTTTCTAATTGTCACCAGCACTTATCGCAAAGCGGGAGCTTTGAAGGGTGCCTTGGATGAAGTGGACCGGCTCGAAAAATTGCTGGGTGGCTTGCAAGGCCCGGCGGCGCCACGCCTGCTGCGGATTGCCGGCCGCTGGCGTCAGGTTCTGCAAGTCGAGCAAGCGCAATTGAAGCAACTCGCGGCCGATCGACACGAGACACCCAACCCGTTCATTTTCGGCGCGCCTTTGGATGAAGCCAACGCCAGCGTCTTCATGGGAAGGCGGAATGTCGTGGCCCAGATCGAAGCGAGTCTTCTGGGAGTGCGGCAGTCCCCCGCGTTGCTGCTCTATGGGCCCCGGCGCATGGGGAAGTCGTCCATTCTGAAACAACTGCCCCGGCTATTGGGGTCGGACTTTGCTTGTGCCTGGATTGACTGTCAGAACCCAGCCGTGGCCGGGGCCGGGGCGTCCAGGTCATCACTATTGCACTTGCTCTCCGCGGCATTGACCGAAGGCCTGCTGCGCCGCCGTATTACCGTGGTCCCGCTCAGCCTTGAGGCCCTGGCGCACGAACCTTTTGCCGCTTTTGATGGATGGTTGACCGGGGTCGAAAAAGCCATGCCGGCGGGGATGCGGGCCTTGTTGTGCCTGGACGATTATGAATGGCTGCAGGGTGCGGTGGAGGCGGGCTGGGGCGAGGATTTCCTGGACGTTTTGCGGAAAACTCTCCAGACGCGACACCGATTTGTACTCTTATTCACCGGGGCGCGAAAGTTTGCCGAATTGGGGCCGGCATGGGCAGACCGTTTCAAGGGTGCCCGCCGGGTGCGGGTTCGTTACCTTGAACCGCAAAACGTCCACGAACTTCTGACCGGGCCAATCCCGGAATTCGACCTGACCTATGCGCCCGGCGCCATTGAGGACATCATCAAGGCCACCCATTGCCACCCGTTTCTCGTGCAAGCCGTGGGGTTTGAGTTGGTGCAATATCTAAATGAGAAACAGCTCAAGGAGGCCACTTCGGCCGACGTGGAAGTGGCCATTTCCCGAGTTTTGGAAAATAACAGCGAGTATTTCGCCGACATTTGGAACGAGGCCGGCCCAGCCGGGCAGGTCATCCTCTGGGGCAGCGCGCAGGGCTTGGCCGTTCCTCAGCGAGCCGCGGATTGGCGCAATCGTGGGGCGGTGGAGGCGGTCGCGTGGGAATGGCTGCGCGAGCGTGAATTTCTGGAAGCGGATAGCGCGATCACGGTGCCGATGTTGAAGCGCTGGGTGTTGGCGAATGGTCCGCCAAGGTCTTGAGCAAACCTGGGGGGCGGGACGATTTCCCGGTCGCCGTCGGTTGGTGGCTTGACGGCGGTCCATGGGGGATGTCCGTCGTCCGAACCAACGCATTGCCCTTCACTGCTGTGCCACCCATGCAACTTCCACGGGAGCGGGAAGGTGCGGGTGGAGGGCGCCAAGGTCCGGCCATGGTGGCCCCTGGCTGATTCTCATTTTGCCCGCCGCCCATCCCGGTTACGCTGCGGACGTGAAAATGGTGCTGCATTGGTTTCGGCGGGATCTCCGGGTGGCGGACAACACGGCCTTAAGCGAAGCCGCGCGCCGGGCCGAGGTGGTGGTGCCGGTCTTCATCCTGGAAGATGCCTTGCGCACCGGGCCGGATGTGGGGGCGGCGCGGTTGGCGTTCCTGTTGCGGTCGGTGAGGGATTTGCGCGACGACCTGGGGCGTCGGGGTTATCCACTGATCATCCGCGCGGGCAAATCGGAGCTGGAACTACCCAAGCTCGCAGCGGAACTGGGCGCCGAGGCGGTCTTTTGCAATCAACGGTATGAACCCTATTCCCAGGCGCGGGATGCGCGCGTGTTCAATGCGCTGAACACCGCCGGAATCGGTTTCGAAGTGTTCAAGGATGCGGTCGTGTGGGAGGAACGCGAGATTCTGACGCAGGCGGGAAATCCCTATACGGTTTTCACCCCTTATTCCAAGGCCTGGAAAGCTCGCCCCGTCCCGCCGCCCTACGCCACTTTGCCGCCCACCACCCGAAAATATCCCGTGGTGGCCTCTGCACCGCTTCCGCTGGATCCCGCCGAGTTGGGCCATCCCCTCACGCAAACCGTGCCCGCCACCGGCAGCGCGGGGGCGGGTAAATTGCTGGATGACTTTCTGGCGGGGCCGGTGTTTGCTTATGCCGAAGGCCGGGATTTTCCCGCACAACGGGGCACCTCGCGGTTATCCCCGCATTTCCGTTGCGGCACGATCGGCATCCGGACCGTGTTGGCGCGGTTGGAGTTGGCCCGGAAACAGGCAGGGACGGACCCGGGGCGGCGGAAAGGGTGTGAGATTTTTCTGACCGAACTGATCTGGCGCGAGTTTTATCAACAAGTCCTGAGTAATTTTCCCCATGTCATGAAGGGTTGTTTCCGGCCGGAGTATGATGCCCTGGGCTGGAGTGAAAATCGGGCTCATTTTGAAGCCTGGTGCGCCGGCCAGACGGGTTACCCGATCGTAGACGCCGCCATGCGCTGCTTGAACGCCACCGGCGAGATGCACAACCGCCTGCGGATGATCACGGCCATGTTTCTGACCAAGGATTTGCTGATCTCCTGGCAATGGGGGGAACGTTATTTCATGCAAAAGCTGGTGGATGGCGATCTTGGCGCCAATAACGGCGGTTGGCAATGGAGCGCCGGCACGGGCACGGATGCCGCGCCCTACTTCCGGATTTTCAATCCGGTGTCGCAGGGGCAGAAGTTTGATCCCGTCGGTGACTTTGTCCGCCAATGGGTGCCGGAACTGGCCGGGGTGGATTCCGGGGTGATTCACGAACCCTGGACCGCCGGGATTTTCGGCGGCGGCGCCCGCTATCCCCGACCGATCGTGGATCACGGGGAGCAGCGCCTGAAATGCCTCGCCATGTTCAAGGCGGTGCGCGGTGTGGGGGGCTGATTTGCCCTGATTGCCGGTTGACAGCGCGATTCGGGGATGATTGTTTGACGGTGGTCTACCGGGAAATCCTTTCCCGGTGGCCCGCCTATCCAACGACTATGAATCAACCAGACGCTGGACGCCGTCCTTACGCCCTCCCAGTGGGTGCCGGATGGACTTACCGTTTTGGGGTGGACTTCACCGTGAAAGCCGGGGAGGTCCGGCCGGGTGGCAGTGCCGCGGTTTTGGAATATGTGACCGTCCAAGGCGAAGAGCCGCCCGACCACGTTCACCCGACCGAGGATGAGATGTTTTACGTGCTGGAAGGAGCTCTGACTTTTCGTTGCGGAGAGGCCAGCTTTGACGTGGAACAGGGCGGGTTTGTCCTGCTGCCTTGCGGCATCCAACACGGTTACACCATCCGCAGTCCGGGCCCGGTTCGATTGTTGGTGGTAACCGCACCCGTGCGCACCGGTGCGAACGGCGGCTGGGGCGGATTCGTGGCGGATTTGGAAACAGGCCAGGGTGAGTTGATCTCCGGTCCGAAGTAGGCTTAACCCTTTTCCAAGCGATCCAAATGCGGGCCCGCGAGGCGGCGGAGTTCGGGAAGCTGGCGATGGAATCGCCAGATGATGATGGCGCAGAGGCCGCCGCCGCAACCCAGCGCCAGCCGGGGACCGAAAGCGCCCGCCACCGCGCCCATCATCAAGTTGCCCAGCGGCATGGTGCCCGTGAAACTCATGGTAAAAATGCTGAGTACCCGCCCGCGTTTGTCGTCTTCCACAAGCGATTGCACCAGCGTGTTGCTGGAAGCCATCAGCAGGACCGCGCCCAATCCGCCCAGCACCCCGCAAGCGAGCGACACGGGAAACCAGCGCGACAGCGCGAAACCCGCCATCCCGGTCGCCATGAGCGCGCCGCCAACAACGATGACGTTGCCCAACCCGCGCAGTCCGTGGCGGGTGCCGAGATAGAGCGCGCCCGAGATCGCGCCCACACCCGTGGCGGACATCAGGTAACCGAGTGTCCGGGCGTCGCCGCCGAACACATCCCGGGCGAAAATCGGCAACAAAACGGGATAGGAGAAACCCACCAGGCTCACCAGGGCCACCATGATGATCAAGGCGCGAATGGGTTTGAAAGCGAACGCGTAACGAAAGCCTTCACGGAGCGCGGCCACGGGATGCTGTTCGCCGCCGGGATGCGCCGTTTCCCGCAGGCGCATGGCCAGGAGTCCCGCGATGACCGCCAGGTAGCTCACGCCATCGATGAAGAAGCACCGTCCCGCGCCGTACCGGGCGATGACCAGGCCGCCGATCGCCGGGCCGATCAACCGCGCCAGGTTGAACATGGTGGAATTGAGCGCGATGGCGTTGCCCAGGTGTTCCTTGCGCTCGATGAATTCCACCACCAGGGCCAGGCGCACGGGCATGTCGACCGCATTGATCAGGCCCTGAACCAGGCTCATCCCCACCAACCAGCGCGCGTTGATGGTGCCGGTGTAAGTCAATGCCGCCAGGCCAAACGACTGCGCCATGGAGAGCACCTGGGTGAGGATCAACAATCGGTGTTTGTTGACCCGGTCAATCCAGACGCCGGCAAACGGGGCGCAGAGAAAAATCGGGATCTGTCCGGCGAATCCCACCAATCCCAGCAGGGAGGGCGAGGAGGTCAGATGGTAAATCAGCCACAACGAGGCCGTGGTGGTCATCCACGTCCCCACCAATGAAATCACCTGGCCGCCAAAGAACAGGCAGTAATTGCGCGACGAGAACGCGATGAGCGAACGGTGCAGCGGCATGGGAAAATGCGGGGGCCGTTAACCGGGCGATTCAAGGCGACGGCGGCCGATACCGCACCCGGGCATCAGATCAATGCTTCGGTCGAGGGCTCTTTGGGCGGATGCTTCTCGCCGGCGAGTTCCGCCGGGTCCAGCGCGACCGGGTCCAGCAGGGTGCGGGAGAGTTTAAGCATGGCATCGGCATAATCGAAGGCTTTGGCGGCCAGGGCGTCCGGATTAGTGACGCCATCCCCGCCTCCCTCATGCGCCAGCAACCCCGTCAGCGCCTTGGCGGCAAAGTAATCTCGTTTGCTAATTTCCATGCGGCAAAGCCTAACACAGCCGGGCCAGGTTCCGCCAGTGAAGGAAATGCCTGACTAGCCTCCGCCTTCGAGTCGCCGTCCAGGCACTTCCAACGGTAGCGCCAGTTGTCGGAAAACCGCCTCCCCCAAACCGCTGACCCCCAGGCCGAGCAGCCGCAGGGGGCGGGAAACCAGGCGGTCGCGCGCCAGGAGGTGGCAGGCCAGACGGTAGATATCGGCGGTCTCGGTCAATGGCTCCTCCACGCTAATGCGGCGGGTGAGGGTGGTGAAATCACCGTACCGTAGTTTGACCTGCACGGTCTGGGCCCCGATCTCCCCGTGCTTGAGTTTGGCCGAAATTTCCGCGGCTTGTTCGCGCAGGCAGGCGCGCAGGATCTTCCGGTCTTCGGTGTCCCGGGCAAAGGTGGTTTCGCTGCTGATGCTCTTCCGTTCCTCCCCCAAATGCAGGGGGCGGTCATCCTCTCCGACCCCGAAGCGTTTCAGCACCGGGCCGAACGATCCGACGAGCGCGCGCAAATCGCCCGGATAATCCTGCAAATCGCCAATGGTTTCGATGCCGGCTTGCAGGAGGACCTTTTCGGTCACCTGACCCACCCCATGAATCGAGCGGATGGGCAGGGGACGGAGGAAGGCGGCCTTGCCTTGCTCCCGGATCAGCGTGAGCCCGTCGGGCTTCTGGAAATCACTGCCCAATTTGGCGAGGAATTTATTGGCCGCGATGCCGATACTCGTCGTCAATTGTCGTTCGGCGCGGATCTGCTCTTTGAGCGCTGCCGCCTGCGGTTGGGCCGCCGCCAGGCTGGCATCGGCATCGTCCCGCTGGTAGGCAGCAGAAAGGTCAAGGTACGCCTCATCAATGGAAACCTGCTCGATGATGGCTCCGGTCCCGGAGATCAGCCGCATGATCGCGTCGGATTCCTCGCGATAGCGGGCCATCCGCGGCGGGATAAAGATGCCGTCCGGGCAAAGGCGCTTGGCCACGGAACTCGGCATGGCCGAGCGGACGCCAAATTTCCGGGCCTCATAACTTGCCGCGCAAACGACTCCGCGCTGCGCCGGGGCGGCGCCCACTATCAGCGGCTTGCCCTTGAACGCCGGATGGTCGCGCTGCTCCACGGACGCGTAAAACGCGTCCATGTCGAGATGGAGGATGACCCGGAACATGCTTCGCCGGGGACCGTCCGCCGGCGAAGTCATTGATGCCCGATTCCCGACGTAAAGCCAATCGGGAATGCGGCGGCTCGCGATCAGGAACGGAGCTATAAGGGGCGTCCCCGGTCGTGCGGTTACTTTTTGGGGCTGACTTTCCTGGCCGGCGCTTTCGGTTTTGGGGCTTTGGCGGTACCGGTGGTTTTGCGGCTTTTTGCCGGCTTCGGTGGAGTGGGCGGAGCCGCGCTGGCTGCCGGAGCCGGAGCCGGGGAGGGGGCTGGTGCCGGGGTTGGCTCCGGTTTTGCGGCTGCGGGTTGTGCCGGGGCCGGTTTGGGGGCGGTTTTGTCGTGGATGATCTGGCGCACCTGGTCGAGTTTTTTGTCAATCTCGCCGCGGGCCTTCTCGATGGTTTCCTTGCTGGAGTTCACGACTTCGGCTACCAGGGAACAACTCTTCTGGATGCCGGAAGTGTAGGCGCCTTCGCGCAAATCAACTCCCTTGCTCCGCAGGAAACTGCTTAAATGCTCGTAAAGTTCGTCTTTGTCGATTGGTTTCATAGATGGGGACGGATGCCGTCTTATAGGCAACATCCTCCATCTCCCCGGTTCCGTCCATTACAAGGCGGGAAATGATTTGTAAGGGGAGGCTAAACCAGTTTTCGGTATTGCTTCTCCGCCGCGAGCTTGGCGACCAATTCCTTGATCTTTTGCGCCTTGGATTTGGCGGCCACCAGCATGGCGTCATCCGTCTGCACGATGATGCAATCGGACAGGCCCACCACGGCGATCGGGGTGCGGTGCTTGGTTCGGGCGTCGTAAATGATGTTGTTCGCGGAGTCCACCTGGAGGAAATCACCGACGGCGCAATTGCCGGCGGCGTCCGGCGGCAAATGGCGGGCCAGTGCGGGCCAGGCGCCCAAGTCATCCCAATCGAACGAGCCGTCCGCCATGACGACGTTGCCGGCCTTTTCCATCAAGGCGAAATCGATCGAGATTTTCGTGATGGCGGGATATTCCCGGGCCAGCAGGCGGTTGAGTTTCGCCGGGGTGTTGGCGACCTTGGACCAGCGCTGGACGGCTTCGAACATGGCTGGTTGATGTTGCTGCAACCCGGCGTTGATGGTGGCCACGGACCAGATGAACATCCCGGCATTCCACCGATACTTGCCGCTGGCCAGGTATTCCACCGCCTTGTCATGGTTTGGCTTCTCCACAAACCGTTCCGCCTTGAATAGCGCGGTCGCCGGGACCTGGTTTCCGGCCGGCACGGGCAGGGGCGCCCCGAAATGAATGTAGCCGTAACCGGTGGCCGGTTCCGTGGGCTGGATGCCGATGGTCACGATCACGGATTCCCGGGCGGCGAGATCGAAGGCGTCACCGAGAACCTGTTGAAACTTCACCGGGTTGGGGATGACGTGATCCGCCGGCAGGACGGCCATGACGCCGGTGGCGGAACGGGCGCCGACAATCGCCGCCCCCAGCGCCACCGCGGCGCAGGTGTCCCGGCCGCAGGGTTCCGCAATTACATTCGCCGCGGGCAGTTTGGGTAATTGCTTCCGGACCGTCGGGGCTTGGACGGCATTGGTGATGATGAGAATATTTTGTAGCGGCACCAGCGGCAGCACGCGATCCACGGCCTGCTGCAGAAAGGAACGCTTCCCGAGGAGCGTGATCAATTGCTTCGGGGTCTTTTCCCGACTTACCGGCCAGAACCGCTCGCCCCGGCCCCCGGCCATGATGATGACGAAACGATTCGCGTTCGCGGGATTAACCTTGGTGGTGACTTTCGCTTGGGCGATGGTCTTTGGCTTTTTCATAGGGAACAACTTTTCGCGGCCGCTTCAGGCCGGCGGGGGCGTGGTGGATTTGATCGCGTCCCCCAGGGATTTTACAAACGCGGTGACCCGGGGGACGAGATCCGCGTCCCGCCCATGCCGGGCAATCTGGTTCACGATGGCGCTCCCCACGACAATCGCCTCCGCGGACGCCGCCACGGTCCGGGCCTGTTCGGGATTCGAGATACCGAAACCAACCGCGATGGGCAGGTCCGTATGCGCCCGGATTTGGGCGGTTCGCGCGGCAATCGTGTCCGCCACCTTGGCTTGCATGCCGGTGACGCCTTCGCGCGAAACGTAATAAATGAAGCCGGTACCGCGTTTGACAATCAGGGCGATGCGGTCCTCGGGCGTGGTGGGGGCCACCAGGTAAATCACGCACAGTCCGGCATCGGCCATCATGGTTTCGTAATTCTCCGACTCCTCCGGCGGCAGATCCAGGACGAGCAGTCCATCCACCCCGGCGCGGGCGGCATCCTGGATGAATTTTTGGAAACCGTGGCGGTGGAGCAGGTTGAAATAAATGTACAGGACGATGGGCACCGACGAGGTTGCGCGGATGCGGGTGATCGTCTCGAGGACTTTGACCGGGGTGGTGCCAGATTCCAGTCCCCGCTGGGCGGCGAGTTGATTCACCAAGCCGTCGGCCAGAGGATCGCTGAAGGGTACGCCGAGTTCCAAGACATCGACGCCGACCTCATCAAAGGCGAGGGCGAGTTGGCGGGTGGCTTCCAGGTCGGGATCGCCGGCGCCGATATAGACGACTAAACCCTTTTCCCCGCGTTGTTTCAACCGGGCAAAGCGTTCGATGATGCGGTTCATTAATTGCGAGAAATGTCCCAGCAATACGGGGGGCATTCAAGCGAAATGGCAAGCCATGGTCGCGTGAGGGCTTCACGCGACTATCGATGTCAAAACCTGATTGAGCTTCTAAGACCCTACCGATATTGACGCGCTTCGCCGCCCTCGCGACCATTGAGTCAGAGCGGGATTGGTTGGCTGTTTGCCCGTTACTTCTTCTTGATCGGCAACGTGTGAGTGGGATGCCCGAAAAACACCTCGGCGGCTTCCATCATAGTCTCCGACAGGGTGGGGTGGGGGTGGACGCTGAGGGCCAGGTCCTTGGCGGTGGCGCCCATTTCCACGGCCAGCACGCCTTCGGCGATGAGTTCCCCGGCGCCGGCGCCGACGATGCCCACGCCCAGAATGCGTTCGGTGGCGGGATCAATGATCAATTTGGTCAGGCCGTCCGTGCGGTCCAGGGTGAGGGCACGGCCGGAGGCGCCCCAGGGGAATTTGGCTACTTCCACGGTGAGGCCTTTTTCGCGGGCCTCGGCTTCGGTCAGGCCGCACCAGGCAACTTCGGGGTCCGTGAAGACGACGGCAGGAATGATGAATTTTTCCCGGGCTTCGGATTCGCCCGTGATGACTTCCACGGCGTTGCGGGCTTCGCGACTGGCCTTGTGGGCGAGCAGGATTCCGCCCGCGATATCCCCAATGGCGAAAATGGCGGGGTCCGCGGTGCGCTGCTGCGCGTCCACTTTGATGAACCCTTTTTCGTCGAGGGCAACCTTGGTGTTTTCCAAGCCAAGGTTTTCCGTGTTGGGCACCCGGCCGACCGCCACAAGCACGCGGTCATAAAGTTCCTCTTTTTTTTCGCCGCCCACTTCCACCTCGACTTTGATCTGTTTGCCGCTGGTGGACATTTTCAGCACCTTCGCCTTGAGCCGAAGTTCCTTAAAATTCTTCCGGGCATAAGCCAGGACGGGACGGGCGAGATCGGGATCGGCGCCCAGGAGAATGGAGTCCAGCGCTTCGACCATCACCACTTTGCTGCCCAGCGTGGCGTAAACCGTGCCCAATTCCATGCCAATGTAGCCGCCGCCGACCACCAGGAGATTCTCCGGGATGTCGGGCACTTCCAGCGCTTCGGTCGAAGTCATGATGCGGGGATTGCCCAGGTCGAACGCTTTCGGCATGGCCGCCTTGGAGCCGGTGGCAATGATGGCCTGTTCGTAAGTGATGAACTGTTGGCCGGTTTCGCTCTCCACCCGGAGGGAGTTGGAGCCTTCGAAATGGGCGCGGCCGAAAATCACTTTGACCCCGCGCTTTTGCGCCAGCAAGGCGATCCCGCCGGCGAGCTTTTGCAGGATGGAGTCCTTCCACGCGCGCAATTGGTCCACCTGGATGACCGGTGCGGTGAAGGTGATGCCCCGGTGGGCGGATTCGCGGGCGAGGGAGATGGCGTGCGTCGCGTTCAGCAGGGCTTTGGACGGAATGCATCCCCGGTTCAGGCAGACGCCGCCGAGCCGCTTGTCGCGCTCCACCAAAATGACCTTCTTGCCGAGGTCCGCCGCATAAAAGGCCGCCGCATAGCCGCCCGGGCCGCCGCCCACCACCACGATTTCAGTTGTAAGAGGATCCATGAAAATTACCTGTCAGATTATTGCTAAATTTGTGTCCCACCATCAAGCCACCGCCGCATCAGACAAGCCCGCAATGGCCTTGACCAGGTCCACGGTGAACCGGGCCGCCGTGCCGCCATCAATGACGCGATGGTCATACGAGAGCCCCAGCGGCAACAGCCGGCGGGCCTCGATGACGCCGTTCTCGCGCACCACCGGCTGCCAGGCGGCGCGGCCCAGGCCGAGGATCGCCACTTCCGGCTTGTTGACAATCGGCGTGAAATGCATGCCGCCGATCCCGCCCTGGTTGGAAATTGTGAAGGTGCCCCCTTTGAGTTCCTCGGCGGAAACTTTGCGGTCCCGCGCCTTCCGGGCCAGTTCCTCGAGTTCCTTCGTGATTTCGAGGAGGCTCTTCTTGTCGGCGTCGCGCAGCACGGGCACGATGAGCCCGGCGTCGGTGTCCACCGCGATGCCGATGTGGTGATAATGTTTGTAAACAATCTCGCCGGTGGCTTCGTCCAGGCTGGCGTTGAGGGCCGGATATTGCTTGAGGGTGGTCACCAGCGCCTGAATGAGGAACGGCGTGAGCGTGAGCTTCGCCCCCTGCTTGGCGAACGCTTCCGCGTGCCGCTTCAGCAGGTCCATCAGGCCGGTGACGTCGGCATTGTCAAATTGCGTGACGTGCGGGATGGCATTCCAATTCTCGACCATGCGGCGGGCGATGACCTTGCGCAAGGGGGAGAGCGGTTTCCGGGAGATTTCGCCCCATTTGGCGAAATCAATGCTCTCGGCCACCGGTGCGGCCGGTGCTGCCGCGGGTTGGGGCGTGGGAGCCACCGCCTTGGGTTGCGCCGCTGCCTGGATCAGCCATTGAATGTATTGGCGGACATCCGCCAGGAGGATGCGGCCGGCGGTGCCGGTGCCGCGAATCCGGCCAAGCTCGATCCCCAAATCCGCCGCCATTTTGCGCAGGGATGGGGAGGCGATGACTTCGCCGTTGCCTGCGGGGGGCGGAAGTTCCGCTCCGGCTGCAGGTGCCGCGGCCGGCGCCGCTGCTGCGGGTGCGGTGGGGGCCGGGACCGCCGCTATGGCGGGTTGGGGCACCGGGGCGGGAGGCGGGACCGCGGCCCCGGGTTCCGCGAGGGAGATCAGGCGCTGGCCCACGCTGATTTTGTCGCCGTTTTTGACAAACACCTGCGTGACCACCCCGGCCGCGCCGGCGGGAATCGTGGCGACCGCCTTTTCGTTTTCCAGTTCGAGAATCGGCTGGTTTTTTTCCACCACATCGCCGGCCTTGACGAAGAGGTTGATCACGGTGCCGGAATCGGCGCCTTCACCCAGATTGGGAAGCTTTACGTCCATAGTGTATCGGAATCAGTCCGCAGGCAGTTATCGGTCAAAGTTTACAAGAGAATGGGATGCGATTTTTCGGGGTCGATTTTCAAGTCACGCATCGCCTGCGCGACCACCGACCGGTCCAGGCTGCCCTTGCGGACCAGCGCATGCAAGGTGGCCAGCGTGATCATTTCGGCATCCACCTCGAAGAATCGCCGCAGATGCGCGCGGGTGTCACTGCGGCCGAAGCCGTCCGTGCCGAGGGTCGTCAAGCCGCCCGGAACCCACGGGGCAATCTGGTCGGGCACGATCTTCATGTTGTCCGACACCGCAAGGAACGGCCCGGTTTCGCCGGCGAGGATCGTTTCCACGTAGGATTGGCGGGGTGTTTCCAGGGGATGCAGGAGGTTCCAACGCTGCGTGTTCAACGCGTCATTCCGCAGCCATTTGTAATTGGTGGCGCTCCAGACATCCGCCGACACCCCGTATTTTTCCGCCAGGATAGTCTGCGCTTTCAGGGCTTCATTGATGATCGGACCACTGCCAAAGATCTGGGCCCGCAGCGGGGTTTTCTCCGGCGCCGAGCGGAATTTGTACAAGCCCTTCAGAATGCCTTCGGTCACCCCTTCAGGCATCGCCGGCATCGGGTATTTTTCGTTGTACAGCGTCAGGTAATAAAAAACTTCCTCGCCTTCCCCATACATACGGCGCAGACCGTCGGCGACAATCGTGGCGACTTCGTAGCCGAACGCCGCATCATACGTATACAAAGTGGGGATGGTGCTGGCGGCGAGCACGCTGTGGCCGTCCTGATGTTGCAAGCCTTCGCCGTTCAGCGTGGTGCGGCCGTAGGTGGCCCCGCACAGGAATCCCTTCGCCCGGATGTCGCCCGCCAGCCACATCAAATCGCCGATGCGCTGGAAGCCGAACATGGAATAGTAAATGTAGAACGGGATCATGTTCAGCCCGTGCGTGGCGTAGGCGGTCCCGGCGGCGATGAAATCGGACATGGACCCCGCCTCGGTGATGCCTTCTTCGAGGATCTGGCCGTCCTTCGTTTCGTTGTAGTAAAGGAAGGATTCCTTGTCCACCGGCTCGTACAGTTGCCCTTTGTGGGCGTAGATGCCGATGTCCCGGAACAGCGTGTCGAGACCAAAGGTGCGGGCTTCGTCGGGGATGATGGGCACGATCCGGCGGCCGATCGCCTTGTTCCGCAGCAGCATGGTCAACAACCGCACGAACGACATCGTGGTCGAAACCGCGGGGCCTCCGCGGAGGAGTTCGGCGAAGAACGTTGCCGGGGGCGTCTCCAATTTGGGCGCGGTGACCACGCGGGCGGGGAGGAAGCCCCCGAGGGCCTGGCGTCGGGCCAGCAGGTATTTCGTTTCCGGGCTGTCTTCCGCCGGCCGGTAAAACGGGGTTTCCACGACGTCCTCGTCGTTGATCGGAATGCCGAACCGGGAACGGAACTCGCGCAGTTCCTTTTCGTTCAGTTTTTTCTGCTGGTGCGTGATGTTCCGGCCCTCGCCCGCTTCGCCGAGTCCGTAGCCCTTTACGGTCTTGGCCAGGATGACGGTTGGGCGGCCTTTGTGGGCCATCGCGGCGGCGTAGGCGGAGTAAACTTTTTGGGTGTCATGCCCGCCGCGCAGCAGCTTGCGGATCTGCTCGTCGGTGAGGTGGTTGACCAGTTGCAACAGCTCGGGGTACTTGCCGAAAAAATGTTTGCGCGTGTAGCTGCCGGGTTCCACCGAATATTTCTGGTAATCCCCGTCCACCACTTCGCCCATGCGCTGGATCAGGAGCCCGGTTTTGTCCCGGCGGATCAGGTCGTCCCAGTCCGACCCCCAGATCACTTTGATGACATTCCAGCCCGCGCCGTTGAACAGCGATTCCAATTCCTGGATGATTTTGCCATTTCCCCGCACCGGTCCATCCAGGCGCTGGAGGTTGCAGTTGATCACCCAGACCAGATTGTCCAGATTCTCGCGTCCGCCCAAAGTGAGCGATCCCAGCGTTTCCGGCTCATCCGTTTCGCCGTCGCCGATGAAGCACCACACCTTGGGTTCCTCGCCATGAATGAGGTCCCGGGCGCGCAAGTAGCGGTTAAACCGGGCCTGATAGATGGACATGATCGGGCCCAGGCCCATGGAAACGGTCGGGAACTGCCAGAAATCCGGCATCAGGTACGGATGGGGATAGGAGGAGAGCCCGCCGCCCGGCGCCAACTCCTGCCGAAAATTATGCAAATGCCGTTCATCCAGGCGGCGCTCCAGGAAGGCGCGGGCGTAAACCCCGGGGGAGGCATGGCCCTGAAAGTAGACGATGTCCCCCGTGAAATCCCCGTGCCGCGCGCGGAAGAAATGGTTGAAGGCCACTTCGTAGAGGGTGGCCGAGGAGGCAAAGGTCGAAATATGCCCGCCGAGTCCATCGTGCTTCCGGTTCGCATTGACCACCATGGCCATGGCGTTCCAGCGGATGAAACTCTTGATCCGGACCTCGGTCTGCCAGTCGCCCGGGTAGGCGGGTTGCTGGTCGGGGTGGATCGTGTTGACATACGGCGTGCTGACTACGTGCGGCAGCTTGATGCCTTCCTCCCGCAATCGGATCATCAGTTTGTCGAGGAAACGGGCGGTTTTGTCCGGTTCCTGGCTCTTGAGCACGAATTCCAGGGCTGGCTCCAGGGATTCAAACCAGTCCTGCAGGTCCGTGACTCCGGGGCGGCGGCCCGCCGGGGATTTCGTCGAATCCGCCGCTGTCTTGTTCGCCTGTTCTTTGGATGATTTCACTTTATGGACGTCAAAATTAATGCGTAAGCTGCCGTTTGCTTGCGGCCAACGATGGATTTCAGCCGGCTGGTTTCGCCGCTGTCCTGCGCGGGAGCGGACGCATGTCCACCCGCATCGACAACCGACAATAGCCTAACCGATAATTTCGACAATGAAATACCTCGACCGCACTTTTTCCACCCCGGCTGCCAATCTGGCGGCCGACGAGGCGTTGCTGGATGCCGCGGAGACGGGAACGGGGGGTGAACTGCTCCGTTTTTGGGAGCCGGCGGACTCGTTCGTGGTGCTCGGTTATGCCAACCGCGCGGCCCAGGAAGTGGATTTGGGAGCGTGCGCCAGCCGGGGAGTGGGGGTATTTCGCCGTTGCACCGGCGGCGGCACCGTTCTCCAGGGACCGGGGTGTTTGAACTACACCCTGATCCTCCCCATCGCCGAAGTCGGAGACTTGGCCACCATTACCGGAACAAACCGGTTCATTATGGAGCGGCAACGCGCGGCGGTGCAGTCCCTGGTGGCCGGGCCGGTTGGGATTGCCGGCCACACCGATCTGGTGCTGGGAGAACTAAAATTCTCCGGCAATGCCCAGCGACGTAAACGGCGGTTTCTCATTTTCCACGGCACCTTCCTGCTCCACCTCGACTTGGAGAGGATTGCTGTCTGTCTGCGCATGCCTTCGCAACAACCTGATTACCGGCGCAACCGGCCGCACACCGACTTCCTAACCAACCTGGCGGTACCCTCCGCCCAGGTTAAAGCCGCGCTGCGCGCCGCGTGGTCGGCGCAGGAGGTCTTGACGGCGGTGCCCGCCGCGGAGATTGCCGCGCTGGCCGCAGGACGCTATTCCTCGGACGAGTGGAACCGGCGGCTGTAACCGGTTATTTGGCGGGTTCCGTCGCCGCCGCCGCGGATTCCGCGGGCACGAGCAACTTGCGATTGTGGTCGTCCTTCGGATCGTCCACCCGGGGGTAGTCGCGCCAAAGCCAGCGCAGCATCTCGGGCATGATGGCGCCGCCCTGTTTGTTGGAATGCGTGCCGATGCCCCAGCAATAATTCAGATCATAGCCCTTCTCGGTGAGCGCGGCGGCCATCTTGAGGTTCTGCGCATGCCAGTCCCACTTGGGATCATATTCGCCGCCGCGGCGCAGGCCCCGGTTGTCGTTGAGACCGTCCTGGAGGTAAACGCGGATCGGCTTGCGCTCGGCCTGCCGGACCAGATCCGGGTAGACATGGCCGCCGCGGATGTTGGTGAAGCTGCCGATCGTGCTGATGACTTTGTGGAATTGGTCGGGGCGCTGCCAGGCCACGGTAAACGCGCAGATCGCTCCGGAACTGGCGCCGGCGATCGCGCGGTCATCCGGGTTGGTGGAGATTTTATAATCCTTCGTCACCGCCGGCAGCAACTCGTCGATGATCATTTTCGCATACTTGTCATTCAACTCATTATACTCGCTGCCCCGGTTGTTGATGCTGTCGCCCCAGTTCGCGCCGGAGGATTCCTGCTGGTCCGGCCGGTGGCCGGGATTGACGAACACCGCAATGGTCACCGGCATTTCCCGCCGGTGGATCAGGTTGTCAAAGACGTTGGGAATCCGGTATTCGCCATTGGTGCTGACGAACGCATGACCATCCTGAAAGATCATCAGCGCCGCCGCTTCCTTGCCGTCATATTGGGCGGGTACATAAATCCAATAATTGCGCGTGGTATTGGTGAACACCAGGCTGGCCAGGGTTAGCGGCCCGATCACGCGACCTCGGGGCACCCCGGCATGGGGCAGGGAATCCGGCCCGAGGGCGTAAACGTTGTCAAGTTCCGCCGCGGTGGCGCCGGGTGCCGCCAACAAGAGGGCGCCCAGCAGGGCAATTGCAAGACGGCAGGAGCGGGCAATTCGTGAGGTGTTCATTCGGTGTCAATGGTTCGGTTTCCAGACGCTCTCCGGTGGCGAAAGGTTGCCAACTGTTTTTCCGTTACTCCGGCCAACCGAATTCTCCGCCCGTCACCTGCCAATCCTCGCCAAAGAACCCCGCCGCCCGGACTCCGGCGGAGCCCTTGGTCAGCATGTCCGAACCGACCACCAGGCAATCGGGAAATCCCGCGCCGGCCAGGAAATAGGGAAGCCGTTCGGTCAGGCGCATACCCGGGAGGCCGGAACCGGCCACCACCCCCACCAGCGCAAGGGGATCCTGCGGATGCGGTTGCAGAAACAGCACGCCGAGGTCGGATCCGGTTATTTTCGTTTCCCCCACCTGGACGTTGCCGCGGTGGACCTGGACCGGGCTCCCGGCCAGCAGCACGGACCAGGCGGCATTCGCTTCGGCCTGGCCGTAAAGGATCACGTTGCGGGTGGTGCCATCCGGCAGTTTGCCTTGCCGTCCCGCGGCACCAAGGAATTCCTTGTCCGAGAGCAACCCGAGCGAACCATTGCCCCGGTACCAAAATCCTTCGGCGTCATAGCGCGCGCGGGCCAGCATCCAGGCGTTTTCCTCCGGCGTCCCCTGGGTGCCATACACCAGCACGACGTGGTTGTAATAAGCCTGCCGGAAAGGACCGGACCGGGCCGGATTTTTGGCGCGGGCCGGGAGTCGGCCCGCCAGTTCCCAGCGGCCGGCCACCCGCGCCAGGGTCAGTCCGGTAAGTTGTTGCACGTTCTGCGGCGTCCGGACCGGTCGGGTTTCGAGCCGTTCCCAGGGGATTTTTTCCAGCTTTTGATTGTCCAACTCGATGCTGACTGGTGCGCCCGGATTCAGGCTCGGCATTTCCAGCCAGAGGCGGGTGCAATTTGTCGTGGTGCCCACCAGGCGTCGCTGGCCGGGATCGCAACGGATATCGATGCTGCTCGGGGCCAGTTCGTGTTCCTGGGCCAGGATGGATACCCAGTGCGAACGCGCGGACACCGCTGGATTCAGCGTGGTAAACCGGACGCGCCGGACGCTCTCGTCCGTGGGAATAACGTGTCGCGCGAAGTAATCAAAGAGGGGCGCCCAATCGACGCAGTCCGCGCCGGGCTCATCCGAGGCGTCCCACCAATGGCCGGCGCCGGGTTGCTCATGAAAATCAAAGTCGCGGTGAAAACCGCCCAGCACTTTGCGCATCTCGCGCGCCTGTTCCACCGGCACATTGTCGTCGGCGTCCCCATGCAGAATATAAACTCCCTCCTGCAAGAGGTTCGTGGCCAGGAGGAGCGTCTCATCCCCGGTCGCGCGGCGGAGCAGGCGTTGCACGGCATTGGTGGGCGGGTTGCTGTTGCCCCCGGCCGCGCCATAGGAGGAGAAGCTGATCCACCCGGCGCTGGGTGCGATGGCGGCAAAGTGGTCGGGAAACAGGGTGCCGAGATGCCAGGTTCCATGGCCGCCCATCGAGTGGCCCTTGAGGTAAATGCGCGCGGGGTCCGGCCGGTAGCGGGCTTCCGCCAAGGCCAGCACTTCCAGGGCATCAAAACGACCCCATTCCTCCCAGTCGAAACCATAGGGCCGGCGGTTGGTGGGGCTGATGAGGTTGCCCCAGCGCTTCGGCGAATACGCGCTGGCCTGGCCCATCCCTTCGACGCTGGCGCCGTGCAGGGAAAGAAACAGGGCGGAGGCCGGTGGTTGGGTAGCAGGGGCGGGGTTCACCCCATAATATTGCACGCTGTCGTCGATGGAACTGACAAAGGTCCGTTTGTAGGGCTCATCCGCTCGCCGGATGCGCAATTTGACCTCGGCGCGCGCCTGATTGTGTCCGGCCTTGTCCACAGCTTCCAACTGGACCGGGTATTCCCCGGGGCCTTTGACCCGGGGTGCGCGCAGGCGGAACGGTGCTTTGCGGGTGCCGAGCGGGGGGATTGAAAGCGCGCTCGGGCTGGCTTCATGGCCGTTGGCCCGGAGTGAGATGGTCATGAAATTGGTCGTCGTGTTCAGCACGATCACTGCGCCCCACAGCGGTTCCACCTCGCCCAGGATGATGTCCGGGAGGGTTGGATCCGAAGTTTCGATCATGAGCGGATCGATCCCACGGATCAGTTTGGCCCGGAACCCGCCGCGCGAGCATTGGAAAAGGAGGTCATTGGTCCCGGCGTGCAAGTGCACCGGCAGGTGAAAATAGCCGTATGCATAGGGATCCCCCGCATGGATTTCACCATTCACATAAACGCAACTATGCCCGGCAGCCTCCAGGAGCATGGTTTCCTCCCGGACGCAGACCACCGGCCAGTCCACGTAACCGTTCCGGGCCTCGGGGCGATCCAGCGCACCGTCCTTGCCGGTGGTGGCCGCTTGCCAGGTCAGGGTGGTGCCCGTAGCGGTTTTGAGCGTGTCCCCGGCGGTCGGCGTATGCCACTGCCCGGCCACCATGGCGGCCTCGACGGGGTCCGTATGCACCGCCGCCCGGCCTGCCCGGCTGGGCGAACTGATCACCACGACGTTGCTCAACAGAATCGGCGGTGGTGGGGTGGGGAGATACATCGCTTCCCCCGGCCGGGGTAGGATCAGAGCAAGGGTGGTCAAAACGGCATAACACCGGTAGCGCATGTTCATGTGGCAGAGTGGCAGAAAAGGGAGATTACCGACAAGCAAAAGGCAGCTCAAATCCCGGGAGGAAACGACATTGCTGCGGGCCACGGTACGGGCGATTGTGGATGAAGGCGGTTATCAAATGGCCTGAGAGGGGATTGCCGAGGATTGCCGGGAGAAACAAGGGCGTGTCCTGGCCCAAGCCGGCAGGAGGCGGAGCAGTGCGGGGATGTCGCGCCCTCGCCCTTCCCCTTAAATGCGCCAGAGATTAGCGGGGTTCTGACCATCCTCTCCGGTTCGGCCGCGTAAGCCAATCTTGCTTTGGCCGGTCATCCGGGCGGTGCGCCGCCCCGGGCGGCACTATTCCGCGATGACCTTGGCCATCAGGGTCAGAATTGCCTTGGCGGAGTAAGGCTTGGGAATAAAGTGTTTTACCCCTGACTGCATCGCTTTCTCGATATCCGCATTCGCCGCATGGCCGCTCGAACAAATGATCCTTACCGCGGGATTCATGGCTTGCAGGGCTGCGATGGTGGCGGCTCCGTCCATGATGGGCATCGCCATGTCCGTGAGTACCACCGCAATATTCGCCCCCTCCCGTGAGTACAGGAAAACTGCTTCCGCTCCATTGGCCGCCGACAGCACCCGGTAGCCAAACCGCCGCAACGTCTTTTCCACCACCAGGCGCACGCTGGGCTCATCATCCACGACCAGCACCAATTGTCCCTGCCCGGTGGGTAATTGCCCCTCGGCGAAGGAAGCCTCATCTGCTTCGCGGATCGCCGGGTGGGCCGGCAGATAAACGCGAAATTCACTGCCCGCTCCCGGCGCGCTTTCGAGTTGGATGAATCCGCCGTGGCTCTTCACGATGCTGAGTACGGTGGAAAGTCCCAGGCCCGTGCCTTTGCCGATCTCCTTGGTGGTGAAAAAGGGTTCAAAGATTTTGTCCTGCAATGACTTGGGGATTCCCTCGCCGGAGTCCTTCACCCGGATCAGCACGTGCGGTCCCGCCTGGGCGTCCGGATTCAATCCCGCATAGACCTCATCCACCTGCGCGTTGCTGAGGTTGATTTCGAGTTGCCCGCCCACCGGCATCGCGTCCCGCGCGTTGACGCACAAGTTCATCAGCACCTGGTTCAGTTGGGTGGCATCTCCCGTGACACTCCACAACGCAGCCGCTGGGGTGCACCTGAACTCAATGTTCTTCGGAAAGGTGTCCCGGATGATTTCCTCCACGTCGCGGATGATGTGGGACAGATTGACGGGAATCCGCTGGCCGCTCACGCCCCGGGCAAAGGCCAGCACCTGTTTGATCAATTCCGCCCCCCGGAGCGCACTGGATCGCAAGACATCCAGCAACGGTCGTTCCTCCTCCCGGACACTTTCATTGAGGATCTGGACGGCCATCAGGATCGGGGTCAGCACGTTATTCAAGTCATGCGCGATCCCGCTGGCCAGCGTCCCGATGCTTTCCAGCCGTTTCACCCGCAGGAATTGCGCTTCGATTCGCTTGCGGTCGGTGATATCCGTGTTGATGGCCAGCACCGACTTGGGCTTTCCCTGCTCGTCGCGCACGAGCGTCCAATGGACTTCCACCGGGATGCGCTTGCCCTCCCGGGTGCATTTTTCCATTTCTCCCTGCCACTGGCCTTGCTCCATCAGGGTCCGCAAACTGGCATCAAATGAGGCCCCATCGGGAAACAAAAATTCCCGTGATTTTTTACCCAGGGCTTCCGCCGTCGTCCAACCGTACATGCGTTCCGCGCCCCGGTTCCAGTAAATGATCCGGTCCGCCATGTCCTTCAGAATGATGGCGTCCGAGGCCGCGTCCAGCAACGCCGCCTGTTCCCCCAACCGTTCCGCCGATTTCTGCCGTTCCAGATCCAGCCGCAGGTGGCAGATCCCGAAGGCCAGATCGTCGGCCAATTCCTGCAACAATTTGAGCTCACTTTTGCCGGTCCGATCCCCCGCAAAGGAACAAAGTCCCAACAGTCCGAAAGTCTTCCGGCCCTCGCGCAAGGGCAGGGAAATGAGGGATTGCTCGCCCGGTTCCCCGGCTGCTTCCCCGGCGGTGGCTTCCGGCCTGGTCAAGGGGATCCGGAACGGGCAATCCACCAACGCGCCGGCGTGGGCCATCACCTCAATATCCCCGTCCGCGCCGCTCCGCAGATACCCCACCGACGCCATCCGGTAACCGCCGTTCTCCACGGCAATCCGGCAGACCTCCTCCAGGAGCTTCTGCTCATCCACCGAGTGGATCAGGGCCTCATTGCACGCGCTCAGCATCTGGAGTGCCCGGTTGGTGCGTTGGACTTCCAGTTCCGCCAATTTCAGGTCGTGGATGTCCGTGCAAGTGCCGAACCAGTTCCGCACTTCCCCCGTAGCTGTGAATTGCGGAATTCCCCGGATCAACCACCATCGATAAATTCCATCCCTCCCGCGCAAGCGGCATTCCAGCGCATGGGTTCCCGGCTGGGCCGCCGCCCGTTGCCAGGTCGCCTCCGCCGCCGCCCGTTCTTCCGGGTGGAAGGCGTTCACCCAACCGTAATCGAGACTCGCTTCCGGCGTTAGCCCGGTGTAGGCCATCCAGTGTTGGTTGAAATAGGTCACCCGGCCTGCGGGATCAGTGGTCCAGACGATCTGGGGCATCGATTCCGCCAGATTCCGGAATTCCGCCGCGCTGGACCGCAAGGTTTCCGCCGACTGGCGCCGATGCCAGGCGCTGCCGAGGGTCTCCGCCAGGATCTGCAGGTTGTTTGCATCGCGGGCCGCAAAGGCGTGGGGGCAATTCGCAAAAATCGTCAATACCCCGATGGTCTCATCCCCGGCCCGTACCGGCGCGACGACCACCGAGCGCATTCCGGAAAACCCCGCGACAATCGGCTCCGCCAGTGGGCCGCCTTTGGCGTCCGGATTGGACATGACGGTCCGCAGGTCCATGGCGCGAGCGGCCAGACTGCCGGCGCGCGGTGCGCGATTTCCCACCCTGCCGGCGGCGGTGCCCGAACCGGCTTGCACCACCATTTCCTCTCCGGCGGCCAGTTCCACCGTCGCCCCGGCCGCCCCGGTCAGAATCTGCGCCCGTTCAACGATGAGTTGCAGTAATTCCTCCGTCGTCCCCGTCGCATCGGCAACTTCCTGCTGCGCCTTGACGATGCCGGCCAGGGTTTCCCGGGCCTGGCGGTTTTCCTCCTCGTTCTTTTTGCGGTCCGTAATGTCAACAATCGTCCCCTCATAATAATCCGGCCCGCCCGCCGGATCCGCGATGACCCGCGCACTGAGCGACACCCAAATTCGGCTCCGGTCTTTGCGGTAGGTCTCGTGCTCAAATCCGGCCACCGAGCCCCGCTCCTCCAATAGGCGTTTGAACTCCTCCCGGTCTGCCGGTTCCACGTAGACATCCCGCGCCACATCGGTCACCAACCGGATCATCTCCGCGGGCGATTCGTAGCCATGGATGCGGGCAAACGCCGGGTTCAATGCCAGGTATTTCCCACTCGGCGTGCTTTGAAAGATCCCTTCGACAGCGTTCTCAAAAATCGCCCGGAATTTCTCCTCGGCGGAGCGGAGCCGCTCCTCGGCCAGCTTGCGCTCGGTGATGTCCTGGCAAGTGCCCACCGCCCGCACGGGACGACCGCTCGCGTCGCTGAAACACTGCCACCTTTCCTCGACGTATTTGCTCCGGCCATCGTGGCAACGCACCCGGTGTTCAATCGCAAATTGGCCGGGTTGGCCGATGGATTCCCTGAATGCCGCCGCCACCCGCGACCGATCTTCCGGATGAATCAGTTCGAGAACCCCGGAATGGGTCGGTTTGAACTGGTCCGGATTGGTTTCAAAAATGCGATGGGTCTCCGGCGTCCAACTGACCTGATATGTGGTCAGATCCGTCTGCCAACTGCCGACTTTGGCCACCGCCTGCGATTCATGCAGCCGCTGGGTTTCGATCGTCAACGCTTCTGCCAGCCGCCGCTGCTTGCGTTCCTCATCCGCGAGAGACTCCTTCGGGTCAATCAGGGCAATGTTGGCCGGCAAGGCTTTCAAAATGGCGCTCTCACGGCCTGCGGTTGCGGGTTGCGTTGCTTGCTTGGGCGGTTGCTTCCCGGCTTTCCTCCGCCGTCGCGACGGGCCGGTGGGAGTTGGCTTGCCGGCCGCGAGTTCCGGTGACTGCGCTTCCGGGGCTGCCGGGAAGTGGGCGAGACTGGTGATTTGTTTCCGTAACGGTTCCGCTTCCGGATCGCGGGCCTTCATGGCGTCCTTCGCACCGGATCGACTCTTCCTGCGGGGCAGAACTCGCCCGGGTGGTAATGGTCAAGGGGCATGCTTTACTCTGCCATTTAATATATTCCCAGCCCCAAGGATTGCAACCTCGATTGCTTGACCTCCAGCGCGCCGAACACAAGGCGATTCCGCCTGCCCGCCCCTTCCATCCGCGGCCAGAACGGTTGACAACCTCCGACCTTATTTCACTTGCGCCAGGAGCACGGGCTTGTCCGCCCGTGATTTCACGATGCCGCCTGGTTGTTCGGTCGTGATCACAAAAGCGTGCGGGGAGTAGATCCCCAATTTGGCCTGGATGGGAACCAGGACCTCCTCCCCGCGGAAGTCAAAAACGCCGCCATCGACGGGATAGGTAGGATCGCGCAATGGATCGACGATCCATAACTGGTATTGGCTGCGGCGGGATTCATTGCGGGCCAACCCCCGCAAACGCAAATAGCCGGACTGCAGGGAGGTGCTCCAAATGACTTCGCCGCCGGATTGGTCGGACGCCGCCCCCGGCGCGTTGAACACGACCCGGATCACATCGCCGGCCGCGAGCACCTGGGCCAACGGGACCATCCCGCTGTTGGCGAGCTGTGTCCGCGGATGGAGCCAGAGATAACCCGTGAGGGCCAGGCAGGCCGCCGCCGCCAGCCAGCCTGAACGAAAGCCGATCCCCTGTAGAATTTTTTCTTTGGGGGGGGCGGCAAGGCGATCGAGGTCGGCGCGCAATCGCTGGCGCAGCTTCGGCGGCGCGGTTTCCAGTCCGCGGGAGGTGAGCAGCGCCGCATGGACCGCGGCGGCGGTCTGTTCCAATTCCTCCTGGCTGGGCGCCCGGCCTTCCGTCACTTCATCCACCAGCGGTTGGAGCGACTCATCATCGAATGGCGATGGGTTCATGTTGGATTAAACCTTCGGGTGGCCTCGCGCAGTCGCAGGAGTCCGCGGCGCAGCAGGGTCTTGACAGTGCCCAATGGCACGGCGGTCTGGGCGGATATTTCCGCATGCGTGAGTCCTTCCCCAAGCGACATTTTCAATAATCGCTGCTGCTCCGCCGGCAATCCTTGCAGGGCGCCCAGGACTTGCCGGGCGTCATCATCGAGCGCACTGCCGGCCTCCGGTTGGCTCTCCCTTTCCTCCGCGCGCTCCAGCGGGGCGACCGCCGGTTGCCGGCTTTGGCGCCGGCGTTCATCCAGCAACCGCCGCCGGGCAATCAGCATCACGAACGTGGACTCGGACGCCCGCGTCGGGTCGTAGCGCCCGGCCTTCTGCCAAAGTTCGATGAAAATTTCCTGCACAATGTCTTCCGCTTCCGCGGATGCTCCCAAGTAACGTCGCGCCGCGGACCAGACCAGATTTTCGTAACGCTCCAGACACCGCTCCATGGCGTCGCGATTGCCGGCAGCGACCAATGGGAGGATGGATTCGGGGGCCTTCAAAACACGAGGTAGGCCGGCCTCCGCCGGCGGGGAGTCCCCCAGGGAAGGGCCGCCCCGGGGGAATTCCGGCGGAGCCGCGGCTGGGAGCGAAAATTCCGGCATAGATTGGCGCTTTTTCCCAGTCCGGCCGGGCGATCAATCGAGTTTGGTGTCCGCTTGATCCAGCGCTTTGCGCAAGGTCCAGGCCCGCTTCGCGGCGGCTTGGTCCCGGCCTTCCGCCAGGGCGGTGGCCAGGGCCTTGCGGATTTTGGGTGAGAGCTGGTTTTCAGGCAGTTGGAGCAGCGCGACGGTCGTCACCTCATAAATGGCCGCGCAGGCGTCGGTTTGTCCATCATTAAAGAGCGGCACTCCCCGGTCAATGGCCAGCCGGATCAATTCCCGCGGTTGCGCGCGGTTGCCCGCTACCGCCCGTTCTCCCGGGAGCAGCACCTCGTCAATTACGTGGATCACCCCGTTCGCCGCGGACACGTCGGTCTTGAGCACCGTCGCCTGGTTGATCTTGAGACGGCCGTCCGGCAGGCTGATCTTGATGGCGTCGCCCTCCAGCGTGCGGGCGGATTCCAGGCCCGCCGCCTTGCGCGCGGAGACCCTTCCGGCCAGGACGTGGTATTTCAGGATTTGTTGCAGCTTGGCTTTGTTTTCGGGCTGGAGCAGGCTCTCGATCGTCCCCTTGGGCAACTTGGCAAAGGCGGCGTCCGTGGGCGCGAACACCGTGAAGGGACCCTCTCCGCGCAGCACGTCCAGGAGATCCGCCGCCTCCAGCGCTTTGGCCAGCGTGTTGAACTGGCCGGCCGCCGTCGCCACGGCCACGATGTCCGGCCGCGATTGATTGGCGGTGGTTTGGGTTTCCGCCTTCGTTGTGGGCCAGTCTCCGGCCGTCAATGGGCCGGCCGCCAGGAGTGCCGTCGTGAGAATCAGCAGCGTGTTTTTCATCAGTTTGGGCTTTTTATTTTGTTTTGGTTAAGCGTCTTACCGGAGGGTTATTCTCCGGGCGCGCCATTTTGGATTCACTTTTTTTGACCCGCCGGGCCGGGGCAATTCCAGGGGGCGCCGTCTGCCAGAAGTGTGTGTTACCCGAGAGGGTCGGCTTCCGGCGGTTCTCGCGCCGTGTCGTGGCTTGCCAAAAGTATCCGGTTGAGGATAATCCGCCCCCATGAAGTTCACCCGCTGCCCCCTCCTTGCCCTTGCGGTCGGCCTTGCCTGGCCGGTGTTCGCCGCCGATGATCTGAATTGGCCGGAATTTCGCGGACCGCGGGGGGACGGAATCACCACCTCCACCGGCTTGCCGGTCACCTGGAGCGAGACCGCGCAGGTGAAGTGGAAAACCCCGATCCACGGTCGCGCCTGGTCTTCCCCGGTGATCTGGGGCAACCAGATCTGGCTGACCACCGCCACGCCGGACGGGCATGAGCGGTACGTGGTGTGTGTGGATCGGGACACCGGCCGGGTTGTGCGCGACCAAAAGCTGTACGACGTCCCCAATCCCCAGTTTGCCCACCAATTCAACACCCACGCCTCCCCCACGCCCGCCATTCAGGAGGGGCGCGTGTTTGTGACTTTCGGGGCCACCGGCACCGCCTGCCTGGACACCGCCACCGGGGCGGTGATTTGGGAGCGCCGGGATTTTGTCTGCAACCATTTCCGCGGGGCCGGATCCTCCCCGATCCTGCGGGACGGGCGAATCTATCTGAATTTTGATGGCAGCGATCACCAATTCCTGGTGGCGCTCGACCAGGTCACGGGCCGCACCGTCTGGCGGACCGAGCGCAGCATCGATTTCAAGGATCTGACCCCCGAGGGCAAAGTTCGCGACGATGGCGATTACCGGAAAGCGTTCACCACCTGCCACATAGCGATCCTGGGCGGTATCCCGCAATTGCTCAGTCAGGGCGGGCAGGCGATGTACGCCTACAATCCCGCCGATGGCTTGGAAATCTGGCGCGTGGAAGAGCGGACCAGCCAGGGAGCGGGAACCCGCCCGGTGGTGGGGGAGGGGCTGGTTTACATCCCGACCGGCTGGGCTCAGGGGCAGATCCTGGCGATCCGTCCTGGCAAAAAGGGTGAGTGGCTGGATGCCAATGGCCCGGTGGACCCCGCGTTGCAACTGGCCATCGCGTGGCGTTCGAAAAAAGCGGTCCCCAAGAAGCCTTCCCTCACTCTGCATGACGGCCTCCTCTTTGCCATGGCGGACAATGGGGTGGCCACGTGCTGGGACGCGGCCACGGGCGCCACCCTCTGGAGTGAACGCGTGGAAGGTAATTACTCCGCCGCCCCGCTTCTGGCTGACGGGAAGCTGTACGTTTTCAGCGAGGAAGGCAAGACCACGGTCCTGGCGGCCGCGCGGCAATTTGCCAAACTCGCCGAAAATACCCTGGCGGATGGGTTTATGGCCTCCCCGGCGGTTTCGGGGAAGGCCCTGTTTGTGCGCACCAAATCCGCGCTTTACCGCCTGGAGAACTGAGTGTCCTTTGGTCTTGACCGGGCCGCATCACGGGTTCATTTTGCCGTGTAAACCGAATCCCCATGAAAGGTAATGCCCAAACTCCCGACGCGTTTCTCGCCGCGCTGCCCGCTGACCGGCGCGCCACTCTCAGTGCGTTGCGCGCGGTGATTTTGGCGAATCTGCCGGCCGGTTACGAGGAGTGCCTGCAAGGCGGAATGATCAGTTATGTGGTGCCCCTCCGCCTTTATCCCCCCGGTTACCATTGCCAACCGGGGCAACCGTTGGTCTATGCTTACATGGGGGCGCAGAAAAACCACCTGAGCCTTTACCTCCTGACCGTCTATGGCGACCCGGAGATTTCCCGGTGGTTCCGCGAAGCTTTCACCGCCGCCGGCAAGAAGCTCGATATGGGCCAGTGTTGCGTCCGGTTCAAACAGCTTTCGGATCTCCCGCTGGACGTCATCGGCCAGGCCATCGCGCGGGTGCCCCTGGCGGACTATGTCGCCCGGGTGGCGGCGGTCTTACAGCGTCCGCCGCAGAAGCGACCGGTCAAGCGCGCGGCGGCCGGCGGGGGTGGCGCCAAAGCCAGGGTTTCCCGCCGTAAAAGTTGAGTTTCACCCGCTGCCTGATTAAACTTGCGGCACTATCCCTTGAAGCTCATGCCAAAATCACGGAATCGGGTTCGCGGATTTCTCGCTCCGCTCATATGCGGGCCGGGCCTGCTCGCCGTTCTCCTTGGCCTCGCCGCCCCGGTCACCCTCGTGGCTGCCGGGGGAAAGCTGGAATTTAACCGCGACATCCGCCCGATCCTCTCGGAAAACTGCTTTTCCTGTCACGGACCAGACAAGAACCAACGCAAAGCCAAACTCCGGTTGGACGTGCGCGAAGTGGCGCTGGAGAAAAAGGCCTTTGCCCCCGGCCGGCCGGAGGCCAGCGAATTGATCCGCCGCATCAGCACGGACAAAGCGGATGACCTGATGCCGCCGCCGGATTCCCACCGGCAACTGAGCGCCCCGCAGAAGGAGTTGCTCCGGCGCTGGGTGGCGGAAGGGGCGGACTACCAGCCCCATTGGTCTTATCTCCAACTGGCGCGTCCGACGGTTCCGGTCCCCGCTGACCAGTCCTGGGGAAAGAACCCGGTGGACGCCTTCGTGTTGCATGATCTCGCAGCGCGCCAGATCAAACCAGTGGCGGAGGCCGATCGCCGCACCCTCTTGCGGCGCCTCAGCCTGGATCTGATCGGTCTGCCGCCGACCCCCGCGGAAATGGCGGCCTTCCTGGCGGATGCCACTCCCCAGGCGTATGAGCGCCAGGTCGATCGGCTGCTGGCTTCTCCGCATTACGGCGAACGGATGGCGGTGCCCTGGCTCGACCTCGTGCGCTTCAGCGACACCGTTGGTTATCATGGCGATCAAAACATCAACGTATTCCCTTACCGCGATTACGTCATCGACGCCTTCAATCACAATCTCCCGTTCGATCAATTCACCATCGAGCAACTGGCCGGCGATCTGCTGCCGCATCCGACCACGGAACAAATTGTGGCCACTGGATTCAACCGTTTGAACATGGTCACCCGCGAAGGCGGCGCCCAACCGCGGGAATACCTCGCCAAATATGCCGCCGACCGGGTCCGCACCGTTGCCACCGTGTGGCTGGGATCCACCATGGGGTGCTGTGAATGCCATGACCACAAGTACGACCCGTTTTCTACCCGGGACTTCTATTCGCTCGCCGCCTTTTTTGCCGACATCCGTCAATGGGGTGTTTACAATGATTATGCCTACACTCCGAACCCGGATTTGAAAGGCTGGAGCAATGACCACCCGTTCCCACCGGAAATCGTGGTGGAGAGCCCCTACCTCCGGCAACGCCAGGCGCGCATCGCCGGGCGGTTCGTCGAACGGGCGCGCGCTGTTGCGGGCCAGTGGCCGGATGCTGGTGGCGCGCGATCGGCCTTCGCCGATTGGCGGCATGCCGGCGCGGAGGTCGTCCGGCAGCAGCCCGATGGCTGGTTGACGCCCGGTCCCCAAGTCACTTTTCCGGCGAAGGCGGGCGCCACCAATTCCCCGAGCCCGGTCGCCAGTGTCGTGGGCCCCGATGGCTCCATCCAGTTCCCGGGCAAATCCACGGCGGGCGCGGAGGTGGTGATTCCCTTACCGGCTGGCTGGGTGGCCGCCCTCCGGCTGGAATTGCTGCCCACCCCGGAACATGACGGACGGATCCTCCCCGCCGGGATGGAAAGCACCACAATTACGCTGAGCGCCACTTTGCAGCGAGGCAACGCCGCCCGGGGTGAGGCGCTCACTTTCGCGGCCGCGGAAGCTGATCAGAAGGAAGAACGTTTTGCCAATGGCTACGCCATGTTGGGATTGAAGGGGGGTTGGACCACGGCCCGGGCCGGCGTGCGGACCCGGCAGACGGCGGTCTGGCTGCTCGAAAAGCCCACGCAGGTTGGCGTTGGCGACACGCTGACCGTCCGTTTGGGGAAAGGCACGCCCGGTTGCGTGCGGATTTCGATCACTCCCTTCGCCGCGCTGGATCCGATGCGCGCGGGGGCCGGTGCTTTGGCCCCGCTGCTCACCGATGTCGCCACGGAGCCGTCGGGTGAATTGCTGGCGACTTACCTGCTCAGCACCGGCGCGGATCCCGCGGTCTTCGCCGAATTTCGCCGCTGGCAACGGGATTGGCTGGACTGTCGCGGGGCAAAATCTCCCACGGTCGTCACCGTCGCCGGCAAACCGGCCGAAACCCGCGTGCTTCCGCGCGGCAATTGGCAGGATGAGTCGGGTCCGATCGTGCTTCCCGCCACCCCGCAATTTCTTCCCCCGGTGGCCAACCCGGAGGGCCGCCGGTTGACCCGGCTGGATCTGGCCCGCTGGCTGGTCTCGCCCGAAAATCCGCTGCCCGCCCGGGCCGCGATGAATCGTTTGTGGAAACAATTTTTCGGCACCGGATTGTCCGCCGTCGTGGATGACCTCGGCGCCCAGGGCGAATGGCCGGTGCATCCCGAATTGCTGGACTGGTTGGCCGTTGAATTCCGGGATTCCGGGTGGGACTTCAAGCACGTGGTGAAACTCATCGTGCAGTCCGCCACGTATCGCGAAGCCTCCCGGCCATCGCCGGAATTACACGAGTTGGATCCCGCCAATCGCCTGCTCGCGGCCCAATCCCCCCGCCGGCTCGAAGCGGAGTTCATCCGCGACAACGCCCTGGCCATCGCCGGGCTTTTGAACGAGGACCTGGGCGGGCCCAGCGCGCATCCCTACCAGCCGTCCGGTTATTATGCCAACATCCAGTTTCCCAACCGGGATTACGAAGCCGAGACCGACGACCGCCAGTACCGCCGCGGGCTCTATGCCCACTGGCAGCGCACTTTTCTCAATCCCTCCCTCGCCAATTTCGATGCGCCCTCGCGGGAGGAATGCACCGCCACCCGCAACATTTCCAACTCCCCGCAACAGGCCCTGACCTTGCTCAATGATCCCGTGTTCGTCGAGGCCGCCCGCGCCCTGGCCGTCCGGTTGCTTCAGGAGGGTGATCGGGAGACGGACGGGCAGCGGATCGACCGCGCCTTCCTCCGCGCCCTCGGCCGGCCGGCCGGAACCCGGGAGCGTGATTCCCTCGGCGGATTGTTAGCTCGGCAACGGGAATACTATTCGGCGCACCCGGAGGATGCCGCGAAGTTGCAGCACATCGGCGCAACTCCCGCCCCGGCCGTCCTCACTCCCCCAGAACTGGCGGCCTGGACGCAGGTGTGCCGGGTGGTGCTGGATCTCCACGAAACCATCACCCGCTACTGACCCCTGGCCGGAATCGGTCGGAGATGGCAAAAAGTTGTTGGTAATTCACCTTGCCAGCCCGGCGGACCGGAATTAAATAATCTGCGTGGCGGAATTATGTGCCGTTCAGCGCGGACGCCGGGTGAGCTTACGGAAGGGTGACCATGATTGATTTGGTCCAATTCCCGTGGAGCCCGTTTTGCATCGTCCAACGGCGCATCCTGGAATATTCCGGCGTTCCTTTCACCGTGACCAACATTCCCAACGGTGACCGCTCCCTCGTGTGGCGCCTCACCGGCGAGCAATACTACGGGGTGCCGATTTTGCGCGATGGCCGGCGGGTGGTATTTGAAGCGGATCATGATTCCCAGGTGATCGCCACCTATCTGGACGCCAAGCTCGACCTGGATTTGTTCCCTCGCGCCTTCGCCGGATTGCAGACCATCCTCTGGCGGCACATCGAAAACGACATCGAGGATCTCGCTTTTCGCCTGAACGACATTTATTGGGAGGAGATGGTGGACGCCGCTGACCGCCTGTTGTTTGTCCGGCACAAGGAACGGAAGTTCGGCCGGGGCTGTCTGGACCAATGGCGGCGGGAACAGAAATCCATGGTTGCGGAATTGACGCGCCGTCTCGCGCCCTACGGCGAAATGCTCGCCGCCCATCCCTTTTTGCTCGACGAACAGCCGCGCTTCGTTGACTTCGATCTCTTTGGCATGCTCGGCAATTTCCTTTATTCCGGCCACTACCGGCTGCCCGCGACGCTGCCGCGTTTGCGGAAGTGGTACGAAACCATGGGCCGGATCCAATTCCCACTCCATCGTGAAAAACTACGTTCTTGATACCAATGTTCTCCTGCATGATCCCCACAGCCTGCTCAACTTCCGCACGAACAATGTCCTGATTCCCATTGAGGTCATCGAGGAAATCGATCGCTTCAAGCGGGAGTCCACCGAACTGGGCCAGAATGCCCGCTCCGTTTCGCGCCTGTTGGACGGATTGCGGGGCAAGGGCAGCCTGAGCGACGGGGTGCCGTTGGAAAACGGCGGCCGCCTCCGCATCGTCTTCCAGAAGCCCGCCAAATCCGCCTCGCAGGTGATTCTGGGCGAAAACACCGTGGACAACCGCATTGTCGCCACCGCTCTCAGTATCCTGAAGGCCACTCCCAAATTGCCGACAATCCTCGTCAGCAAAGACATCAATTTGCGGATCAAGGCGGACGCACTCGGTTTGCAGGCCGAGGATTATGAAACGGACCGGGTTCTGATCAAGGACCTCTACACCGGGATGGCGGACATCGCGGTGAGCGCCGAAAAGCTCGCCGCCTTCCGGGCCAATGGCGAACTTGAAATCAACGGCGGCACCCAGTATTTCCCGAATGAATACTGCACGCTGTCCGAGGAAACCAATCCGAAACGCACCGCGCTCACCAAGGTGGATGCCTCCGGTAAAAAGTTTGTTCCCATCATTGACAGTCGCGAGGGCGTCTGGGGCATCAAGCCCCGCAATCGCGAGCAGCACTTCGCTTTCGACGCGCTCCTGGATGACCGCGTCAAACTCGTGACCCTGATGGGCAAGGCGGGCACCGGCAAAACCCTCATGGCCATGGCCGCCGGTTTGAAAAAAACCGTCCTGGATCGCGAATTCCGCCGCCTCGTCGTCGCCCGCCCCACCATTTCCATGGGCAAAGAACTGGGTTTCCTGCCCGGCTCCCTGGATGAGAAACTGGCCCCGTGGATGCAGCCCATCCACGACGCCCTGGAAATGTTGAGCGACCTGAACATGGGGCACGAACACCGCCGCAGCAATGATCTCATGCGTTCCGGTAGCATCGTGGTGGAGGCTCTAAGCTACATCCGTGGTCGCAGCATCGCCCACCAGTTCATGGTCATCGACGAGGCCCAGAACCTGACCCCGCTCGAGGTGAAGACCATTATTACCCGCGTGGGTCACGGCACCAAGATCATCTTCACCGGCGATCCGTACCAGATCGACAATCCGTACGTGGATTCCTCCTCGAACGGATTCAATTATATTATCAGCAAGTTCCGCGGCGAACCGGTGGCGGCGCACATCGAGCTGCAAAAGGGCGAGCGTTCGGAGTTGGCCGAACTGGCGGCAAATTTGCTCTAATAATCGGCCGGGTCGCGTGTCGTATCTGGTGCCGGGTCAGCGGTTTTGACCCGGCGCGGTGATGAATGACAATGATGACCCGATTTTCCGATTATGCAGAATAAATTCCGACTGGTTGGTTTCCTGCTGGTCTTTGGTTCGGCCTGGGGCGCCTGGGCCATGGCGGGCCGCCTTACTTCGCCCAACCTGGCCTTTCCCGCGACTTTCCCCGAATCGAGCCGGACCAATTTCCTGGCCGCGTTGACGGCGCCGGAATACAAATTCCTGGAAGGGGATTTCGTGAATGCGGTGACCCGCCTGCGCTATGGCGGCGAGACCAAGGGCTTGAATTTGTTTCTGCGCCGGCTTGCCCAATGTCCCGGGGTAAAAATTTTGGTCAGCTTTGCTCCGCCGCCGCTCCCGGGTGAATCCTACGCCTGGCTCGTGACCCACAATGCCTGGGGGGATGCCGACCATTTGGAGGTGCGGATAAATCTCCGTTCACCGCAAATCCAGTTGGAGGAATTGTCCCTGCCGGAAATTCACGGTGCTCCGTTGCCCGCCCGATGACCGCTCCGTTCCTCAGAACGGCAGCAGTTTGAAATTGAACACCCGCTCGGCCAGCCAGGTGCCCGCGATGAGAATGATGCCGGCGGAACCGAGTCGCAGGATCGCGATCCGGTAAAACCAGGACTTTCGCCCGGCATAGGCCAGCGGGAGGAACGCCAGCACAATCGCCAACTGGCCCATTTCCACCCCCAGATTGAAGCCCACGAGCACCAGCGCCAGGTGCCCGCTCGCGAGCCCCAGCTCTCCGAGGGCGTTGGCGAAGCCGAAGCCATGGATCAGGCCAAACGCAAACGCCACCGCCCAACCCCGCTCCCGGACCACGGGCCACAAATTATTCGCGGCGGCCAATATCACCGAAAGGGCGATTGCCGATTCGGTCAACCGGGGCGGCAGTTTGACGATTTCCAGCGTCGCCAGGCTCAGCGTGATCGAGTGCGCGGCCGTGAAGGCGGTCACGATTTTCACCACCCGCAGGAGCGCCGGACGGAATCCGGTTGCGCCCACCCATTTCGTGCCCTCCCGGGATAAAACCGCCGGCAAAAGCAACGCCAGCAGGAAGAGAATGTGGTCATATCCCGTCCAGATGTGGCCGATGCCTTCCCGCAGGAATCGCCGGAATTGCACCGCCCGGCTGGACGCGCCCAGGGAAAACTGCTGGACGTGTTCTTCCGGGCTGAACACCGAGGATTGCACCTGCCCGGAGGCCTCCAGTCGGAGCATGCCGCGATGCAGGGCGTTGGTCGCAAAGAACAGCTGGTAATCCACCTCGATCCGGGGCGGCGCGGTCGGGCAGGGGACCACAAACGGGACTTCCAGATACGCCCCGTCGGTGAAATCCTCGACCGTCGGTTCATTCGTGGTGAACTGGAGAACGGCCGGTTTCCCCTCCCAGCTCAACTGCAAATGAGCCCGGGCATAAGTGAGAATCTGGGGGTAGCGGTCCCGCAATTCTTCCCAGGTGATCACGCCATCGTGGTCGGCATCCAGAGCAATCACCCCCTTCAATTCGCTGATGGGCAGGTCCCATTGCCCGGTGAATTGATTGCTGCCCAGGTTGAGGTTCAGGTAACTCTTGCTGGGCTCATGCGCCCGCGCCGGGCCAACGGTCAGCCACAGCAGCGTCAGCAGCATTCCGGCCCGCAGGTTCTGACCCCAACTGCGCCGCGCTGGCGGGTCTCCCCGGTTACTCATTTCCCCAGAATTGGAAGTGGGTTAGCCGATGGACATCTTCCTGGAAGTTTATCAAGCCATTCATTCCCAGTTCGCGGGGGATGCCCAGGAATTCGCTGCCGATATAAACCACCGCCCAGAATGCGTGATTCACCGGGCGCACATACCAGAAGATCAAAAACAGAATCAACATTCCATTGTTCCAGAGCGGCGCGAGACGGTTCTTCCATTCCCCGGGCAGCCACGGTTCCAGCGCTTGGAAGCCGTCCAGGGGCGGCACCGGGATGAGGTTGAACAGAATCGCACTGATCTCCAATTGCAGCAGGAAGGCCATCCCGTAAGTGACGGCATGGGTCGGCCAATAGGGCAGGAAAACCCAATGCAGCAAAAACCCGATCACGATGGCCAGGACTAGATTCATGGCGGGCCCCGCCAGGGATACCCAGGTTTCCCATTCGCGGGAGCGCAGTCGGTGCTTTTCAATGTAAACCGCCCCGCCCGGCAGACCGATTCCGCCCATGGCCAGGAACAGCATCGGCAGAAGGAAACTCGTGACCGGGTGGGCGTAGCGGATGGGGTTCATCGAAAGGTAGCCCTTTTCGCGCACCGTGTAATCCCCCCCGCGAAACGCCGCCCACGCGTGACCATACTCGTGCAGGCACACGGAAAAGACCCAGACGGCCACTACCAGTAAGAAACAAGACATGCGGACAATCTGCCCGAGCAGTCGGCGGAAAAAAAGCGGAACTTTGGCCGTTCCACAAGCCGGGCGCTCGCTGCGCGGTCGGTCAACCGGGGCGTTCGTCCTCGGAAAGTTTGCGATACAAGGTGGCCAGGCTGATCCCCAAGACGATCGCCGCCTTCTCCTTGTCCCCCCCGGTTTGGGCGAGCGCACGGTTGAGGTAAACCAGTTCCTGTTCCCGGAGAAAGTCCTTGAGCGGAACTTCTGCCGTCCCGGCGGTTGGGGGCGCCCCGGTGGGCAGGGCCCCGGCACCGCCGGCCGAGGTGGTGGGCTTGCCCTCCCGCGCCTGGTGCAAGGGGAACAAGGCGGCCGCTCCCGGTGAGATCGGTAGTGTTGCGATGTCGCCCGTTGCCCCGGCCTGGCCCTTGCCCGCCAGGTTGCGCAGCAGGCTGGGGGGCAGGTCTCCCAGTTGGATCACCGCGTCCTCGCACAGTGTGCCGGCGCGTTCAATCGCGTTTTCCAATTCCCGCACGTTCCCCGGCCAGGCATGGGCGCACAGCGCCTCCATGGCCTGGCGCGTGATCTGCAGCGGTTTGCCGGTTCGCGAATCCTGTTTGTCCCGCAGAAAGTGGGCCACCAGCAGCGGAATGTCATCCCGCCGTTCCCGCAGGCTGGGCAGGTTGATGGCGATGACGTTCAGCCGGTAATACAGATCTTCCCGGAAGGTCCCGGCCTTGATCTTTTCCTCGAGCGGTTCGTTCGTGGCCGCCAGCACCCGTACATTGATGTAAGTGGGCGTGTTTTCCCCCACCCGCCGCACTTCCCGTTCTTGCAGCACCCGCAACAGCCGGCTCTGCAACATCGGTGACATCGATCCGATTTCATCCAGGAAAATGGTGCCCCCGTCCGCTTCTTGAAAAAGTCCCTTTTTGTCGTTGATCGCTCCCGTGAATGACCCGCGCCGATGACCGAACAACTCTGACTCGAGCAGATTCTCCGGCAGCGCGCTGCAATTGACCGGGATGAACGGCGCCGCTTGCCGGCGGCTGTTAAAATGCAACGCCCGGGCCACCAGTTCCTTCCCAGTACCGCTCTCGCCCAGAATCAGGATCGTGCTGTCCGTGTTCGCCACCCGCTCGATCATTTTGAACACATCCCCCATCTTCGTCGAAGTGCCGATCAATTGGCTGAACTGGTACTTCTTCTTGAGCTGTTTGCGGAGATAGTGATTTTCGGAAATCGCCTCGTTATAGGAGAGGGCCCGCTGGACGCACAGATTCAACTCATCCAGCTTGAAGGGCTTTTCGAGGTAATCGTAGGCCCCGCTCTTCATTGCTTCCACCGCGGTTTCGATGGAGCCAAATGCCGTGATCACGATCACGCTGGCAGGCGGGGTCAGATTCCGCGCCCGTTGCAGGATCTCCAGCCCGTGGGCCTGGGTTTTGTCGAGGTAAAGGTCCGTGATCACCACTTCCGGCGTGTGGGCTTCCAGCCCGGCGATGGCGTCCCGCGAATTGGTGAATGGAAATACTTCATGCCCCGCCATCCGAAGCATTTCGGTAACCATTTGAACCATGGTCAGTTCATCGTCGACCAGTAAAACGCGTGCCATTCCTTATTACCCTAATGAGAAAACCGAAGCGGGAGCAAGCGGGATTGTTGGTGCGCCAGCCCTGGCGAATTGTGCCAAAAGTATTGTTACCGGGAAGGGGGGGTAAAGTGGCTGGAAACCATACGTTGTGCCAGAAGTGGGTGTTACCGTGGCCGGAATGGATAAAACGATGAGCCAGACGACCCGGAAAGAGGTTTTGCAAA
>CAIXFN010000023.1 GCA_903918755.1 uncultured Pedosphaera sp.
AGCACCTGCGGCATCCCGGTCACCAACACCGTCACCAGCACCTGCACCGTGCTGACCGTCCCCCAAATCGCCGTCACCGCCATTTGCCCCACCGCCCCGCTCCTGCCCGGCGGTTCGGTCACCTATAACGGCACCGTGCGCAACACCGGCAACATCACCCTGACCAATGTCCTGGTGCTCGCCAACCAACCGGCCCCCAATACCACGGTATTCACCGTCGCCACCCTGGCGCCGGGCGCCCTGGCCACTTTCACCAGCACGGTCACCGTGCCCGTCGGCGCCTGCGCCGTCATCACGACGTTCAACGGCACCGGCCGCGACAGTTGCACGCTCGCCCCGGTCACCAACACCGTGGTCACCACCTGCACCGTCACCACCGCCCCCGGCATCGCCGTCGCCTTGACCTGTCCCGACGTCGCCGTCAGCCCGGGCAGTCTCATCACCTACACCGGCGCGGTCCGCAACACCGGTAACGTCACCCTGAACAATGTGTTCGTCGTGAACAACCAGCCCGCGCCCAACTCCGCGGTCCTCGGGCCCATCACCCTGGCCCCCGGCGCCGTTGTCAACTTCACCACGAGTTTCGCCACCCCGGTGGACTCCTGTAACGTCGGCGCCACGGTCACCGCCTCCGGCAATGACAACTGCTCCGCCCTCCCGGTCAACAGCAGCGCCTCCGCCGCCTGCACGCTCCTGACCGCCCCCAGCCTGGCGCTCACCCAGCTCTGCCCGACCAACCCCGCCGTCCCCGGCGCCCTGGTCACCTACACCGGCACCGTCAAAAATACCGGCAACATCACCCTCACCAACGTGACGGTGCTCAATAGCCTCAGCGGCGCCACCCCGGTCGCCACCCTCGCCCGCCTGGCCCCCGGCGCCACCGCCAGCTTCACCGGCTCCTATGTGGCCCCGACCAACTGCACCGCCACCAGCATTGCCACCGCCACCGGCGTGAGCATCTGCGGCGCCGCCGCCACCGCCACGGTGACCTCCTCCTGCCCCATCCTCACCGCCCCGGCCCTGGACGTCACCCTGTCCTGTCCGGCCGTTGAAGTCGCCCCCGGCGGCATGCTCACCTACAGCGGCACCGTCAGCAACGCCGGCAACTTCCCGTTGACCGATGTCATCGTGGCCAGCAGCCGGCCCGGTTCCAACACCGTCATCTTCAGCGTCGCGGGCCTGGCCCCTGGCGCCACCGTCAGCTTCACCGGTTGCTTCACCGTGCCGCTGGATTGCTGCGTCGTCTCCCACACCGTCCGGGCCACCGCCACCGCCTGCCCCGGCGTCACCGTCACGGACACCGCCACCCGCACCTGCACCGTGCTCACCCTGCCCGCCATCGTGGTCACCAAGACCTGCGCCCCCGGCATCCTCCGCCCCGGTGACCTCCTGACCTACAGTGGTTCCGTCAGCAATGCCGGCAACATCACCCTCATCAACGTCACCATCGCCCACAATCAGCCCGCCGGCGGTTCGGTCATTACCGGCCCCCTGATCCTGGCCCCGGGTGAAACCGCCAACTACACCGCCAGCTACGTCGTCCCCAACGACTTCTGCGGCACCGACACCGTCACCGCCACCGGTCTGGACGTCTGCACCTACCTCCCGGTGGTCAGCCGCGTCACCAGCACCTGCCCGGTCATCCTGCCGCTCCCGGCCATCGCCGTCAGCAAGTTCTGCCCGCTCCTGCCCACGCCCCGCGGCGGCACCTACACCTACACCGGCACCGTCCGCAACCCCGGCGCCGTCACCCTGGTCAATGTCTATGTCACCGACAACCAGCCCACCAACCACACCCCGGTCATCGGGCCCATCACCCTGGCCCCCGGCGCCAGTGTCAACTTCACGGCCAGCTATCCCGCCCCCTCCTGCTGCTGCCTGATCATTGACACCCTCACCGCCACCGGCCAGGACCAGTGCCTGGGCGTCAGCGTCTCCGCCACCGCCACCGAGGTCTGTCCCCTCCTCTCCCTCCCCGGTCTGGCCCTCGTCCAGAACTGCCCCACCGCCCCCCTCCTCATGGGCAGCGTCTATAACTACAGCGGCTATGTCACCAATACCGGCGATACCGTCCTCACCAATGTTTTAGTATTCGGCCCCTTGGGAACCAATGACCTCCTGACGGGCCCCTTGCAGTTGGCCCCCGGAATGGCGCAAGCCTATTCCGGTTCTTATACCGTGCCTTTTGATTCCTGCACGAATGCCGGCGTCGTCACCGCCCACGGCCAAACCACTTGCACCGGCCAGGCGATCGCCACGAACACCACGGGCTGCCCGGTCGCCAGCACCGCCCTGCTGGTTATTACCCAAATCTGTCCCATCATACCCGTAAGTCCCGGTGCCCTGCTCACCTTCAGCGGGAGCGTTAGCAACGCCGGGAACGTCACGCTCAACAATCTGGTCGTGACCAACAGCCAGACGGGCAACAACCCGCTCCTGGTCGTTCCCTCCCTGAGACCGGGTGCCGCCACGAATTTCACCGGCAGCTACTTGGCCCCGTTGGCCGGCCCCACCACGAGCACTTCAACCGCCCGCGCCAGCAGTCTCTGCGGCGCACCCGTTACCAATACCGCGAGCTCGACTTGCGACATCCTGACGCTCCCCAGTATCGCCATTACCAAACTCTGCCCGCCGGTGCCGGTCGCCCCAGGCCAGTTGCTGGTTTACACGGGCACGGTTACCAACACCGGCAACGTGACGCTCACCAACGTTTTTGTGGTGGATAATCAACCCGTGCCCCAAACCCCGGTATTGGGACCGATCACCCTGCCCCCCGGCGTCGGGACCAGTTTCACCGCCAGCTATCTCGTGCCATTGGATGCCTGCTCCGCCAGCGATACATTGACCGCCACCGGCAATGATTCGAAAACCGGAAGTACTGTCAGCAAAACCGCTTCCGCCAATTGCATCCTGATCACCACCCCGCTGGTGATTATCACGCAAAACTGCCCGACCAATCCCATTACGCCGGGATCCCTGCTCACCTTCAGCGGCAGTGTTAGTAACGCCGGCAACATCACCTTGAATAACCTGGTCGTGACCAACAGCCAGACCGGCAACAATCCGCTCCTCACCGTCGTCAGTCTCGCCCCGGGCGCCGTCACCAACTTCACCGGTAGCTACATCGCGCCGCTGACCGGCCCCACCACCAGCACCTCGACTGTCCGCGCCCTCAGTCTTTGTGGCACCCCGGTCGCCAATATCGCCAGCTCGACCTGCCCGATCATCACCGCCCCCGGTCTCGCCATCACCAAGCTCTGCCCGCCGGTGCCCGTCGCCCCGGGCCAATTGCTGGTTTACACCGGCACGATTACGAACACCGGCAACGTCATGCTCACCAACGTGTTCGTGGTGGATAATCAACCTGCCCCGCAAACTCCGGTCCTCGGCCCCATCAACCTGGCCCCGGGCGCCGGGACCAGCTTCTCCGCCAGCTACCTGGTGCCGCTGAACGCCTGCTCGGTGTCCGACACCCTGACCGTCTCCGGCCGGGACGCCAACACCGGAACCGGCTTGACCAACAGCGCCTCGGCGATCTGCACGCTGGTGACCACCCCGCTGGTGATCATCACGCAAAACTGCCCCGTCAACCCGGTCACCCCTGGCTCCCTGCTCACCTTCAGCGGCAGCGTTAGCAACGCCGGCAACATCACCTTGAATAACCTGGTCGTGACCAACAGCCAGACCGGCAACAATCCGCTCCTCACCGTCGTCAGTCTCGCCCCGGGTGCCGTCACCAACTTCACCGGCAGCTACATCGCCCCGCTGACCGGCCCCACCACCAGCACCTCGACCGTCCGCGCCCTCAGTCTTTGTGGCACCCCGGTCGCCAATACCGCCAGTTCCACCTGTCCGCTTCTGACCACCCCCGGCCTGGCCATCACGAAACTCTGCCCGCCGGTGCCCGTCGCCCCGGGCCAGTTGCTGGTTTACACCGGAACGATCACCAACACGGGCAACGTCATGCTCACCAACGTGGTCGTCGTGGATAATCAACCCGCGCCACAAACCCCGGTCCTCGGCCCCATCAACCTGGCCCCGGGCGCCGGGACCAGTTTCTCCGCCAGCTACCTGGTGCCATTGAATGCCTGCTCGGTTTCCGACACCCTCACTGTCTCCGGTCGCGATGCCAACACCGGAACCGGCCTGACCAACAGCGCCTCAGCGATCTGCACGCTCGTGACCACCCCGCTGGTGATCATCACGCAAAACTGCCCGATTGATCCCGTCACGCCGGGAGCCCTGCTCACCTTCAGCGGCAGTGTTAGCAACGCCGGCAACATTACCTTGAATAATCTGGTCGTGACCAACAGCCAGACCGGCAATAACCCGCTCCTCACCGTCGTCAGTCTCGCCCCGGGCGCCGCCACGAACTTCACCGGCAGCTATATCGCCCCGCTGACCGGCCCCACCACCAGTACCTCGACCGTCCGCGCTCTCAGCCTCTGTGGCACCCCGGTCGCCAATACCGCCAGCTCGACCTGCCCGATCATCACCGCCCCGGGTTTGGCGATCACCAAGCTCTGCCCGCCGGTGCCCGTCGCCCCAGGCCAATTGCTGGTTTACACCGGCACGATTACGAACACGGGCAACGTGATGCTCACCAACGTGTTCGTCGTGGATAATCAACCCGCGCCTCAAACCCCGGTCCTCGGGCCCATCAACCTGGCTCCCGGCGCCGGGACCAGTTTCTCCGCCAGCTACCTGGTGCCGCTGAACGCCTGCTCGGTGTCCGACACCCTGACCGTCTCCGGCCGGGACGCCAACACCGGTACCGGCCTGACCAATAGCGCCTCGGCGATCTGCACGCTCGTGACCACCCCGCTGGTGATCATCACGCAAAACTGCCCGATTGATCCCGTCACGCCGGGAGCCGTGCTCACCTTCAGTGGTAGCGTTAGCAACGCCGGCAACATCACCTTGAACAATCTGGTCGTGACCAACAGCCAGACCGGCAATAACCCGCTCCTCACCGTCGTCAGTCTCGCCCCGGGTGCTGCCACGAACTTCACCGGGAGCTACCTCGCCCCGTTGACCGGCCCCACCACCAGCACCTCGACCGTCCGCGCGCTCAGTCTCTGTGGCACCCCGGTCGCCAACACGGCCAGTTCTACCTGCCCGATTATCACCGCCCCGGGTCTCGCCATCACCAAACTCTGCCCGCTGGTACCCGTCGCTCCGGGGCAGTTGCTGGTTTACACCGGCACGATCACCAACACGGGCAACGTGATGCTCACCAACGTGTTCGTCGTGGATAATCAACCCGCGCCTCAAACCCCGGTCCTCGGCCCCATCAACCTGGCCCCTGGCGCCGGGACCAGTTTCTCCGCCAGCTACCTGGTGCCGCTGAATGCCTGTTCAGTGTCCGACACCCTGACCGTTTCCGGTCGCGATGCCAACACCGGCACCGGCTTGACCAATAGCGCCTCGGCGATCTGCACGCTCGTGACCACCCCGCTGGTTATCATCACGCAAAACTGCCCCGTCAACCCGGTCACCCCGGGCTCCCTGCTCACCTTCAGCGGCAGCGTTAGCAACGCCGGCAACATCACCTTGAACAATCTAGTCGTGACCAACAGCCAGACCGGCAACAACCCGCTCCTCACCGTCGTCAGTCTCGTCCCGGGTGCTGCGACGAACTTCACCGGCAGCTATATCGCCCCGCTGACCGGCCCCACCACCAGCACTTCGACTGTCCGCGCCCTGAGCCTCTGTGGCACCCCGCTCGCCAACACGGCCAGTTCGACCTGCCCGATCATCACCGCCCCCGGTCTCGCCATCACCAAGCTCTGCCCGCCCTTCCCGGTCGGACCAGGAGAAACCTTGAGCTACACCGGCACGATCACCAACACGGGCAATGTTCTGCTCACCAATGTCTTTGTCGTGGATAATCAACCCAGCCCCCAAACCCCGGTGTTGGGCCCCATCACGCTCGCACCCGGCCAAGGAGTCAGTTTCAGCGGGAGCTATCCGGCTCCTTTGGATGCCTGTGCTTCTTCCGATACCTTGACGGCCTCCGGCCGGGATGCCGGCACCGGCAATGGCCTGACGAATACCGCCTCGGCCAACTGCCTCCTGCTCAGCACCCCGCGGTTGGTCATCACCCAAAACTGCCCGACAATTCCGGTCACCCCCGGGTCATTGCTCACCTTCAGCGGCAGCGTCAGCAATGCGGGTGACGTTACGTTGAGCAATCTCATCGTGACCAACAACCAGACCGGCAACAACCCGCTCCTCACCGTCCTCAGCCTTGCCCCGGGCGCCACCACCAACTTCACCGGCAGTTATCTCGCGCCGCTGACCGGCCCTACCACCAGCACCTCGACCGTCCGCGCCCTCAGTCTCTGCGGTGCCCTGCTGACCAACACGGCCAGCTCCACGTGCATCATCGTCTCGACCCCCGGTCTGGCCATCACCAAACTCTGCCCGCCAGCGCCGGTCGTCCCGGGCCAACTGCTGGTCTACACCGGCACGATTACCAACACCGGCAATGTAACGCTCACCAACGTCTTCGTGGTCGACAACCAACCCGCCCCCCAAACGGCGGTGCTCGGCCCCGTCACCCTGGCGCCCGGCGCGGGAATGGGTTTCTCCGCCAGCTATCTGGTGCCTTTGAACACGTGTTCCGTGTCCGACACCCTGACGGTCTCGGGTCGCGATGCCAACACCGGGACTGGTCTGACGAATACCGCCTCGGCCACCTGCGTGCTGCTCACCACGCCCGGAATCGCGGTCACGGAAACCTGCCCGACCGGGCCGGTCACCATCGGCGACACCGTGACATTTACTGGTCGAGTCAGCAATACGGGTGACCTCACGCTGACGAATGTCCTGGTGTTCAGCAGTCAACCGGCCAACCCCACCCGGGTGCTGGGTCCGATTGTCCTCGCACCGGGCGCTTCCTCGAATTTCACGGGCAGTTACATCGCCACGGGTGGCTCCAATCCGACGACGAATTTCATGGTGTTGACCAACCAGGTGGACACCATTTTGACCAATACGGTCGTCGTCATCACCACCAATACCAGCGTCACCGTGACGACTAACACTACCACCGCCCATGAGCTCGCCACCATCAATTCAGTCGCCCAAACCGTGGTAGACCGCTTCCCCATCGGCACCACCTTCACGGGGCTCACCTATGCCGGGGAGGATCACGGCTACGGTGCCACCGACTTGTATGCCATGCGGCAGGACACCAACGGATTATCCCACTTCGACACCATCACGGTCAGCACGGCCAGCACGGCGGATCGCTTCGTCACGGACAACCGGACGTTCGACGGGTTGACCTATGCCGCTCCTGATTTGGGCTATGGTCCGTTGCTCTTCTACTATCTCACACACGACGCCACCGGCCTCTCCACCTTTGGCAGCATCACCCCCGGCGGCGTGGTGGGCGTAACGACCGACCATTTTGTGGTGGGCCACAACTTCGATGCCCTGACCTTCACCGCCACGGACGTGGGCTATGGCGCCAATCTGTTCTATTATGTCCGTCATGATGCCAACGGTCTCAGCACTTTCGGCACCATCAATCCGGCGCTGCCCGGCACCATCACGGATCGGTTTACGGTGGGAAATAATGTGATCGCCCTGGTCTTCACCGACTTGAGCGCCCCCGGATTCGGGCCGGATAACTTCTATTATCTACGCCGCGGTCCCAACTCGACCACGACTTTTGGCACGATCTTTGTGAATGGCCCGACCACGGCGGCCGTTACGGACCGCTTCGCTGTCGGCACCAACGCCACTGCCTTGACCTTCACCGCCACGGATCTGGGTTTTGGAGCCAACCTCTTCTACTTCCTCCGCACCGCCGGAACCAGCCTGGTGACGAACACCGTCAAGACCTTCAGCACCAACACGACCATCAACTTGAGCACCAACACGGTCATCACCTACCTGACGAATTCCCTGGTTACCTTCACTGCTACGAACTCCGTCACTGCGGTCGGCATGGATGTCTGCCAGGGTCGCACCGTGATGGCCGCAGCCAATTGCTCCGGCCCCATCAAATTGGTGCAGTTCCAACCGGTGCCGCCAATGCTGGGCATTCGCAACGCCGGACCAGGCTCGTTCCTGGTTTCATTCCCCACCGAAACGGGCAAGTCCTACACTGTGCAGTATAAGGAAACATTGACCGAACCGGCGTGGATCGACCTCCAAACCATCCCCGGCACCGGCGACACCTTGACCCTGACAAATTCGGTCAGCGCGCAAAAACCGTCCCGGTTCTTCCGAATCCTCATCTCGCAATAAGTCCCGGAAACCATCAAGGCCCGGCCGGAGAAATTTCTCCGGCCGGGCGCTTCGTTTTTGTGGCGGATGGTCAAATCCGCCGGGCGCATAAAAGTCGGCTCGCTCTTTGCCAAATTGAACATGATCCCTACTGAATCAGTCAGGTTTAACCGCTATCCGTCAAACTGCCAGGGGCGAAACAAAATTGGTGTATTCTTGGCGGTTTGAAATTCCGTCTTCTTCCTTCTTCCCCCGTCGCCAGCCATTCCGCCGGAGCAACCTCCCAAGGGCAGTCCTCTTGTAACGTCCCCGAGCGGCCCCGCCGCGTTACCAGATCTCTGCCTGGCCGATCACTCTGATTTCATAAGCCTGATCTCCTGCATCACCGGCGCCTCGTTACCAGCGGACATCGCTGCCACCGCCCGCAATCTTCATGCTCGGGGGCGGGACATTTTTGGCCTTTGGAAAACCCAAACACAATTCCGAAAAATCTTGCAATATTACTCCCGTCGAATACGTATACAGTAGTGCAAGGCACGATCCCATGCGGGACAGTATAAGCGGGCAATTGACGCATCGGCCGTTCAGCAAAATCAGCGACTTTGACAAGGGAATTGCCCGGCCCTGCGAAAGCCGAAGAATTCGGGGGGTCAAAAACAGATTAGCATTTGGCAAAACATGGAGTGCGCATCCGGGATGTCCGCAGGAGATTGCTGGGTGAATCGGGGGTATCCACCACCACAAAAAGAAATGCTGAAGACCATGCTCTTTCGGCGCTTGTGCCTTGGCCTGCTGTTGGCTCAATGGCTTTCGCCTCTGGCATCTCACGCCGCGCTCCCGAATCCGGGAGGGGGTGGGTTCAATGGTCAGTATAATAATTACACCTTCGACAACACCAACTGGCTGACCAGCCGCGCCCAAAGTCCAGTCGCGTTCACCAATCTTCTGAGCGTCACCGGGGGTGATGGTAACGCACGCCGCGTCGATCCATCCCCCGGCACAAAAGCCTTCCTCTGCTACCATGTAGTGGAGACAAACGGTGCGACGAACATCCAGCTCAATCTCGGATCAGTAGCGTTCTGGTATCGCCCGCACAACTGGACCAGCACGAACCTGGGCGGTTCCGGTCCGGGAGAATGGAGCCGATTCCTCGAAGTCGGCCGCGACACCAACAGCTCCAGCTGGTGGTCGGTCTTCACCGACCCAGGAGGCGGCAACATCTATTTTGCCGCGCAGACCAACACCGGCTCGGCAACGTATTTTCTGTCGGCCCCCATCGCCTTTACGTCCAACAACTGGCATTATATTGCCCTGACCTATGCGAGCAGCCAGTGGGTGATACCGAACAACCGTTTTCCAGGATTAACGCCGGAGGTGCTTCCCAGCATGCCAAATCCTCGGCACCCATAAGGCCAGCCATGAAACCGGACGCAATTATCGAAGTTCGATTCAAAACGACCGCTGAAGACGGACGCCAAGGTGCTATTGTAATGAAAAAGTACCCGTTCGGGTGTCCGTTTTTTTTGCTATTCTGGGGTACGACAGTAAATATTTGGTTGTGGGGACTTGCCTCGACTGACCAAGCTAATTTGCTTAATCTTAATCAAGCGCTGGAGCTTCTGCCAGGCGGTGTGAATCCGCAGGCCGTTTAGCTCTTCAAACTCAACTTGGGTGAATTTCCCCTCAGGGATGTCTGCTGATTGGCTCTTTTTCTTGCTCATCGTGTTAGTAGTGGCTTTATTCGCTCTTTGGGCGCAATCCAAGCGCAACAATTCAGCGCACCCGCTCTTGTGCGTATGTGAATAACGGGCAACGCCCACTGCCTGAGGCTCGGGAAATCCAGCCACCAGTAAACGCCAAGCCACGCCCGATTGGGCGGGACTCGGTGAGGCTGATGGTTAAAAAGTTCCAGACTTCAGAAACCGGCAGCCGAAGCTACGCAAATTCAGTTTCGTTTCGTTCAGTTTTTTCGCCCGTAGTGCCTTTCGTTCACTGGTTTCGATTAAAGCCCTTTCCCTTAAAATCAGCAATGATTATCCGCCCGCCTCTTTCCGGGGGCGGGTGGTCGCCCGGATTTCTCACCACAATTGTGTTTTGGCACCCTGCCGCCGCCGAACAATCCAAGAAACCAGCCCGTATCGACAAAAAGAGCCGGTGGCGGATTGTCTGCCGTCGGCGGTATTGTCGATAACCACGAAAGGTGAGCCGGATTGCGCCGGATTTGCGTCCGGCCCACTTTCGAGGGTTGGAAAGGGGAAGGGGTCATTAAGCCGAATTGACCATGTAAAATCAAGGGTTTCCTCGATTTCCTAACAATTGTAAATAGTGCTAAGGCATGGTATGGTCAACGACAATTGTTAGTAGCCAATTTTAATTGTCGCTCGCCAATGGTGTGCCGATTTCACGGCATACCTCGGCGCAGGTGCCTGAACCCGTCATAGGGTCGAAGACCTGGCGACTGCCGAAGAGTTGCAGCAGATCGCGAATGATGTTGCCGCCGCAATTGCCGGGATATTTGCGGCTGCCATAATCACCGGCATAAAACGTAAAACGTAAAACGTGTCAGACCATAGTATGGTTCGTTTTTGATTGCCGCAATGGGTTGTTCCAATCAACGATGGTGTGGAGGGCGCAATTTGAGTCCTTCGCAAGTTGCTGATGATGCGTGAGTTGTGACGCTGCGATTGATAATCGTTCCGGTGAGCTTCCGGGTTGCCTTCGTCCGGCTATTGGAATTTCTTGCAAAATCTCGTTCTAAATTCCTACCAGAGGAATACGAAACGCTGAATCTCATGCTAAAAACCAACCCGGGGCTGGCCCGCCTTGCTCCAAAGGAAGCAGCCCGCGCGGTCACTCGCGGTTTTCGCCCGCCCGGCAGCCGGTTCCTTGCTCCGGTCGGCTCGCTCTTTGCCATATTGAACATGATCCCTACTGAAACAGTCAGGTTTAATCGCTATCCGTCAAACTGGCATTTCCTCACTCGCGACCGCCAAATCCTTTGAAGTCCAAGTTTATCAAGGTTAGTCCAACTTCCGGACAGTTAGCCTGCCCGGCGTAGCTCCCAGCGTAGACGGGTCCAGTTTCGATCCGCCGCCACTGCCCGGGGCGCGAAGCTCCCCGGTCCGTCCTGCCCCCGTGTTAACCGCCCATCATTTCCTTGGGATCCCAAGCCTTTGCGACCTCCCTGCCCTGCGAAGCTTTCAGCGAAGCATGGGTTGCGAACTTCTGTTCATGGTTCCGCTCCCTTAGTAGTCCAGCTTCTAGACACTTAATCCAGTTTCACGTCCATCCGGCCGGAAGGGATCTGGAACCCGGAGCGCTGCCAGACGAGGCGACTTCACCTCTACACCTCCGCGACCTCCCTGTCCTCCATCGCCCCGCGAGGCGAAGGAGGACGAGTCCAGGTTTAACAAACTTAATCCAGTTTCGACCTGCCGAGCCCCTCGACCGGCGTGCTTTGGAGGCGATCCTGATCGTTACCAAGAAAATGTCGGGTAAAATTCCTCCGGTAGGAATTCGAAACTCCCCACTTCGTGCTAAGAATGGATGGGAGCCGATGCAAATTAGGCAACCGGTGTGCCGCGTGCCCCGCGTCCTGTCAGGCGAAGCTCAGCGCGAAGCCCGAAGAGCCGCAGGCGAACTGTCCCCCGAAGCTTTTGCGCAGGGGGCAACGGGGTGAGATGGCAACGCCTGATTTTTGGCCCATTGGAACCAAAGTTCCGCTCGGCCTGCTCTTTGACATATTATTGCGGACGCGTCTGCCCGGCGGATGACTCCGGACAGTCGCCCGCTCGCGGTCATCGCCGCGTGCCGTCGAAACCGGCGCGCGGCCCACCACGGAGCCCGTCCGCCCCATCCCCCCTTTCCACCTGCACCTCAATCCGATTTCTTTATCGATAATCCTGCTCCTACCCCTTCTTCCATAATCGCTCGGACCGGGCCATTTGTTTTTGCTGCTTGGGGGGAATCCGCCCCCCCGATGCCCCCTTCATCGGTTGACTGCCTGAATAGCATTAGCAGCCGGACCGTCAAAGTCGCACGACTATCTATGATCGCCTACTACCGCAATTTGTTGCTCTTCGGGATCACCGCGTTCAGTTTTGCCGGCCTCGCTGGCGGGGAGGAACTGCACTCTTTTAAGCGAATCCAACTTTCGGACCAATTTTGGTGCGAGGGCGCCAGTTTTGGCGACCTCAACAACGATGGCAAAAATGACATCATTTCGGGTCCCTGGTGGTGGGAGGGGCCGGATTTCAAAAAGCGCCATGAAATTTATCCGCCCACCACGATCTTCCAGCTCAAGCTGGGCCCGCAGACTACCGTGGCGGTCCCCGGGTTCGAGGGCACCCTCGGCACTGCCAACAAGTATTCGGACAATTTCTTCGTGTGGGTTTACGACTTCAACCACGATGGCTGGAACGACATCCTGGTCATTGGCTTTCCGGGCGAATCCACAGCTTGGTACGAAAACCCGAAAGGCAAAGACCAACATTGGGTGCGCCACCAGATTTTCGACCAGACCGATAACGAATCACCCACCTTTGCTGATATCAACGGCGACGGCAAACCCGAGTTGGTGTGCATCACTAAGGGGCAATACGGTTACGCTTCCCCGGATTGGTCCGCTCCGGAAAAGCCCTGGACTTTCCACCCCATTTCTCCGGATCGCAAATATGGCAATTTTACCCATGGCATGGGTTTGGGGGATGTCAACGGTGACGGTCGCCTGGATCTCCTGGAAAAGGATGGCTGGTGGGAACAGCCGGCTTCCCTCACGGGCGACCCCGTCTGGAAATTTCACCCGCAAACCTTCGGAGCCGGGGGTTCTCAAATGTACGCCTACGACGTGAACGGTGACGGATTAAACGACGTCATCACGGGACTGGCCGCCCATGGTTTCGGGTTGGCCTGGTATGAGCAATACCGCGAAGGCGGCGAAATCAAGTTCCGCGAACACGTGATCATGAACAAGGATCCGCGCGAGAACAAATATGGCGTGAAATTCTCCGAACTTCACGCCATCGAACTGGTGGACATGGATGGCGACGGTCTGAAGGACATCGTAACTGGGAAGCGTTTTTGGTCCCACGGGCGCATTGGCGATCCGGATCGCAATGACACCGCGGTGTTGTACTGGTTTCAATTGGTGCGCCACGCGGACAAGACGGTCGATTTCATTCCCCACCTCATCGATGACAACTCCGGAGTCGGGACTCAAGTCGTGGTCGGTGACATCAACGGCGACGGCCTGCCGGACGTGGTGGTCGGGAACAAAAAGGGCACCTTTGTCCAAATCCACGAGAAGAAGACCGTCTCCCATGATGAATGGGTAAAAGCGCAACCCCAGCCCCTGCCTCCGGTGGTGGCACCCGCCGCCAGTACACCAGTCGGGGATGATGGCAAGCCGCTGAATTTGGGGTTTGAAACCGGCACGTTGCAGGACTGGACAGCTACCGGCACTGCCTTCGACGGCATGCCCGCCAAGGGAGACGCAGTCAACCGCCGCCGCAACGACATGACGAGCGGGCATCAGGGCGAGTATTGGGTGGGCAGCTATGAAACGCATGGGGATGCCGCCACGGGCACCCTCACCTCGGTGCCGTTTGCCGTGACGCAACCCTACGCGAGCTTTCTCGTGGGCGGTGGCTCCGGAATCAAGACCCGGGTGGAAATTCTAAACGCCGCGAACCGGGTGGTCTTGTTCCAGGCCACGGGTCCGGATAATGAGAAGATGCGGCGAGTCTTTGTTGATTTGCGGACGTTCATGGGGGCGAAAATCATGGTGCGGGTGGTGGATGAGGAAACAGTTGGCTGGGGCCACGTGAATTTTGATGATTTCAAATTTCACACTGGCCGCCCACTTCAAGCCGATGAAATCAAAGCCGCCCCCCTGACGGCGAGCCTGCCCACGCGGGTGGATTTGCGGGGCGAATTCGCCCGGTTGGGACTAGTTCAACGTAGTCAAGGCAGCCGGGGAACCTGCTCGGTCTTCGCGACAGTGGAGGCGGTGGAATTTGCGGTTAACCGCCTCAATGGCCCTGGAGGACGCTTAAGCGTGGAGTTTGCCAATTGGGCGGCCAATGCCGCCACTGGTCGCCATGATGATGGGGATTTTTTCCACAATCTCATTCAGGGAATTGAGAAGTATGGCGTCTGTTCCGAAATCCTGATGCCCTATGCCAGGGAGTTCTCCCCGACCAATACCCCATCCCCCGAGGCGCAGGCACAAGCAACCCGTTTCCGCGCCGGTAACCAACTTGCCTTTCATTGGATCAAACCGTGGGACCGGAAGCCGGGATTGAACGAGGCCGACTTGTGGCACATCAAAGCGGTGCTGGCCAGCGGCTGGCCCGTGAGCGCGGGCTCTGGCCACAGTATCCTGTTCGTGGGATATGAAGATGATGAGCGCCTCCCGGGCGGCGGCCGTTTCTTCGTGGGAGATTCTAATTTGCGGGAGCGGGATATCACCTACGCCGCTGCCCGGCAGCGGATGTGCGATCTGTTCTGGGTAAGCCTGAGCCACCCGACGACCCGGAGTTGACCATCAGGACCACCGGGGCCCATGTGAGGGCAATTCCTCCCTATGAATTGCCAATTACTGGTCGGACAAATCCCCGGGCTTGCCGCACGATCACCCGAAACCAAACATGAAATTTCCGGGAATCTGGCTGCTGGCCGCCCTTTGCTCCCTGCCCTTGTGCCTTCAAGCGGGCGGGGATACGGCAAAACTCTGGTACGATAAACCGGCGACGCATTGGGAAAAAGAGGCCCTGCCCATCGGCAACGGCCGGCTCGGCGCTATGATCTTTGGTGGGGTGTCGCATGAACAAATCCAGTTCAACGAGTCCAGCCTGTGGATCGGCGATGAAACGGACACCGGAGCCTACCAGGCCTTTGGCGATTTGTTCACCGACTTGCCCGTCACTTCCCCGGCTCCCACCAACTACCGCCGTGAATTGGATTTGGCCCGCGCCGTCCACACGGTCACCTACACCCAAAACGGGGTGCAATACCGCCGCGAATACTTCGCCAGTCACCCGGCCAATATTTTGATTTTGCGCCTCACGGCCGATCATCCCGGCTCGTACACCGGCACCCTCCGGCTGACCGACATGCACCAGGGGAAGGTCATCTCGAATGGCCCCCGTTTCGCCGTCACCGGTTCATTGGCGGGTTACGTGTATGAAGAAGGCAGCCCGAAATACTCCGTGGCTCTGGACTACGAAGCGCAAGTCCTGGTGGTCAACGAAGGGGGCTCGCTTCAGTCGACTGCGGGACAGATCGAATTCAAGGGCGTGGACAGCCTGACGGTTTATCTGAATGCCGGGACGGATTATGTCAACGATCGGCGCCGCCATTGGCGCGGGGAGCCGCCCCACGATCGTGTCCTGGCCGGCATCCAGGCGGCGTCCGCGACCCCCTACCCGGCGTTACTGGCCGCCCATCTCGCTGATCAGGAAAGACTGTTCGGTCGGGTAGCCCTGCAACTCGGCAACCCGCCTACCACCCCGGATTTGCCGACCGACCTGCGGTTGTTGAACTATGCGAAAGGTGCCCGGGAGACGGCTTTGGAGGCACTGCTCTTCCAATATGGCCGCTACCTGTTGATCGCCTCTTCGCGCGACGGCCTGCCCGCCAATTTGCAAGGCTTGTGGAACAATTCCAACCGTCCCCCCTGGCGGAGTGATTACCACACCGACGTCAACGTGCAGATGAATTACTGGATGGCCGACCCGGCAAATTTGAGCGAATGCTTCGCGCCCTACGCGAACTGGTTGAACTCCATCCGGGAAGTCCGCAAGGCGGCGACGCAGGAAGCCTTTCACACCCGCGGTTGGACCATGCGGGCGGAGAACGGCGTGTTCGGCGGTTCGACCTGGGAATGGGTGGAATCCGGCAGCGCCTGGTGCATGCAAAACATCTGGGACCATTATGCGTTTACCCGCGACGATCGTTATTTGCGCGAATTGGCTTACCCCATGATGAAAGAGGTCTGTGAATTCTGGAGCGACCGATTGAAGCTTCGTCCTGATGGCAAACTCGTGGCGCCGAACGGCTATTCCCCCGAGCATGGTCCGCGCGAAGATGGCGTGTCCCATGACCAGCAGCTCATCTGGGATGTGTTCAATAACACGGTCGAGGCGGCCGACGCGCTGGGCATCGACCGCGCCTTCCGGGACTCGCTCGCGGCGAAACGGGACGCTCTCCTCGGCCCACGGATCGGCAAATGGGGGCAATTGCAGGAATGGGCAGTGGACCGGGATGATCCGCAGGACAAGCATCGCCATCTCTCCCATCTGGTCGCCGTGCATCCAGGCCGCCAAATCACTCCCGGGAAAACCCCCGAATTGGCCGCCGCCGCGCGGGTATCCGTGAATGCGCGAGGCGATGTCAGCACCGGTTGGAGCACGGCATGGAAGATCAATATTTGGGCGCGGCTGCTGGACGGCGATCGCGCCTACAAACTCATCGGCAACCTGCTGCGCCTGGTGGGTGACACCCGGATGAATTACCAGGATGGCGGGGGCCTGTATGCGAATCTTTTCGACACGCATCCGCCCTTCCAGATCGACGGCAATTTCGGCTACACGGCCGGCGTCTGCGAAATGCTGGTGCAAAGTCACACAGATGAAATCCAGCTCTTGCCTGCGCTGCCGAAAGCCTGGGCCAGCGGCAAGGTGTCGGGACTGCGCGCCCGCGGGGACGTCACCGTGGATATCGAATGGCAGGACGGCAAGGTGATCCATTACCGCCTGACCTCCCCCACCCCGCACCTGGTCAAAGCCCGCGTCAATGGCGAGTTACTGAGCATCCCGACCGAAAAGCCCTGATTCGCCCCCCGGTGGCGGACGGTTGGTTGCCAGTCTCGCCCCCGGCGATTGCAACTCATTTCCATGAAAACACTCCCCCACCTCCTGGCCTGTCTTTCCACCGCGATACTGCTGCTGGCCTTACCGCCCGCCCACGCGGCAACTCCCCAAACCCTGTGGACGATCGGCAAAGCGGATGGCGACAACGCCGATTTCGCGCTGGCTCCGGGCAATTACCGGCAGTTCACGCATGACGCCTATTATGTCGTGGGCCGGTCCACCCCGCGGCAGGACTGGCCTTATGTGCATCCCGGGCCGGGGGATCAATGGGCCGGGAGCCGAAACCATACGTTCACTATTGTCTTCGGACTGGCGGGTGCCATCCCCGACCAACCCTGCCAGCTGGCGGTGGATTTGCTCGACACCCACAATTCCAGCCCGCCCAAGCTACGCGTGGTCATCAATGGCAGGGCTTTTGAACATGCCCTGCCCCCGGGAGTGGGCGACCAAACCGTGGGCGGCGCGCCGAACCAGGGAAAGAAGCACATCTGGAATCTGGACTTTGACAGCGGTTTGCTCCACGCCGGCGAAAATGAAATCACCATTACTACCCGCTCCGGCAGTTGGATCCTCTATGACGCCATCGCGCTGACGACCGCGACCGACCTGCATCTGGTCCCGGTGTCCGCCAACACCAGCCTCCTTGGCGTGGAAGTGCCGCCCGTGTGGCTGAAGGAGCAAGGCCAACCCGTCCAACCCGTCACGCTCACCTTGCGGCATATCGGTCCGGACGCGGAAGCCGCTGTCCAATTGAATAATCAGCCTGCCGCCCCTTTGCACCTCAAAAACGGCGTGCAAACCGTGTCGCTGAAGGTCCCCGCTAAAGACGGATCCCAGCCGGCGACCATCCGCGTAACCGTCGGCGAAAAAGAACTCGGCACCACCAATCTGGTGCTGACCCCACCGCCACTGAGGGAAATGTGGATTTTACCGCATTCACACGTGGATATCGGCTACACCCACCGGCAGGCGGACGTGATCAACCTCCAGATCTCCAACCTCGACACCGCCCTGCGCTTGTCGTCGGCAAGTTCCACCAATGCACCCGGCTCGCGGTTCAAATGGAATCCCGAGGCGGCGTGGTCGCTCGATCATTATCTCGAACGGGCGACCCCGGCGAAACGGCAGGCACTCCTGGACGCCGTCCGCCGGGGCGACGTGGAGGTGGACGCGCTCTATGGCAACACCCTGACCGGCCTGTGCCGCCCCGAAGAACTGGTCCAATTATTTACCTCCGCCGCCCGCATCGCGAGCCTCACCGGAGTGCCGCTGGAGTCCGCGGCCATCTGCGATGTGCCGGGTTACACCTGGGGCATCGTTCCGATCATGGCGCAGGCGGGGGTGCGTTACTTTGCCATTGGACCCAATTTCGGCGACCGGGTCGGCACCATCCACGTTTGGGATGACCAGCCCTTTTATTGGAAGTCCCAAAGCGGAAGCGACCGGGTGCTCTGCTGGGTCGTGGACAATTACCACCACGCCGGCAACCTGGAAGAACAGGTGCTGAATCAGGTGGCTCATTTGCAACAGAAAGGCTTTCCCTACGATTCCGCGTTCATCTATTGGGTGGGCCGATGGCCGGATGGCGGCGTGGACAATGCGCCGCCGGATGAGCAGTTGGTCGAGAAGGCGCTGGCCTGGAACGCGAAATACGCTGCCCCCAAAGTGACCATCGGAATCGCGCGGGAGTTCTTCCACGATTTTGAGGGCCGGCAGGCGAATCGGCTGCATGAATTCGCCGGAGACCTGACGCCCTATTGGGAGGATGGGGCGGGATCCACCGCCCGGGAAACCGCGCAAAATCGCGCGTCTGCGGAACGCCTGGGGCAGGCGGCAACGCTTTTTTCCATGCGCTATCCCCGAAGGTATCTCCCCGCCCACTTCCAGAAAGCTTGGAAAAACGTCCTGTTATATAGCGAACACACCTGGGGGGCGTATTGCAGCATTTCCCAGCCGGATTTCGCGTTTACCAAGGATCAGTGGGAAGTGAAAGGCGCCTTCGCCCACGATGCGGATCGCGAATCCCGCACGCTGCTGCGGGCTTCCCTGCCTCCCACGCAAACCGCCACCAACATCGACGTTTTCAACACCACCCAGTGGGCGCGCACGGATCTGGCCGTGGTGCCAAAGGAGCTCGGTGGAGAAGCCGTCCTGGACGCGACCGGCCAACCCGTGCCGAGCCAGCGCCTCGCTTCGGGCGAACTCGCGTTCCTAGCGCGGCACGTTCCCGCCTTCGGCGCCCGGCGGTACCGGCTCACCTCGGCGGCTTCGCCCCTTCCCAAAGTCGAGGCCACGCAAGCCAGCGGCAACACGCTGCAGACTTCCCGCCTGACCGTTAGATTGAATCCCGCCAGTGGCGCAATCAGTAGCCTGCAACTGGCCGGTAGCAATCATGAATTCACCGACCCAGCCGCACCGGTGGCGCTCAATGATTTTCGGTATGTCCTGGGAACCCGCGCCGCGGAGGCGCAATCGAATGGGCCAGTTCAAATCCGAGTGCTGGAAAGTGGTCCGGTGTTGGCTTCGCTCCGGGTGGAATCCAGTGCCCCGGGTTGCGAGCGCCTGGTCCGCGACGTGCGCGTGGTGGAGGGATTGGACTGGGTGGAGTTGGTAAACCAAGTGGATCGCAAGTCCGTGCGGGAAAAGGACGCGGTGCATTTCGGATTTGGCTTTAATGTCCCGGCCGGAACCGTGCGGATGGAAACACCCTGGGGCGTCGTGCGCCCCAATGCCGACCAATTGCCCGGCTCCTGCCGCAATTGGTTCACCGTGCAGCGCTGGGTGGACATTTCCAATCCCAATGAAGGCATCACTTGGGCGCCCATCGATGCTCCGCTGATGGAGATCGGCGGCATGACCGCCAATTTGCTCGGTAGCGTGGCCTTTGGGGAATGGCGGACCAACGCCATTGAATCCTCGACCATCTATTCCTGGGCGCAAAACAACCACTGGCACACAAACTACAAAATCGACCAGCCCGGGGTAACCACTTTCCGTTACATTCTCCGGCCGCACGCGGGGACATTTTCCGCGGCGGAGTCGGCGCAGTTCGGCCAGGAAACCACCCGCCCCCTGCTGGTGGCACCGGCAAGCCAGGACACGCCGCTGGCTTCGCTCCTCACGGTGGCCAACCCCGGCGTGCTGGTGGAGACCATCAAACCGAGCGAAGACGGCAAGGCCTTGATCGTGCGCCTGTTCGGAGTCTCGGGCCGGGCTGAATCTGCCGTTTTGGCTTGGGGCAACATTCAGCCTGGCCAAATGGCATTGACGGATCTCACTGAACGCCCGTTGCGGAATTTGACCAATCCTATCCCAGTGCCCGCATACACGGTCGTCCAGATTCGCGCCGAACTGCCCTGAAGATTGTGCGCGGGCAATCCGGTTGATCCCCTCAAAGAAGAAGGGACTGGCGGGCCCAAGAAAATCTCTTTTCATAGACACCGCCAGTCCCGGTGGTGATTCGATCTGGCTGGGCGCCAAAAGATGGCGCCATCCATCCAACCTTACGGCTGGCGGATCAGGTAATATTGCGCCTGCCCGTTTTGATTGTTCGGATCAGTGAAGTGGTACTGACCGGCCGACCCCTCGGTGGGGGCGCCCAGCACCTGCCACTGGCTCAGCGGCAACGCCAGATTCGTGGAGGTCAGGACGGAGAAGCTCAGCCCGGCGTAGCTGGTGAAACCCAATTGGAAGTAGCCGCCCACGATTTGGGAACTCGTGATGGTGGGCGAGACCACCGGGGCGGTGACGAAGCTGACATCGCTTCCCAACACGGCACCCAGGCTATTGGCGGCGCCCGCACGGAAGTGATACGTGGTGTTCGGCAAGAGTCCGCTGATGCCATTGGTCACCGCGATTGTGCTCGGAGCGGCGGAGAGGCTGTTCGTGGCCGAATAGCTGCCGTAGCTGGTGGTCGTGCCATACTCAAACCAGGTCGTGGTCGCCGCGCCACCGGTGTTGATGCTGGCGGTCAAGCCCGCGCTGACCGGCGTGATGCCGGAAGCCGCCGTGGTGGTGGCCGTCGGCAGACCGGTGACGGAGAAGCTCAGGTTGTCGATGGCCAGGTTTTGCGCGCTGCCCAGGGTTTGCGCCTGCCAGATAAGCCAGAGCGCCGCGCCGGGGGGCCAATTGCTGATCGTCAGACCGGAAGCCGCGAGGCTGACCTGGTTGCTGGCGAGCGTGCCGTCGTAGATGAGCGTGCTCGGCGAGGTGGGGAAGGTGACATTCAGCGACGGGATATAAATGATGCCGTTGGTGCTGTCCCATGGTCCGGGCTGGAAGGCGGAATTGGTGCCCGTGGGGTCAATGGCATAACCAAAGATGAGCGGCTGGGCGTTTGGATTATTCCGCCACAATTCACCGGTGTAGCTGAGGTTGATGCTGTTGTAGGTATTCGTGCTCCGGTTGATCAAGGCGGCACCAAAGGCAATCGGACCGGTCTTGGTGGTGGCGATCAGACCCAGCGCACGATTGGTCACCCCGGTCAGCGGGGTTCCGTCCGCGTAGTAAATCCCGCCGTCATCCACCAAGGCGCCCTGGCTTTGGTCACCCTTCGTGGCGGCGAAGACCAGGGCGTTTTGCGCCCATCCATACCAACCGTCCATCTTGCCAGCCAGACCCAGACCGCCAATGGCACCGGCGGGGAGGACCGGATAACCAAAATCCAGCGGGTTATCAGTCGAGTACTGGAGTTCGGCAGCCAGATTGGCGATGGACGCCGGATTGCCGTTGGTCAGCATACCGGCAAGGTTCGTCATCGCATAGGTGATGTGCAACGGATTGGCGCCTTCCGCGCTGCTCAGACCCGGGATGGGCAGGGAATTGAAGTTCTGCAGGTACACCTGGCCGGCATTGGTGTAGCCCACAAAGGTGTGGGCGGGCGCGGAGACGACGGTCAAGGCCGCGGGCGCGCTGGTGATGGAACCACCCGGATTGGAGACGGTCACTACATAATTCGTGGCGTCCGAGCTGGTGACCCCGGAGATTTGCAGGCTGGGGGTGGCTACCCCGGAGAAATGCGCGCCGTCGGTCAGGGCGGTTAACGTGCCGGAGGTGGCCCGAACGTACCATTTGTAATTTAGTAGTTGACCATAGGCAGCGGCAACGTTGGTCATCGTCCGCCCCAGAAACGTCGTGAGGGCGACGGGCGGTTGAATCATGACCGGGGCCGAATAGACCGTGGCGAGGTTGGCGACCGCATTGCTGGCCGTTCCCGCGAGATTCGTGGCGATGAGGGAGTAGCTGCCGGAGTCATTGGTCGAGATCTGCGTGATGACCAGCGTCGGGGTCGTCGTACCGCTGTACTCGCCGCCATCCGTGATATTCGTGCCGGCGTGGAACCATTGGTAACCACCCTTGGGATCGGAGCCGGCGGTGAATTTGGCCGTAATCGACTGGTTGTTACCCACGGAATTGGTGAGGTTTTGCAACGCCGCAAAAACCAGGGCTTGGGGGGCAGCGGCCACGGTGAGAGTCGCCACGGCGCTGGTCACTGAACCGTAGGAGTTGGCCACCACACATTGGTAGGCATTGCCGTTGAACGAGGAGTCAACCGAGTTCAGGTTCAAAGTAGGATCCGTCTGGCCGGACAGGTTGACGCCATTCAACTGCCACTGGTAATTCAACGTGTAGGGCGAGGTGGCGCCGACGGTGAAGCTCGGAGAATCCCCCTGCACCGCCGACCAGCTCACGGGCTGGACATTCACCACCGGCCGGAGGTCGGGGGTGAAAGTGACCGACTTGTAAACAACGTTGGTGAGTTGCGCCGTGCCCGTGCCCGGGGGTTTGACAATCGTCCGCAGCATGTTGGTCGTGGCGATGATGGTCTGGCCAGTGGTGATGCTGTTGGTGTCGTCGATGCGGATCACCCGGTTACCGTAGTAGGGACTGCCGCTGCTGACGCCGCTGTCCGCAGTGGTGGCATAAACCACGGGATAGGAACCGCTCCAATCAACCGTCACACTGAAACAGCCAACCAGCACGTTGGTGGCCCCGGCGTTGGTCATGATACCGGAAGTGAGGCCGAAATAACCCGGGATGGCCAGGTGATAGGCCAGACTCCAGGTCAATCCCGTTTTCACGTATTTGGAGATACCGCCCGAGGAATTGACAGAGGCATCCGCCAAATAAGCCTGGTCACCCTGCGGATTGATGTCAAAACCGATCACATTCGCGTGGGCGGTGCTGGCGGGAATTTCCAGATGCAGGAAGGACGCGGCCGTCGGGAAGGGCACGGGATTGTTGAAGAAATCCACGAAGGAATACACGCCGGCCGGATACAAATTAACCGATTCCGAGGACTTTACGCTCGCATAAAGCACCTGGTTGATCACCTTGGAGCAGGACGTCAGGGCAATGTTCTGAAATTGAATTGGGTTGGGCGCAGTGCCAGCGTTGAAGAACAGGCTACCGTAGCCGTTGCCGCAGCCCCAGAAATTCCCCGCCCCGTCCGTGGCGACACCGCGCGGATTGGTTTTGCCTGTGGCGATGCCGTACCAGCCGCCGCCGCGGTAGATGCTCTGATAATTACCGAAAGCGTCCACGGTGCCGATGCCCCGGTCATAGCTCAAATTGGAAGGCGCGGTTTGTTGCCCCGTCGTGATCGAGAGGATGTCTCCGGCGTAACCGGTGACGGCGAGGACCGAGCGGTCGCCGGCCAGGGTCAAGCTACCTTCGGTGCCCGCGTTACCGTTGATGAACAAACCAGACGGCCCGTTCGTGGGCACCATCATTTGAACCACGGGGGTGGATTGATTCACACCGTTGGGATCAAATTGATCAATGAACAAACCCGTCTGCCGGGCGCCCAGAATGTCGGAAGCCGCGTAATGGGTGTAAGGAATCGCCACCGAACCACCGTTGGCCGGCAGGCAACGGTCAGTTCCCCCATCGCCCAGTTGCAACACGGCAAGCTGGCCGGGGGCGAAGGCCAGGGTTTGGGCGTTGGCGCTGCCGCAAAGGCTCGCCATCAGGGCGAGCGGGAGGCAGGCGGGGGGTAATATCCGGCGGGACATTTTTTGTTTCATGGGCTGCGGATCAATTTTCTTATTAGTTCGTCGATTTGGCCGCGCAAGTTTTTTTCTGTAAAATGTTTTAGCATTTTGAACTGAGAGCTGGGTATTGGTTATCCATGTTGAGGTAAATTTTCTCGCTGAGCCATTCGTCGCTGATTTCGGCGAGGAGGGCGCTAATCAAACGGAG
>CAIXFN010000024.1 GCA_903918755.1 uncultured Pedosphaera sp.
ATTGAAAAAACTCGCTGCCCAGCCCCTCGATGAAAAAGAGAAAAAATCGAAAAAAGTAAAAAAAACCGTTGCCAAATAAACACCGTTGCTGGGCTAGATGGCACAACACCTTTGGTGTTGGGAATGCCCGCCCGGAAAAGAAATCGCCGCCCGGTGTTTGCACCGGGCGGCGATGAATGATGGCTGCGACCGCGTTTTGCGGTCGGATGGCGGACGCTTATTTCACGGGACCGACGTCCAGCAGCTCGACCAAAGCGGCGTCTTTTTCCGCCCCTTTGAGGAAGTCAAAGGAACGCAGGTAGCGCGGTTTGTCGGCTTCCTTGGTGGCGGGGTCTTTCAGGATTTTGACCAACAGGGCCGGAGCCTTGGTGGAGCGCACGCGCCAGATGATGTCGCGGCCGGCGGGGGTGTTCCATTGATCACCCACCGCGGCCAGCCAGGCGGAGAAGAAAGCGTCGGCCTGTTTATCGGCGCCGATGCCGAGAGCTTCCAGGTACCAGCGATCTTTGCCGTCATGCTGTTGCGCGAGTGCCGCCCAGAGTTTGGGGGCTTCGGGCGAGGCATTGTGCCGCAGGGCGATGGCGCATTCCCGGCGCACTTGGGCGGAGGGATCTTTGACGAGCTTTTGCACGTCCGGGATGACGTCGAGCTTCTGCTCGCGTGCGATGCGCAAACCGGTGATCCGGATGTCCGGGTTTTTGTCGCTGAGGGCCAGATCGATGTATTTGCGTTCCGAGCCCTTGATGCCGGCCAGCAGCCAAAGGGCGCGGGCGCGTTCCGCCTGATTGTCCCGGTCCCAAAGTTTCGTGAGGGCGGGAATCGCCTTGTCCTGCATTTCATGCAGGGCGGTCCAGGCGCGATACCGGGTCGAAAGGTTCGGCGATTGCAGGGCTCGCACCGCGCCTTCGGGCGAGGTGTAATCCACGCGGCGGATCGCGGCGGGGGTGTTCGGCGGGGCTACGCGGTAAACGCGGCCGGTCATCTTGGCCACATCACGGTCCGCCATGTTGTGACCACCCACGCCGGCATCATTCCAGTCCGCCACATACAGGGAACCATCCGGCGCCACGCAGACATCGGAGGGACGGAACCAGTTGTCGGTGCTCGTCAGGATATTCACGATCTTGGCCTGGTAGCCGGCCCCGTCCGGTTGGGTGGGGTAGGCGCGCACGACCCGGGGACCGGCGTCGCAATGGATCATGGAGTTCCAGAATACTTCCGGCAGGAGGCCGCCTTCGTAAAAGGCCATGCCCGTGGGCGAGCCGCCACCGGTGAACAGGAGGTTCGGGACCACACCCGGATCATTCTGATACCAGTGCCGGTGGGGAATGTCGGTTTCCATATTGCTGCGTTTGGCCTGCCAACCCGCCCCGGTCATTTCGTCGGTGTAACCGAAATTGCCGCCTTCCATCACATAATTGATACGCACGCCCTGGTTGCCGTCGTCGTCGTTGTCCGACTGCCAGAGGGTGCCAAAGGAATCGACCGCCACTTCATAGTTGTTGCGGAAATTATGGCCGAGCACTTCCACTTCGCTGCCATCCACATTGCAGCGGAAGACCATGCCCATGCGGTAAGGATGCCCGTGGTTGTTGATTTCGTTGCCGGCCAGATCGATGACCGGTTTGCCATCCTTGTCCTTGAGCTGTTTGCCTTCGTTGCCGAAGTTGAAATAGAGTTTGCCATCCGGACCGAAGACCACGGCATGCGCGCCATGGTCGTGATCCACCCCGGAGATTCCGGTGAACAATTTTTCGATCTTGTCCGCCTTGCCCACGCCCTTGGTATCGGTGAGCACGTAGATGTTGGGCGAACAGGAAACGATCACCTTGTTGCCCAGCACGCAGATGCCCAGGGCCGCATTGATCTCCGGCCCCTGGTAGAACACCGTTTGCTTGTCGGCCACGCCGTCCCCATCCGTGTCTTCCAGGATCACAATGCGATCGCCTTCCGGTTGGAGCACGCCCCAGGACTGGAAGGAGGAACGGTAATTAACGCCCTCGGTGATCCACACCCGGCCTTTTTCATCCACATCCATGTCCGTTGGGTTACGCACCAGGGGTTCGGAGGCGAAGAGCGACACGGCCAGACCGGGCGCCACAGTGAAGTTCGTGAGGGAGGCTTTGGCTGCCTCCGAACCGGCCGCATGCTCGGTGCCGCCATTGGTCCGCCGGGGAGCGGCATTCGCGCGCTGCCCTTTGGGGTCCTGGTTCTTGGCCAGGTCTTCCGCCGTGACGGTGGAAACCACACCGCCCGCCGGGACTTCCACCTTGGCGATCCAGAGGATCGCGTTCAGCACCACCCGGCGGACATTTTCATCGCCCCAATTCTTGTGGTAATGGCCGCCGCAGAAACCGAATCCGCGACCGCCATCCGGCCGGTCATAGGCCCAGGCCACACTTTCCGGCTGTCCCTTGCGGGATTGCAGCACCGCCTGGTCGCCGCTGTGCGCCGCGTCACTGCCGCGATACGCATCGGCCGTGGGGACCGCACTCAGGATCGAGGTGACGTGCTCGGGCTGGAAGCGCATGTGATAGTACCACTCGTCGTGAATTTTGAAGGGCTTCACTCCCCGGGTGATCGGGTGGTCGGGCAGGGTGGTGAAATCGGCGGTCCACGTCGGGTTGATCGACCAGTAGGCTTCGAAATAACCGCCAATCCATTTCAGAAATTCCGGTCCGCCCCCGTTGGTCTGGACCTCCACGGCGTAGTGCAGGCAGGCCAGACCGGCACCGCGCTGCAAGGCTTCATCCAACTGCGCCAGATGGCCTTTCTGCAAGGCCATGTGACCCGGTCCGCCATCGCTGTAAAGCACGATGGCAGCGGCGCCCGCAAAGGGATTTTCCGTCTTGGGCCAGCCGTTGGTGAAGGCCACGGCGTCAATGTTGGGCAGGGCATCCAGGCATTTTTTGAGCAAGAGCACGCCGGCGTTGTGTTCATGCTCGCCGGGGCCATGGCTCGGCGTGCCCGCGACGAGGACAATTTTCTTCTTTCCCTGGGCTTCGGCGGAAAGCACCAGGCAGCCGGCAATCACCAGGCCGGCACCGATTCGGAGCAACTTTGCGATGGGGTTCATATCTGGAAGGGGAGGCGAGGGAGACAAGAGCCCGGCCGGTCGACGGGCGACCGACCGGGGGCGGAAGCTCCGCCCGGATTAGTTTGAGATTGGCGACGGAATTACTTCAGCGATTTGATCTGGATGTCCTTGAATTGCGCGCGCATGGCCGTTCCCGCATGCAACTGCAGGGCCAGGATGCCGGACTTCGCGGCCTGTGATTCCTGTTCATCGGTGACATCAATGGTCAACATCCCGTTGATTTGGTGGGTCAAATGGTTGCCCTTGGCGATGACGACGTAGTCATTCCAATCACCCTTCTTGATGGCGGCTTCGATCTTGTCGGCGCTGCCCACGCTGCCCACGACTTCCTTCTTGCCGTTCGCGCGCACGATCACTTTTTCGCCGCGGTTGGCGAGAATTCCCCGGGCCTTTTCTTCGTACAGAATGCCCGAATAAGTTTTCCCGTTTTCCATGTCTGCCTGGTAGCCGGCCACGACCCAATAGGAAGGCTTGACCACGCGGCTCCGGTATTGGATTCCGGAATTGGCGAAACCCGAGGGATCACCCGCCACGAGCTTGAACTTGCAGTGCAATTCGAAATCAGCCACGACCCCGTTCGTCCAAATAAGGAAGGTGTTTTCCTTGGCGGGCTTTTCCTTGGTGGTTTCGCCGGTGATGGCCCCGTCCTGGACGGACCAGAGGTCCGGACTGCCGTCCCAACCGGTAAGGTCCTTGCCGTTGAAGAGGGGTTTGAAACCGCCGTCTTGGCCGAAAGCCGATTGCCGTCCGGCCGAAGCCAGGAGCACGATTCCGAAGGCAATTGCCACAATGGATTTTTGTTTCATGATAAGCTTAATTTGATTCAATTCTGTTGTTTTGACGTCGTTCGGCGGATTTCCTTCAGTCCGCGGGCCCGATTCAGCCCGGGTGCGCCGTTTGGCGTCGGTGGATCACTTGAGGGTTTTCCGCAGGAAGGCCAGGCCCTTGACCGCGATTTCGTTCCGCGTCGGTTCCATCCGGCGCCAGATCGCGGCGGCCCGAGCGATGACTTTGACATCCGTGGTGAACGACTCGATTACCACGTCCCCTTTGTAACCAATGGCCTTGAGGGCCGCGGCAATGGGCTTCCAATCGATATGATCGTTGCCGGGCGTGCCGCGGTCCGAACCGCAGGCATGGAAATGGGCCAGGTATTTGCCGGCTTTGCGAATGGCCGCCGCCTGGTCCTTTTCCTCAATGTTCATGTGGAACGTGTCCAGGTGCAGCTTGAAGGCGGGGCTGCCCACGGCTTTTACCAGGCGCAAACCCTGGTCGCAGGTATTCAGGAAATCGGTTTCAAAGCGGTTGAGCGGTTCCACGCAAATGGTCACCCCGCGGTCCTTCGCGTATTTCGCCAGCACCTTCAAATGGGCCACCACCGTCTTCCATTGCTGCTTGTATTCGTCCGCCGGCACCGCGTCCGCGCGGCCCACCGCCGAGTACACCGGCCCAATGATTGAGGGGCAGCCCAGTACCACGGCCTGGTCAATCAGCTTGGTGATATATTCCATGCCGGTCTTCTGGTTTTCCTCCGTGCCCCGCAAATCGCGGTCCGGACCCATGCAGGCGCAGACCGAGCCGCAGGCCAGACCATATTTATCCAACTCCCGCTTCACGTGGGCGGGATCAATGTGCGCGGGATCCTCGATGGGCAGTTCGACGGTATCGAATCCCCATTTCTTGAATTGCTTGAACAACTTCGTGCTCTCGTTGGTGAACGGGGACGCGAACAAAAACGAATTGATGCCGATTCTCATAATAGTGATTGGATTTGTGCGGACCATAGCCCAAGGCAGGCCCGGCTGAAAAGCTTTTTCCCGTGATTCCGAGCCGGCGGGCACGCTGGTTCACCAGCCTGAGTCCGCCGGGAAACAATTCGCAAATTTGACGCTCGTGCGGGGCTCGGCCATGAGCGGGGCCACGGTGGCCCGCCAGAGTTGGTAATGGGCGGTTTCCTTATGGGCGGCCGGTGCTTCGGGGGTGCGGTAGGCTTCGACCAGTAAAAACCGGTCCGGGTCATCCGCCTGTTGGATCACATCAAAACGGGCAATGCCCGGTTCCTGGAGACTGGCCTGCGCGTTGGCTACCGTGGCGGCGATGAAAGCATCGGCACAACCGGGTTTGACCCGGACCTGGACATGAACAATGAGCATGGGTTGCTTTCGGTTGATTTTTATGGCGTTCAGCTGGCCCCGATTAGGTCCTCAAAGTGTCGGGCTTGTCAATCCGGTCCCGCAAAATGGTTGGGATTGCCTTTGACGCCAGCCCCCGCGTTTGCTTAGCTCGCCCGGAGCTGCTCCCGCTGCCACGATGACCACCCATAAATTACGAAATCCAACGTCATGAGCACCGGCAACTTTTCCTGGAACGTCTTGCTTGCCCCGGTTCTCGTTGGCAGCTGCATCGCGGCGATCATCACGATCTACTTCCGCAATAATCCGCTCGCGCATACCCGCAAATTCATGATGCGGCGGTTCGTGAACTGGTTTCCGCTGGGGATGACCTACGCCTTTCTCTACATGGGGCGCTACAACCTGAATGTGGCGAAAGGCGCCCTGGGCACGTTGATGTCCAATGAGGATTTCGGCTGGATCTTTTTCTGGGGCACGACCACCTACGCCTTTTCCTTCCTCGTGAACGGTCCCCTGGTGGATCGTCTCGGCGGCAAACGCGGCATTCTGATTGCGGCAGGCGGGGCGGCGCTGGCGAATTGCCTGTTGGGCGTCCTGACCTACCTGGTGCTCATTGGCCAATTGAAAATGAGACTGGTGGTCCCGCTCTCTGTGCTCTACTCGCTGAACATGTATTTCCAGAGTTACGGAGCCATGTCGATTATCAAGGTGAAGGCCTATTGGTTTCACGTCCGGGAGCGGGGGGTTTTTGGGGCGGTCTTTGGCACTCTGATTTCCATCGGTGTTTATTTCGCCTTCGACTGGGGCCAGTCCATCGTGGTGGCCGCCAAGGCGGCGCCCGTGGCCGAGCCGGGGCTGTTGCGCACGCTGGTGCAAAAAATCTTCGCCACGGCCGACGGCAAGGTGGATGCGGTCTGGGCCGTTTTCTTCATCCCGGCGGCCATCCTGGTGTTCTGGCTGGTGCTGGATTGGTGGTTGTTGCGCGATACCCCGGAAGAAGCCGGCTTTCCCGCTTTCGACACCCATGATGCCTCCTCGGGCAAAATGCATATCCATCTCTCCACCATGGACCTGCTTCGCAAGGTCTTCACCAGTCCCCTCATGCTGATGCTCGCTGCGGTGGAATTTACCTCCGGAGTGTTGCGCAATGGCATCATGCAATGGTATTTGATCTACGCGAAAGGGGTGAAACTGCCGGGCTCCGAAGTGTTCACCGAGCATTGGGGTTTGTTCCTGTGCATCTTCGGGATCATCGGCGGCTTCGGGGGCGGAATGATGTCCGACCATTTGTTCCATTCCCGCCGTGGTCCGCCGGCCGCTTTGCTGTGCGCCTTCATGTTTGTCATGACCATCGTGATGGCCTGTTTCATCAATACTTCGGCCCTGATGGTCGGATCTTCGGCGGTGCTGATCTCCATGGCCGTGATCGGGGTGCATTCCCTGATGTCTGGGACCGCGGCGGCGGATTTCGGCGGCCGCAAAGCCACCGCGACCTGCTCGGGCATTGTGGACGGTTTCGTTTATCTGGGCAGCGGGCTGCAATCCGTCTGTGTCGGCCATCTAACGACCGAAGGCTGGCTGTCCTGGCCCCTGTTCATGATGCCCTTCGCCCTGCTGGGCGGGGCCATCGCAGTGATGTTCTGGCACGAACTGCCCGAAGCCACCAAGCGCTACAATGCGGAACATAAAAAGTCCGCTCCCGCGCGGCGGTGAAGCCCCCGCGGTGCGCGACCCAATCGACCCGGCCGATGAAGCTGCCCTATAAAATCGCCACGTTGCTGTATTGCTTCAACGAAGCCGATGAAGTCCTCCTGCTGGAACGGGCACAGGAACCCAACCTTGGCCAATGGAGTCCCGCCGGTGGCAAGCTCCAGACCGAGACCGGCGAATCGCCCTACGCCTGCGCCTGCCGCGAAGCTCATGAGGAAATGGGACTGGTCCTGCAGCCGCGGGATTTGCACCTGACCGGCCTGATCGCCGAACAAGGTTACCAGGGCCAGAGCCATTGGCTTATGTTTCTATTCGAAGTGAAGACGCGTCTGACCGCCACGCCCCCGGCGCATCGGGAAGGCCGGTTTCAATTCTTCCCGCGCGCGGCGCTCGACGCCTTGCCGTTGCCCGGCACGGATCGCGAGCAAATCTGGCCGTTGTTCTGGCGCCATCGCGGCGGTTTTTTTGCCGCCTCCTGCCATTGCGGAGCCGACGGGGGCAATGCGTGGACGATTGAGGCTCAGGACGCCTGAGGCCGGAGCTTGAATTGGGGCGGGCGGGGAAGATGAATGGCACCAACGCTCCCCGGCCCTCGGTGCCATTGTGAATGACAGCGAGAGAGAAGAGGGCTCATTTGTCATTTTTGCGGGCCGTTCAATTTCCACAAAGTCAGGAGTCCGGCGCCCTGAATTTTGGGCGCGAAGTGATTGGGTGAGGCGGATCGCACTGGTATCGCGGCCCTACAGGCCGCTGGCATCCATGTCACGAAAACCCAGGCTGTTAGCCCATAAGCGCTAACTTGTTTAACCGAATTTTTCTCCCTGATATTGTCGCTGACGAGGTGACTCCCGCAATCCATGCGCGATCGTTTCCCAATCATCGAGCATGCTTCTTAGTTTGAGCCGCGGCATTATCGCCTGCGTCACCTGGCGAAATACAAAGGCAAACTCCCGCCAGGCGCTACGCCGCCGACGACACGGTTGGGTCGTCGAACCCCCAGGGGGAAAGTGCGCGCGCTTCTTCAATTAGTTTTTCGGTGAGCAGGGCGACAAATAGTTTGCCATACAGCCAGGCCTTCGCGCTCACCGAATCGTGTTTTGGCACATGGCCCAGTTGCGCAATTTGCTTGAAGCGCTTGAAGACTAGTTCCACCTGCCAACGCAACCGGTAACACTCCAAGACTCTGGCCGGGGGAAACTCGGGCTCCGGAAAAGTGGTTAGCACCATGACATATTCTGCATAGGCAAGCGTCTCCGGTTGCAGCTCAGATTTCTGCTTGTAGGCTTTGCGCCGCAATTTCGTCTGCGCCAGCGCGATGGCGGCCTTGGTCTTGCGAATCACGCATAGGCGTGCCGCCACTGGCGGCTCACCCTCATAGGGAATCTGAACCTTCCAAACCGCCAGTTGGCCGGTGCGCTGGAGGGGGCGCAATTTTTCCACGAGTGGAAACGCAGCCCCGGTGGGAGTTTGCAGGCGGATTCCATCAGGATTGAGCCGCACCGTGAGGAAAGCGCCTTGGCGGTTGGCGGAATGAATTCCAGCGGCGTGTGAATAACCACGATCAGCGAGGGCGAAATCGCCCGGGGCCAGTGGGAATTGCAGCAGCGACTCGCCGGTTCCTTTGCCCTGATAAGGGGTCACCTTGAAGTAGTCGCAGACCAAGCGGGGCCAACTCAGACTATAATGAATCCGCCACAGGCTACCTGTCTGGCCAGGCTCCTTGACCTCGGTGGCATCCAGCAGACGAAAAGAGGGCGCCCCGTCCGGCTTCGGGAAGCCGCCGCGTTCGGCGAACAACGCCCGGCAAAGTTCGCAGAGCCAGTCCTGGCTTTTGCGCAATCGTTTCAGCAGGGCAACATCCGAAAGGTCGGCCAACTTCGCAGCGCGGGCGCGGACGACGGTTTCGCGTAGTGAGAGCCCGCTGCCGACATGCAGGAGCAACACGCGCAAACAATTGGCGACGGCTTTGTCTTGCCTCAGACCTTTCACGGCGTTGGTGGAACGGGCCAACTCCTCCCACCCCGCAGGAAAAAATGAAAGCAACAGATCCCAATCTTCATCGCATCCATTGATGTCAATCATGGCGAGATTGTGAGGAAAATCGCCAAAGCGGTCAACCAACAAGTTAGCGCTTATGGGCTGTTAGCCTGGGCTGAAGAATGCTGCACCTTTGGCGCAGGGAATCGGAGGCCCGGAACGAACGGAGAGGGATTGGAGTGCGTCGCTCTGGACGACAACGGGCCGTGATTCCTGCCTGTCCGACGAGGCTCCGAGAGAAGACCGAAGCCGAGCATTATGACTCCTGATGCCGGAGGATGAATTTTGGCGGGCGGGGAAGTTGGATGGCACCAACTCTCCCCGGCCCTCGGTGCCATTGTGAATGACAGCGAGGGAGAAGAGGGCTGGGCGGCCGGCGTTGCCGGCCTCGCAAGTTCCATGGGGTCAGGAGTCCTGAGGCCTCACACGGTTGACCGATTAAGGCGGTTGGTCACTTGGCCGGAGCCGCGGCGTCCAACAATTTCAAACTGCCGTGCCCCTTGATTTTGGTGGCCAGATCCTGGCCCGCCGCGCTCATTTTGAGTCCCAGGGTGTGCTGATCCTGGTTTTCCACCATCTCGCCCCGCGCGGCGTCAAACCAGGCTTTGCCGGCGGTGGTGCCGCTTTCCAGTTTGATGGTCATCCCTTTCACCGCCCCCACCTCACCGCTGCTGGTGATGCTGCCGGCGTAATCCAGGGCGGCGCACAGTCGGCCATTGTGGGTTTCCCAGGCACTAAAAGTGAAGGTTTGGTCCACATTCAGTTTGCCCAAGGGGGGGGCATCCATCGTCCGGCGGGAATTCCAGGAATCACCGGGTTTTACCGCATGATCCGGCAGACTGTCTGCCACGGAGCAAAGTTCCTTGAGGCTGTCCTGACTATACAGGCTTTGCAGGGTGGCGGCCCCCGTCGGCCCGCCGGTCCCGGCAATGGTTTGGAGGAATTCATCGAACTTTTCCACCTCGCGCACTTTGCCGTGGGCGTCGGTGAGGCACTTGATCCGGCTGCCGACCAGGCGGCGGAAGAGTGCGGCATTCGGATCCTTGTCCTCAGCGGCGGGTTTGGCGGAGTCAAAACTCAGCAGTCCCGTTTTGCCCATTTTGGAATCAATTTCCTGGCGCAGAAATTCCATTTCCAATTCCCATCCCCCATCGGGTTGGGCCATGACGGCGGTCAGGGAATATTCCACGGCTGAAGTGGTGGTTTGCATCATTGGTTCCGTCAGGCCGGGGACGCTGGTTTCCGAATCCTGGGTCTGTTCCATGCGGAAACGCAATTTCTTGCCGGCCACCCATTTGATGCCGAGTTCCTGGGCTCCGGCCGGGGGCTTGGCAGCCGCGGGAGTTGCCGGGGCAACGGGCGCCGTCGCCGGCGATTTGGCCGCCGCCGTGGTAGCGTTCGCCGCAGGGGTCGCGGCCGGTTCGGACTTGCCACAAGCGGACAGCAGCAGCGCGGCGGCAACCGTGCTCGTGGACAGTCGGAGGAAATAGAAGGATTTCATAATGCTCGCAGATTAATCAGGTGGCCGGGTTCATCCACCATTCCGGGTGGTTGTGACGGCGAATAGCAGACTCGCAAGGCCGGAAAAACGCAAGCTTTCCCGGGCGCAGCCGGATCAAGGGTGCGGGGGAATGGGTGGCATTTCGCCGCGCGCCAGTTTCTCCTGGTAGTCCGTCCAGGACATTTCCGGAACTCCCGGATCCTGCGTTATCATGGTGATGCAATCCTCCACCGGGCAGACCAGAGAACACAGATTGCAGCCCACGCAGTCGGCCTCCCGGACCTGGGGGATGGGTTTCCCGGGCAGCCGGCCGGGACCGGTGCCGCGGCCCTCCGGTGCCACCAGATCAATGCACTGGTGTGCCCCATCCTCGCAGGCGATATGGCACAAATTGCAGCCGATGCAGCGGTCGTAATCAATGCGGGCCACCCGGCGGTAATTGAGGTTGAGGGTTTCCCATTTGCGGACAGTCGGCACCGCGCGGCCGGTTAAATCGCCCACGCGCGTCATCCCCTTTGAATCCAGGTAAGCCTGCAAGCCCTCCAGCATGTCCTCCACGATCCGAAAACCGTGGTGCATGATGGCCGTGCAAACCTGGACCGAGGTGGCCCCCAGGGCGAGAAACTCCGCCGCATCCCGCCAGGTGCCAATGCCCCCGATGCCCGAAATGGGCAAACCAACCGTCGGATCCGCGGCGCATGCCTGCACCATGTTCAAGGCGATGGGTTTGACCGCGGGACCGCAATAACCCCCGTGACTGCTCGCGCCTCCCACGTTGGGCTCCGGCACGAGCGTGTCCAGATCCACCTGCGTGATGCTGCTCAGCGTGTTGATGAGGGAGATGGCGTCCGCCCCGCCGGCGCGGGCCGCGCGGGCCGCGCTCGTGATGTCGGTGATGTTGGGCGTGAGTTTGACGATGATCGGAATCGTGGCGACTTCCCGGGCCCAACTGACAATTTTCTCGGTCACCGCCGGTTGCTGCCCCACCGCCGACCCCATGCCCCGTTCGCACATCCCGTGGGGACAGCCAAAATTCAACTCCACCCCATCCGCCCCCGCATCCGTCGCGCGCCGGACAAATTCATGCCACTGCGCGCGGGTCTCGACCATCAACGAGGCGATGACGGCGTGGTTTGGCCAGCGCTTTTTGACTTCGGCGATCTCGCGGAAATTCGTTTCCACGGAGCGGTCGCTGATGAGTTCGATGTTGTTGAACCCCAGCATCCGGGCACCGGTGATATTCAACGCGGAATAGCGGGAGGATACGTTGACAATCGGGTCGCCGATGGTCTTCCACACCACGCCGCCCCAACCCGCCGCAAAGGCGCGATGCGCCTGGTAGGCGGTATTGGCCGGCGGCCCGGAAGCGACCCAAAAAGGATTCGGGGACCGGATCCCCGCGAAATTAACGGACAGGTCCGCCATGGGCGTCCTCCTTCGAACTGTGTTTACGAGCCACTGGGGCCACCCGGATGGGTTGGTCAAATCCGGCGCCCCAAGGATTGCCCGTTACCCCAGCGCGGGAGGATTGCACCGGGCCGGTCACTGCTTTGCCGGTGAGCAAAGCGTGGATGCTGCGGGCGGCCCGCTTGCCTTCGGCCACGGCGTTGACGACTTCCCGACCACCATTCGCGCAATCACCACCCGTAAACACGCGCGGCAGGTTGGTCTGGCCCGTGGTTGCATCGTGGCGCACTGTGCCGTCCGGGTTGAGCGCGAGGTCGGGCAGCAACTGCCGGAGTATGGCGCCGGGTTTTTCCTGTCCCACCGCCTTGATCACCATGTCCACGGCCATGACCTGGGCGGTGTTCCGATCCAGCTCCGGATCGCCGGTCCGCAGCGCCCGGGTGGCTGCCAGCCGGATGCCGGACACTGCTCCCGCCGCATCCGCCAGGATGGCGACGGGCGTGGTGTAAAAGAGAAACTCCGCCCCGCCCTGCAGTGCGAGTTGGCGCTCAAAGTCATACGCAGGCAGGTCATCAACGCCGCGCCGGTAAATCACCACCACCTGGCGCGCGCCCAGCCGCCGGGCCTGATTCACCGCGTCGAGCGCGGTGTTGCCGCCGCCAATGACCGCCACGCTCTCCCCCACCGCCACTGTGTCCAGCGGCCGGGTGTGCAGTTGCTCGATCCAATCCACCGCCTCGACCACCCCGGGCAAATTTTCCCCGGGAATTCCCAACCGCCGGCCGCCACCCAGGCCAAAACCGAGGAACAGCGCGGCGAAATCGCGCTCCAGATTCGCCATCGGGATGTCCCGCCCGACTTCCACTCCCCGGCGGAATTCGACCCCCAGACCGGCCACCATTTCGACCTCCGCCAGGCTGACGTCCGGTTTCATTTTGTAATAGGCGATGCCGTGGGTATTTAATCCGCCGGCGTGCGGCCGTTTCTCAAACACCGTCACTCCATGACCCAGTTGCGCCAGTTCGGCTGCGCAACCCAACCCCGCCGGCCCCCCGCCCAGCACCGCCACCCGAAACCCGGTGGCGGTTGCTGCCGACGGCAGGACCTGGAGTTGGCGTTCGAAGACATAATCCGTGGCATGCCGCTGGAGCCGGCCGATTTCCACCGGCGACTCCCCCCGGGAATGGAGCACACACGCGCCTTCGCAGAGCACGGCAGTGGGGCACACCCGCGCGCAGCTCGCCCCCAAAATATTCGCGCTGAGAATCGTCCTCCCAGCGCCGGCGAGGTTGTCGGTGGTGATTTTCCGGATAAAGGAAGGAATATCAATGCCGGTCGGGCAGGCCCGGATGCAGGGGGCATCAAAGCAAAACAGGCAGCGATGGGCTGCCACCACCGCGGCTGCCGGGCTCAGCGGCGGGTGAATCTCGGCCATGTTCGTCGCGATGGCCGCCGCGTCAAGTTTCGGGCCGGTGGGCATATTCAGAGGCAACCTGCCGGCCAGCTATTGGTAAACGTCATCAGCGGACGCACATTAAGTCGTGGGACGGGACGTGAAAAGCTGGAAAATCCCGCCGCCAGGTCCCGTCCCGAGCGCATCATGGTTTGGTGGCTCAAAGATCCCCTGATTCATCCGCCCCAATCGGTGGCCCGTCGGGCGCCTCGGCGGGTGCCGGTGTGGTGAATGCCGGGGGATCCTTTTCGAAGCGCTCGATCTCGCTGATGGCCTGGAAGACATGCGCCTGATCCCCGATTTCCGCCAGGCTGCTCGGCGGGCCGCGCAGCCAGGTCAGCAGGCGATGCACTTCCAGACTGGCGATCGCCCGCGCTTCCGCCCCCGCTTCCTCGCTCCGGGCGAGGGCCATCAAATGGTGCAGCACCGCCTCATCGGCCAGGTTGGCGATCTGCGCCGGATAACCCTGCCCATGCGGCGTCTTCCAGGTGGCGGCGATGATCGTGTTAAGCACTTCCGCCAGCCCCGGATTGTCCGCATTCCGGGCATGAAATTCCACGAGCCGGGCCGCGCGGGCCGGATGAAACAGAAACTGCACCGAGTGTTCGATCGCCGCCTCCGCCGGCGCGAGGGCGTCAAACGCCGGGCTCGTCCGGATTTTGAAGTGTTCGCGTCCCCGGGGATAGTCCGTGGGCCGGGGCGGAATGATTTGCAACAGGGACTCAGGCAGGGCCAGCGCGGCCGGACGCAAGGTGGCCAGGACCGCCGCCAGCGCGCGTCGCTGCTCCGCCGGCGCGACGATTTGCGTGGGATTCTGCCCGTCGCCGCGCAACGCCAACGTGTAATCCATTCCACCCACCAGTTTGGCCGCGGCCTCCACCTGATAACGGTGGAGCAGGTAGAGCGGTACCAGCGCATCTTCCAGGATGGCCAGCGGCGCGCCCGGCCGGATATTGTTCTCTCCGAAACGGGTCAACGCCACCGCCCGCAACTTCATTAGTCGTTCCAATTCGTCGATCGCGTTCCCGCCATTGTCCCAAAGGTGGGCCAGGCTGCTCGAGGATCCCGCGGGCCGCGCATCCTGGTCCGTCAGGAAGCGCAAGCCGCCGGCGAACGCTTTGGTGAGAATGGTGTTCAATTCCCCTGCTTCGTTGACGCCGGCGGGGAACTCACGGTAACCGAAATTGATGGCCACCTTGTCCCACTCCCCGATTCCGTGGGCGTAGGCCGCCGATAAGTCCGGCTGCCCCTGGTCGTTGAGTTGAGCATAGGGCGCCGGGTAATCCATGACGGACGAACGGTTCACGGTGCTGGCGGAGTAATTGTGTTCCAGCCCCAGCGTGTGGCCCACCTCGTGCGCGGCCAACTGGCTCAACCGGGCCAAAGCCATTTCTTGCATCCGGGGGGAAATATTCGTTCCGGTGTCGTAGGGCGCCAGCAGCGCTTCCGCGATCAGGTAATCCTGCCGGACTCGCAGCGAGCCGAGTGTCACGTGGCCTTTGATGATCTCCCCGGTGCGGGGATCGGCCACGGTGGATCCGTAGGACCAACCCCGGGTGGAGCGGTGCACCCATTGAATTACGTTATACCGCAGGTCCATGGGATCGGCGTCCTCGGGCAGCAACTCCACGCGGAACGCATCGCGGTATCCGGCGGCCGTGAAAGCCTCGTTCCACCAGCGCGCCCCCGACAACAGCGCGGTCCGGATCGGTTCCGGCGCCCCGCGGTCGAGATAATACACGATGGGCTTGACCGGCGGACTCACCGCCGCCGCCGGATCCTGCTTTGCCAACCGATGCCGCTGGATGAACCGCTTCGTGATCGGCTCGCTGATGGGGGTGGCATAATCCAGGTATTCAATCCCGAAAAAGCTGGAGCGGGGATCATAGCTCCGCGGCTGAAAACCCGGTGGCGGCAGTTGGACCAGGGAATGATGTTCCCGCACCGTGATGGCCCCAGGAGCGGGCACCACTCCTTTTACCCAATTACCCGGGGTGTCGGAACTGGTGAACGTGAGCGTGGCTTCGACTTCCGTGTTCAACGGGAAGCCTTTGGTTCGCGGCAGGTATACCGCGGAGCGCGACTCGTCCAAACGGTAACTGCCTTGCCGGGCGCGCACCAGGGTGCCGACGACGTCATGCGCGTCGTGCAGAAAAAACTCTGTGGCATCCACCAGTACCCGCTCCCCGTCCTCGGCCTCCACTTTGAAACCCCACAACGTGGATTCAGCAAACGATTCCCGCACCGCGCGGCTCTCGTTCGGATCCCGGCTTACCGCCCGGAATTGCAGGTTCTCCTGTACCAGCAGCACCTTTGGACCGCTGCGCTCAAAACGAACCACTCGCGTGAGGCCGAGTTGGCCGCGGTCCAGCCCGATGTCGTTCGACCCAATGCCGGCCGGCAAACCGGATTGATACAGAAATTCCTCACCCCACCGGCCGATTTCCAGCCACAGCTTCCCGAGCTTGGGATGCCAGTAAAGATTAAAATATCCCGCCAGCCGCGTGGTGCCGGCCGTCTTCCCGGCAATGGTGGGCAGTTGGCCCGGCTGATTGGTCGAATCATCGGCCCGCGCGATCGCGCCCAGGCAAACGGCCGTCATTATTCCCCAGCCAGCAACCATCCTCATCATTCGCATCGTGGGAGCCTAGAAGGGCGGACCCGGCTTTCAAGTCCAATCGTGAACTCGCGCGGGCAATCGGGCTTGCCGGGCAGACCTTTTCACCCTAGAAAATGCGGACCGGCCCCGGCCAACCGCGATGAAACCAAATCTGCCTTTACTCCTCATCCTGCTGTTTACACTCCCTCATCCCGCGGTTGCCGGTCCCGTAGCGCGGCCCAATATCGTTTTCATCCTGGCGGACGATCTGGGCTACGGCGACACCGGACCCTACGGTCAAAAAATTATCCGTACACCCACGCTCGACAAGCTGGCCCGGGAAGGAATGCGGTTTACGCAACATTACGCCGGCAGTCCGGTTTGCGCCCCCTCGCGGTGTGTTCTGTTGACAGGGAAGCACGCGGGGCATGCCTTTGTCCGGGACAATCATGAGATCGGCACCTGGTACTCCTTCCAGGGACAAATGCCCTTGCCCGCCACGGAAACCACCCTGGCCGAACCGCTACGCGAGGCGGGCTATGCCACCGCGGCTTTTGGCAAATGGGGACTCGGGGGCGTCGGCACTCCCGGCGATCCGCTCCGCCATGGATTTGAGCATTTCTTTGGCTTTAATGACCAACGCCAGGCCCACAATTACTATCCCCATTACTTGAACGATGACGCCGGCCAGTTGCCCCTGCCGGGCAACACCAACGTCTCGGAAAAGGAAGGCCTTTCGTTGCCCGCCGGGGCGGACCCCGCTAATCCCGCGAGCTACACCAATTTCAGTGGCCAACAATATGCGCCTGATCTTTGCAATGAGCGGGCTGTGCAGTTCATCCGCGACCATCGGCAACAACCGTTCTTCCTCTATTATCCCACCACCGTGCCCCATCTCGCGCTGCAAGTGCCGGAGGATTCCCTGGCCGAATACCGGGGAAAACTGGACGATCATCCCTATCCCGGTGGCAATGGCTATTTGCCGCACCAGTACCCGCACGCCGCCTATGCCGCCATGATCACGCGGCTCGATCGCGACATCGGCCGGCTGATTCAGGCGGTGCGCGATGCGGGATTGGAGGAGAACACGATTTTTATTTTCACCTCGGACAATGGCGGTGTCTTTCCCCTGGCCGGGATTGATCCCGCGTACTTCAATTCCAACGGCGGTTTGCGGGGCTACAAACAAGACATGTACGAAGGCGGAATCCGCGAACCGCTCATCGTGAGTTGGAAAGGACACATCCCCGCCGGCACCACCGCCACCCGGGTGACGGGGTTCGAGGACTGGTTTCCCACGCTCTTGGAATTGGCCGGGTCAACCAACCCTCAGCCCAAGAACCTGGACGGCATCAGCTTTGCCCCCACCTTGCTGGGACAAACTCAACCGGAACGACCTTTCCTCTATCGCGAGTTTCACGGCGTGGGCGGTCAACAAGCCATCCGGTCCGGTGATTGGAAGCTGGTCCGCCGGAACTTGCTCGGCACTCGCGCCAAACCCGCCGCGCCCACCACCGAACTCTATGATCTGGCGAATGACCCGGTGGAAGCGAAAAACGTCGCGGCGGAAAATCCCGCTGTGCTCGCCCGGTTGGAGGCCCTGCTCCGGGAGCAACATCAGCCGTCGCCGGAGTTTCCCATCCCCGCTCTTGATCAACCGCCGGGTCGGAAATGATGATTGTTTGCGTCCCTTTCGGTTACCGATTTTTCGCGTGCATTGCGACGCGGTGACGGGCAGCATCTGGTTCAGCCATGCAACGCGAAATCGATCTGGCCGCTTTTCGTTCCAGCATCAACCGCCGCACCTTTTTGGGCCGGGCGGCGTATGGCTTGGGCGGGTTGGCCCTCGCGGGGCTGCTGAATCCCGGTCCGGCGCAAGCCGCCGAATCTCCTGCCCCGGGTGGTCGCTGGACCGGGGTCATCCATCCGCCGCATTTTCCAATCCGGGCCAAACGGATCATTCATTTGTACATGGCTGGTGGCCCCTCGCACCTGGAGAGTCTGGATTACAAACCGCGCCTGCAGGAGTTGCACGGTAAGCCGTTTCCCGAATCCTTCACCAAGGGACAGCAACTGGCGCAATTGCAGGGCGCCCAACTCAAGGCGTTCGGGCCGTTTGCCAAATTTCAAAGGTGGGGAAAATCGGGCCAGGAAATTTCCGAATTGTTCCCGCACATCGGCGGCATCGCGGATGAACTTTGCATCGTCCGCTCGCTCCACACGGAGCAGATCAATCACGATCCGGCGCATGCCTTCATGAACGCCGGCTCCCAGATTAAGGGGCGACCCAGCATGGGTTCGTGGCTGCTCTACGGGCTGGGGGCGGAAACCGCCAATCTGCCCGGTTTCGTGGTGCTAACCTCGGCGGGGAAATCCGGGTTGCAACCCGTCTCCGCCCGCCAATGGTCCAGCGGCTTTCTGCCGACGCGCTTTGAAGGCATCCAGTTTCAGTCCAAGGGCGATGCCGTTCATTATGTTGGGAATCCCGAAGGCGTGTGTCAGAGCACGCAACGCCAGGTGGTTGAGGAGATCAACCGGCTGAACGGAATGCTGGCCGAGGAGCGGATCGACCCCGAGATCCAGACCCGGATCACCCAGTTCGAAATGGCTTTCCAGATGCAGTCCTCCGTGCCCGAGTTGACGGACTTCACGCAGGAGCCGCAGCACATCCTGGATCTTTACGGCGTGAAACATCCCGGCGACGGCAGTTTTGCCTCCAATTGCCTGATGGCGCGCCGGCTTGCGGAGCGCGGCACCCGCTTCATCCAGGTCTATCACCGGGCCTGGGATCATCACGGCAACATTGCCAATGACATGCCCGTCAGCGCCCGGGACGTCGATCAGGCCTCCGCCGCACTGGTCAAGGACCTCAAACAGCGCGGTTTGTTGGACGACACCCTCGTTCTCTGGGGCGGCGAATTCGGTCGCACGCCCATGGGCCAGGGTTCCGGACGCGACCATCACATCCAGGCCTTCTCCGTCTGGATGGCCGGCGGCGGCGTCAAGGGCGGGTTGACGTTTGGGCAAACCGATGAACTGGGCTACCGGTTTGTGGACGATGCCGAGAAAATGCACGTCCATGACCTGCACGCCACCATGATGTATCTGTGTGGCATTGATCACCTGCGTCTCACCCACCGCTTCCAAGGTCGCGATTTCCGCCTGACCGATGTGGCCGGCGAAATCCGCCACGGCATCGTCGCCTGATCGGCCGTCTCCCCGGCTCGGAGTCCCGCCTTTCCTGGCCTGCGACCTGTCCGGCGAAGCCTGGGCGAAAACGGAAGCTTCCGAGCGAAGCACGGCAGGCGGCCGGGGCCTCCGGCAACACCCCTGCCTGCGCTTTCGCCAACGCAACCTCCTTTCCAAACGGCATTCCCCATACCCCGGGAGTATTTCCGCACGACAATCGTCTAATAAAGCACCCGTTGTCGTGTCGTTATCGGTGTGACACGATGTTCTGATCACCGGGCATGGCTGTAATGCGACCAACTGAAGTAAGCGAGCCGCCGGAGTGGGAGTCGATCGAGGAGCTGTTTGCGGCTCTGGAATCCCCCCTGCTCGCGTATGCGTATCGCCTGGTCGGGTCGGCCGGTGTGGCGGAGGACATGGTGCAGGAAGCATTCATGAAACTGCAGGCTCAATTCGAACAGGTCCAGCAACCCCGCCGGTGGTTGTATCGCACCATCCATAACCAGTCGCTCAATCATTTGCGGCAGGCGGGCAAGATTGTGCCGCTGATCCTGCCGGGCGAAGAAGGTGGCGCGGCCGCGGAAACGGCGGATGCCGGACCGCTCCCGGATGAACTGCTCGCCCGCTGGGAAGGCATTGACCTCGTGCGGTTGAGTGTGGCGAATTTGGATGAACGCGAGCGGGAATTGATTCGCTTGAAGTTTCATGAAGAGCTCTCCTACCAGGAAATCAGCGCCCGGACGGGCTTGAAGGTCGGTCATGTGGGGTACCTGCTGCATCACGCGCTCAAGGAAATCGGCCAGGAACTGGCCAGAAACGGAGTGGTGTCATGAATTGGAATTTCGAAGAACCCCTGGATCCCCAAGTCGAATCGGAGGCCCGGCTCACGGCGCTCTTGTTGGGCGCCTTGCCCGCAGCCGAAGCGGCGGAACTCCGGGCGCAGATCGCGGCGGACCCGCAACTGGCGGCGCTTTATGAGCGGCTCCAACGCACCGTGGACCTCCTCCGGCAGGCCGCCGTGGGCAGCGGGCCCGAATCCGGCACCGTCGAACCTCCGCCGCGCCGCCTGAGTGAAAGCCGCCGGCAGGAATTGCTGGCCCGGTTCAAAACGGTGGCCCCGCAGGAATTTGTCGTTCCCCATAAGCGCGAAATGGCCTGGTACCTGCCGATGGGCATCGCCGCCGCGTTGGTCGGCCTGATCGGTTGGTTATTCCTGGCCCCCCGGTTGGCGTATTCGCGCAAGTTGGCCATGTTCTCCGGCCGAAATCGGGGGGACCAATATTATGGGGAGGCGACCGCGACTCAAGCGTCGGAGAACCGCAGGTATCGGGGCTACTTCACGAATGCCGTTGTCACGAACGGGGAAGCGCCCACCCGGCCTGAATTGGCCGTCAAGGAAGAGCTGGCTCAGCCAATTGCGCCGGTTGACGAGAAACCCGTGGCGCTTTCGCTGGACCGAGTGGATACCAAACCTGAAACGGTCAAGCATTACAAAAGTCTGCGCCGCGATCCCGCCGCCGTGGCGCAACGGGAGAGCGAAATTGAGGAGCTGGGTCGCTTGCAGCCGAAACTTGCCAAGGCCAAACCGGCGATAACTCCCTCCACCCCACTCGCTGAACTGCCGGCCCTCCACACGACGATTGCCCTGCCGGAAGGGGAAGCCCTCGCCGCTGGCGTGCCTCCCATCACCCCCGCTCCGGGCGCTCCCTCCGCCGCGGCGATGGCGTGGAAGGACGGGGCTGATAATCGGGCGAACTTTGGCGTGGAAGTGGCTAACGGCTCGCTGGCCGCCATCAACCTGGGACAAACCGTCAATCAGCCCGCAGCGACACCAACTTCCGGAGTTGCCCCCGAACCGGTCATTGATCCCTCCACCGGTTTGCCGATGCCGGCCAATGCCGAAGCCCAAAATGGTGAGACGCACTCCTTTTTCCGGGCGTTGGGCACCAGCAAGCTAGCGGCCGTTGATGAAGGTGGAGCGAAGGCGGGGAAGGACCTCGCGTTAACGCCACCCACCCCGACACTTTCCGCCCCAGCCTTCAGTCCCAGTTCGGAGGGGCAGCAGGGAGTCACAGCTCCGGCGGATTCGATGGCCCGCTATGGCCGCACCGTCGGTGGTTTCGGGGGCGGGGGCGGAGGTGGGCGAGGCGGAAGCGCCGGTGGTGGTGGCGGAGCTGGCGGTGGCGGTGGCGGTGGCGGTGGCGGAGCTGGCGGTGGCGGATTTGCTGGCGGCCAGCCGGCTCCGGCACCCGCAGCGGTAGCCGCGCCCGTTCCCCTGTCGCCGCCGCCCGCCGCCGTTCCCCTCTACGCGACTCCGGCCCGGTCCCCCATTGTCAACTCGGGCACCGTGACTGCCGAAGGGCTCAAGTCCGACGAGAAACTCGCGGAAGTGGCACAGCGCTCCCGGGCGAAGGTAGAGGATTTTGTCAAAGCCACGCCTTCCGGTCCGGGAACGCCAGTGACTGCGTCGGACTCAATTTTGATCGCGGGCCTGCGCGCCGACACAGGCCGCTTGGGTGGCAACTCAGTCACGCGGGGCGATATTCCTCAAGTAGCAGCGGTCGGCGGGTTAGCGCAGCCGGTTGGAGAGGACAAAAAAGTCGCGCTGGGTGATTCACCCCGATTGGGAGTTCTCTTCGATGACGCCTCCGCACGTCAGGTGGACGATGGCAAGCAAGGGCAGTCGCTGGATCGCAATCGGGCGGTGCGGCAGGATCAAACTGCTGATCGCGCCCCCTATGCGCTTACAGGAACTTTGAGGGGTTTTTACGATGAACAAGCGGAGAATGCAGCAAAAGGTGGTGTTGCCTTGGGTGGTTCGCAGGGTGGTCGTGCGGGAGCCCCCACGTCGTCGGATCTTCAATTGGGCAAGAGTGCCAACGGGCCGGCCGCAGGCCAGCTAACCGCCGGGTTCCGTTTTCAAACGGGAGAGAAGCGGGAGGAATCGGCGCCCGTAAATCCTAATTGGTCCTATCAACCGCCCGGCGGTGGGCGCTACGAGTTGTCGGCCTCAAGTTTTGATCAGGCTGAACGCGAACAAAATTCGACCTTGAAGCCAAACATGGCGGACCGCGAGCAACAAGTTCACCAGTTCGGCTTCGCGGCTCCGCTCAATGAGAAACTGCCCGCGGTTGATAACCTGACCTCCGCTGGTGAACTGAAAGAAGTCGACAAGATCCACGAAGCAATACTGCAGCAGAATGAGAGGTTCCTGGCGGCGGTAAAAAACAGAACCCCTGAACAAGTTAGAATAGAAGAAGCCTGGGAGGTCGTCCCTACACCGGAACACAAAGCGCTCACGCAATCGCTGAGTGCCTCCGCAGATAAGAGTTCTCCGGAAACTGAGGGACTAGCCAAAGCAAAGTCCACGGCAACCCGCAAGCCCGCCGCTGGCCGGGCGTTGTCGAGAACGGCCGCTGCCACTGCGGACAAACTGGACGTTGCTTCAGATGCTCGTGGTACTTCCGATTTCTTTGCGCTGGCCGATAAGCCGGCGCCGGACAATGCGGAACGGCCGGCTCGGCGCTCGTATCTGGCCCCCATTGCCCTACCCAACCAGGCGGCCGGTTCGGCCAACGTTTCTGATTTCGACCGGGCCTTGAACCAAAGCGAGAACAACCCTGCTGACCGCAGCTCCAAACGTGCTGGAGATTTGAGCCTCACCCTTCTTTCACCCCCGGGAAGCCGGGTCCTCCTTGCTGAAAATCGCGATTCTGGCCAAAAAATCGCGGGATTAAAGTCGCAACTGGAAGCCAAAAAAACCCCGCCTGGCGAACCGGCGGCGGTCAGCGCTGCAAGTGCCAATAAACAGCCAACCTCCGTGGATCAGTCGAAGCTTGAAGGGCTAGAGCGGCAAAAAGTGCGCGCACTTACCGAAGAACCTGCGCCCGTTCCCACCAAGCCCGCCGCCAAGCCCGCTGGCGAACCGCAACCCGAAGTTCGGACCCAGGACAACCCGTTCTCGACCTTTTCCCTGAACGTCTCGGATGTCTCCTTCAAGCTGGCGGGCGCCAGCCTCGAGAAGGGCCAAATGCCCGAGCCGGCCACCGTGCGCAGCGAGGAATTCATTAATGCGTTTGATTACCGCGATCCCGCGCCTTCCCCGGGTGCGCCGCTCGCCTTCGCCTCGGAACGCGCCCGGTATCCGTTTGCCCAGAATCGCGATCTGCTGCGCTTCGCGGTGAAGACCGCCGCCCAAGGCCGCGAAGCGGGACGTCCGTTGAACCTCGTCCTGCTGCTGGACAACTCCGGTTCCATGGAGCGCGCGGACCGCGTGGAAATCATTCATGAAGCCTTGCGCGTGCTCGCCGCCCAGTTGCACCCGCAGGACACCTTCAGCGTGGTCACCTTTGCGCGCACCGCCCGGTTGTGGGTGGACGGTGTGCCGGGCGATCAGGCCGCCGGCACGGTGGAGGCGGTGGGTAGTCTCACCCCCCAGGGCGGCACCAATCTGGAAGAGGCTATGAACCTGGCCTATGCCACCGCCGCCCGGCACTACGCCACCAACGGGGTCAACCGCGTGGTGTTGCTGACGGACGGCGCCGCCAACCTGGGCAATGTGGAACCGACCGCCCTCAAGCAAAAAGTGGAGGCGCAACGCAAACAGGGCATCGCCCTGGATTGCTTCGGCATTGGCTGGGAAGGCTATAATGACGACCTGCTCGAAGTTTTGTCCCGCAATGGCGACGGCCGTTACGGTTTTATCAACACCCCCGAGGAAGCGGCCAACGGCTTTGCGGCCCAATTGGCCGGCGCTCTCCATGTTGCCGCGTCCGATGTCAAAGTGCAGATCGAATTCAACCCGAAGCGGGTGACGGCCTACCGGCAAATCGGTTACGCCAAACACCAACTCACCAAGGAACAGTTTCGTGACAACACGGTGGATGCCGCCGAAATCGGGGCGGCGGAATCGGGCAACGCTCTGTATACAGTGGAAGTCAATCCGCAAGGCGAAGGGCCGCTGGCCACCGTGCGGGTACGCTACAAAATCCCGGGAACCACGGAATATCCCGAACACGCGTATGAGATTCCCTTCAACGGCAACGCGGTGGCTCTCGAACAGGCCAGCCCCGCCATGCGTCTGGCCGCCACCGCCAGCGCGTTTTCCGAATGGCTGGTCAGCAGCCCGTACGCCACCGAGGTCACGCCCGACCGCCTCCTGCAGACCCTCTCCGGCGTTCCCGAAGTCTGCGGCGCGGACGCCCGGCCGCGAAAACTCGAATGGATGATTCGGCAGGCCAAAAGCATTTCTGGAAAATAAATTGTTGCTATGAAACTTGCCTTCGCTCTCTGCTGCCTCCTCACCGCTGTGGTGCTGCCCGGGTCGCCATCTCTGGCCGGGGACGCGCCTCTTGCGGCCACCGACCGGCCAGCCCGGATCCGCCCCGTCGAATGGAACCGGACCATCCCCATCCAAATGGAATCCACGGGCGTTGCTGTCGACGGCACGCTGCGTCACCTGGTTCATTTGGGTTCCATTCATTTCGAACTGGATCCCGCGAGCCACCGACTCACGGCTACCGTGCAGGCGGGTCTCACCTGTTCGGACAATGTGGAACATGAGATTAGCGCCGCGGTGCTGGATGAGAACGGCGAATTGTTGGGCACCGCGCGGATCACCTGCCGCGTCGAGACCCTGATCCTCGGCCGGGTCGTGACGACGTCCCGCAAACTCGAACTGGATTTCGGCACCTCCCTGGACTATCCCCGCGTCACCCGCTTTGCCCTCAGCGTCAACAAAGCCCGGATCGTCAACCCGCCGACTACCGCGGGAAACAAATAGCCGCACCAACCGCTTTCTCCCCCACATGATTATGAAACCTCTCCCGGTCCGCTTCCTTCTCCTCCTGCTCACGGTCTTGCTGGGTTTGCCCGGCCGAGGAGCGAACCCGCCGCCCGGCGTGCCCAATGTCAGTTTGCGCGATTTTCAACTCACGGGCGATCTGGGCAACGGCCGGGCGGAGTTTACGCTCACGGCCGTTGCGCATGTGGAAGACCGCGCCGGTGGCGCGCTGGAATTGCTCGCCGGCACCGTGGCACTGACGGAGTTGGGCGAGCACCCGCGCTGGCAATTACGCGCGGACACCAATCGCTTTGTCGCGGAGTTTGAGCGGAACGGCGATTACCCCATCCGCCTGAAATTCCGGGCGGCCATCGTGCGCCAGGATCGTTGGAACGCGGTGGCATTCCGGGTGGCGTCGACGGCGGTGCAACCCGTCCTGCTCCACGGCCTGGCGGCGGACACCCAGTTTCAGTTTGCCGGCGCCGCGCGGCCCGAGCGCAAGGGCCCGGATTTCGTGAGCTTTCTGCCCGCGGATGGGTCCGTGGCGCTTTCCTGGACCGAGGCGCGTCCGGAAGCGGAGGGTAAACTATTTTACGCGGCGGAAATGTGGTCGCAGATCAGCCTGGGGCCGGGACTGATGCGTCAGGTGGCGCTGTTGGATTTCAAAGTGATGCAGGGGGAACTCAGCCGCGTGACTCTGCTCCTGCACGGGGCGGGGGAAGTCACCCGCGTGCAGGGGGAGCAGGTGCTGGCGTGGCAGGTGGAACCCATCGCGAATTCTACCGACCGACGGTTGGTGGTGCAAATGAACCAGGCCCAGAAGGATACTTTTACCCTGCTGGTGCAGACCCAGACTCCCCTGGGCGCCTTCCCGCAAGTGGCGGACAGCGTGCAAGTGCGCCCGGAGTCGGCCACCCGGTTCGCCGGTTATATCCGAATCGTGAATGAAGGGGCGGTTCGTTTGGAAGTGGTCCAGGCGTCAGGGCTATCGCAAATCTCGCCGGACCAATTCCCCGAGACCGATGCCACGCGGGCCAACCTGCGGGCGGGGGGAACGCAGCGCTTTGCCTACCGGTTTTCGGGCGGCGATTTCGGCCTGCGCATCCAGGCGGACCAAATCCTGCCGGAACTCGCGGTGTCCGAGGTCCTGGCTTATCACCTCGCTGAAAGCGAACTGGCGATTGATGCCGAGGTTGAATTGGACATCCGCGAGGCCCCGTTGCGCGAATTGCTGTTGCGCGTTCCCAAAGGCTATGTCTTGGCGCGCCTCACCGCTTCCGGGCTCAGCGATTATTTTCTGCGCGAACCCGCCGAGCAACCCGATGCCGAGTTGCGACTGGTGTATGGCCAACCCGTCACCGGCCGGCAGGTCATCCAGTTGCGGCTCGAACACAATCAACCCCTCGGGGCGACCAACTGGGTCCTGGCGCGTCTGGAAGTGCCCAAGGCCAAATCGGTTCGCGGCAATCTGGCGATCTCCTCGGATCCAGGCTTCCGGCTCACGCCGGAGCGCACCGTCTCCCTTACAGAAATCGCCACTGCCTTCTTCCCGCGTAAAGTCGCCGGGATCCAATCCGCCTTCCGGCTCGCCGAACCGGCCTGGGAAGCAACCCTGCGCGTCGAGCGCCTGCCCAAGACCGTCCAGGCGGATGCCTTTCACCTGTTCTCCATCGGCGAAGGCATTGCCTACGGTAGTAGTGTTATTAATTACGTGATTTCCGGGGCTCCGGTTTCGGCCCTGCGCGTGGAATTATCCGAGGAATATTTCAACGTGGAATTCACCGGGAAGGATATCCGCAACTGGCAGAAGACGGACGGTGGGTTCCTGGTGCAACTGCACACGCCGGTGGCCGGGCCGTATACACTGCTGGCCACATATGAGCGTCCGTTCAAATCGCAGGGGGAAACCCTCACGTTTACCGGGGCGCGTCCTCTGGATGCCCAGGCTGAGCAGGGTCATACGCTGGTAATCAGCGCGTATCAATTCCAGGTCAAACCGGTGGAAATCTCCCCCGGATTGCTGCCGTTGGAAACCGGCGAAGTGCCGCCGGAATACCGGCTGTTTTTCGATGCCCCCATTCTGGCCGCCTACCATTACACTTCGCGTCCCTTCAATTTGAAGCTCGCCCTGAGCCCGCTCCAGCAGGGGGATTCGCTGAGTCAGGTCGTGGACCGGGCGACCCTGTCCACCCGAATTTCGAAGGAAGGTCAGGTCCTGACCGACGTCCGCTACTTCGTGAAAAATCGGGGCAACCCCCATTTCCGTCTCACCCTGCCGCCCGGGGCCGAGTTATGGTCGGCGACGGTGAATGGCGCCTCGGTGGTGCCGGTGCTCGATGGCGCGGCCAATTTAATCCCGTTACCCCAACGCGCCGATCCCAACGCGGTGCTGCAACTGGACCTCAAGGTCGCCGCCAAATCCGCCAACGCCGGTTTGGTCGCCATTACGGCGCCCATTGTGGGCGCTCCAGTTATGTTGGAAGAATGGCGGCTCGCGCCGGACGAAGGACAAAGGCTGGAATTTCGCGGCGGCACGCTCACGCCGTTGGGCCGCCGGCCGGACGTCTCCGGTTTCGCCGCCTTGACCCGGCTGGTTCACGGACCGGAAGCCGGCCGGGCGGGGACGCTGCTGGCGGCCGGGTTCGCCTTGCTGCTGATCGCCACCGGGGTGTGGTGGGGGACGGCGCGACCGGGTGTTTACAAATACAGTGCCCGCTTCTTTTGTGGCGGATTGCTGGGTCTGGTGGCCTTCGGCCTGGCCCTCTGGATTCTGGCCGGGCTGTCCAGCCTCGCGGTCGTCGGTCCGGAAGCGCTGTCCGCGGCCATTCCACCGCGCGAAATCACCCTGCTCGCGCCCGTGCAGCAGGCCGGGGCGGTGTTGAGCGTCGAGGTGCGCAATGTCAGTGAAAAAACCTCCCCGCAACCCGGGGCCGGCCTGGTTTGGCCGCTGGCCGCTGCCCTGGCCGGGGGAATCGTGCTCGCCCTTCTCCTCCGCCGGCTCCTGCCCGTTTACGCCTGGCTCGTGCTGGCCTGGTTGGCGTTGCGCTGGACCGATGGGGCGGGGCTGTTCTTCCTGGTCTTCGCCGCCTTCTTACTGATCCATTTATTGATCCCCGCCGTCCGGCAACTTTGGCGCCAACCCGTTCGTCCGCGTGCCACTCCACCTCCCGCTGCCCCCCCGGCGCCAACTGGCACCCCCGCGGTGGCCGCGGCGGTTCTGCTTGCCGCTTTGGTCGGTTTGGCTGGCGGCGGGCCGCTTCTGGCGTCGGAGCCCCCTCCGGCCAAAGCTGTCAAAGTGGTTCCTGCGCCGGTTCCCCTGGCCGAATGGATCTCCCAGGAAATCCGGGTGGAAGATAAATTCGCCTTCGCCACTGCCAAAATCCGCTGGCAGGCCGTCAAGGACCAGCGCTTGCATTTGCTGACCGGTTCCGCCGTGCTCACGCATGTGGACTATCCCACCCGGGCGCTGCGACTGTTGCCCGCGCTACCGGGCAATGTCCCGGGTGAGGAATTGCTCGCCGAATCCTCCGGCAAGTATGAAATCACCTTGCAGTATCAAATGGCCGTGACCAAACGGGGGGATGAATCGGGCTTCTCCCTGCCCACTGTTTATGGCCTGATCAATGAACTGAAGCTCACGCTGGTGAATTTGGAGGTGGAAGTGCAATCACCCCAGGCAGTCTCCAGCCAGGGCCAGATCACGGGTAGCAATACCGTGGCCACTCTGGTTCTGGCCCCGCAGCCGGATGCCTGGATCGGTTGGAAACCCCGGCGCCGGGATGTGCAGCGCGAGAAGTCAGTTTTCTATGCGGAGTTTCAACAGCTCTACGTTCCTTCGGCGGGTGTGATCGAGGGCGCGCATTGGGTGTCCATCCGGCCGGCGCAGGGCGAGTTGACCGAACTGATCTTCGACATTCCCGCCGGGGCCACCATCACCGATGTGCTCGAAGCCCCCGGGGCCAACGCCCAGTCCGGTCCCCAACGCTCCGCGGGTGCCTTGATCTCGCTTTGGCGCTTTGATCCGGACTCCCGCAAATTACGGGTCAGCCTGAAACCCGCCCAATCGCGCCCCTTCGCCCTGCTCATCCGTTCGCAGGTTCCCACCGGACCGCTTCCGATCAGCCAATCAGTCGGCCTGGTGGCCGTGGAGGGTGCGGCCGGGCAAATCGCGCTGCTCGGGATCGCGACCGGGGGTGAAGTCCAGTTGGACTCGGTCACGGGGGCGGAATTCTCCCCCGTCAATCTGGAGGACTTTCCCACCACCGTGCCGCAGGCGTTGGCCGCCCGGCTTCCCGGTTTGACGGTTCGCCGCGCCTTCCGTTCCGCGGATGCCCGCGGATCAGTGACCATCAAGGCTTCCGCCGTGGAGCCGGATGTGCGCGTGGAAACCCAGGACACCTTATCCCTCAGCGAAGATCGCACGGTGCTGGCCGCCAATTTTACGGCGGAAATTACCCGCGCGGGTATCTTCAGTCTGAGTTTCTTCCTGCCCGCCGGGTTCGATGTGGAATCGGTCAGTGGGGCGGCGCTGAGTCATTGGACGGAATTGAAGGCGCCCGCGGGTCGTCTCATTACGCTGCATCTCAAAGGCAAAACCGAAGGGCAGCAGCAATTCGCCCTGAGCCTCGCCGGTCCCGGGGTCAAGGCGACCAATGGTTGGGCCGCGCCGCAATTGGTGCTCCGCGAAGCCAGTAAACAAAGGGGCACGCTGGTCATCGTTCCCGAGCAGGGCATGCGGTTGCAAGTGGCGAACCGGGAGGGAATCACGCAGTTGGACCCGCAGAAATCCGGCATCCGCCAAAAAGGCGTCCTGGCCTTTCGAATTCTGCAAACTCCCTGGAATCTTACGCTGGACCTCGAACAGGTGGAGCCCTGGATCCAGGTGACGGGCCTCCAGCATGTCACCGTCAACGAGGCGCAAATCAAGGTTGTGGCCAACCTGCAATACCAGATTGAAAACACCGGCCTAAAATCCTTGCGCGTCCTGCTCCCGACCAACGCCGCGAGTGTGCACTTCCAGGGCGATCAGGTCGGCGACTTTCTCCCCGTCCCCAACCTGGTGACGAATGGCCTGCAAGGTTGGGAAATCAAATTGCATCGCCGGTTCATTGGGGCCTACCTCCTGCAGGTCAGTTACCAAACCGTGATGGCCGAACGCGCCACCGATGCGGTCCTGCGCGGGGTGCAGGCTTTGGACGTGAATCTGCAGCGCGGTTTTGTGACGATTCAGGCGGCGGGTCGGTTGCAAGTAAGCGCCGATTCCGCGCCGAATACGCTGCAACCGACGGAGTGGCAGAGCATTCCCCGCGCCTTGCAACAGGATTTGCCCGCCGCCGCCGCCAATCTGGCCTACCGGTTGGTGGAACCCGCCTTCGCGCTGACGCTGAAACTGGATCGCCATGAAGCCGCCAAATTGCTCCCCGCCCACGTGGAAAACATCTCCCTGAGTTCGGTGATTTCGGACGATGGGGTGATGCTGACCCAGGTCCGGGTGGAACTCCTGCCGGGCGACAAACGCCTGCTCGAACTGACCCTGCCCAAGGACGCCAAGTTCTGGTTTGCGTTTGTGAACCAAAACGGCGTCTGGCCCTGGCGATCGGGGGACCGGATCCTAATCCCCCTGGAGCAGCAATCACGCGGGGGCAAATCCCTACCCGTGGAAATTTTTTACACCTGCCAGATTGGCCGGGCCGGACGGGGCGCCCTCGCGCTGGAATTGGTGGCTCCGAAATTCGATCTGCCCCTGGAGAACATCACCTGGAAAGTCCACTTGAATGATCAGTGGCAGGTGAAGGATTGGCGCGGCTCGTTCCAACTCCAGGAAAACCGGTTGCTGCCGGTGAGTGCCGCCGCGGACGCCAAGGTGTACCTGGAAGAGCAGGCCAACACCCAGCGGGCCAAGACGCAGGAAGCCGAGCAAATGCTTTCCATGGGTAATTCCCTGCTCGAACGAGGGGACCCGCAACAGGCCCGCCGCGCGTTTCAGGCCGCCTATGGCCTCAGCCAAGGAGACGACGCCTTCAACGAGGATGCCCGGGTGCAGTTGAACAATTTGAAACTGCAGCAGGCCCTCGTGGGACTGAATGTGCGCCAGGCCGCCAACGGGGGCGATCCCGCCTCCCTGGGCGCGCGCTTCCACGATTTGCGCGGGCGCAAGGATGTGGCCTATACCCAACAGGATGCCAAGGAGATCATCAACCGCAACACCGCGGACGAAAACAGCGCCTTCATGAAGTTGGCGGCCCGGCTCATTCAGCAGCAGGATGCCGCCGTGAGCAGCCCTGCCGCCATTCGTGCCAGCCTGCCTGAACAGGGACGCGTGCTCACCTTCCGGCGCGCCGTCGCTGTCGATTCCTGGGCGGACTTAAAGATCGGAATCGACACGCGCGCGATCAAAACCACTTCGTGGATGGCCCGCGCCCTCATCCTCGGAGCGACACTCATCGCTCTGACCACCCTGGCGCTGCTGGGCCGAATGTTCCGCCACTAGGTCTTCGGGGAGCGGGTGGCCATGTGTTGTCTGGGGAACCGCCGCCCGCTACCCCTTCAGTCCGTGACCCTGGAGCAGCGACGTCTTGCGGAGTTGCTCGATTATTTTTTCCGCTTCGGATAGGCTGGATCCTTATGAAGCGATGCAATTTCATGCCGAACGTGTTGGGTGGCCTGCTGGTGGCCGCGAGTGTCTTCACCGGCCGGCCCGCGCTGGCCGCTGATTCCACGGTCGGCTACACGAACCCGGTCATTCCCGGGGATCATCCTGATCCTTCGATCATCCGGGTGGGCAAGGACTATTGGGCCACGGCCACTTCCTCGGAATGGGGTCCGGAATTTCCCCTGTTGCATTCCACCGACCTGGTGAACTGGGAACAAACCGGGGCCGTCTTTCCGCATCGGCCCTTCTGGGCGGTGGGAAATTTTTGGGCGCCGGAAATCACCCGCTTCCAGGAACGCTTCCATGTTTATTATGTCGGCCGCGCCAAAAACGGGCCCTTATCAGTTGCCGTGGCCGTGGCCGACCAGCCCGGTGGCCCTTACGTGGACCATGGTCCGTTGGTCTCGCAGCCCGCCGGCTCGATCGACCCCGTGGTCTGCCTGGATGAAAAGGACGAGCCCTACCTGATCTGGAAAGAGGACGGCAACAGTGTCAAGAAGCCCACGCCGCTTTGGGCGCAGCCGTTGGATGAAACCGGCACCAAATTGATCGGCGAGCGGAAGGAACTTTTCCACAATGACACGGATTGGGAAGGCGCGGTGGTTGAGGGACCCTTTGTTCTGCGGCACGGTGACTGGTTTTATCTTTTTTATTCCGGCGCCGGCTGCTGCGGGGCCGGCTGCAATTACGCCCTGGGTGTTGCCCGCTCCCACGCCTTGCTTGGACCTTGGGAGAAGAACCCGGCCAATCCCATCCTGAAGGCCAACGACCACTGGAAATGCCCCGGCCATGGCAGCATTGTCACCGATGAATCCGGCCGCTTCTGGTTATTGTATCATGCCTACGCCGCGCAAGGCGGCTTGTTCACCGGGCGCGAGGCGCTGCTGGATGAGGTCAAATTTGGTGCCAACGGCTGGCCGACCATCGATGCGGACCAGGGACCCAGTTCGGGCGGCAGCGCGCCACTGGGCGTCCCGCAGAAGCCCGCCCACTCCGGATTTCGCGATGAATTCAAGTCCACGCAAATGCTCCCCGGCTGGGAATGGCCCCAGAACAATGAGCCGACTTTCCGCCTGGGGGGTGGCAAGTTGGTGCTCGTGGGTCAGACGGGACATCCGGCGGGCAACTTCGCCGCCGTCCTGGCCCGGGCCACCCTAGCCGCGGATTACCTCGCTACGACCGTCGTTGCTGCGGAAGCCCTTGGCCCGGGCGTCACGGCCGGCCTGTCCGCTTTTGGTGACAGCCAGAATGCCCTGGGTCTTTCCACCGGCGGTGGCAAACTGACCCTCTGGCGTCGGGATCATGGCCGGCGTACCGAATTGGCCCAGCTCGAGGCACCGGCCAGTGCCCGGCTTTTCCTCCGCCTGACAACAACGGAAGGCTACAAATTCAAATTTGCCGCGAGCCCGGATGGCCAGCATTGGACCTCCGTGGGCGATGACGTTTTAGGCAAGGACCTGCCTCCGTGGGATCGCAGCCTGCGCGTCGCCCTGGTCGTGGAGGGCAAAGACCAGGCGGAAGCGCGATTTGATTCCTTCGAATTCACGCCCGCCCCGAAACCCGTCCACTGACTCCGCCCCTGGCATGGTTACTTTTTCCCTCGGTCACTTCGGCCCCAACGCGGAAAAACTTAAAACCACCTCTTTCATCCCGGGTGCCATTTGCCCATGCGTCACCTGACCGCCCGGCCATCGCACGGTGATCTCCACGGAATTCGTTGGCGCGGGAAACACCAGCACGGCGGCATCCTGCGACCAATAACCCGAACCCGCGTGGATCTCCTTCGTGGCCGGGCAATGCGAACAACGAACCTGCGCCCCCACTCCGGTGGGGTTGCCCGGCGGTCCCTGGAGGCGCACTCGCACTCCGGGCGCGCCCCCGGTATTGCGGAACAATTTCACCGGGCCGCCATTTTGGCTCACGCACAAATCCACCCGGCCATCATGATCGAAGTCCGCCACGGCCGCGCCGCGCTGTTCACCATAGACGCGGATGCCGCTTTCGCCAGCGGACCAGGGGCGGAACCCGCCGTGGCCGTCGCCCCGCAGCCAAAGTCCGCGGCCCGCATCGTCCCGGCTGGTTTCAGATTCGGTGGCAAAGAAATTCTGGCTGAGAAAAATGTCGTCGTTCCCGTCATTGTCGATGTCCGCCACACAAGCCGCAAACGCCGGGCTGAGTTGCGCTTCCACCGGCAACGTGTGCGCGGCAAAATGATCCCCCTGGTTGAGGAACACGGTGGTTTCGAGCCAGTTGGCCGTGAGTTCATGCGCCGCGGCCGCGCGCTCCCCCAGGATTTCCGGAATACTCGCTGCGCCAAATTTGCGAAAAGAATCGTAGCGCGCGCTGAGAAACGGCAGCGCGGCACCCATCCGGCCCAGGTGTTGCCAGGGCACGATTTTCGCCAGGGTTGGGTCGTAATACGCCTCCAGCAAATCCACGCCGCCCAATCCGCTAAAATCACCATAGTAGAGCCGCAACGGTTGTTCCCGGAAGCCTTGATATTTCGTGTTGCGACCCCAGTTGGATGCCACCAGGTCCAACTTTCCGTCCCCATTGAAATCCCCGACCGCGACGCCGTTCCACCATCCCCGGTATTTGTCCAAGCCCAATTCGGCGGTGATTTCCCGCCACGTGCGCCGGTCCTGGTAGCGGAAAACCCGGAGCGGCCCCCATTCGCAGGCGAGGATTAATTCAGGATAGCCATCCCCATCGAGGTCGCACCAGACCGCGCCGCTCACCAAACCCACTTGGTGTAACAGCGCACCGGCCCCTGCATCCTCCACCAGCCGGCCCCCACGATTGTGAAACAACCGTGAGCTGGCGGCCTCCGGATAACGTCCGCCGATCACTCTTCCGCCCACGAAAAGATCCAATTGGCCGTCCCCGTCATAATCGCCAACGGCGAGGGGGCCCGTACTGGAACTGGTTCCCGGGATGAGGTCGCGCATCGCCCCCGCCGCGGGGTCATACCAAGTCACCGCGCCGCCGTTCGTCCGGCCGTCCTCGTAATTGGCGGACCCGGCCAACAAGGCCGGTTCCCCAGCGGCCAACTGCGCCCCCAGGATGGTCGTCTGATCACGCGGGACGATCTGCTGCAAGAAATCTTGCGTAAACCGTTCAAATCCCCCTTTGCCATTGTTGTGGAAGGCTGCCAGGGTTCCCCCTTTGCCGGCACCAATGATCAGGTCCTCCCACCCATCGCCGTCCAGGTCAAACCACGCCAACCCGGGACCGAGCTGGCTGTATTTGCGCGGCAACAGCGGCTGGCGTTCAAAGTCGTCAAAATTCTCCTCATGATGGTTCGCCTTCAGCAAATCGCTCACGTCGGTAAATAATGGCGCGGGGGTGGCCGGGAGAACCGGCGGCGGTTGCTCCGCCCCCGCGGGCTCGATCAGCTCGACCAATTGATTCGGACGCACCCCTTCCAGCCGGCTAATTGTCCCACTGCGCCAGACCACCTCCACGGTCAGGGCGTTGGTCAGCGACCCCGCGGCGAACACCCGCATGGCATCATCGGACGAAAGGTACCGTCCCCCGCTTTGCATTTCCTGGGTCTGCCGGGGAACCGCGCCGCCGGTGACCGTGATACGCGCGCCGATGCCCCGCGTGTTGGGCGACTGTCCTTGCAACCGGACGGCCACGCGCGGCGCGTTGCTCTCATTGCGATAAATCCCCGCCACCCCGTTCATATTGTTCACGATCACATCCAAATCCCCGTCCCCATCGAGATCGGCCAGCGCCATTCCCTGCGTGACCCCGGGCGTGGCAAACCCCCAGGTGGCCCCGGTCTCCTCGAAGGTCAGATCGCCACGGTTGCGGAAAGCCAACTTGGGTTGCTCCAACCGGGGAAAGCGCGCCCGCATCTGGAGCGCTTCCGAATCGCTTAATTTCTGGCTGCGCCGGGCAGCCTCCAATTGATTCGCCATGTCCACATCCTGGACATCCCGTTCAAATCCAGTGCTGATCAACAGGTCCTCATAGCCATCCAAATCCACATCCAGAAAAACCGGCGACCAGGACCAATCGGAGGCCGGGAGGCCGCTGAACCAGGCGATCTCCGAGTAGTCCCCATCGCCCCGGTTCAAAAACAAGGTGTTGCGGGGTACTTGAGGTCGGTTTTCGATCGCACCGACTGGTGTGATTAGCGGCTGATGACCCCCGACCTGCACCTGGCGCAGCCGATGGTTGCGGCTGAGCATATCCGTTACAAAAATTTCATCGTGTCCATCCCGGTTCAGGTCCGCGAAGTCCACCCCCATGGAGAACCAGCTGGTCTTGCGGATCGCCGTGGGTCGGACCATTTGAAATTGACCCTTCCCCCGGTTGATCCAGATGCGATCGGGCGAAGCCAGATCACTGCAAACGTAAAGATCGGGAAGCCCATCCCCATTGAGATCCCGGAAAGCAGCCGTCAACGTCCAATCATACAGCGGCTCCCGCAGGGGCTGCCCGAGCTCATCCAGAAACGCGCCATTGGTGAAGGACACCGCCGCGAATTTACCCCCGCCCTCATTCCGGTACAAAACGTCGGCCTGGCCGTTTTCCGAAATGGCGCCGTGCTCATCCAGGGTGAGCCAGCCCTCCAGGTCCGGTCCGGTGAGGGGTCGTCCGTTCAACATCGTTACCACCCGCTTGCCGTTGACCGTGGCCACGCGCAATTGCATGCGGAACCCGTCGCGCAGGGTTTCATTCCGGTAATTGCACACATAGAGATCCAACCGCCCGTTGCCCGCCACATCCGCCAGCGTCATGGACATCCCCGCGGTCACCGAAGCCAGACCCGCGGTTGTTGTGGTTTCTTGAAAATGACCCTTGCCATCATTCAAATAGAGATGCACCCCTTTGCCGATGGAAGTCACCAGGAGATCCAGTGTGCCGTTGCCATCCACATCCGCCAAAACCGCCCCGGTCGCGTCCAGGTTCGTCAGATCAAGACCGGACGACTGCGTGATGTCCTGAAATTTCCAATCACCCAGGTTTCGGTACAGCACCGAGTGTCCCCCGATCCCGCAGAAAAACAAATCACAACGACCATCACCATCCACATCCCCGGCTGCCACCCCAGAACCATTCAACAAGATGTGGTTGCGCAACGAACGGGCCGCCGGAACCACATTGGTGAAGGACACCCCCGTTTGCCCTGGAGGCAACAGGGTAAAACCCGCATGACCCGTCCGGGGCAACTCCAGATCCGCCACGCGGTGCCCGCCCAGTGGGCGAAAAATCGGGGGTGCCGCCTCGGCTGGGGGCATTCCGCCAATAAACAGTGCCCCGATGGCCAGCAGCCGGGCGGGATGCATCCAGGAAGTCCCCCCAAGGAAAGAATCCAAGGCGCGTGGAATTGGGTTCACCGCCCCCCGGTGGGCGGGCGAGTCTTCGAGGGCACTCATGGCGGGCAGGATAGAGGACTGCAGCCAGACGGCACAAGCCCGGCCGGGACAAAAAAACGCGACCGGGGTAGGCCCCCGGTCGCGTCGTGATTCAGACTGCTGGCTTAGATCTTACTGTTGCAGCAGGCGGTAGAACTTCTTCGGCGCCAACTTCACGTTGACGACGAGGGGGTTCGGATTGCCCACCACGGCGGTCCAGGTCTTGAGGTCGGCGGATTCTTGCAGGGTCGCCTGGTTTTGATAGGCGGACCACGGCAGGGTCAGCACCCCGTTGGCCAGAACCGGTTGACCGAAGCTGGGCAGGGGAATCGCGGCGAAGCTCGACAGATACTGCCCGGGGATGGGGGACAGGCTGGTCGCGGCCGTGGTATCACCGTCCATGCGCCAAGCCACCTTGACGTAGTCGCCGCCGCCGCCTTCGGCATGGAGCGCCTGGACGTAATAGGAATGACCCGCAATCAGGGGGATAGGCGAAGAGGTGGTCAGTGCGCCGGGTTCCTGGAAGCCATGGCAGCAGCTGGTTTCTTCCGCGATGGTCGTGACGTTACCAGGCGTGCTGTCCGTGCTCAGGTTGAGCTGCGAACCATCATCGCTGGCCAGGAAGAACACGTAGTTTGTCGTGACGGTCGGAGTGATCCAGCCGGAGATGGAGGCTCCATATTGATCGCCCAACGCGCCAAAGGCGGGATTGTTGTTCAAATCGCCACCGGTGAAGAGAGTGGAGTCAAACGCCGACAGGGTGGCGTTGGTCCAGGTCGAGATCGGGAAAATACCGCTGCCGAGCAGGGTAGAGATCGAGGCGCTTGCGCCCATGTAATAATAATCGAAGGTCAAACCGCCCGTGGTGAGGACCGGCGCCTTGAAAGAAACCGGGGCCGGGACGATCGTGTTCGGGGTGGAGGCCTGATCCGTGACCCCGCTGACCGTCAGGGTGTATTTCGTCCCGGGGGTCAAACCGGAGGTTTGCAGGATCACTTCGCGCCAATCGGCGCCCAGCGTTTTGCCGCGGACGTCGGTTTGAACGTTGGCGCTGAGGACGGTCACGCCGGGAATGCTGTAATTGGCCTGATTGGCACCAGTGAGGGTGTCAATGTGCTTGCTGAACAACACCTTGACGAGGTACGGGTTCGCCGCACCAGCCGTGTTGGGGGTACCCAACGCGGTCACGGAGACGACCGTGGGTTTGTTCGTATCCGGCAACACCGTCACGCTGACGTTATAGGTGTGCGTGCCACTGAGGGGATTCGTTACCGTCAGCGAATAGGTGCCGGAATCGGCCACCGCGACCGGAGTAACCACCAGGTTCGGGGTGGACACGCCTTGCACGACGGTGGCGGGATAATGGACGCTGTTGTCGACATTGAGGGTCGTTCCATCCAGCGGGGTGCCCGCCAGGCTCCAGGTATAGGTGTTGGGGCTGCCGCTGAAAGCGGAGGTCAGGCTGAGGGTCTGGCCTTCGATGACCGTGACCGAGGCGGGCAATGCCGTGGTGACGGCTGCCGGCACGTTTTGCACCGTGAACACCCCGAAGCCATAGGCGCCACCCGACCAGAAGACGGTGGCCTTTTTCAGGTTCGCCGGGGCGGTGGTGTCCGGAATGACGGTCACGTCACCGGTGTAGCCGAAGTCGTTGCCGACGCCGCCATTGTCGGAGTTGGCGATGTCATCTTCGGTGCAGGGCAGTTTCCAGGCGGAATTGAGGGCGATGCTGCCGTCCAGGCGATGCACGCCGATCCAGCCGGGCTTGTGGTAGTTGGTGCCGCTGATCACCGGATACTGGTTGTTCCAGCTCGGCATCGAGTAGTTGACAATATAATCGAGGGAGGCATTGCCATCGATCGCGCAGCTCCAATTGCCGTCATAATACTGGTCGCCATCGATGGGAACGGTTTCTGGCAGCCCGTGGGTGCCGGCGGCTTCCCAGGCAAACGCGGGTTGGCTTTCCCCGGCGGAAGTTTCTTCCCGGTGGAGGACGCGAACGCTCCCGTCGGCGTTACCCGAGTAGGAGAAGGAGTCGATGATGTACGCCGGCGCGTCGGGGTCGGATTCGTACCGGTTGGGCCGATTGCCGTAGCCCGCCCCGGGATAATGCCCGGTATAGACGGTTTCCAAATTGGGACGGCTGGAATCCCAGGCATACTTGATGACATGGGTCGATTGTCCACCGAGGGCATAGGAATTCTTGCCCGCTCCGTTATCCCGGTTGTCCAACCGGCCTACCGGTGCGAAATCGAAACCATTCGTGGTGGTGAAAATCTGGGGATTGGATTCCATCCGCCAGGTGCCGCCGCCCGCGAACAGCACGGTGCTCACACCTTTGCCGGTCACGCGGAATTCCCGCCAGCGCATGCTGGAGTTACCATCGCCGTTGGAACTGCCATCCAGCGCGTTGCCGTTGCAGTCCGAGGCGCCCGAGGTGGGTTCGGTCCAGGCGCAGGTCGGAATGTTGGACCAGGCGTCCTGCCCGGGCAGCTTCGCAAAGCGGATGATCTTGTTCTTGTGGCCTAAATAGATGTTTTTGTCTTCATCCAGACCCCATTCACTGAAAAAGTCATAAGGACTGCCCTGGCCGGTGATCGCGATGGGAATGGCTCCCCACGTGATGGCGACCGCATTCGAATGACCCGGCAGGATCAAGGGCTTGCCCGTGGCGGCATCAATCCAGATCAGGCTGCGATCGGGAAACGCGTTGGAGATGTTGGCATCATGGGGCTGGGATTCATCAATGCCGTTTTCCCGGACGTAAAGCAACAGCTTGGTGCTGTCGTAGGGCAGCAGTTTGCCCAGGGAGATTTGGGCGGACTGGCCGTTGTTGTTTTCGTAGGCGCCGAGATTCTTCACGAGAATCGGCAGCCGGTCCGCCGGAGCAACGCCCTGTTGTCCGTTCAGATGTTCCACCCAAACGGGGGTGACCACCTGGGCCATCGCGCTGGTCGCGAGGGCGGAGACGGCTAGGAAGGTTTTGATGATGGTTTTCATTAGGCAACTATGGGGTGTTTTGGTTCTTTCTCTTTGTTGGTGGTGGGTGACATGGAATGACATCACAAATAAGCGGGCGGCGAATCAGTCACGGCAGGAGGGCACTTTGGCTGGCTTCTTTCATGATCGATTGGCCAAATTTCCGCCATTATTAGCAACAACTTCCAGCCAGTTCGGGTGCAAGCGACGTGAACGTCCCTTAACTTGCTCCCGCAACGGCACAATTTGATACCCTAGTAAATATCATGGGGTTGGTCAAGATTCATTTGGAACATTTTAGAATTCGCGTCCCCAACATTGTTGTTGAATGCCATTCGCCAGGCGGCAAAAATCATTCCATGAAACCGAATTTTCGTTCCGCTTCCCGTGGGTGCCTGACTGCTCGGTTAAGGCGGCCAGCGCGCCGGGCAAATTGGCTGACACTCGGGCTGGCGCTCGTGGGGCTCACGGCAACGGGGCAGGCGGCGGATTGGCAATTGCCGGACAAGGCCCCGATGCTGACCAGTTGGTCGAAGCTGGTCGGGCCTACTACTGCGCTGCCGGAGTATCCCCGGCCGCAAATGGTGCGGCCGCAGTGGCAAAATTTGAATGGTTTATGGGACTATTCCCTGACGCCCGCCGCGATCACCAACCCTCCCACGGAATTCGGCGCCCGGATCCTCGTTCCCTATCCTTATGAGTCCGCCCTTTCCGGCGTGGCCAAGGGCAGTATTCCCGAACAGCGCCTCTGGTACCGTCGCACCTTCAAAAATCCCGCCGCCGGCCAGGAAAAAGTTCTGTTGCATTTCGGGGCGGTCAATTGGGACGCCATCGTGTGGGTTAACGGGCAGGCGGTCGGGACGCACCGGGGTGGCTACGACAGTTTCACCTTCGACATTACCGAACAACTCAAGTCCGGCACCAACGAGTTGGTGGTCGGGGCTTGGAATCCGGTGAAAGCCGATGTGGCCGATGCCCAGGTCCTGGGTAAGCAACGCTTGCACCCCGATGGCATTTTCTATACCGCGGCCTCCGGGATCTGGCAGACCGTCTGGTTGGAAGCCGTTCCGGCCATCCATGTCACGGGCCTTAAATTGACCCCCGACCTGGCTTCCGAGACCCTGCGTATCACCGTGGACGGCGCGGCGGGTACCCGCGTTTCCGTCACCGCCCTGGACACGGGTCGGTCCGTGGGCCAGGCTACGGGCGAAGTGGGCAAGGAATTTTCCCTGGCAATCCCGAGTCCCAAGCTCTGGTCGCCGGCCGATCCCCACCTTTACGGTTTGAAAGTCGAGTTACTGCAAAACGGCAAGACCGTGGACAAGGTAGACAGCTATTTCGCCATGCGCAGCATCAGCCTGGGCAAGGACGAGAAGGGCCGCACCAAGATGTTTCTGAATGGCAAATTCCTCTTTGAAGTCGGCCCCCTGGATCAAGGCTATTGGCCGGACGGCATCTATACCGCGCCCACGGACGCCGCCCTCCTGTCCGACATCGCCGCCGTCAAGAAATTCGGCTGGAACACCATCCGCAAGCACGCCAAGGTGGAACCGGACCGTTGGTATTACTGGACCGACCGTTTGGGGGTGCTCGTATGGCAGGACATGCCGCAAATGTTCGGCGGTCGGAACGGTGAACTGACGGCCGGCGCCAAATCCCAATTTGAACTCGAATGGCGCCGGATCATCGGGGAGTTTTACAATCATCCTTCGATTATTGTCTGGACGACTTTCAATGAAGGCTGGGGCCAGCACGACACGGAGGAGGTGGTGGCGCTGACCAAAAAACTGGATCCCTCCCGGTTGGTGAATAACGCCAGTGGTTGGGTAGACAAAAACTGCGGGGACATCCACGATACCCACGCCTATCCCGGCCCAGGCACGAAAATGCCGGAGGAACACCGGGCCGCCGTGAACGGCGAATTCGGCGGCGTCACCATGAGTGTGGACGCGCACCGCTGGACGAAAAACACCTTTGGCTACGGCAGTGTGCTCAAGGCCAGCTGGCTGGCCACCAAGCGCTATCAGGATCTCATGAAAGCCGCCTACCGGATGCGCGATAACTATGGCACCAGCGCCTTTATTTATACCCAGTTGACCGATGTGGAGCAGGAGATCAATGGCCTGATTACTTATGATCGCGCCGTGGAAAAGCTGGATCTCAAGATTGTGCGCGCCGCCAACCTGGGCGAGTTCCTCCAGCTGCCCCCCAACCCGAATCCCGAATGGGTGCCGACCTCCGAGGAGGCACCGCTGGTGTGGAGTTACACCACCAACCAGCCGGCGGCGGATTGGTTTTCCCCTGCCTTTGACGCCAGTGGCTGGAAAACCGGACCCGCCGTTTTTGGTCATGAGATCAGCGGCGTCCGCACCCCCTGGACCAGTGCGGACATCTGGATTCGCCGCGAGTTTACGGTAGCCGAACCCATCCCCGCGAAGCTGAATTTGCTCATCAAGCATGACGAGGACGCCGAGGTTTATATCAACGGGGTCCTGGCCGCGAAGGTCACGGAATACGTGGGTGATTACAAGACGGTGCCCATGAATGCCGCCGCCCGCGATGCCCTCAAAGCGGGTACGAATGTGTTTGCCGTGCATTGCCATAACACGATTGGCGGGCAGGGGATCGACGTGGGCATCATTCCCCCAGAGAAAATCGCCCGGCCATGAACAACTCCCGCGCCCCCCTGATTCTCGGAGCTTCCCTGGTCATCGGCCTGGCCGTCTTCGGTGTCTTTGTGGGTCGGGCGGTCAAAACCGGGCGGGAATTTGACCGTTTCCTCTCGGTCCGGGGCCTGTCCGAACGCGAGGTCAAAGCGACGCTGGTCATTTGGCCGATCCGCTTCGCCACCACCGCGAATGAATTGGGCGGGCTGAAGGCGGCCATGGAATCCCAGCGCGCCACAGTGGTGAACTTCCTCAATGAAAAGGGAATTGCCGCCACCGAAATCACCCTCGGGCTGCCCCTGGTAACCGACCGCGAAGACGAACGCATCCAAATGGATCGCCCGGCCCTGCCGCGCTACCGGGGTGTCGTCACCCTGGTGGTCCGGAGCCCCCAGGTGGACTTGATTAAGAAGGCGATCCAGAATGCCGACCAGCTCCTGGAGAAGGGGATTTCCCTCGATGACAAAGGGGGCGGCGAACGGACCGAGTTTATTTTTAACGCGGTGAACGAGACCAAGCCCGACATGATCCGGGAAGCCACCGCCAACGCCCGCGTGGCGGCCGAGAAGTTCGCCCAGGATTCCCACAGCAAAGTGGGCCGGATCCGCCGGGCCACCCAGGGGGTGCTGGAAATCAGCGACCGTGACGCCGCTTCTCCCGAACTCAAAGTGCTCCGCGTGGTGACGACCGTGGATTTCTTCCTGGAGTAAGCGGCGCCCCCGGGTCCGGATTCTCGGTCGAAGATTCGGCAGCTCCGTTCGGGGCGGCATGTTCATCGCCATTGGCTTGTTCATGGAACAAGGTCCGGAGGAGCGGCACAAGGTATCCGTTTGCGAAGCGGGCCCCAAATTCAACCATCTTCCGAACCACCCTGGTTCTGAATGTTCGATGTGCCGCGGAATCAATACCCCCTGAAAAACAACAAGGCCGGACTTTCGTCCGGCCTGATTGAAATGAGAACAAAGCTTTTAAATTCTTTGGTTAACTGGTGCGGCGCCGCAGACATACGCCATCAGACACACGCGAAACACTGCATTTTGCACTGTCAACAAGAACAGCATACCTCAGCCCCCGTTTCCCACCAGTCACCAGTACTGGGGACACGATTGGGGACAGGGGGGGAAGTCGTAGCAAACCGGCGAGTTCCAACCCGAATTCCCGGAAAGCCGGATCCTCCGGTTCTTTTTGGTCCGATCCGCTGGTCCGGGCACCCCATAAAATTACGCTGACAACGTCCGGGAAATGGCTTTAAGTCATGCCGTTTTATGCCGAAGCGCACCGACATCCATTCCGTCCTCATCATCGGCGCCGGGCCAATTATTATTGGCCAGGCGTGTGAGTTTGATTATTCCGGCACCCAGGCGTGCAAAGCTTTGCGGGAGGAAGGGTACCGGGTGGTGCTCGTGAATTCCAACCCGGCCACGATCATGACCGATCCGGAATTCGCCGACCGCACCTATATCGAGCCCATCACCCCGGAATGCGTCGAGAAAATCATCGTGCGGGAACTCGCCGAACTCCAACGCCTCGGCGCCACCGGCAAACTGGTGCTCCTGCCCACGCTGGGCGGTCAGACCGCGCTGAACACGGCCATGTCCCTGCACCGCTCCGGAGTATTGGAGAAACATGGCGTCGAAATGATTGGCGCCAATGCCCGGGCCATCGAGCGGGGGGAAGACCGCCAGATTTTCAAGGATTTGATGATCGAAATCGGCCTGGATGTGCCGATCAGCGGCACGGCCCATAATCTGGCCGAAGCCCGGCAGGTCGCCGAACAGATCGGCCGGCTGCCCTTGATCATTCGTCCGGCGTATACTCTGGGCGGCACCGGCGGGGGCATTGCCTACAATCGCGAGGAATTCGAGGAAATCGCCAAGCGCGGGATCGAGCTTTCCCCGGTTTCGGAAATTCTGGTGGAAGAATCACTGCTGGGTTGGAAGGAATATGAAATGGAAGTCATGCGCGACCGCGCGGACAACTGCGTCATCATCTGTTCCATTGAGAATTTTGATCCCATGGGCGTCCACACCGGTGATTCGATCACCGTGGCCCCCATCCAGACGCTCACGGACAAGGAGTACCAGATCATGCGGGACGCCTCCTTCGCCGTGATCCGTGAGATCGGCGTGGAAACCGGGGGGTCGAACATCCAGTTCGGCGTCAACCCGGACAATGGCCGCATGGTCATCATTGAGATGAATCCCCGCGTGAGCCGCTCCAGCGCGCTGGCCTCCAAAGCCACCGGCTTTCCCATCGCCAAAATTGCCGCCAAACTGGCCGTGGGCTACCTGCTGGATGAAATTCGCAACGACATCACCCGGGAAACGCCCGCCAGCTTCGAGCCCACGATCGATTACGTGGTCACGAAGATCCCACGCTTCGCGTTTGAGAAATTCCCGCAGGCCGATCCGACCCTGAACACCCAGATGAAGTCCGTCGGCGAGGCCATGGCCATCGGCCGGACCTTCAAGGAGTCCCTGCAAAAGTGCCTCCGGTCCCTGGAAATTGGTCGCAGCGGTTTGGGTGGCGACGGCAAACCCTGGCGCATCGGCAACGAAGTTTACGGCGATCGCGATATCCTCCCCCGGGATGTGATCACCCGGAAACTGAGCATCCCGAACGCCGAACGCATTTTCTTCATCCGCCACGCCTTGCGCGCCGGTTTCAGCCTGGAAGAAATCTTCCAGTTGACCAAGATCGACCGCTGGTTCCTCACCCAACTCAAAGAAATTGTCGATTTTGAGGAGGAACTGGCCGCTTCGGTGAAATAAACTAGCCGGGAAAATCGCGAACGGTTCTCACCAGGGCCTGGACCCGGGCGGGCGAAAAATCCGAAAAAGTCCGGCTGATACCGGTCGCGACGAGGAAGCAGTCGGCCACCGGGAGATATTCCCGGACGTTTTCCACGGTGATGCCGCTGGCGATGGCGAGGGGGTGCGTGCCGAGCGCGGATTTGAGCCGCGCAATCTTTCCATAGGGAGCGGCCTGGCCGGTGCCCGGGCCGCTCGTGGTCACCACTTCCATGTAACGGCTGGCGGTGCGGGCCGCCGGTTCGAGATCCTCGACGGCGCGCTGGTATTTGAACGCCACCCCGCCGAAGTAAAGCCCGGTCCACCCGCTGTTCCGGCGCACGGCCTGGACGTAATCGGCGGCCACCTGCACTTTCAGCTGCTCTTCAATCAGGGCATTATCCACCCAGACCCCATTGACGTTCTCCAACGGGAGCCGGAACACCTCATGCGGTTCCAATCCGAGACAGTTGATCCCGATCCACCAAGCACCGAAGCGTTTGCGGACCTCGGCCGCAATCGGCAGCAATTCTTCGGTCGAAATGGCATGGTTGATCAGAAAAATGCCGTCACTCCCGGCGTCCCGGGCGATCTGGGCATTGCGGAAGGACTGCTCGGCCGACTCCGCGTGGATCACGGGCAGCACCACGTGTCGGTGTCCCGGAAAGGCAACCTGGAGCGCATTCATGGTGTGCGGCTGGTTCTAGTCATTTAGCATTGCTGCCGGATCTGCTCCCGCATGTCAGTGGGAGGAAAACAGGCCGGGTGTCAACTTCAGCCAGTTGCGAGTCACGCACCAACCGTAGCGACACCCAATACACCACATCGGTGTGCCGCGAAACAAGCACTGCAAAGGCGCGATCGGTTTCGTGGACTGCGTTTTCCCGCCACCCATCCATGTCAACCGCGGTCATTCCGCTTACCCCTTGCGTGGCGGGGCCGCTATTCTGGCGACGTTTGTCGCCGCTGCCTCGCACTCTTGGTTTTTATCCCTTCCGGGCACGGCCATTCCTACTTCCGGCCGAACCACTTAAGTCCACCAGTTTTGCTGTGCTGCCCACAAAAAAGGCATTTTTCGCTCAATTCTTGGATGAATGTACTTTACTTTTTGGCCTGAATCTGGGCATATCAGTTCTGGTAAAGCCGGTTTAGATACGTTGTATTGGGAGAGCTTTGCTTTGCCCAGTGCGAAAAGGGTGTTGGGGTATTCGGGGAAAACAGAATCCGCGTATGAAAAATAAACGAAGTCCGTTCTTTGGGGTTCCGCCCATAATTGCTAGCGGCTTATTACTGGGATTTTCCCTGACCGCCTGGAGCGCCGATCCGCCGACCGCAGCCGCAGCCGCGGCGGGCAAGCCGATGAACGCCGATGCGGAGCATGCCAAGATTTTCGTCGAGAGCAAATATCCCTCCGCCGCGACCTGTCGCACGTGCCACCCCAACCATTATCGCGAATGGTCGGTTTCGGCGCACGCTTACGCGCAATTGAGCCCGGTGTTCAACGCCATGCAGGCCACGGTGACCAAGTTGACGGACGGCTCCAACGGCGATTTTTGCATCCGCTGTCACACCCAGGTCGGAATGAATTTGGGCGAATCGACCTACATGAGCAACATGGACCGGCATCCCACCTCGCGGGAGGGGATCACCTGCATTGTCTGCCACCGGCTCCAAAATGATTATGGCAAGGTGAGTGGCCGATTCGCTTTGGTGACCGGCGACATTTTGACCCCTGTTTACGGCCCGACGGGTGACACTGAACTCAAACGGGTGCTATCCCAGCCGGACGTTTATCGCGTGGTGACCAATTCGTCGGTCGCCGGCCGGAAAATCCATACGGAAATCAACAAATTTGAACCCTTACGCACCTCCGGCTTCTGCGGTTCCTGCCACGATGTCACCTTGATGAACGGCTTTCGTCTTGAGGAAGCCTTCAGTTCCTTCAAGAACTCGCCGGCGGCGCACCGCGGTGAATCCTGCCAGGATTGCCACATGGGCCTGATTCCGGGCAAGAAATCCGGCTACGCCGAGGAACCCGCTGCCATCGTCGGCGGCATCCCGACCAAGCCCCGCCGGCGGACGAATCACATGTTTGCCGGACCCGACTATTCCGTCGTGAACAAAGGCTTTTTCCCGCACAACGACAAAGCGGCAGCGCTGGCCACCATGCGCGAATGGCTGACATTTGATGACGCGGCGGGTTGGGGCACCGACGCCTTTGAAAAGAAGGTTTCGAAAGATTACAAATTTCCGCCCCGCTGGTCTTCCGTGGACGATCGCTACGACGCGCGGGCCATCCTCAATGATCAATATGGTCTCCTGGCCGATATCCAGAAGCAGCGCCTGACCATCCTGCGCCAAGGTTATCAACTGGGCGATTTGGTGGTTCAACAAGCCAACGTCAAAGGTCTGAAGTTCAAGATTGAGGTGAAGAGCGGGACCGATGGTCATAATGTCCCCAGTGGGTTTGATGCCGAGCGCATCTCCTACATGCAAGTCTTTATCAAGGACGCCACCGGCAAGGAAGTGTTCAAGTCGGGCGATCTCGATCCCAACGGCGATGTGCGCGACTTGCATTCCACCTATGTTCATGATGGCAAACTGCCGCTTGATCCTTATCTCTTTTCCCTCCAATCCCGCTTTATCACCAGCAACGTGCGGGGTGGGGAGCGCGAACAGGTGCTCGCGGTGAATTATTCGGTGGACCCGCTGCCCTTCATCCGGCCCATGCCTTTCGCAATGAATTTCACCGGTCGTCCGGCGGGCGCCCGCATTCAACGGCGGGGCTTGGAATCCCTGAGCAGCCGCTGGGCGGAATACAAGGTCAAGAGCTCGGAACTGACCGGCACCGGGCCCTACAAGGTGCGGATCCGTTTCCTGGCCGGCATGGTTCCCGTGAATTTGATCACGGAAATCAAGGTCGCGGGCTTCGATTACAACATGTCGCCCCGGGACATCGCCGACGCCGTCAAGAACGGCCACTCGCTCTTGTACGACAAGGAAATCATGCTGCAACTCGACGGTAATAAGCCCACCATCAACCTTGCCACCCTGGCCGACGTACCCGCCCCCAGCTATGCTCAAAAATAATGCCTTCCGGAAACACGTCACAGGCTGCGGGATCGCGATTGCCTTCGGATTAGCCCTGCCGGGAACTTTCGCGGCGGGAACCAATGATACCTCCCGCTTTTCGGACCAGCCGGCGCCCCTGGCACTGGATACTTTTCCGCAACGACCGCCCCCGCTGATCGAATTGGGCGACAAGTTCTTGGGGAACGGCAATCTCCAGAAGGGGATTACTTTGCCGACGGGCGAGGTGATTTCCCCCAATTTCTGGGTGTTTGGCAACCTGCGCTCGGCCGTACAAACCTTCGATACCGGCGCGGCCGCGCCGAGCCGCACCACGGAATGGGCCAATCGGCTGGATATTTTTGGCAATTTGCAGTTCTCGGCGACCGAGCGCATTCTGGTGGGCTGGCGTCCCGTGGACCGGGTGCTGAACAACGGTTCCAGCGCATTCAGCGGCTACCGCTTCGAACCGACGGCCACCCGCGGGCTGCAGGATGCGTTTAGCGCCACGCCCCGTACCTTATTCTTCGAGGGCGAATTCGGGGAGATGTTTCCCAAGCTGGACGGCCACGACAAAAGGAATCTGGATTATGGTTTCGCAGTAGGCCGGCAACCGCTCACGCTGCAAGATGGTCTGCTCGCCAATGACAACAGTGTCGATATGGTGAGCGTCACCCGTAACGCGATCCTGATCCCGGGAGGCTCCACACTTCGGATTTCCGGGCTGGCGGGCTGGAGCCAGTTGGAACGTCCGGACTACTCGACCCTCGCCCTGGCCAATACCCCTGACCATCGCGCCCTTTTATTTGGTCTGGATGCGGCGGCGGATTTCCCGGTCAGCACCCTGGAGGGTGACCTCCTTTATGAAAATTCCGGAGCGCGGGGCAGCGCCTTCTTTGCCGGCTTGGGCTCCATCCAACGCATCGGAAAATTTAATACCGCTTTCAGGGTGAACAATTCGGTCGCGATTGATGGCAACAGCCCGCGCGTTACCAGCGGCACCTTGCTGACCGCCCAAATCTCCTACACCCTGCCGGGGTCGGCCGACTTGGTATACCTCGATGGTTTTTGGGGCATTGACCGCTTTAGCTCCGCAGCGCGCGACCCCTCCGCCGGCGGTCCGTTGGGTAATGTCGGGATCTTGAATGCCGCCGTGGGTCTTGGTCAATATGGCGCGCCCCTCAGCAATCAGGCGGACAACGCCGCTGGTGGTGCCCTGGGTTATCAAATGTTTTTCGGCGAACTGCGGCGCCAGCAATTGATCCTGGAACTCGGCGGACGCGCGCCGACCCAATCGCCCCAGGTTTTGCGCCAGCACGCGGCAGGCGGCATTGGGGTCCGTTATCAACAGGCCTTCGGGCGCCGGTTCGTGCTGGTGCTCGACACCTTTGGGGTGGAGCGGGATTCCAGTGACGCCGCGGTGGGCGGCCGAATCGAAATCCTTACCAAGTTTTAGCCCGCCAAATGGATCTCGCCAAAATAATCAGCCTGTCCGGAGTAGTCCTGTTTCTTTTGGTGACGGTTAACTTGGCCCTCCTGCTTTTGACCACCCTGCGCCGCGCCATGGCGCTCGGTGAGCAGCGGCGACTGGACGGCGAATGGTTTTCCGAGCGGCTCGCCCTTGCCCGACTGCAACTCAAGCGCCAGGAAAATGCCGGCTCCTGGAACGGGAACCGCAAATTTGAGATCAGCCGGATCGTCAAGGAATCGGTAGATGCCTCGTCGTTCTACCTGGTGCCGCACGACAAGAAACCGCTGCCTTCATTTCTTCCCGGCCAGTTCCTGACCTTTGAGATCGATGTGCCGGGCCAGCGGAAGCGCGTCGTGCGCTGTTATTCGCTTTCCGACCGTCCGCGGCCGGACTACTACCGCGTCACGATCAAACGAGTTCCCGCCCCCACCGCCGTGCCGGCCGCCAAGCCAGGACTGGTGTCGAACCATTTCCATACAGCATTCAAAGTGGGCGACATTCTGGATGTGAAAGCTCCCGGCGGTGGCTTTTTCCTGGACACGAGCCGCCTCACTCCGGTCGTCCTGCTGGCCGGTGGCGTGGGTATCACCCCCATCATGAGTATGGTCAACGAAATCATGGCGGTGACGCCGCAACGCGAGATCTGGCTCTTTCTTGGGGTGCGGAACGGTTCGGAACATTTGATGAAAGAGCCGTTGGAGCAATTGGCCCGCACCAATGATCGGTTGCGGCTGCACGTCTCCTATTCGCAACCGGCCGCCACCGACGCCCAAGGCCGGGATTATCATCATGCCGGCCGACTGGACATCAGCCTGCTGCGGGAGAAATTGCCCGCCAATAATTTCGATTATTTCATGTGCGGTCCCGGTCCCATGATGGCTGATCTCAACGAAGGCTTGCTTGCCTGGGGCGTCCCCGAAGAGAGCATCCATTTGGAGGCTTTCGGCCCGGCCAGCGTCAAGCGTACTGCCCCGCCGACCGGCGAGCCCGCCAGTCCGCAGCTCAAAGTGAGTTTTTCCCGGACCAAAAAGGACGCCGCTTGGGATGGGCAGGCAGAAAGCCTGCTGGACCTGGCTTTGGCGGAGGGTGTGCCGATTGCCTATGGTTGCCGAGCCGGGAATTGTGGAACTTGCAAGACGGCCATCAAATCCGGCAAGGCGAAGCATCGCAAAAAACCCGGTTGTGAGGTTGAAGCCGGGACTTGTCTTACCTGCATCGCCCTCCCGGAATCCGATCTTTCCCTCGATGCGTGATATGGCTTGAGAACTCGGCAAAGCAAAAACTCCTATATGAAAAGAAAGATTCAATCCCCACTCTGGTTCCTGAACGGCTGCCTGGTGCCCGTGCTCGCGCTCTGCCTGGCGCCGGCGGTGGGCGCGGCAGATACCAATTATCACGCGGATCCGGCAAAAATCATGGGGGCGGAGAATTGCAATGAGTGCCATGCGCCCATGGTGGAGGCGTGGAAACTGACCCATCATTTCGACACTTTTACTTCCATGCACCGTCGCCCGGAAGCGCGCGACATTTCGACCAAAATGGGGATTCGCCGGATCAAGGATGAAAGCCTTTGCCTCAAATGCCATTATACCGACAAGGCGGATGACGAAGGCAAAGTCACGGCCATTTCCGGCATTTCCTGCGAGTCCTGCCACAGCGCGGCGAAGGACTGGATCAAGGTCCACAATACCAAGGACGATCCCGATCGCCTGGCCAAAGCCGAGAAACTGGGAATGCTGCGGGCCATCAATTATTACCACGTCGCCGCGAACTGCTTTTCCTGCCACACGGTCCCCGAGGAGAAACTCGTAAATGTGGGCGGGCACAAGGCCGGGAGCGATTTTGAACTGGTCTCCTGGCTTTCGGGCGAAGTGCGGCATAACCTGCAAAAGTCCGCAGGCAAGATCAACGAGGAAATCCCCGCCGAACGCCGTCGGATGTTGTATATCAGCGGCCGGGCCCTGGACCTGGAATTCAGCCTGCGCGCCCTGGCCAAAGCCACCGAGGAAGGGTTGTATTCCAAAGCCATGGTGGCCCGGGTCAACCTTTCCAAATCACAGTTGGAAGCCATCGCCAAAGCCGCGGATCTCGCCGAGGTAAAGAAAATTGTGGCCGCCGTGGATGCCGCCGAGTTGAAACCCGCCAACGCCGGCCCGCTGGGCAAAATGGCGGACGCGATCAGCGAAATCAGCAGCGCGCTGGCCAAATCCCAGGATGGCACCAAACTGGCCGCCATCGATGCCTTGATTCCGGGGCCGGACAAATTCAAGGGAACGGCCTACAAGCCCTGAGCTTGTCCCTGATCCGGTGGTGGGAGGTCGCGCCCGGCGCCTCCTCCATCCGGCATCGCACTGCGGCCTGACCGGCCGCCCAACTTTTTGGCCATGTCCGATTCCTCACAAATCGTCAAGCGTCCGCAACGTTGGGATGTTCCCTTCTGGAGTGAACTGGAGAATCCCGAGCCGCTGACTCCCGGGGTGGTGGATCGCTGGTTGGAACTTCCCATCTTTCGCGGCATGGAGGCGAGTCGGTTCCCCCTCAATAATTCTCCGCGGGATATTCTGGCAAATGACGGGCGGCTGCGCCGCTTTAAGGCGGGGGACATCATTGTCCGGCAGGGCGATTACGGACATTCGGCTTTCATCGTCCTTTCCGGATCCGCCCAGGTGATTCTGGACAACTTGGGGGATCTGGTTCGAGGCCGCGAAGACTCCTCTCGCAAAGGGTGGTTGGGGGCCCTGGCGCAATTGTGGCGCAATCCCAAACTTCCCGAGGTGCGCAACCTGGGTGATCGTCGGCCAGAACGTCCGGAAGAACATACGGACTTCATCGATAAGGATGCGGCGGGGATCTTCGTGCAGGACATCAATGTCATCATCAAGGGCAAGCGCACGGTGGATCTTCCGGCGGGCGAACTCTTTGGCGAAATCGCGGCGCTGAGTCGGACCGCCCGGACCAGCACCGTCATCGCCGGTTCCGATTCGGAAATGCTGGAGATTCGCTGGCAGGGGCTGCGGGATATCCGGCTCCACGCGCCGGAGTTCAAAGAATACGTGGACCGGTTGTACCGGGATCACAGCCTGCTCAGTCATTTGCGGGAGACGGCGATGTTTCGCCATCTCGACGACGCCACCTTGAAGCGCGTGGCCGCCGCGACCGAGTTTCTGACTTTTGGAAATTTTGAATGGTATGCCACCTACTCCAAAATGCGGGAAACCAGCGGGGCGGAACGCATCCAGAAGGAACCGGTCATCGCCCAGGAGGGACATTATCCCAACGGGGTTTACCTGGTTCGGAGTGGCTTCGCCCGGTTGAGCGAAACCTACAACAACGGCGAACGCACCGTCAGCTATCTCGGTCGCGGTCAGATTTATGGCTTTGCGGAAGTCGCCATGAATTGGAAGGACAAAACCGAACTCCCATTCCAACGCACCCTGCGGGCGGTCGGGTATGCCGATGTGCTTTTCGTGCCCACCTCCGTCCTTGAAGCGGAGGTGCTGCCGCGATTGCCGACGGCGGAACTGCCCCGTAAACGTCTCGCCGCTGCCGGGCTGGGCGGGGTCCGCGACATGAAGATCCGCCCGGAGATGATGGAATTCATGGTCGAACGGCGCTTCATCAACGGCACCGCCACCATGATCATTGACATGGATCGTTGCACCCGCTGCGACGATTGCGTCCGGGCGTGCGCGAGCACTCACAATAACAACCCGCGCTTTTTGCGGCATGGCCCCATCGCCGACGGTTTCATGATCGCCAATGCCTGCATGCATTGCCAGGATCCGGTCTGCATGATTGGCTGTCCGACCGGGGCCATCCATCGTGATTCCGCGCACGGCCTCGTCGTGATTAATGACCGCACTTGCATCGGTTGTGCCACGTGTGCGAATAGTTGCCCGTACGACAACATCCAGATGGTCACCGCCCGGAGCCCGGATGGGCGGCCTTTTTACGACCGGGCCACGAACCAGCCGATTCAAAAGGCGGCGAAGTGCGATCTCTGTTCCAACCAGATCACCGGGCCGGCCTGCGCCAATGCCTGCCCGCATGACGCGTTGGTGCGGATGGACATGCGCGACGTGGATCACCTGGGGAGCTGGCTGAACCGACAATGAATTTCACCACTCGCCGACGGCTTGGATGCTTCCTGTTCGCGGCCACCGCGGGTTTGGCCTGGGTGCTGGATTTCTCGTTGCGCGTGCGGCTGCGACGCGTGGAACTGCTCACCGGACTGACTTTGATGGTGGTGATCCTCCTCCTGACCCTTTTCAACGCGCGCAAGAAGCTGCCGTTTCTGCCCCTGCTCCGCGCCTCGACCTGGATGCAGATTCATATCTATGTGGGCCTGTTCAGTTGTGTCTTGTTCGGCCTGCACACGGGTTGGCGGATTCCCCGGGGGGCTTTTGAATTTGCCCTGGCCTTGTTGTTTTATCTGGTCTCCGCGAGCGGTGTCGTAGGACTTGCCATTTCGCGCTGGCTGCCATCGCGCCTGACAGTTCAGGGCGAAAATGTCATTTTTGAGCGCATCCCGGCGTTGCGGGCGGCCGTGCGGCGGGAGGTGGAGGAAATGGTGGTGGAGTCGGTGGCCAAATCGCAATCCTCCACCATCGCGGACTTTTACGAAGCCCGGCTCCGGAATTACTTTTCGCGGCAACGGTTTCTCGTTTACCACCTGGTCGGTTATGGCAAGCCACGGCACGAACTCCTTTCCGAGGCCCAGTCCCTCGACCGCTATCTTAACGCCGATGAACGGGGCATTCTCGGGCGCATTGTGGAAAAGATCCAGGCCAAGGACGACCTGGATTTGCAAGCCGCCCGCCAGGGCTTGTTGAAAGGCTGGTTATTCGTCCACATCCCCTTGACCTATTCGATGATTCTCATGGCTTTGGTGCATGGGATTCTCGGTTGGAAGCTTTCCTGAGAGATGTGTAAATGAGTCGCCTGCAAGAATTTGGCTTTGAGAAGAGCCGGTATGAACGCCCCAACCAAAAGTGGGTATGCGGCCGCGCCCGGGACGGGCAGTGCTGCCTGGCCGGTCCCGACGAAAAGGGCAATTGCACTGCGACCGCGGAGTGCCGCCCGTTGCGTAAGGGCGACCGTTGGTTTTGCTCCCGGCCCGCGTTTATGGGTGGCCCTTGTCCCGATGGCCCCCTTTCCGATGGTCGGTGCTGTCGCGAAATTCCGAAATGCAGTCCGGTCCGGAGCCTGCGCTCCTGGCGTGGTCTGACGGTTCTCCTGGCCGTCGCGATTACCCTGGCCGCCTTGTTGGTTGCCCTCGGTTCGAAACGCGGTAATCAGGTTTTCTCCCCGGGGCCGCTCAGTTTCGCGCACCGTTCGGTGAGTAACAATTGTTCCGAGTGCCACGCCGGATTGGAAAAACCGGCGGCTCGCTGGCTGCTCGCCGACGCCTCCCTGCACTCCGCTCATGACAATAGCCAGTCCTGCCTGAAATGCCATAATTTGGGGGATGCTCCCCTTCAGCCCCACGCCCTCCCGCCCGGTCGCCTCAAGACCTTGGCGCGCACCACCAGCGGAACCACCAGTGGCGACCGCCCCGGAGGTTTGGTCCTGGCTTCGTTCATCGCCAAACCCGGCCATCCTGCCGGCCAGGACATTGCCTGTGCGACCTGCCACCGGGAACATCGTGGCGAGGAAGCCAATCTTAAAAAAATCACCAATGACCAGTGCCAGAGCTGCCACTCAAAGCAGTTTGCCAGCCTGGCCGTCGGCCATCCCGCCTTCACTGATTATCCGTTTGCCCGCCGCACCCGTATCATATTTGACCATGGCACCCACCTGCGCGGCCACTTTGCCGAGGCCGCCGTCGCCAAACTGGCGCCGAAATTGTGCGTGGATTGCCATCAATCGGACCTGCGCGGAGGCATGATGGTAGTCAAACCCTATGAAACTATTTGTGCTGCCTGTCACGACGACCAGATCAAAAGCAAAGCTGCGGTCAAGCCCGGTATTGCCTTTCTCGGTCTTCCGCGTCTGGACGACCGGAATCTGGCCGGCGAATACGCGATTGGCGAGTGGCCGGAAGATGCGGATCAACCGTTGACGCCCTTCCTGCGGTTGCTGCTCGCCGCCGATCCAGACCTTCGTGCCGCGTTGGATCGCCTGCAAGGTGCGGATCTCGCCAACCTCCCGAAAACCGACCCCGCCAAGCTAAAGGCGGCCCAGCAACTCGCTTGGGGAATCAAGGCACTCATCTTTGACCTTGGCTTGCGCGGGCAGGAGGAATTGATCCGGCGCATCAACATTATTGCCGGACGCACGCTGGCGGACCAGGAAAAGGAAGGGGTTGTCGCGTTTCTGGGGGTGGATGTGGTGCGTGATACTTTCCGCGGTGCCTTCCCGAACTTGTCAAAGGAAGTGTTGGATTACCGCAATAACCATAAATCCGCCGCCACCCAATTAGTGCCTTCTCCCGAACTGGCCAAACCCGGCCCCGTGAAGCCGGTATCGCCGGACAATTGGGTCAGTCAGGGCGGCTGGTACAGCCCGGAGGGATCGTTTGCAATCTTCTATCATCCGCGCGGCCATCACGACCGTTTTCTAAGCTCCTGGATGAACCTGACCGTGGATGCCGGCCGCACCACCGATCCCGCCCGCTCCCTGGCGTTGTTCAAGGAACTTACCGTGCCCAAGGCGGTGGGGTACTGCGCCAAGTGCCACAGCATTGATGAATCGACGGTCAGCCAGGTTAACTGGCTGGCTTTCCGGCCGGATCCCGCGGTCCATGGATTCAATCGTTTTTCCCATTCCGCGCACATGAGCTTGCTGGATCCGCGCGAGGGTTGCCTGACCTGTCATTCCATGACCGAGGCCCCGGCCCAGGGCAAGGATTCCTATGCCTCCGCGTTTGCGACCGGTCAGCATGATCCCGCTCAATTCATCAGCAACTTTCGGACGATTGACAAAGCCGTCTGTGCCAATTGCCACCGGCCAACCATGGTCCGGGACGATTGCCTGCTTTGCCACAATTACCACATCGGTCGGTTCAAGCGGGTGATGGCCCACACCGCCATGGGTGCCGCCCTGCCGAACTCCCCCGTCAAATAAGGTCGATTTGTAGAACCGGGGCTTGCCTGGGTAACACCAATTCGGACCATCGTCCTGCCCGCCCTCAAAACGGCGAATCATACTCGCGCAAGCCGGGAAACGCCTGGTCGCGTGCGGACAGGACCGGATGCTCCACCGGCCAGTCAAAGCCCACGCTGCTCCAGAGGATTCCCGCGTCGTGGGCTGCGGAATGCGCTTCGCTGCATTGGTAAACCATCATGGTATTGTCGGCGAGAGCCAGGAAACCGTGGGCGAAACCGATTGGGACGAAGAGCATTTCGCGGTTGGCGGCGCTTAGTTCGCGACTGAAGGTCTGGCCGAAGGTGGGCGCGGCCCGCCGCAGGTCCACGATCACGTCCAGCACGGCGCCGACTGGGCAATAAACCAGTTTGTCCACCGCCATGGGCGGGGTTTGGAAGTGCATGCCGCGCACCACCCCCCGGTTCGAAACGGAAAAAAACTCTTCGCGCGGAACGAATGGCAGGCCGGCTTCGCGGAACAAGTCGGCATGATACGTTTTGACGAAGCTCCCGCGGACGTCGTGAAAGACCGGCGGTTGGATGACGAACGCTCCCGCCAGGGGCGTGGGCACGAGGGTAAAGGGAATCGCCATGGGGGAGTAAGCCCGGAGAGTTTAGTGCTTTTTGACAAACCCGCGGATGGTTTCGATCAGGTAGCTCAGCATCGCGGGAGTCAGGCCAGGGTAGGTGCCCACGAACACCGACTCCTTCATGATCTGATCCGCGCCGGGCAAGTCGCCGATGATGCGAAAGGCGTCCGGCCGCTGTTGTTTCAAGCTGACAAACGCCGGTTGCCGCACCAGGTTGCCGCCAAAGAGCATCCGGTTGCCGATTTTCGCCGCGTCCAGAGCCCGCACGAAATCCCGCCGGCTGAATGGTGCGCCCGCCTTCACGAGCATCATGAAACCGAACCAGGAACACTCTGTCCGATGGCCGGAGGCGTCCCAGACGAACCCTTCCGGGGTCCAGGCGGTGGCATGGGTGGGCAGTTGAAACGTGAAGAATTCCTCCAGATCGGCCAGTCCGGTGCGCAAGGTCTGCCAGTTGTCCATGCGCGCCTGGATGAAGGCGGGGAGTTTGCGTAATTGCTGCCGGCCGATGGCCGCCTGGGGATCCAACGGCTTCAAATTATAACCCAGATGAGAATAGATGTACTTGTGGTCGTAGCCTTCCGGGAGTTCGCCCAGTTGCCAGCCGAATCGTTTGTTGCACGTGTTGTCTTTCCCACTCGCGCACCAGCAGTCGCGGCCCCAGTCGCGGAAGCTCTCCACCAGCACCTTTAGGCGCATTTCCCGAACAATATTCACCGCGCCGCCCTCGCCCATGGTCAGGTGATGCGGGGGATAAAACGATTGCGTGGAGAGGTCGCCAAAGGTCCCGGTCAACTGGCCGTCATAACGGCAGCCCAACGCGTCGCAGTTGTCCTCGATCAGCCACAAACCGTGGCGGCGGCAAAAATCGGTCACCGTGGCCAGATCAAACGGATTACCCAACGTGTGGGCCATCATCACTGCCTTGGTTTTCCCCGGCACCAGCGCCGCTTCCAATTGATCCACCCGCCCGTTCAGGGTCAGCGGATCGTTGTCCAGGAATACCGGAACCAGTCCATTTTGGAGGATCGGCGCGACGGTGGTGGGGAAACCGGCGGCGACGGTGATGACCTCATCACCCGGCCGGATTTGCCGGTCCCCGAGCTTGGCGCTGGTCAGCGCGGAAATTGCCAGTAGGTTGGCGGAGGAACCCGAGTTGATCAGCAGCGCCTTCTTCACCTTCAGGAACGCGCCCAGTTCATTTTCAAAAGCGTCGCCCTCCGGCCCGAGTGTCAGCCAGAAATCCAGGGTGGAACCGACGGCGGCAGCCACTTCGTCCTCATCAAATACCCGGCCCGCGTAGGGCACCACCGTCTGGCCCGGCACAAAGGCGGGACGGTCGCTCGACGCTGTTTCATAGCCGGGCCGGTTGTTCTGGTGTGTCCGGGCGGCGTATTCGCGGGTGAGCCGGATGATCTCAGCCTTCAATTCTGCGGGTGATTGCGACATGTCAACTTTGAGCCGTTCTGGTTCGAGCCGGAGAATAAGGTCGGTTTCCGACCGGAAGCAAGCCTTGGCGGCGCCACTTTCCGGTCCTGGCCGGCACCGGTCCTAATCCAGGATCAGCCACACCTCGCCATCGATCACCTCGATAGCCAGCCGGACCAGCGACTCGCCTTCGCAGGGGCCGCGCATGCATAAGCCCGTCAGCGGATCGTAGGTGGCCTGGTGAGTATGGCACACCAAATAGTCTTTGTTCGGGCTGAAGAAACCGTCCCCCTCCGCATCCAGCCTGACCGGCAGATGCCGGCAACGGTTTTCATAGGCCACCAACTGGCCGCGAAACCGCGCCACGAATCCCTCCCGCGGCCGGGGGTTTCCGGGAAATTGAAATTTCACCGTCTGGCCGTCGGCCAATCCGGCCGCACGCACCAGTTTTTGTTTGGTCATCGGGGCAGAGGTTAGAGATCCCCGCCGCTCGCGGCCAAGTGGTATTTCACCGCTGTGGGAAGATTTTCGTAACTTTTGCCCGGTGTGCCGGGTCGTTATGGGTATTGATGAGATGCGTTCAGAGATGGAACATCCAGCGCCATGGCTGAATCCGGGTTTGACATGCCGGCGTGCCTGGAGCGCGTGCGGCAACATGATCAGGATGCCGCGCGCGAGTTGTTCCAGCATTTGCATCCGTTGGTCGCCAAACTGGTGCGGTCGCACCTGCCGCGGCGAACGAGTGTTGAAGACCTGACGCAGACTGTTTTTATGAAAATCTTCGCCCATCTGGATCAGTATGCCGGTAAAGTGCCTTTGGAGCACTGGGTGGCGCGGATCGCGGTGAATAGTTGCATTAAGGCATTGCAGGCGGAAAAGATCCGGCCCGAAGTGCGGCATGCCGATTTGAGCGAGGAAGAGGTTCTGGTCCTCGAGCAGTTGGCGGCCACCACCGAAGAAATGCGGCCGGACCTGAGCTCCGCCTCGCGGGAACTGGTGGAGAAGCTCCTCGCGCGCCTGCCGCCGGACGACCGCTTGGTGATCCAATTGATGAATCTCGAAGGTCGCTCGCTCGCCGAAGTCCGCCAAATCACCGGTTGGAATGTGGCGGTCATCAAGGTGCGGGCTTTCCGGGCGCGCAACAAACTGCGCCAGCACTTGCGGGACCTGATGAAAGAACAAAGTTTATGAAAAACAGCGGTGATCCCCTGGATCGATTGTTGCAAGCCGCGGCGCGGGCTCCCCGGGTCGGCGTGGGCGAGCCCGCCCCCGGCCTCGAATCCCGTTGTCTGGCGGCGTGGCGGAGCGCGCGGGATACCGACGACTCCGCCTTGCTGTTGCCCTGGCTCCGCCGGGCTCTGGCCGGGGCGGTCGCGTTGGTTTTGCTCAGTGCCGCCTGGAATCTGGGCTCGGCCTGGCAGCGCCCGGCGACGGAGGTCTTTTTCGAGGACGCCGCCGTCCAGATCGCGCTGAACCAACCATGAGCAACTTGAACCGTAGCCGGCTGCTGGCCTATATGGTGGTCCTGTTCCTGGCGGGGGCGGCCACGGGTGCGCTCATCACCTGGCAACTCGCGGAGCGCCATTTTGCGGCCCTCCGGCCGGCGCCGGATATCACGGCCTTGCTCCGGGACCGGCTGAAGGCCGCCGTGCCCCTGACCGCCGAGCAGCAGCTGCAGGTGGAACCCCTTTTGCAGCAGGCGGGCGCGCGCATGCAGCAAATGCGGGTCGATCACATCGCCCAGTATTCCCGGGCCCGGGCGGAGTTTTATCACCAATTGGAACCCCTGCTGACGCCCGCCCAGCGCCAGTCCTTAGCCACGATGGAAAACAAGTATTTGGAAGACATCCAGCGGCGGTATAATTTGCCGCCGGACAAGGCCGGGGGGAAGAATCCGTGAAGTTGCCCCGGGGCGGGGGATTCCGCCGGCTGGTCCAACTGGGGGCGCCTGCGCGTTTCCGGCCATTTGCGCCCTTCCGGCATGACCCGGCCGCCAAGTCTTCCGCAACCGCGGGATTGCCTCGCCGTTCCGCCTGGGGCACGCTGGTCCACAATCATGGTTTTGAGCGGGAGAATCTGGAATTGAACTGCGCCACGGAGATTTTGCCGACGCACAACGCGGCCCTTTTTCAAGCCGCAGTGCGTCGCGCGGCGGCGGCCTTGCGGGCGGGCGAATTGGTCGCCTTGCCCACCGAAACCGTTTATGGCCTGGCCGCCAATGCTTTGGATGCCGCGGCGGTCGCCCGCATCTTCGCGGCCAAGGACCGCCCGGCCCACAACCCCGTAATCGTGCATGTCGCCGATCTGGACATGGCCCGCCAATGCGCCGCGAGTTGGCCGGACACGGCGACCGCGTTGGCCCGGGCTTTCTGGCCGGGGCCGCTCACCCTGGTACTGCCTCGTTCAGCCGCCATCCCGGATGCCGTCACGGCCGGGGGCCCCACCGTGGGCATCCGTTGGCCCAGCCATCCCATCATCCAGGCGGTGATTCGGGAATGCGGGTTTCCGCTGGCTGCCCCCAGCGCCAATCCCGCCAACCGGGTTTCCCCCACGAACGCCACCCATGTGTTCAAAAGTCTGGGCGGGCGCGTGCGCCTGGTGGTGGACGGGGGCCAATCCCAGGTGGGTATTGAGTCGACGGTCGTGGATTTGACCCGCCAGCCGGCGCGCGTCCTGCGACCCGGCATGATCAGTGAAGCCGCCATCCGGAGCGTGATCCCGGCCGCGTTTGCCGCGGATTCCTCCGGTGACACCGGGGCACCGGCTGGCGCCCTGCGCAGCCCCGGCCAATTACCCCGGCATTACTCCCCGCGCGCGCGGCTGGAAATTCGCGCCTGGCGGGACGAAGCGGACCTGCAGGCCCAACTCGTCACCCTGGGGGTGTCGCCCACCGCGGTCCATGTGCTGGCGCACACCGTGATTCCGCTGGGTGCGGGCTTCGGTTCGGTGAGCGTGATTCCGCATGATGCGGAGGCGTTCGCCCGGGCCCTGTATGGTGAATTGCACCAATGCGACGCGGCCGGGGCGGAATTGATCATCATCGAGGCAATTCCCGGGACGGATGAATGGCAGGCCATCGCGGATCGTCTCAAACGGGCGGCAATGTCGGATTTGACGACTAAATCAGAATCGGGCACACTTCCAATTCCATGCAACTGACCAAGATCATATCGACGGGTTGCGCCTTCGTGGCGCTGGTGGCGGGCGCGCAAACCAATTCCGTCCAATCGGCCGCACCGGTTGCGGCGGCGGTGCCGGCCAATACCCGGGTGTTATCCTTGGAGGAGTGCGTGAAATTGGCCTTGGAACATAATCTGGACATCCAGATTCAGAAGTTCAATCCCGCCATTGATCGCCTCACCATCAACGTTTCCTACGGCGCTTACGATCCGACTTTCCGATTTACGGCGAATGCCAGTTACAACGCCGCGCCGGCCGGCATCATCCCGGGCACCACCACCCCATATCCGGCCAACGTCCAGTCCGCCAGCAGTTATACCCCGGAAATCACCGGCTCCCTGCCTTCGGGTCTGACTTATGACATTACCGGCCCGTTGAGTGACCGCACGGGGAATAGCGTCCCCCTGGGCACCCATTATAACAGCAGTCCCGGCATCACGCTGCGCCAGCCGCTGTTGAAGAACATGTGGATCGACAACACCCGTTACCAGATCCTGCTGAACAAGGCCCAACTCAAGAGCGATGAACTGGGACTGCGTTTGCAGATCATGACCACGGTGAACAGTGTCAAGTCCGCCTATTTTAACCTGGTGTATGCCCGCGATAATGTGCAGGTCAAGGCCACCGCGCTGAAATTGGCGGAACAGTTGCTGGCGGAAAATCGTAAGAAAGTCGAAGTCGGCGCCCTGGCCCCGCTCGATGAAAAGCAGGCCCAATCCCAGGCCGCCTCCAGCAAGGCGGACGTCCTCGCCGCGGAACAGGCGCTCGAAGCGCAGGAAAATGTCCTGAAGGGGCTGATCACCGACAAATTCGACGAATGGTCCGCCATTACCCCGCTCCCGGCCGAACCGCTGGTTGCCATCGCCCCCGAATTGGATTTGCAACAAAGTTTGCGCTCCGGTGTCGCCAAGCGCCCCGATTACCTTCAAGCCAAGGTGAATGTGGAACGCCAGAACATCACGATCCGGTTTACCAAGAACCAGGTTTTTCCTGAATTGGACCTGACGGGCAGTTATGGTCGGAATGCCTCCGATGCCACTTTTGACAGTAATATCGGGGATATTGCCAGTGGCAACGCCCCTTACTATTCCGCCGGCGTGTTTGTCTCCATCCCGTTGGGCAATGTGGCCGCGCGCAACAACCTTAAATCAGCCAAGGTCACCGCGAAGCAATTGATCTCCCAATTGAAGAAGTTGGAACAAAACGTCGTGATTGCCATCGACAACGACGTCAAAACCATCCGGAGCGATTACCAACGGGTGCAGGCCACCCGCGAGGCGAGCGAATACGCCAAAGCCGCCCTGGAAGCCGAGCAAAAGAAGCTCGAAAATGGCAAGAGCACCAGCTTTGTCGTGCTCCAACTCCAATCGAATCTCACCACCGCCCGCTCCGCTGAAATCCGGGCGCTGGCCGATTATAATATTGCCGTGCAGCAATTGGCATTCGACGACGGCACTCTGCTGGAAAAGAGCTACATCGGCGTGACTGTGAAATAGCGGTGCGCGTCTCTTTTAGGCAAAAAATGGAGTTGTCGGCCGCCGCGGGTTGCGAAAAGCTGGTGCCTTGAAACCTGCTTTAGGTAAAAGTCTCGGCAATTTGTTGGACCGGCCAGCGGCCGGAGCCGCCGGCCCGGCCATGCTGGCTCCCGCTCCTGCCCCGGGTGCCGGCGTTCGCACGCTGCTGCAAGGGCAACCGCCCGCCATGGTCCTGCCCCGCACCTCCAACCAGCCGGTGCTTCCCCGTTGGTATTATTTCGCGGCCGATTTCATTCTGGTGCAATTGGCCATCCTGCTCGTCTGGCCCGGGAGCGGCCGGATATCCCGGACCCGGCTGGTGGTCGTGGCCGCTTTGATCCTCACCGCCTGCGTGCTCGGAATGGCCGGTTGCCTTTCCCGGCCCGCTCGTGATTCCGCCGATTGATCCCTTCCGGCCTCGCCGGATCGGCCAATCCGAAATGGTTTGAACCGATCGATTGCGGGAGCAAGACTCGGTGGAGAGTTATGGATGATCTTACGCGAGCTTATCAAGTGCTGGGTTTGACTCCCCCCGTCTCGGCGGAGCAGGTCAAACGAGCCTATCGCGATCTGGTCAAGGTCTGGCACCCCGACCGGTTCGGCCATGATGAACGCCTCCAACAGGCCGCCCAGGAAAAGCTCAAGGAAATCAACGGCGCTTACGAAGTCTTGTTGGCCGGCCTTTTCGCCGAAGGCACGACCCCTGCCCCGGAACCAGCGCCGGATTCTTCGCCCAACCCGCCCCCCGATCCAGCCGGGAGAACCAGGGGTGGCTACTTCAACCGTTCCGTCGTGGGCCTCACCATTGCCGTGGTGTTGCTGCTGGCCCTGGTTGCCGGAGTGGCCTGGCGGGCTTGGCGATCGCCGGCCGGAACTACCGCCTCCGCATCTCATCCCGCGTCCAAAGCCAGTTCCGGACCAACCCCCGAAATGCCGCCCGGCAAGCTGATTGCCAGCCAAATGCTGACGGTCGCGGATGATTTCGTGGTGGAGGTTTATCAGAACGGCCGCCGGCTTCCCGATGAGAAACGTAATCTCGTGGGCGAAACTCACGGCGCCACCACGGAACAATTGACTCTGGCGGTGCATGAAGGCGATTGGCTGGTGTTCAATGTGGTGAACGACCGGTTCCGCTGGGGCGGGGCTTGTTATTTTGGGGCGGCGGGTATGGATTCCCGTGGCAATGTAACCTTTGTCTCCGAACGAAAAAGCGGTCAGTGGAGCTCTTGTGATGACCCGGGCGCGGTGCCGCGGTTCATCGCCGAAGCGGATTATCTGGCCGCGGATGCCGTTCACGAAATTCCGAATGTTTGGTCGCAAGGCGATGGGGAACTCAGCCAGCGACTGGGAAAATGGACCGGCGAGCCCATCTGGGGTACGAACCGGAATACGTGGTTGAAATACCGGGCTCCGCGCGCTTCCCCCGCTCCCTAATTTCGACTAATCTTGATCTTGCATGATTCGCCGCCTGCTCCAGATCAATGCCGTGATCATCGGGTTCCTCGCGTCGATCCTTTTGCTTTACCCCTGCCTTCGGGCCGCGCTGGACCTCACCGATCCCGCCCTTCGCCAACCGGGTATACCGCAGTCCGCCTGGCGACTCTATCGCAACCTTACCCCGCGTTTCGCCGCCTGGGCCACCGCGCGGGCGGCTTCCGGGCGGGCCGAAGTCTTATCCACCAACGATATTTCGGGCACCGAGTGGCCGCTCTTTGGTTCGCTGTTCTACCTCTGGGGGGTGGAGAATCTGCAGGCAGCGTGGGACGCGGGCGATCACACGTCCCGGATCGAACCCCGGATTTTTGCGCACGATGCCATCGTGGCGGCCTCCGAACTGGTGGTGGATCCCCGGCAGGCGGGCTGGGTCCGCCGGCATTGGGGTGAGGACTACCTCCACCGGGAGAACCTCTTTTACCGCATGCTTCTGATCGGTTCGCTCGCCGCCCGCGAGCATCTGCTGCGGGACCACGCCCATTTCGATCTCCTGCGCGACCAGGTCGAATCCCTCGCCAGTGAACTGGATGCCTCGGCCACCGGCCTGTTGGACGATTATCCCGGCCAATGCTATCCCGGTGATGTGGCGGCCGCCTGGGCCTGTATCAAGCGGGCGGACATCGTGCTGGGCACGGACCATTCGCGCCTCATTAATCGCGCTTTGCGCGGTTTCACCGGAGCCCGCACCACCCGGCGTCAGTTGCCTCCCTACTCGGCCGATTCCCGGCGCGGGGTGCCCCTTTCGGATGCCCGCGGCTGCGCCAATTCCTACTTCGGCCTGCTGGCCCCGGAACTGTGGCCCACCGCGGCGCGTGAGTGGTTTGCGATTTACGATCAAACCTTTTGGCAGGATCGCTATGCCATAGCCGGTTACCGGGAATTTGCCCCGAACTCACCGCATCCAGAATGGACCGCGGATGTGGATGCCGGTCCGGTGGTGGCGGGTTTTGGGGTTTCCGCTTCCGCCTTCGGCATGGGGGCGAGCCGGAAAAATGGCCGGCTGGACCGGGCCTATCCCCTGGCGGCGGAGTTGCTCGTTACGGTGGGCGAACTTCCCGGCGGGGCGCTGGCCATTCCCCGCCTGCTCTCCAACCAGACGGATGCCCCACTCCTGGGTGAGGCGGCGATTCTCTGGCAACTGAGCATCGTTCCCGAAAAAGGCGTTCTTCTCAAAACAGGCGGAGCACTCCCCGGCTATGTTTACGTCATGTTGATCGTTCCCGGCGTGTTGGGCGTTTGGGGCCTCCTGCATTCGGTCTGGGTTTTCCGGGATTCCCGACGCCGGCGCACCGACCCCGAAGTCCGCGCTCCCGGATTGCAGGCCGCTCTTTGGGCTGGGTTGCTGGGGGGGGCCATCTTCGCCGGGGTCACCGGCCATGCGGTAATGGCGCTGGTGCTGTTACTTGCAACCGTGAGCGTTCCGCGCGTGAAGAAAATTAAAATCCCACGGGCCACCGAGGATTGGGAGACGAACAGCTCGCTCCCAACCACGAAAAAGGAGGACCGGCCAGCGCCCCCTAAATGATGGGACTGGGCGGGTTCGCACCCGCCCGAAAATCGCTCAAACCGTCAGGATTTCTTTTTCCTTGTGGGCGAGATGGACTTCGATCTTGGCGATGAATTGATCGGTCAGCTTCTGCACTTCCTTTTCCGCGCCTTCCACCTGGTCCTCGGTCACGCCGCCGGCTTTGCCATCCTTCTTCAGCAGTTCCATGGCGTCGCGGCGGACGTGCCGGATTGCCACCTTGCCGTCCTCGGCCATCTTCTTGACGATTTTGATGAACTCCAAACGCCGTTCCTGACTCAGCTCAGGCAGCACGATCCGGATGTTTTTCTTGTCCACCATCGGGTTGAGCCCAAGGTTGCTCTTCTGGATCGCCTTTTCAATCGCATGCACGGTGCTGGCGTCCCAGGGCTGGATCAGCAGCATCCGGGGTTCGGGCGTGGTGATGCCGGCCAGTTCGCGGATCCGCATCTGGGAGCCGTAGGTATCCACGAGAATGTTTTCCACCAGCGATGGCGAGGCTTTGCCGGTGCGCACCCCCGCGAACTCGTGCTGCACCACTTCCTCAGTCTTCACCATCTTCTCTTCCGCTTCCAAAAGAATGTCGTCCAATGCCATAGTCTAGCGACCATAACATAGGCTCGTGCCCCTGTATAGGTCCTTCCATCCCCGGTAAATCCCTCCGGCTTGTGCCGGCCACCGTCGGATTTGCTTGCCTCCATGGCGGGCACTCAACCAAAGTTAAATCGGTTGGCCCCCCGGGCCTTCCTTGGACATGAAAAAGCGCACCCTTATCCTCCTGGTCCCGTTGCTCCTGCTGGCGACCGCGGCGGAAGTGGCGTTGCTGGTTTGGACGCTGGGTTCCGCCCGGGATTTTGTGACCACGACCTGGATCACGCCGCAAAAGCTGAACCAGCACCTGACCGCCGCCGAGGAAATCGTCGAAAAGGACGACTGGGATGCCGCCATCCGCGAATTCACCGAGGCTTTGGTGATCGAGCCCCAATCGACCGATGCCTTCATCGGCCGCGGCAAGGCGTATCTGGAGAAGAATGATTACGAGCACGCCCTGGGCGATTTCACTGCCGCGGTGGGCATCGATGCCACTTCCGCGGAAGCCTACGAATGGCGGGGCTACACCTACACCCTGCAGGGCAAGCTGGAAGCAGCGATCTCGGATTACGACAAAGCCATCGAATTGGAGACGGACGCCGATGACCCTTCGGTTTATGAGCGTCGGGCGTTTGCGCGGGTCTTGAAAGGGGATATTGATGAATCCATCGCCGATTACGACACCGCCATCCGGCGCAAAGGCGGGGAAGATGCCGGGCTGTCCGCCGGCCGGGGCTACGCCTACGAACAGAAGGCCGACTGGGAGCATGCCCTCGCCGATTACGACACCGCGCTCCGTTTGGATGCCAAGGATGCCAAGGTCTATGCCGCCCGGGGCGGCGTGCACGGCCATCGCCAGGAGTGGGAGGAAGCCCTCCGGGATTATGATGAGGCCTTGCGGTTGGATCCTGCCGATGCGGAAGTACGCGTGGCGCGGGGCATGGTCTTCATCGAGCAGGGAAAATGGGAAACTGCCGTGACCGATTTCCGGGAAGCCGTCCGGCTCGCCCCCCGGAAGTTCGCGGGTTACAACAGTCTCGCGTGGGTCCTGGCGACCAGTCCGGTGGCAAAAATTCGCAATGGCACGGAAGCCGTCACCCTGGCCACCAAAGGCTGTGAATTGAGCAAGTGGAAGCTGGGTGGCTTGATCGACACCCTCGCGGCTGCGTACGCGGAAACCGGGGATTTTGACCAGGCCATCAAATATCAGGCGGATGCCTTGCAATTGGCCCAGGCGGACGCCAAAGAAACCACGGAGATGGCCAAACGGCTGGCCCTTTACCAAAGTCACCAACCCTATCGCGAGCCCCCGCACCATTAATTGCCATGAGTCATACTGATTGGGAAGAACGTTACCAAACCGGCGACATGCCCTGGGAGAAAGGCGAAGCTTCCCCGGGCTTGGTTGACTTTCTGACCACCCGCGCCGGGTTGCCCCGGGGCAAAGTTTGCGTGCCGGGCTGCGGGACCGGGCACGATGTCCGGGCTTGGGCCGCGGCCGGCTTTGCCGTGACCGGTCTTGACCTGGCCCCGAGTGGGGTGCGCCTGGCGACCGAGCGTACCCAGGCCGCCGGTCTGACGGCAACATTTCGGCAGGCTGATTTTCTGGCTGAGACCGAACCGGAGCACGGGACATTTGACTGGCTCTTTGAACACACCCTCTTTTGCGCCATTAATCCGGTCGACCGCGAACGGTATGTGGCCGCCGTGCTGCGGCGGTTGCCGCCGGGCGGCAATTACCTGGCGGTGAATTACCTCATTCCCGATACCGATGGCCCCCCATTTGGCACCACCCGCCAGGAACTCTGGGACCGGTTTTCTCCGCATTTTGACCTGCTCGAGGAATGGGTGCCCCGCTCGTATCCCAATCGCACGGGACTGGAATTGATGCTTTGGTGGCGCCGGAAATAAGCCTGTCGCCCAATTCTGACGTTTTTTCGGGTGTGTGATCCGCCGGAAGCGACTATACTACTTACGATGCCTCTCTACGAATATGAACTCTGCGAAGGTGACTGCAAGGTCTGCGGCGGGCACTTTACCTTGCGCCGTCCCCTGGATGCGAAGGAGTTGACCCAGTGCCCCGCCTGCAAGAAACCCGTCCGCAAAGTTTGGTCCACTTTTAATTCTCCGAAAACCCTGTCCATCTCCGACGCCAAAAAAGCGGGGTTTACGGTGCTCAAACGCGTCAACAAAGGCGAGTACGAGCGGCAATAGCGGAACCACCCCCAAAAAAATTTTCTGGAACGATTTTCCGTTCCCGGTGTCGAATTGAAACGACGGGTTTGCCCTGGCCGCGGCGGTGGGGCCGTACTTTGAACTGGCCAACCCGTTATAAATGGTGCATTTTGCCCAAAACCAATGAGCGATCTCCAACTGATCGAAAGTGCCCTCGAAAGGGCCGTGCGACGGCGGCGTTGGGAACGGGCCTTGCGTGGCCTTTGGCAGGGCTTGTTGATCGGGGCGGTGCTTTGGCTCGTGGCGCAGGCCACCTATAAGCTCCTTCCGGTCCCTTACTGGACCTTGGGGGTCGGCGCGGTGGCGGCCTTGGCGGCGGTGATTGCCGGTTTCCTCATCGGTGGCTGGCGCAAGACTCCCTTGCGTGAGGCCGCCCGCTGGGTGGATGGCCGCCAGCACCTGCAGGAACGTTTGAGCACCGCCCTGGAGTTCGGCCGGGTGGAGGGCGCCGGAGCCTGGCGCGATTTGATCGTGGCCGATGCCGTCAGTTATGCCAAACAACTGGATCCCCGCCGGTTGGTGCAATTTAATCTGCCGGCCGCCGGTCGCTGGGCTTTGCTCGTTCTCGCCTTGGGGGCCGGGCTTGGTTTTGTCCCGGAATACCGCTCCAAGTCGTTCGTTAAAAAACAGCAGGACGATAAGAACATCAAGGAGGCCGGTCGCCAACTCGCGGACCTGACCAAACGCTCGCTCGTGACCCGGCCACCCGCCCTGGAGACCACACAGAAATCCATGGAAGCCGTGGCTGAACTGGGTGATCAATTGACCAAACAAAAGCTGACCCGCAGCGAGGCGTTGAAAGACATCGCGAATGTCACCGAGAAGCTCAAGGATCAGCTTAAGGAAATGGGTCGGGATCCCGCATTGAAGCGGATGGAACAAGCCGCCCGCTCCGCCGCCAGTCAAACTTCGCCTGAAGTGGCCCGGTTGCAGAAACAGATTGAGGAAGCCGCCAAGCAAAGCGGTACGCCCACCGGCACGCCGGACCAAATGGACCAAATGCAGAAGGCGTTGGACAAAATCCAGGAAGCCGCCAAGGCCGCGGTGGACAAAAATGGCGGCCTCAGTCAGGCGGAAAAGGAAAACCTCTCCAAATCCATGTCCGCCCTCTCCAAGCAGGCCGCGGAAATGGGCATGCAAATGCCCAATCTGGACGCCGCCATGGAAGCCCTGGCGGCCAATAAGACCGACCTTTTCATCAAGGACATGCAGATCGCGGAGAACGATTTGGAAAAGCTTAAAGATATGTCCAAGAGTTTGCAGCAGTTGCAGATGCAACTGGAGAAAGCCGGCAAAGACCTGCCCGAACAACTCCGCAAAGGCCAGTCGGAAGCTGCCCAGGGTTCCCTCGCCAAAATGATCGAGAAACTGAAATCCAATCCCAGTGGCGAGGAACTGAAGAAGATCATGGATGAAGTTTCCCGCTCGGTGGATCCCGCCAGCCCCTACGGCAAGGTCGCGGAACACCTCAAGGATGCCACGGGTAAGATGCAAGCCGGGAAACAGGGCGAAGCTGCCGCCTCCCTCGCCGCCGCAAAGAAGGAATTGGACGAACTGGGGCAAAAGCTGGGCGATGCCCAGGCAATGCTGGCCGAGCTGAACTCCTTGAATCAGGCCTCCCAATGCATCGGCACGGGCATGAGTTGGGGCCAGTGCCAGAATCCCGGCAGCAAACCCGGCGGCAACAAACCCGGTCGCGGCGTCGGCACTTGGGCGGACGAAAATGCCGGCTGGGGCTACGACGGCCATCAGGAAACCGGTTGGGACAATTCCGGGATCGTTCGTGGTGACCAGGCGGCCCGCGGGGTCGCGGATCGCGGGGATGCGGAGCTAAATCCGGCGCTGCGCCCGGACAAGGTCAAAGGCCAGTTTTCCCCGGGCGGCCAGATGCCCAGCATTACTTTGAAGGGCGTGAGTATCAAGGGCCAGAGCAAGGTGGCTTATGAAGAAACCGCCACCGCCGCCCAGGCCGATGCCCAGAGCGCTCTCAGTCAGGAAAAGGTTCCCCGGGCTTATCAGGGCGCGGTGCGCGATTATTTCGATGATCTGAAGAAATGATCCACGCCCGGGAAAGTTGATGAAACCGCTCCAAATTCTCGGGGGATTCCTCGCCGGTCTGGTGCTGGCCATGGTGCTCACCCTGCTTTGCTCCGGATCCTATATCGAATGGCGGAATGGTGGCTTTAGCTTCCGGCTTAATCTCCTGGAAGGCGGCGGGCAACACGATGGCTGGTGGACGCTCGGCCTCCTGGTTGCGGTGCTGGGCACCGCCTGTCTTTCCACGGCGTTCGTGGCCAACGGTCCGTCGGGTTTCTTTGCTTTCCTGCGCCAATTTCACCGCACCCCCGCCGATGCCTGGATTGGCGGCGTCTGCGGCGGTTTGGGCGCCGCCACCCCGGTCCCCGCCTGGGTTTGGCGGTTGGGCTTCACGCTTGCCCTCTTCCTTTACGGCACCGGTCTGGGTGCCTATTTCCTGCTGTGGATTTTTGTGCCCCAGCGCCCGGCGGAAGCGCCGCCGCTTTCGAACCCGTGAGCCCGTCTTTTTCCTTATGAACACCGAAGAACAAATTCAGAGCTTCCGCGAAATTTACTCCGCGTTGCGCGCGGAAATCGCCAAGGTCATTGTCGGCCATGAACCGATCGTCGAAGGCACCTTGATCGCGGTTCTGGCCGGTGGTCATGTCCTGCTGGAAGGCGTGCCCGGCCTCGGCAAGACGCTGCTGGTCCGCACCCTCAGCGAGGTGCTGGATCTGTCCTTCAACCGCATTCAGTTCACCCCTGACCTCATGCCCGCGGATATTCTGGGCACCAACATGGTCATGGAAAATGAATCCGGCCGTCGCGCCTTTGAATTCCAGCGCGGACCCATTTTCGCCCATTTGATCCTCGCGGACGAAATTAACCGGGCCACCCCCAAGACCCAGTCGGCCATGCTCGAGGCCATGCAGGAGAAGAGTGTCACCGCGGGCGGCGAGATCCGAAAACTGATCGAACCTTTTTTCGTCCTCGCCACGCAAAACCCCATTGATCAGGAAGGCACCTATCCCCTTCCGGAAGCTCAGTTGGATCGCTTCTTCTTCAAACTGGTGGTGGGTTATCCGAACGCCGCCGATCTCAACGAGGTGCTCACCCGCACCACCGAGGGACGCAAAGTCACGATCAATAAAGTGGTGGACCGCGAAACGCTGCTCGAATTGCAAAAACTCGTGCGCCAGGTGCCGGTGGCCTCCCACGTCAAAGATTATGCCGTGCGACTGGTGCTCGCCACCCATCCTAAAACCGAAACCGCCCTGCCGGTCACGAATCAGTACCTGCGTTTCGGCAGCAGTCCCCGTGGTGCCCAATGCCTGCTGCTTGGCGGCAAGGTGCGCGCGCTGACGCAGGGCCGTTTCAATGTGAGTTTCGATGACATCCAGGCCATCGCGACCGCCACCCTCCGCCACCGGTTGATTCTGAACTTTGAAGCCGAAGCCGAGGGCATCACCACGGACCAGGTCATCGCCGGCATTCTGCAGGAAGTGCCGAAGGACGCGACCTACGCCCGCGCGTAAGGCGACGCACCCGGTTTGCTACCCCATGTCCGCCCCCCTCCTTACGCCCGAACTGCTCCGCCGCCTCGAGCAATTCCAATTGCTCGCCTCCCGCCGCGCCAAGAGCACGGCGCGCGGGGAACGTCGCAGCCGCGCCCGGGGTCAATCGGTCGAATTTGCCGATCACCGCAATTATGTGGCGGGCGACGATTTTCGTTATCTCGATTGGAATCTTTATGGCCGCCTCGACAAGTTGTTTCTCAAACTTTACGAGGAGGAGCGCGAATTGCCGGTGCGGATTTTTCTCGATGCCAGCGAGTCCATGGCCTTCGGGGAACCGCGCAAATTTGATTTCGCCCGCCAGGTCGCGGCCGCCGTGGGTTATGTGGCGCTCTGCGGCTTTGACCGGGTGAGCGTGATCCCCTTCCCCGAGAATAAGGCCGAGGCCGCCATCCGCGGGGCCCTGCGGGGGGTGCGCGGTCGCAAATCCACGCTGCAGTACTTCCGCAATCTCACCGCGTTGACTGCTTCCGGCTCCGCGAGTTTTAATGAGGCCATGCGCCGCGGGGCGCTGGAAGCGCGCCAGGCCGGGGTGGCGGTGGTGCTCAGTGATTTCCTCGATCCTGCCGGCTATGAATCCGGCCTCACCGCCCTCGTGGGGCGCGGTTTTCAGGTGAATGCCGTTCAAATCCTTGCCCCGGACGAACTGGCTCCCTCCACTTATGGAGACCTGCGTTTGATCGACGCCGAAACGGGTGGAGTCCAGGAGGTGACCTTCGGGAAATACCGACTCGCCGCGTACCAGCAGATGGTGCAGAACTTCTGCCAGCGCCTGAAGGAATTCAGCGCTTCCCGCGGCATCCACTTCTTTATGGTGAGTTCCAGCACCGGGCTGGAGGAACTGCTGTTAAAACAACTGCGCCAGGCGGCCATGTGGGGCTGAGCTGAACTGGAATGAATTTTCTCTCCCCGGCCTCCCTGCTGTTCGCGCTCACCATCCCCGTGGTGATCGTGTTCTATTTGCTCAAACGCAAGCGGGTGGCGCGCCTGGTTTCCAGCACTTTGCTTTGGCAGAAATTTCTGGCGGAGACCCAGGCGAGCGCGCCCTTCCAGAAACTGCGTCGCAACTGGCTGTTGATACTCCAGATCATCATGTTGCTGCTGGCCGTCCTCGCGCTCTCCCGCCCGTACTTCGCCGCCCGCGCGCGGCACAGTCAATTGCGGGTGCTGATTCTGGATGCCTCGGCATCCATGCAGGCGACCGATGAATTGCCGTCGCGGTTTGAGGTGGCCCGTCGCCAGGCGCTCGCCTGGGTGGACAGTTTGCGGGATGAGGACAAGATGGTGGTCCTGCAGGTTGCCGCGAATACCGAGGTCAAACAATCGGAGACCAGCGAGAAGTCGGCCCTGCGCCGGGCCATTCAGGCCTGCCAGGCCGTCGATTCTACCACCCGCCTCCTGCCGGCGCTCAAAATGGCGGAATCGCTGATCCGCGACCGCGGGCGTGACAGCAATCCCGAGATTCATTTGTTCAGCGACGGCGCGGTGCCGGACCTCACCGATTTCGGCAACCAGGCGTTGCCGTTGGTCTATCATCGCATCGGCCAGGGCGCCAACAATCTGGGGATCATCGCGTTGGATGCCCGCGCCAACCCCGAGGACGCCGGCCAGCGTGCGATCTACGTGAGCGTGGCCAACTTCTCCACGAACCAACTCCAGACGGATCTGGAATTGAGCCTGGATGGCAAACTGCTTGAAACGCGCCCGTTGACCATCCGGGCCGGCCAGACTTCCGCGCAGGTGTTGGTGGCCCGCCAGGATCATGATGGCGTGTTTACGGTGCGTTCCACCCTGCCGGATGATCTCGCCGCCGACAACCAGGCCTCGATCGTCAGTCTGCTGCCGCAACCGGTGAAGGTGCTGCTGGTCACCGCCGGCAACCGCTTCCTGGAACGCGCCCTCCGTGCGGCGCCGAACGTCCAACTGACCGTGGCGAATGATTGCACGGACTCCGCCGCGAAATTTGATTTCGTGACTCTGGACGGGATCACGCCCACCGTTTGGCCTGCCGGCAATGTCCTGGCGCTACACGTCGGCAATACGAATTGGTTTGCCAGCCTGGCCACCGTTGAATCACCCGCCATTGTCGATTGGCGCTCCACGCACCCCGTCTTGCGCTACGTGGGATTTGATAACGTGCAGGTCAGCAAGACTTTGGTCGTCCCGACCCCGACTTGGGCCGTTTCCCTCGTGGACTCCCCGCAGGCCGCGTTGGTGCTGGCGGGCGAACTCGGCCGACAACGGATTCTTTGGGTCGGCTTCGATCCCCTGGACAGCAATTGGCCCCTTCGCATTTCCTTCCCCATCTTCATCGCCAACGCCACCGATTGGCTCAACCCGGCCAGTGCCCGCAGTGCCCAGTTGCTCGTTCGCGCCGGGGATCCTTTCCGGCTCGGGCTGACCACCCCGGCCACCTCGGCCCAGGTGACTTTGCCGAACGGCACCGTTCATCCGCTTGCCGTGGAGGCGAAGGCGAATGAATTTATTTTCGGCGACACGTTCCGCCAGGGGGTTTACCGGCTCCGGGTCGGCACCAATGACACGACTTTCTGTGTGGACCTCCTGGATGCCGCGGAGAGCAACATTAAGCCGCGCGAATCCTTGAATCTGGGCACGTTCAGCTCCGTTGCCGCCACCTCCCTGCGCCGCGCCAACCTTGAATTGTGGCGCTGGATTGCCGTCGGCGCGCTCGCGGTCCTGTTGTTTGAGTGGTGGTATTACCATCGGAGGACCGTGTGATCAGCCGCCGCCCCGGCAATTGTTCCACCACCTTGGTCTTCACCGGCCGGCTCTGGTTGTTCCGTACGGTCGTCCTGCTGCTGGGCGCGAGCCTCCTGGCGCCCACCGCCGGCCGCTGGTTGGGTTGGTTCCGGACCGCCCCCGCCGACTCGGTGGTTATCTACACTTCCCAGGATGAGGTTTATGCGGAGCCCATCTTCAAGGATTTCGAGCGACAGACGGGCATCCGGGTCCGCGCGGTTTTCGACAGCGAAGCGGTGAAGACCGTTGGCCTGGCCAACCGGTTGCTCGCCGAAAGTTCGCATCCGCAGTGCGATGTTTTTTGGAATAACGAGGAATTTCGCACGCGTGAACTGGCCGCCCGCGGGGTGTTTCGCGCGACCAATGCCTGGGCCGCGCTTGGCTATCGCTCCCGCCGCATCGTTGTAAACACCAACCTGCTGCCCCTGGCCCGCGCGCCCCGGACTTTTAGCGATGCCACCAACGTCTTGTGGCGGGGCCGCGTGGCGCTCGCCTATCCCCTGTTTGGCACCACCGCCACCCATTTTCTGGCGCTGCGCCAGAAGTGGGGTGACGCCGCGTGGCAGAATTGGTGCCGCGCCCTGGCCGCCAACAGGCCTTTCCTGGTCGATGGCAATTCCGTGGTGGTGAAAATGGTTGGGTCCGGCGAGGCCTGGTTTGGCTTCACTGATTCTGATGACATCGCCGAGGGCCAGCATGACGGGCTGCCCTTGGTCGCGCTGCCCTTGACGGACGAATCACTGGTGCTACCCAACACCGTGGCGGTGGTGCTCGGCGGGCCGCATCCGGTCGCAGCGCAGCGCCTGTATGAGTATTTGCAAACGCGGGACCTTGTCCGCCAGTTGGTGGATCACCACGCCCTGGAGTCCTTGGTCCCGCCGGGCCCGGATGCGCCGGGCCTCCATGTGGACTGGAGCCAGTTGTTGCATGATGTGGAACCCGCCACCGTCGCCGCGCGACAGATTTTCCTGCGATGAACTGGACGCTTCTGCTCAACAGCCTGCTGGTCAGTGGCCTGACGACGCTGCTGGCGGTGGTTTTTGGCTTCCTTGGCGCCTTGTGGCTCGCGGGCTTGGAGCGCCCTTGGCGATTGCGCTGGCTGGGGGTTGCCATTGCCACTTTGTGTTTGCCGCCCTTTTTGGCCACGAATTGCTGGCTGCATTATCTGGGTCTGGAGGGCGTCTGGCACCGTTGGCTCCCGCTGAAGATTTATTCCCTGCCCGGCACGGTCTGGGTGCTCTCGCTCCTGCTTTGGCCGATTCCGCTGCTCGCCACCCTCGGCGCCTGGCAGCGGTTGGAAGCTGGTCAGATGGAGAGCGACCCGGCTGTCACCGGTCGGCATTTGGTGAGCGGTTTGTTGCTGCCCCTGGCCCGGGGTGCCCTTGGCCAGGCCGCGGTTCTCACCTTCGTGCTCGCATTGAATAACTTCGCGGTCCCCGCCATTTTACAGGTCAAAGTCTTTCCGGCGGAAGTCTGGGTGCAATTCAACACCACTTTCAACACTCCCGCCGCCCTCTGGACCAGTTGGCCAATGGTCGTCGCCCCTTTGTTGTTGTTGTGGTTCCTGCGCCATCGCGCCACGGCTTGGCCGCGCGTTGAGGGGACAGCTTCCGCCCGCTTGTTCCGCCACCAATTAGGCCGCGGCTGGTTTTGGGGCTGTGGGGGCGTTACCATTTTGTTGGGCGCCCTTTCGCTGGGCTTGCCGGTCTGGCAATTGGTCTCTTCCCGACGCACCTGGCTGGAACTTCCCGGGGCGCTCGCTGCCGGTCAGGACGCGATTTGGCATTCCGTGATTTTCTCTGCGGTCACCGCCACCTTTTGCCTGGTAATCGGGCTGTGCATCGTGCGGCTGCCGCTCGGAACGATGCTTTGGGTGCCGTTCCTGGTTCCCGGGGTGCTGTTGGGCATTGGCATCATCGCGGTGTTCAATCGCCCTCTCTTCTCGGCGTTCTACCAGAGTGTCGGCATTGTGATCCTGGTGCTGACGATTCGTTACCTGGCCTTTGCCTGGCAAGGCGTCTCCCATGCCTGGCGTCAGACGGATCCCGATCTCACCGATTTCGCCCGGCTGGAGGGCGCCTCCCGCTGGCAGACTTTCCGCTGGGTCCACTGGCCCCAAATCGCCGCCCCGGCCGCGCTGGTCTGGCAGGTGATTTTTCTGCTCTGCCTGTGGGACGTGGAATCGCTGGTCTTGATCGTGCCACCCGGAGGCGAGACGGTGGCTCTGCGCGTGTTCAATTTGTTGCACTACGGTCGTAATCCGCAGGTGAATGCCCTCTGCCTCACCCTCCTGGTCCTGGCTTTGCTCCCCTTGGTGCTCGGATGGATCGGCCATCGTGGGCTCCAATTATGGCGCGGACGAGCCTTGGCGGGCATCTTTGGCCTGGCACTTGTGGGGCTGACGGGTTGTTCGCCCGGCGGCCGGGCGGATCTGAATTTGGACAGCAAGCTATTCAGCCGCGTGGAAATCATCGGCACCCGCGGTGCGGGCGTGGGCCAATTCAACAAACCGCGCTCGGTGGCGGTGGACCGGGAGGATAATCTGTATGTCGTGGATATGACCGGCCGGGTCCAAAAATTCTCCCCCAAAGGCCATTTCCTCCTCCAATGGCAAATGCCGCAGACCGATCTGGGCAAAGCCAAGGGCATGGGTCTTGATCAGTCCGGCAACCTCATCGTCGTCGAACCGCATTATCAGCGATTAAACCATTTTTCGACGGCCGGCAAATTGCTTTCGCAATGGGGCGTCAAAGGCACCAACGCCGGACAACTCATCATGCCGCGCTCGGTGGCGGTCGATTCCCACGGCGGGATTTACACCTCGGAATACACCCTCGTGGAGCGCGTGCAGGAGTTTTCTCCGGATGGTAAAACCCTCCTCAAATGCTTTGGCCAGGCCGGCACGGGGAATGGGGAATTCAACCGGCCGGAGGGTTTGGGCCTTGACGCCCAGGATCGCCTGTACGTCGCGGATTCCTGCAATCATCGGATTCAGGTCTTCGGACCGGACGGTCATTGGCTGCGCACCTACGGCCGCGCCGGCAAGGGACCGGGCGAGCTGAGTTACCCGTATGACATCCGCGTGGATTCGCAAGGGCGCCAGTACGTCTGTGAATTCGGCAACAGCCGGATCCAGATCTTTGATGCCCAGGATCATCCCGTGGAGATTCTCGGCCATGCCGGTGGCGCCCCGGGTGAATTCAGCAACCCGTGGGGCATCGCCCTGGATTCCCACGGCAATCTTTACGTGGCCGACTCCCAAAACCATCGCGTTCAGAAATTCCTCCGCCGGCAGCCCTACGCTGCTGCGGCCATTCCGCCTGCTGGCGTGCCGGACTGATGCATTTTCAATTCAGCCATCCTTATTATCTCTGGTTACTGCCCCCGGCCCTGCTGTGGGTGGCGTGGCTGACGTGGAAGTCGGACGTCCAGGTCTCCCGCTGGCGTCGTTGGACCGCCTTTGGTTTGCGCCTGGTGATCGTTGCCGCTCTGGTGCTGGCGCTGGCCGGTTTGCAATGGCTGCGCCAGCTCGAGGGCATGAACGTTTTCTTCCTGCTCGACCGTTCGGACAGCATCCCTTCTGCGCAACAGGAGGAGGCCCGCGGCCAGGTCAATCGTTTCACCGAGCGCAAACAAAAGGTGGATCAGGGCGGGGTGATTATTTTCGGTTCGGAAGCCAGCATCGAGACGGTGGCCAACGCCGCCGTGGATGTTGAAAAAATCCAGGCGGTCGTCCCCACTGAGCGCACTGATATTGCCGGCGCCATCCGCCTCGGAACCGCCGCCTTCCCGGAGGCGGGTCAGAAACGTCTCGTGCTGCTCTCCGATGGCAATGAAAATATCGGCGATGCCATGGCGGCGGTGCTCGCCGCCCGGCCGCTCGGGGTGACCGTGGATGTCGTGCCGATGGGGGTTTCGCGCGGTCATGATGTTTCGGTCCAAAAACTCGGCCTGCCCCCCAAACTGAAGAAGGGCCAGTCGTTCGAGACCAAGATCTTCATCCAGTCGGACCAGGCGCAGCGGGCCAATGTGTTTCTCTATCGCAATGAGGAGCCCCTGGGCCAGCAGTCGGTCGAGTTGTCCGTGGGCAAAAACCTTTTCACCATCCCCCAACGGCTGGATGAACCGGGTTTTTACAAATACGAAGTGCGGGTGGAAGCTCCCGGCGATTCGGTCCCCCAGAACAACCGCGCCAGCGCCTTCACCGACGTGAAGGGCGATCCGCGCGTGCTCGTGGTCTCTTCCGATCCCGAAGGGGACAAATCCCTCGTGGCCGCCCTGCGCTCCAGCAAACTGGATGTCCGCAGCGTGGGGGTGAACGGTTTCCCCGGGAACCTGGCAGAAATGCAAAGTTACGATTCGATTTTCCTCAGCAACGTGGCCGCCAGCGACCTCAGCCGCGATTGGCAGCTCCTGCTCGAAAGCGCCGTGCGGGATTTCGGGGTGGGCTTGGTCTGCGTGGGGGGCGATCAAACGTATGCCGCCGGTGCCTACCGCAACACTCCCCTCGAAGCCACGCTGCCGCTTAGCATGGAACTGGATAGCAAGAAGGTCCTGCCCAGCGGAGCGGTGGCGCTGGTCATGCACGGCATGGAATTTGCCAACGGCAATCAGGTCGCCCGGGATTGTGCCGTCGGCGTGCTGCAGGCCCTGGGGCCCGGGGATGAAATGGGCGTGGTGCTCTGGGACGGCGATGAACACTGGCTCTTTCCCGTGACCAAGGTGGGCGACAAGAAGGAGCTCGGCCGTCAGATTGCCGGCATGAATCAGGGCGATCTCCCGAATTTTAACGGCGTGATGAGCCTGGCCCACGAGGGTCTCAAGAAATCCACCGGCAATCTGAAACACATCATCGTGTTCAGCGATGGGGATCCCGGGCGCCCCACGCAGGAATTGATGGATGGCATCACCGGTGACCGGATCACGGTCAGCACGGTGCTGATCGCCGGTCACGCCGGTCCCGAAACCATGCAGTGGATTGCCGACCGCGGTCGCGGCCGGTTCTATAACGTCACCACGCCGAACGATCTCCCACAGATCTTTATCAAAGAAGCCGCCGTCATTTTGAAATCTGCGATCTACGAGGATCCCTTCAAACCGCAGCTCCGTTCCTCCAGCGAGTTGGTCCGCGGAATTGCCGCCGCGGAATACCCCGTGCTGTTGGGCCATGTGGCCACGACCATCAAACCGCGGGCCGAAGTGCCGTTGTGGACGGATAACGACGATCCGCTGCTGGCGCATTGGCAGTATGGCCTGGGCCGTTCCGTGGCGTTCACCTCCGACGCCAAAGCCAAGTGGGGTCGCAACTGGCTTGGCTGGGGCAAATATCAGCAATTCTGGTCCCAGATTGCCCAATGGAGCCTCCGGCGCCTCGAAAATTCGGATTTTACCACCGAAGTCACCGTGGACAAAGGCGAAGGCCGCATCCTGGTGGATGCCTTGGATGAGCAGGGGAACTATCGCAATTTTCTGGATCTCAAAGCCACGGTGGTCAGCCCCAAGGGCGTAAAATCGGAAGTGCAGGTCGAGCAGAACAGTCCGGGTCATTACGAGGCGCATTTCTCCACCCGGGAGGTGGGGCTGTACGTCATCAACCTGCGGGACATGAAGGACGGTCAGTTGCGCGGTTCCCAGGTGGTGGGTGCCAGTGTCAATTACTCCCCGGAATTCAGTGCGGGCGAACCCAACCTCAACCTCCTGCGGCGCCTCGCCGAGTCCGGCGGCGGCCGGATGCTGGATCCGGAGAAGCCGGGCGATAACCCCTTCCAACATGATCGCACCCGCACCTTTCAACCGCGGGATCTGTGGGAATGGCTGCTGCGCTTCGCCGTGCTGCTGTTTCCGCTGGATGTCGCCGTCCGGCGCATTCAATTGGACCGCGATGAAATCGAGCGCGTTTGGCGGCGCTGGCGCGCCCGGCTCTTTCCCTGGTGGGGCGCCACCCGCGAACCGGAGGCGGAGGAATCCCTGGCCGCCCTTTTGGCTCGCCGGGACCAGGTTCGCTCCACCCAAACCGCTCCCGCGGAAGCGTCGCCCGATCTCTTTCGTCCCGCCAAACCGGCGCCTCTGCCTCCGGAAGGTTTGCCCGCTGATTTCAGTTCCCCCGGCGGTAGCTCGACCCTTCCCCCGAAGCCTCCTCCCGAGCCCGCTGAAGGTTCCCCCTCTGAAGGTGGACCGACCAGCACCACCAGCCGCCTGCTGGATGCCAAACGCCGCGCCCAAAAGCGCAAAGAGTAATGGCAAATTTACTGGTTCCGTCGTATAGTTGCCTTGATGGTGCGACCGGTCAGGTTACATTCCGGAAAACAAAAGCATTGCTTCTGCAGTGGCGGATGTGGCTTGATCATTCAAAGCCAGCTTGAAAGCTTTCGCTGCTTGAGTTTTTGCGACAGAATGTCCACTATCTTGGACGGCTGGGATTAGTAGCGATGAAACGGTGCCGGTTGCAGGTGCATTATTCAGGTCGGGTGCAGGGTGTGGGATTTCGTTACCGCGTGAAATCCTTGGCTCGTGGCTTCGAGGTCATGGGTTCGGTGCGGAATCTGCCGGACGGCCGGGTGGAGTTATTGGTGGAAGGCATGCAGGCTGAACTCAGCGCCTTCCAACAGGCCATCCGGGAGTCAGAGTTGGGCCACTTTATCGGTCACGAAGCAGTCAATTGGAGCCCGCCGGAAGGCGACCTCCGCGGATTTGAGATTGTCAGATAGCTGATTGTAATAGGCAGGACATAATGAAGTTTGCATTAATCGCCGACATACACGCCAACTTGGAGGCCTTCCAAACGGTTTTGGCCGACATCAAGGAACAGAAGTGTACCCATTATGCCTGCGTGGGTGATGTGGTTGGCTATGGCCCCAATCCGCAGGAATGCCTGCAAATCGTCCGCTCGATGGGTATGCCCGTCGTCAAGGGCAACCATGATGAGTATTGCTCCATGGACGAGGAGTTGGATGGCTTTAATCCCCATGCCGCCGAAGCCGTCATGTGGACCCGCAACCAGTTGACTGCCGAAGAGCGGCAGTGGCTCAAGGATCTCAAGTATTTCCGGATGGTGACCAGCTTTTCGATGGTCCATGCCACCCTCGATGGACCGCAGCGTTGGGGTTACGTCTTTGATAAACTGGCTGCCGCCGCCAGCTTTCCCTACCAAAACACTCCGGTTTGCTTTTTCGGTCACACCCATGTACCGCTCGCGTTCATCCGCGAACCCAGCGCCACCGGCAATTCCGTAGTCAAAGGCGGCACCTACTCCAAGTTTAAGGTCGATCCGACCAAGAAGTATTTCGTGAACGTCGGTAGCGTCGGCCAGCCCCGCGACAACAATCCCAAGGCGGCTTACGTGGTCTATGACCTCGACGAGGCCACCATCGAATTGCGCCGGTTGGATTACGACATCGCCGCCGTCCAGAAGAAGATTCTCGCCGCCGGCCTCCCCCCGCGCCTGGCGGAACGCCTTACCTACGGCAAATGACCGCGTGCTGCGGTCGTCACTGCGACCGCCGGCGTGCCTTTTGTTGTCGGTCGGACGGTGGTTGGATCGCCTGTGACGATTGAAGATTCTCATTCTCAAACCCAGCTCGCTGGGTGACGTCATCCACGCCCTACCGGTCTTGCGGTTGCTGAAGCTGCAGCAACCGGCGGCCGAAATCTTCTGGTGGTTGGAAACCGGTTTTGCCCCCTTGCTCGCCAATGATCCGGATCTGACCGGTGTCTATCACTTTAACCGCCAACGTTGGGCCGCCCCCGGTCATTGGCGCGAAATTGCGACCGTGATCGCGGACATGCGCCGCCAGCACTTCGACGTCGCCATCGATCTCCAGGGCCTGGCCCGGAGCGCCGCCTTCACCTGGCTGGCCCATGCCGGCGTCAATCTCGGTCTCGAAAGGGGTCCCGAAGGTTCCCGTGAGGGTGCCCGGATGGCTTACGATCTGGTCCCCCCGCCGCTGCCGCCCGGCCGCCACGCCGTGGACCGCTACCTCTCCGTCCTCCCCCTCCTCGACGTGCCGGTCCATGACCGGTTTGACTGGCTGCCCGCGCGACCCGCCGTCGCCGCCGGGCTTCAGGAGCGTTGGACAACCGCCGGAGCCCGCTGGATCACCTTGGTCCCCGGAGCCCGCTGGGACAACAAACGCTGGCCCATGGAATCTTTTCAGGAACTCACCCGCCAACTCCTCGCCCTGGCCCCTGATTTAAAGATCAGTGTCATCGGCGGCAATTCCGATCGCCCCTTGGGAGCCGCTATCACCGCCACCAACCCCGCCCGTTGCCTGGACCTCACCGGCCGCACTTCCTTGCCGGAAATGATCGAGTGGCTCCGCCTGAGCGCTCTGACCATTACCAACGACACCGGCCCCATGCACGTGGCCGCCGCGCTGCGCAAACCCGTCGTGGCTCTCTTTGGTCCCACGAACCCGGATCGCACCGGCCCCTACGGCCAGCGCCACCACGTCCTCCACGCCACCAACGTGGACTGCGTCCCCTGCCTGCGCGGCAAGTGCGCCAACTCGCAGCCTCTGGCCTGCCTCCACGCCCTCACCCCCACCTTGGTCCGCCAAACCGCCGCCCGCCTCCTCGCCTGAACCCTCCCGGGCTCGGAGTTCCGCGCTACCTGGCATCCGCGCTGTGGTGTGAAAATGGATTCACATTAACACTTTTTGTTCGCGTCGGGCCACGCAATCAATCCGGACGAACTGCCAAGTTGGCGGAAAAATACGGTGTTTGCGGACCAAACTATGGGTTAAGTGCTTCCATAATCTTGCTTGCTTCAAGCCGGCCGGCGAACAAAGCCGGAGCGTGCAAAAAAGCGATATTAGAACGCGTCAATCCGACATGGAACCACTGACGTATCTGACAATGCCCGACGGTGCCTCCGACCAAACCAAACCCGGGGTGGTCATCGTGCCGGTGAGGACACGCCCGCGCCCCCTCGCGCTTGCAGTGGATGCGGATACGCCAGCGCGACGTAGCCCGGCGCGACTGTGTTTTGAAAATAATCCCGGCCTTCCGCCAGCAGGTTGGTCGAGTTGTTGATGGAACTGGAGCACAATTTGTGAAGGGAATAGTGATTGACAAAATTGAGCGTTCCCAACGCGAGGCCGTTCGAACCATAAACCGTGTTTGACCAGGAATAACAAGGGTACATGACCACGCCGGTATTGGTGTATGGTGTCATGCCCACCACCCCGGGTTGAAAGGCCAGCGGGTAACCAAAGGCATTCGTTCCATCCATGATATTTTGAAGGGTGAGAGAATTCGCGGTGATGGCCACCACCCGAAAATCGTGGTTCCGATGCGATCCGGCGCTGTAAGCCGTTCCATACCCAGGACTGTCTGAAGAAATATTGTCAGAATAGGGACTGGTTCCATGCGCATTGATGTAAAGCATGATGTTGGTCAATGTTTCGGCCAGGGTTTTGCCCACTTTGACCAGATCATGCCCACGCGAAATATTGTTGCGCATGTAACAAGGGTAACCCAGCCCAAATTGAATCGATCCGCCGTCACTTAGTTTATTCGTTCGCACATATAACGGAGCCCCGGGATGAGCATAAACGGACACTTGCACATTTTGGCCGTCTATATTCGTAAAGCAATAAACCGGGTTATAACCGCCAAACCACAAAAATCCGGGCGCTCCAGGGTTTGGCCAGAAACCTTCCGAGCAGCTGCCGCGGTACAATTGCAGCTTCATCGACTTGTAAACCGCCCTGGCCAGATCGGCGGTATCGTTGAAATAAATTGAGTTCGACCAGACCAGCAAGCTACCGCTGCGAACCAAGTCGATCTCAAGCCCGGAACGAGCAGTCTGGTTCGTAAATATGTTCAAATAGGTTTCCCGGGTTCGGCAACCAATCATATCGCTGTCATAACCATGCGTCCCCGTGTTGGCATCCCCGTCAATGATACTATGGCGCACGACCGCCTGGACTCCCCGGTAACCATCCCAAAAGCCATTGCCGCCTTTCGTATGTGCATTCGTAAAATAGCGGTTCCGGAAGTAACAATCTTCCACGTACACCGCGTTGGTGGTTCCGTATGGAATTGGATTGGTGAAGGAGAGAAAGCCGTTTCCGCCAAAGTTGATCGCTTGCCACCCGGGATGTCCCAGGGCCGTGTCAAAAAAACAATGGTCAACCAGCCCGAAAGAGTCGCCAAAACCGATGGTTATTCCGCGCGAACAGAGATTGGTCATTTGAATATTATAGACATGAACCGGGCCGGGGAATGGTCTTGGCGCGATATTGTAATAACCTGGGTTTCCAAACGAAAGGAAACCCACCACATTGTTGGGACTGTTGACGAGATTTAAATCCGATATGGTGAAAACGTTCGGCGAATCCGAGTCAACCTCGATCACAGATTTTAAACCTGGCCCGGAAATTAGAGTTGTCAGGTTGGTGCCGGAACCACGGATTGTGAAGCTGACGTGGCGGTCGATGGTGATTTTATCGGAAATGACGCAGGTCCCCGGTTGGATCAAGACGAGATCGCCTTCCCGCGCCCGCATACAGGCATCGGAGATGCTCAAAAAATCGCAGGGGACTTTGAGGGTTGCAGCTACTCCCGGGCGGGTGAGAAAAATGGACAAAACAAGACACCGGAGGATGCTGGGAAAAAAGCGCATTTTCATGGCAATTGTTTGGTGGGCAAATTTGATACCAAACCAGCAACGTCATTGAACCCCCGGCTCAATTTTGACGTTCTTTGCTTAACAAAGCGATTCACATTCAGAAGTTTGCGTTTCTGACTCAAAATTGAAAGTAAATAAATGGGGTTGCGTCAGTGATGCCAAAGCAGACGATTAGCAAACATAATGTTGTGCAAGCCGGCGCCCGCATGAAAACCGAGCGCTTCAATGATTCGCTGAACCAATTGCAATTCTTTGGAATCAAAAGATGAACCGGGAATTCAATCGGCAAGGTTGCCAGAAAGCAAATCCTGTCAGGGGACGGTCAAAACCAGCCACTCGGGGTCGAATCAAAACCAGCCAGTTTGAGGATGAGATAATTGGCCGGTGGGCTCGCGAAGCGAGCACGCTGGCTGATGTATCAACTCAAATTGAACCAGCAGCACGCCATC
>CAIXFN010000025.1 GCA_903918755.1 uncultured Pedosphaera sp.
ACGACCCATGCACTGAGGCATTCATTTGCAACGCATTTGCTAGAGAGCGGTACCGATCTGCGGACCATCCAAGAGCTGCTGGGTCATGAGGACGTGCGCACCACGGAAATCTACACGCACGTGGCAATCGGAGTGAACGGGTGCGGGGTGCGTAGTCCACTTGATGGGTTGAGCTTGCGGCGCAACCCAGAGCAACACGCCGCTTCCGCGATTGGACTTCCGACACCCCGGCCTGATCCCCCGCGACGCTACCGCCCTTGGTCGGATCGGAAGGGTGGAGTATCCCGAAAACCAGGTTTGGCAAGGAAGGCTGGCAGTGGCCTAGCACAATGGCAGGAACGTGTCACGCAGCAAGATGGAGGCCGGAGGTGATATTTGGTGGTGGGATGATCGGACCTGGTCCGACAACGGGCACCTTGCCCTTCTTTGGTTTGGAAACCGAATCCCATGCCTCTTTCCAGCCTTCAATCTTTCTTAGATCGCTTGGAGTTATGGGGCCGGCATGTTTCTTTAGATAGGCGATTCCCTTGTCGGTGGCGCGATATGTGTGATTGGTCACCATGCTGATCAAAGCGCCCTTTTTGAGATGGCTCATCGCCCATCCCGTGCGGTTGCCGATCTTAGGCGCACCGGATGCCATGGTGTCCTGCTGCTCTGCGTTCGTCAGACGAAATTCCCGAATCATGGCAGCGGTGGCGGATTGCCGGGTATGTCCGTGGTGCCGAGGCCGACGCGCTCGCCCTCACCAATTCGCAGCGACTCAGCCTCATCGGCGGAAATCCGTTTCAACACGTCTTGCAACATGCCAAAAGCCCCGTTGTTCTTCAGTCGCCAGCTCTCCACATCGCGAAGTAGGCCGTTGCAGATGATGTCTTCCGCGCGCACTGCACCAGTCGGAAGACCGTTCCAGACCTCATCCTTATTGAACTGATAGGACGGAACGCGGGTTCCGACATCTCCTTGATCTAGCCAATAGTTGCGAGCTGGATCCCACAGGGAGAAACCACCATCAATCCGGGCGTAAATACCGAGGCCAGGCATGCTGCGCCGCCCCTTTTTGGTTCCCTTCCACTTTTGTGTTTTGAAAGAAAACTCCGCGGTCCCGCTGGTTTCCTCAACCACTTTGCCGCGGCTGCCAAAGGTGATGGAAGGGAGGGCGTCCTTGCCCGCATCTGCCGCCGGGTGGAACTCCCGGTTGTCAGCCCAAGTCTGCGTCAGCGCATACCAGCAAGCATCGAGGAGAAATGTCTTCCCTAGGCCATTATCGCCGGTGACAAGGTTCAATCGCTCGCCGAACTCCGCGTCGAGGTTTGCGGCGGGGCCGATGTGGTGAAGGTTCAGTCGGGTAACCCCAGGGACCAGCCCCATGAAACGCGATTCCCCGGAGGATTCCCTGCGTTTTAGCGGGCGCGATTTTTCCCAACAGGAGTTGGCGACCCTCCGCGCCTGGCTCGAAAAGAACCACCGGCGAGTCCTCCCCCTCAAGAGCGTCCTGGTTTACCCTCTCCAAAAGAACTTCCGCGCCATCCTCGCCCCCTGAGCCCTGACCCAGAGGGGCACCGAATATTTAC
>CAIXFN010000026.1 GCA_903918755.1 uncultured Pedosphaera sp.
CCCGTGCTATACCCATCCCCATGGACACACGTCCCCGCGGAAAAATCGCCCGCCTGCCCCGGGAAATCCGGCAGGCCCTCAACGAGCGCCTGCTCGACGGCGAACCGCAGTCCACCGTCCTCGCCTGGCTCAACGCCCTCCCGGATGTCCGCTCCCGGCTCGCCGCCGACTTCGCCGGCCGCCCCATCACCAAACAAAACCTCTCCGAATGGTACGCCGGCGGTTACGGCCACTGGTTCGCTCACCGCCAACTCCTCGATGGCGCCCAGCAAATCGTCGAAAACGGCAACGATGTCCCGCCCGATCTCACCCATGACCTTAGCCTCCTCCTCGCCGCCCGGCTCGCCTTGGCCGCCAGGAAAGCCCAAACCACCGCCGACCCGGCCACCAAAGCCAAACTGATCTTTCAACTCTGCCGTTCCGTCGCCCGCCTGCGCCGGGCTGAACACACCCGCCAGCGGGGGGCATTGGAACGCCAAAAGGCCGCCGCCGCCACCGGGGATTTCGATGAAGTCATCCGGGCCCGCTTTTACCAATGGATGGAAGACCCCGCCCATCGCGAAAAAGCCTATGGCAAACAACTCACCCCGCTGGAAAAACGCGCCGAAGTCCGCCGCAATTTCGGCCTGGACCCGCTCCCCGCCGACCACCCGGACAACGACGACATCAACGACCCCCTCGGCCCCGACGACATCCCCATGAGTTTCTGGCAGGACGTGCTCGAGGCCGAGCCCGTCCCCGAGCACGTGCTAGGTCTGGACCTGATCCCTCCCTTGGTTCCGCCCGACCACCAATTCGCCAGCGAACAGGAGCAAAGGGAAGCCGAAGCCATCCGCTGCCGTCGGGTGGACGCCGTCCGCTGGGCCAAATGGATGGCCCTGGCTCGCCGTCGCGAAGCCGGTCTCCCCACCCCCAAACTCCCACCCCCCACCATCAAGCGCAAAGTCACCAAAGCCACCCACCAGGCACGGAATAGCAACTGCGATAGTTCTCCTGCGAAGGTCGACCCGTGCCTGCCCCGCGACCTGTCCGGCGAAGCCTCGGCGAAGTCGGACCTGTCCGGCGTAGCTATCAGCGAAGACGGAAGCTCAGCAGCGCGGGCCTCCCACCCATCGACTCCGCCCACCGGCCTGCCGGGCGACATGCCTTCAGCAACGGAAGACTCCGTTACCAAGGAAGTATTCAAGGAAGCGCGGGCCCCTTTCCCAACCCCCTATCCGGACATCGACCGCTTGCCCTCAGTGTACAACTGCGATCTGAACCAGCCGCTACCCCCCACCTTCATGATCCGCCGCTGCGATCTCGACAACCTGATTCGCCTAGATCCGCCAGAAACCAACGCCGATCCCAGCGAATCAACCTCCGCGCCCGAAGGGCGCGCCGCGCCGTCTTGTCCGGCGTCCTGTCCCCCGTAGCTCTTGAGCGAAGGGGGAAGCACTGGCGAAGACGGAAGCTGGCAAGCGAAGGCGGGCAGGTCCATGTCGTCCACCAAGTCCCCATTCTACTTTACCCTGCGGGCCTCACTTGAGGCTCCGCAGCCCCGTTCTTTGACATCTTAAGGCGGAAATAGCCACCAAACCGCCACCGGCCACCGGTAACCACCCGGTTGGCCGGTGGTCGGGGCCGGCCGCCCGCCCGCGCGACCGCCTCCACCCTCGGCTTCCGAACGGCCTGAAGGGCCGTGATTGGATAGCCCAGCCTAAACAGGCTGGGTCATTCGGCATTTTGCCACCAGCGCCCTGAAGGTGGCGCGATACCACGGATGCGAATTGATGCCCGATGCTGCACTTGTCGCCCTTACGGACACTTAATCCAGTTTCCCTTTCGCGGTTTCGTGCCTTCGTATGAAATCCTCTCCGGTTCCCATTTGTGCTCTATGTGTTCTATTGTGGCCAAACTTCCGTTTGTGTTGGTGCTTTTTGCGGCGGTTGGGAATTTACGGAAAATAATGTCCTCACCGCTCCCCGAGTCGCCTTTCCACAAACTTAATCCAGTTTCCCACGCAAGCGCCCGCCAACCGTATTCCGCTGTCCGATACGTCTGATCCTTCAGCTCGGTCAGATTCCGAACGGCCTGAAGGGCCGTGATTGGATAGCCCAGCCTAAAAAGGCTGGGTCTTCCGGCATTTTAATTCCAGCGCCCTGAAGGCGGCGCGATACCACGAGGGGCGCAAGCGTGCTGGATGGCAATCGCAGTCCAGGCTCCACAAACTTAATCCAACTTCATTTCGTGACTCCGTGCCTTCGTGTGAACCCGCCTCCTGTTCCCTTTTTGCGAATCCTGCGCTTTCCCCGCCCTGCGACCTGTCCGGCGAAGCCTTGGCGAAGACGGTAGCTTCTGAACGTAGCACGGGCTGCGGCCAACTTTCCCTGCCTTTCCGTACCCCATTTGGCTGGACCCCGCACCAACCCTCCGTCGCCCCTGCGGACACTTAATCCAGGTTCATTTGCGTGATTCCGTGACTTTGTGCGAGATCCCCTGCGGTTGGTGTCTCCGCGATTCCCCCGGGTCGTCGCCTTTCCCGACACTTAATCCAACTTCGCGGCATCCGGATTTGAACCGTTCGGGTTTTGGTGGGGCTGGATTCTGCAATCGGCCCTTGGCGGTGGAATACACAAAAAACCGCCAACCCGGGTTTCGGGTTGGCGGCGGTGGGGGCTGTGCAGTTGGGGGTAAGGTGATTAGATCAGCTGGTTTTCCGGCGGCGCAGATTCCAGACGGTGGCCACGAGGCCCATGCCGCCCAGGGCATAGGTGCTGGGTTCGGGCGCGGGCACCAGTTGGCCGCGGATTTCGCCACCGGGGAAAGCGGAGGTGTGGATGTTCATGTAGAGCAGGCCGCTGGTCAAATAGCCCACCTGGGTGGGGGTGATGGAAAAGGTCTGTTCCGGGATGGCGCCGGACGTGGCATTAGGCACGCCGGTGAAAGGAAACAGCACCGGCGCGTTGGTGCCCAAACCGGCCGGACCATGGATGTGGGAGGCGGTGGCCGCCGCCGTAAGGCCCGACCAACTTTCATCCACGGTGATCTGGGTCTGGGCGGCATTCAACACGACGGTGCCAAAGCCAATGCCAGGTGAGCCATTGACCGGGTTCTCCGTGAGGCCGGTGAGGGTTACCTGGAAGGTGGACTGGGCCTGGGCGCTGACGGCGGCCAAGGCTCCCGCAAGGAGGAGGCAGTTTAGGATGTTTTTCATGTTTGCTTGGGTTTTATGGCATGGCAACGGCGCCGTGTCGGCCCATGGCCGGTCGGTTGCCGCTGTTTCTCTGATTCATTTTCGCGTTTGATTTTTCCAGGCGCCACCGCCTGTTCGCATTGAGAGGCATGGGGGTTGGGAATTGTTCCCGATTTTTTTTGTTCCCGAGGAATATTTTTTCGCCGGGGTGCCGGCGAGGACGGGGGTAACTTGCTTGCCTTCCCCACTTCGCAGCTGGTTGGATGTTTGGGGAGAGGGAAATCAGTCATTCTGCTTGCTTCCGGACGCTGAAACGATTTCTTTAGCCCCCGTGCAACCCGCGACCCCTTACCGAATCGTCCTGGTAACCGCCCCCGATCTGGCGGTCGCCCGGGAATTGGCGCAGGCCGCCCTGGAGCGGCATCTGGTCGCCTGTGCCAACCTCCTGCCCGGAGCGGAATCCCATTATTGGTGGGAAGGCAGACTGGCCCAAGGTGGCGAAGTCCTAATCCTATTCAAAACGACCGGGGACAAATTGGCCGAACTCGAGGCTTTGATGGTTGCAAAGCATCCCTATGACACGCCGGAATTTGTGGTGCTGGAGGTGGCGGGGGGCAACGCCCGTTATCTCGCCTGGCTGGGTAGTAGCGTGGCCGGGTAAGTGGGTCGAGGTGGATTGCGGTCTTCGCAACAAAAACAAGCTTGTCAGTGGTGGCGGTTTCCCCGATGGTGGCCACCATAATTTCAGGAGAAAATCCGTGGGTGGATTGCGAGTTTGGTCGGATTGGTGAGGTTGAAAATATGGACAAATTTATGAAAAAACAATTGTTGCTGGGCGCCCTTTTGGTGGTCGCCGGAGCGCTTTTCACGGGTTGCGCCAGTATGAAGTCCGGCAGTTGCTGCCAGGACGATTGCTGCGCGCCGGAAGGCACGAATTTCCTGATCCTTGCCTATTCCAATGCCGTGGTGGACGCCGCGGTGGCGACCCCCGACAAGGTGAGCACCCACCTGACCCCCATTACGCCGGCGAATCATCGCCTGTCCTGGCGGACGAATGCCCAGGGGGTGGTGCAAGTCAAGGCGGCCACGTTCATGAATTACGCCATCGCCACGAATTACTGGAGCCCGGGGGTGCATACTTTCACCAGCCGGGATCAGTGGTTCACGGTCTATCCCGATCTGAAGGAATTCTGCGCCCAATACAAGGGGACCAACCAAGTGCTGCGGATCAAGGAGTTGCTGGGGCTGCCGCCGTCCAGCCCGAACGACACGGTGGCCGAATTCTGGCTGGACCCCGCGTTTGCCTTCCGGCCGGCGGCGGAACCGGCCATCAACTCAGTCTCCGCCGGGGTCACAACCTCCACGAATGGGCCGTTGATCGCCCTCAATGACCGGATTCCGTCGTTTTGGGTGGGCTGGTTCAATAATTTCTACCAATCCTGCGATTACGGGATGAGCAAGGGCGTGGAAAAATCCTTCCCCTGGACCCAGTTGGGTTACACGTATGATTGGGCGCCCGGCCAAAAAACGCACTTTGGTTTGAGTGAATTTGTGCTGCCCAGCGGCACCTTGTTCAAGGAAAAGCAGGTGGGGGTGACCGTCGAGGTGGAAGCGCTGCTGCCGGCGGCAACCTACGGCAAGTAACCGGGCGGAATTTGGGTGGACGCGGCCAAAGCTCCGGCGTTAGGGTGCGGGATGCGTCCAGTGGATATCCAGCCCATCGGTGAAGAATTAGCCGTCAAATGGGATGACGGCAGTGAGTCTTTTGTCCCGCTCGAGCGGTTGCGCCGTTGCTGCCCTTGCGCCGGTTGCAAGGGCGAGGTGGACATCATGGGAAACCTGTACAAGGGGACGGAAAAAAAGCTTGGCCCGACGGCGTTCAAACTCCTCCGGGTCGTAAACGTGGGGTCGTATGCCATCCAGCCCATTTGGGGGGATCAGCACGCCACCGGCCTGTATTCGTTCGAATACCTGCGGCACGTGGCCGATCTCACGCCGGAAAGCTGACGCGTCAATCCGCTACTTTTTGGCCAGCGACGATCCGGGCAATTGAAAAGTCGCAATCGCCTGAATCCGGGAATCGCTTTCCGACTGCGCGTGCAGGGTAATGGTGACCGGACCGCCGCCCACCGGGCCGTGGTGCAGATGGACCGGCACCGGGACGGAGTCACCATATTTCACCGCCACCAAGGCATTGGGGATTTGGGCGGTCCACCCCGTCCCGGTCACGGTTACCGACAAGCGATAGAGGTCCTGCTGGATGAAGGCGCTGACGTCCTGGGGGTGCACTCCCGGTGCCACTGATCGGGCCGCTTCCGGATTACGGAGCACAAATTCGCAATGCTCTTCGCCGCCCGGCTTCGTCACGGCTGAAGGCGGGGCGAGCGCGATGCCATGGGCTGCTAATCCGCTGCCATCCAAGGAACGCACGGCCAGGGTGTAATTCCGGATGCCCCGGCCATCGCGGTGCAGATCAACGACATAAAAATGCAACCGGTTGGGTTGGTCCTCCCATTCAAACTCGCTCCCCGAGTTCAGGCCGGCGTGGAACAGCGCATCATTCAATTGCCGGGAATCCGCGATGGTCCGCATCACCGCTTCGCCGTGGGGGCGGCGGTAATCGATTTTGTTCATGTCTTCGGGATGGGCATCAATGACCCAACTGAAGCAATTGAAACCGTTGGTGCCGCCATTGCTGCTTTCCCGGTCCTTGTTCCGGGCGATCAGCACGCCGCTGTCCGGACAAAACGAGTCGTAGCCGATGCGTTGGACGACTTCGAGGGTGTAATTGTCGAAGTTGGGCCGGCCGGAAGAGAGGGGATTGGTGGCGGGATCATCCACCGGGGTGCGGTCGTGCGGTTTCTCCCCATCCAACGCGATCACGATGCCGGCGAAGGAATTCGAGAGCGGCTCGACTTCCCGCGCGGTGACCTGGGCGATCACCAAGCCGGATTTGGCGAGGCCATCGCGGCTGAGCCGGAGGATGTCGCTATCGCCGAGGAATTTGTTCTTGAGCTTGTTGCGCAGCATGAGCCCGGCGGGCATCGCAGCCCCTTCGGTGGGGGGAACCACCCAGCGGCGGTGGGGGCCGCCGGGACCATTGAAAGAGCCGCGGTCCATCATGTCCCACGGACCGGAACCGACCCGGCGGTAGGGTTGGACGTAGGGGTTGTTATTGTTGTCCCCGATGCCGAAGGCGAAATGGCCGAGTTCGTGCGTGATGGTGCCGGAGTTTTCCCCCTGCCGGATGCTGGAGAGCCCCCATTGCATTGCGCCGGCGCGCCAGGAGGTCCAGGGCACGTAGCGGGTGACGACCCAGCGGGGTTTGGTGGGATCGGGATTGCCCCAGGCGGCCGGGATGTCGTCACGGGTCTGAAACTTCATTTCGCCGAATTCCTGCCAGACGCCGGTTTCATCATAGCTGGCGTAGAGGCGCAGGACGGCATCGTAGTTGGTGCTGACATTGCCGGCGTCCTTGCGCCAAAGGGCGTCGGTATCCCGTTCAAGGCGGCCGGTGGCGGGCGCGCCGGTGGGCGTGGCCTCCCGTTGACCCCATTCATTCAAACCGTATTCCCAGAGTTTCTTCGGCAATTGATACGGTCCGAAGGCATCCAACTGGCTGATGCCGAATTTGCCACGGGATTGCTCCATCCAATAGCCATTGATCGTGTGGCCATGATTGACCGCCGAAGGCCGGTTAAAAAAGTCCGCGTAAAACTGTGGGACCTTGGCCCGGGGGATTGGGTCAATTTGCGGGTTGCCGAAGAGATCGGATTTTTTCTTCTGCGTGATAACGAAGGGTTGATCGGGAAAATCCACGGCCACGATGGCCATGCGAAACTTGCGCTCGGGAACCAGTTTGGGATCCGCCCAATCCCGTCCGGGGATGGGATGGTAATCGGCCCAAGTCATGTCTTCCTGATCCTGGACCTGCTGCGGGTCAAGGGGCGCCAGCCCGGATGGGTGACCGGCCTTGGTGGTGGCGGGTGCGGCCGGAACCTTGGGTTCGGTGCAGCAGCCGTGAATCAGGAGGAGGGCCAGAGCCGAGCCCAGCACCGCCGGAATTCCCGGCGTTCGACCTCCGGCCCGCGAAATGAAGCCGTTCATGCGCCGAGTAAATCACATTGCCGGGGTGATTTCCACATAATCCACCACGGCATTTTCGCCCCCCTGGGCGGTGGCCTCCAGGCGGATTTCATCCCCGGGACGCAACGCCACCCCGGCGATGATCCGGCGAGTCGAAGTGTGGCCATCCGGCAGGCGGGAAGGGAGATTTGCCGCGGCGTCCCATTCATCCAACAACTGGCCCGCCACGCGCAAGCGGAAGTGCGAGACGCCGTTATTTTGGTCGAAATACCGCACGTCCAGATCGTACCATCCGGATTTTCCCGGGAAGCCAAAGTGGAGGGCACCCTGGTGATTGGTGCTGACGAGTTGCGCGGCCTGACCGCCGGAAGCGGTTTCCCACGGAATGATTTTGAGCGGCGCATAGCCCTCCATTTGCATGACTTCCGCCTCAAACCGATCGGGATGATGCCCCACCCGCCCGGCGGCATCGGCGATGCCGGATTTTTGAGCGAACCAATCGCAAACGGCATCCCGCCACGCGATAGCGTGACCGGCTTGAAATTGTAAACGCTCGCGGACCTCGTTAAAGCGGGGTTCGTCAATCTTCCCGCGGAGACTTTCCCAATCACTCACGAAACGGGCGGCCCGCGCGGCCCCGGTGTAATGGGAATCGTAGAAATGCTGGATCACGGTCTTGCCCGAGTGCAGGACATGCGTGTAGGGGACATGATGGAGGAACAGGAGCAACTCATCGGGACAGGAGTCGAGGGACTCAAACCGCTGCGCCACGTCGTGCGGGTATTGCCCGATGAATCCGGTGCCATCCGCCACGGTGCGATTCATCCCCAGGCCATGTTCATCCGAGCGATGCCACTGGCCCCAGCCGTTGTGCTCGGAGGATTCCACGCCTGGACCGAAATGGACGCCAATAATGTCGGTCAGGGTGCCGATGCCCAATGGTCCGGAGTAGTTCTCGTAGGCCGGCCAGGAATCCATTTCCATGTCCACAATCGTCTTTACCATGCGGGGATCAGGCCCAAACGTCTGGCGCGTCCATTCTTCCGCCAGTGCCTGGCTCCCCAGATCCGGATTCCACGCCAGCCGGCCGAAGCCATAAAGGTTGGCCAGGGCCAGGTGGTGGCCGAGCCAATTCGTGTCCCGGCCCACATTGGATACGCCCACATAGCCCCCGGCGGAATGATGCGCGGCCCGGCCGGCAAGCAGGGCCTTGACGGGAGTGCCGGGGCCACCCAACTGAAAATCAAAATCCAGCGCCGTCTTCCACATTGGCACGAGGTAGCACAAATGGCGTTGCTGGCCAAGATACTCCTGGGTGATTTGCAGTTCGATCACCTCCCGGGTTTGCGGGAGATCGCCCAAAAGCGGCGAGACGGGTTCCCGCACCTGAAAATCGATGGGGCCGGGTTTCACCTGGATGACGACATTCGTCGCGAACTTGCCATCCAACGCGTGGAAGTTGTCATACGCGGCCTTGGCGCGATCCAGGTGGAGATCATTCCAATCCATTTTATGATTGTAAACAAACCCCCGGTAACAAACCACCCCGCCAAAAGGGCGCGCGGAGCGGGCGATCACGTTCGCCGCATCCGCGTGGGTGCGACCGTATTGCGAAGGTCCCAGGCGCCCCTCGGAGTCCGCTTTCACGACGAAACCAGCCAGGTCGGGAATGGTCCGGTAAATTTCTGCGACCGTCTTTTCCCAGAAAGCCACGGCGCGCGGGTCCAGCGGATCAAAGGTGTCGATGCCCCCGAGTTTCCGCGGACTGGCGAAGTCCAGAGAGATCAGCAGCTTGACCCCCCAGGGGCGAAAGGCTTCCGCGAGGCGGGCCACTTGGGGCAGAAATTCCGGGGTGATGACCCGGGAATCCGCATTCACATTATTAATGGAGCAGCCGTTGATGCCCACGGAAGCCAGCAAGCGCGCGTAATCCCGGACGCGTCCCAGATCCGCAGTGACATGGCCCTGCTCCCAGAAAAGGGACTTGCCCGCGTAACCCCGCTCGATGGATCCGTCCAGATTGTCCCAATGATTGAGGAACCGGATGGGGGCGGAGGGTTTCTCGACCAGGGCCAGTTGATGGATGGCTTGGTTCAGATTGATCCGGCGAAGCAGGGCGAACACGCCATACAACAGCCCCCGGTCCGTGGCACCGGCCACCACCAGGCAGGGCCGGCCGCCGATGGCGGTGGTCTTGAGCCAGAATCCGTCCGGCGTCAGGGTGGGGACCACTCCGAATTGCGGGGCGACCCGCTTGATTCCCGCCAGCGTTCCCAGGAGGATGGCCGGCTCGCCGGGCAGGGCATTGGTTTCCCGGAGAGTGCAGCCCAACATGCCGCGGAGCCCGCGGATCAATTCTTCCCGGGCCGAGCGGCCCAATTCGGTATTATCCACCAGCACGACCGCCGCAGGGAGCGCGTCCCGGTAATTCCGGGCCGCCCCTTTTTCGAGCCGCTCGTAGCGGAGCCAGGCGTCGTAACCCGTTTCGGCGGGGGAAGGGAGCAGGGTTGCCCACGCCAGCAGGAGCGCCCCCACGAGGCAGCGGAATCGGCGGACAATCAGGGGTGGGTTCATAGGAGTGAATTTGCCGAACGACCAGGGCAGGGGACCGAGGCCTCAAAAGCCGATGCTGACCCCGCCGTCCACGGGCAGGACCGCACCGGTGATAAACCGGGCGGCGGGGGAACAAAGATAGACCGCCGCCCAGCCAATATCCTCGGGTTGTCCGAAGCGGTTCATTGGGGTGCGGCCGAGAATTTTTTGCGCGCGGGCGGGGTCGCCGGCCATGGCCCGGCGCAACATGGGTGACTCAATCCAACCCGGCGCGATGGCATTGACGCGCACGCCCCGGGGGGAGACTTCGGTGGCCAGGGTTCGCACCATACCCAGGTAGGCCGATTTGGCGGCGGCGTAGGCGATGACCTGCGGGATGCCGAACAGCGAGGCCATGGAGGCGGTGAAAAGGATGTTGCCGGCGCCCCGGGAAAGCATTCCGGGCAACACTTCCCGGGTGAGGCTGAAGGCCGCGGTGACGTGGGTCTGGAGCACGTGGTTGAATTCCTCGGGCGTCGTATCCACAGCGGTTTTCTTGAGGTGAATGCCCGCGTTGTTCACCAGGATGGAGACTTCACCAACGCGAGCCGTCACCTGTTCGAGCAAAGCCCGGGCGCCGTCCAGCGCCGTGATGTCATGGGCGATTCCTGTGGCGGCCGGACCCAAGTCGCGGACGGCGTCCTGTAAAACCTCCGCGCGCCGACCGACGAGCACCACGCGGGCGCCCGCCTGGACGAAGCAAGTCGCGATGCCCAAGCCAAGCCCGGTGCCGCCACCCGTAATCAAGGCGGTCTGGCCGGCCAGGGAAAAGGGACCGAACGCCGGCGGGGAGGCCGCCGGGGCATTATCCGCCGCAGGGGAAATGGCAGCGCTCATTGGGAAAGCGCCGGGATGGCGGTTGGCATAGGTAAGCGGATTCATAACCCGGCCACCGGAGGGGCGGCAAGGACGAAAAAGCCGGGCGCCAGGGGTGTCAGAAATCGCTTGCGGCCTGCCGGGAAATCGGTAAACCTGACTTAAATAATTGATTCGAACAGGGTTCCATTTTAACACCCACAGCGCTTATGGCACATATTTACAACAACATTCTTGAAACTGTCGGTCATACCCCGTTAGTCCGACTGAACAAGGTCACGGCGGGTTTGGAAGCCACCATCCTGTTGAAGTGTGAATTTTTCAATCCGCTGGGCAGCGTGAAAGACCGCATTGGACTGGCGATGATTGAGGACGCCGAAAAGCGCGGCATCCTCACCAAGGATACGGTCATCATTGAGCCCACGAGTGGCAATACGGGGATTGCGCTGGCTTTTGTGGCCGCCGCGAAGGGTTACAAAATTATCCTGACGATGCCCGAAACCATGTCCGTGGAGCGCCGGACGCTGTTGGCCATGCTGGGGGCCAAGCTGGTGCTGACCCCCGGAACCGAAGGCATGAAGGGCGCCATCGCCCGGGCCGAACAACTGGCCAGCGAAACCCCGAATGCCTGGATTCCGCAACAATTTGAAAACCCGGCGAATCCGGAGGTTCACCGGCGGACGACCGCGGAGGAAATCTGGGCCGACACGGACGGGACGGTGGATATTTTCGTGGCCGCGGTGGGAACGGGCGGCACGATCAGCGGTTGTGTGGAGGTGATCAAGCCGCGCAAGCCCTCCTTTGTGGCCATTGCGGTGGAGCCGAAGGATTCGCCCGTGATTTCGCAGACCCTGGCCGGCCAGCCCGTCAAGCCGGGACCGCATAAGATCCAAGGCACCGGCGCGGGTTTCGTGCCGAAAAATCTTCACCTGAAGGACAGTCAGGGACATTCGCAAATCACCGAGTGTATTTCAGTTACCAATGACGAGGCTTTTGCGATGGCCCGCCGGTTGGCCAAGGAGGAGGGATTGCTGGTGGGTATCTCGACGGGGGCAAATGTGACGGCGGCGATCCAAGTAGCCCGGCGGCCGGAGAACAAGGGCAAGATCATCGTCACCGTGGCCTGTTCCACCGGTGAGCGCTATCTCAGCACCGCCTTGGCGGCGGAAGCCAAGGCCGAAGTCGGCGGCTGAGCTGAGGCGGGATCTGGGTTCCCGGCCCGCAGCCGGGAACCGCTATCAGGCACTGTTTACGCCAGTTTTGTGAAATTCCCGAGCCCGTAAGCCGGCCGGCCTTGGAATGGATGGCGGTGGGTGAGGCTGGTAAATCAAGGCGGCAACCCGGGTGGTTTGAGGCGGTCCTAACCCGCCGTTTCGGGGGGCGCGGGGGGATTGTATGCCAAAGTTGAAAAAAACCTGTTGCTTTTTCATTTTTGGCGGATTATAAACATTTTGTAGGTCTGACTGACCGCGCGCGGTGACACTGTTTCAGGTCATCCTTCGGTGTGGCAGTTTCCAGTTTCCCAAAAATTCTAAATTCAAAAGTTTTCGGGGATAGTCTTAAGACCCCTCAGTAATGACATAAGAACGAGTATGAGTACAGCGTCAACGAGCTCGCCCGATTACGGTGCCGGCTATCTGGAAATCTCCGAAAAGGGCTTTGGCTTTTTGCGGACCGCCCAAAACCATTTCCATCCCAAACCCACCGACATTTTTGTAACTCCGGATACGATCAAGCGGAATTTTCTGCGCGAGGGTTGCCTCGTGGCCGGCCCCACCCAGCCTCCCCATCGCGGGACCAGCCCGCAATTGCGTTCCGTGGATAACGTGAACGACATGCCGTTCATTGAGTATACGAAGGCGGTTCGCTTTGAAAATCTGACCACGATTGATCCGGTCGAAAAATTTCTGCTCGAAACCTCCCCCGATCTGCTGGAGACACGCATTATTGATCTCGTGACCCCGATCGGCAAGGGAACCCGTGGTCTGATCGTGGCCCCGCCCCGCACCGGCAAGACGACCATCCTCAAGCAGATCGCCAATGCGATTACGACGAACCATCCCGAGGTTCACGTCATGGTGTTGCTCATTGATGAGCGGCCGGAAGAAGTGACGGATTTTCAGCGGTCGGTCAAAGCCGAAGTCGTGGCATCGTCCAACGACCAGGATTTGGAAACCCACGTGCGCTTGTCCCGTTTCATGATTGAGCGCTGCCGCCGCATGGTGGAATCGGGCAAAGATGTCTTTGTGCTGCTGGATTCGATCACCCGCGTCGCGCGCGCCTACAACAGTGTTCATGGCGGCAGCGGTCGCACGATGACCGGCGGTGTGGACGCCCGGGCGTTGGAAATCCCCCGCAAAATGTTCGCGTCGGCCCGCAAGATTGAAGAAGGCGGCTCGCTGACGATTCTGGCGACGGCGCTCGTGGATACCGGCTCCCGGATGGATGAACTGATTTTTCAGGAATTCAAGGGTACTGGTAACATGGAACTCGTGCTGGATCGCAAGTTATCCGACCGCCGCCTGTTTCCGGCCATCGACATCCCCAAGAGCGGCACGCGCAAGGAAGAAAAGCTTTTCCCGCCCAAGCAGCTCGACGCGATCCGCAAATTGCGGCGCATGATGGTGGATTTGAACCCCATCGAAGCCATGGAAACCCTCCTGGCCGCGCTCAAGAAGCACAAGACCAACGACGAGTTGCTCACCAAGCTGGGTTGAGCTAGTCGGGGGGGAAACGCATGAAATCCCCGACGCCCCACATGCCCGTGACGCGTCCTCCGCTGGAGCGGATGATGCGGATTCATCAGGCGCTCCAAACCGGGAAGTATCCCAACGCCTCCACGCTCGCCCGCGAGTTGGAGGTTAGCACCAAATCGGTGCACCGGGATTTGGAATTCATGCGGGACCGCCTGAACCTCCCCTTGGAATACGATGGCAGCCGGCATGGCTACCATTACACCGAGGAGGTGGGTTCCTTCCCCACCGTGCAAATCACCGAAGGCGAGTTATTCGCCTTGCTGGTGGCGGAAAAAGCGCTGCAGCAATACCGCGGCACGAATTTCGAGAAGCCCCTGCTCAGTGCCTTCCGCAAAATGTCCGCGGCCTTGCCGGACACCATTTCGCTGAACGTGGCGGATTGGGAGCAGACCATTTCCTTTCGCACCCGCGCGGAATCGATCCTGAACCTGGAGATCTTTGATGCCTTGGGAAAGGCCACTGCGCATCGTCGTCAGTTGGAGTTGACCTACCGGAAACCGGGACAGCGCCAGACCGAACTGCGAATCGTGGATCCCTACCACCTGGCCAACATCAACAGCGAGTGGTTCCTTTTCGGTTTCGATCATCTGCGGCAAGACATCCGCACCTTCGTGCCCGCCCGCATCAAGGCCATCCGTTTGACCGGGAAGACCTTCCCGCGCCCCCAAAAATTCTCCCTCGAAAAGCGTTTGCGCGATAGTTTTGGGGTGCATTCGGCGGAAGGCGAATTCCAGGTGGTGCTGCGTTTTTCGGAAGTGGTCGCCGATTACATCCGGGAGAAGAAGTGGCACGATTCCCAGGAGTTGCAGGAACTGCCCGATGGGGGGGTGGAATTGCGGTTCAAATTGTCGAGCCTGGCGGAAATTCAACGCTGGGTGTTGAGTTGGGCGGGTAATGCCGTGGTGGTGCAACCTCCGGAACTGGCGCGCATGGTCCGCGAGGCGGCGGAGTCTTTGTTAAAACACCAGCCCGCCCCCTGATCGGGCGGTATCTCACCAGGTTCAGATGCCCCGGTTGGCGCGCCAGAGAAGCACGGTGCCCACCGCTTCAAAAATTAGATTGGGCACCCAAACCAACAGAAAGGGAGCCCATTCGCCATGGGCGGAGAGGGATTGCCCCACAATCACGAAGCTGTAATAGACCAGCGCCAGGCTGATGGCCATGATGAAACCGACGTTGGTTTCCCGGCGATGGGCCCGGATGCCCAACGGGATGCCAATCAGCGTAAAACCAAAGCAGGCAAAGGAAAAGGCCACCTGACGGTGGATTTGCGCGCGAATTGGGGTGGTCAGATCGCGGGGACGTTCGCGCAGCTTTTTCAGTTGCTCCTGGAGTTGGTCCTGTTCCAGGTTGGAGATATCCGCCCGGCCGAGGAAACTCTCCATTTCATGCAATTCCGCCTGTAATTGCCGGTAAGTCATGTCCGAAATGTCCGGTTTTACTTCCTTCGCCGCCGCCGCCGGGCGCTTGATCTCATACGGTCCCACGCTGCCGGAGGTGGTGATGATCCATTGATTGCTGCCCAGGCGATCCGAAACCAGGGCATCGAACAAGGTCAGGCTGGCCACATTATTGCTGCTCGCCACTTCCCCCCGGGGGGCGATGATGATCCGCTCGGGATTCTGCTCCTTGTCCAGAATGAAGACCTGGACTTCCTCCAAGGTTTTCCCGTCGTTGCGGCCCACATAGATGATGTAGCCATCGAAATCCTTGATAAAGCGGCCTTCCGGCAGGGCCGCGCCCGCCAGTTGCCCCGCCATGCGCTGAAACAATGCCTTGTACGCGACGCGGCAGCGGGGGGCCACTTCGAGGTTAATGATGGCACTCAGACCGCAAAGCAAAAGGCTCAGCATCAGGATCGGGGCCGCCAGGGCCACCAAGCTCACGCCACTCGAACGAACGGCGGTCAGTTCCTGATCTGCGCTAAATCGCCCAAATACGAGGAGTGCCGCCGCCAACATACCCACGGGCAAGGCGAAGACGAGTACCCAGGGAATGAGCAGGAGAATGGCCTGGATGACGCCTACCAGCGTGGCCTGATGATTGATGAGCAGGAGGAGGATCTCCTTCAGCGTGTTCCCCGTCAGCAGAATAAAGGTGAACACGGAGACGGTCATCCCCAGGGTCGCGAGCACCTGCCGCGTCAAATAGACATGCAATGTTCTCAAATGCCCGCGAAGTGTATGCGCTGCCGCCGGATTAAGCAGCAAAAACCGCCACGCCCGGAGATCCGGTCAAGGCCGGAGGGATTTCCAAGGTTCCTCCTCGCTGACATCCACCGTGCCGGGGCCCTCGCTGTGGGCCGGGGAAAGCACGGCCAGAAAATCGAGTTCCTCGTCGCTGATGTTGTAGGTGCCATGGACAATTCCGGCGGGCAGGTACAGCGAATCGCCGGGCTTCATGATCCGGTGCTCGCGTTCCACCCATTGTTCCGCCGTGCCCGAGAGCACGTACAGGATTTCCTCCATGTTCGGGTGGCAATGAAATTTGTGCGCCTCATGCGCCTTCATTTTGCAGCGCACGAACAGGAGGTTCGTGTCGCGGACCATGTCCGGCCGGCTGTACCAGAAGTGGCTCTTGTGGGGAAAGGTCTCCACGATCGTTTCCGGAAACGAAACGAACCGGTATGGCGGCAATGAGTTGTTCGGCATGGCAGCATTTTTTCTGATAAGGCCTTGGGGTCAAGTGAAATGCGGTGGGGTAGCGAGGCGAATTTTGGTCATCGGGAAGGTGGGGCCATTGGCGGTGCAACAGATAGAAACCTCATTTCTTATCGAATTTGGACGCCATCTCTGAGATCTTGGGGCTCACGGCCCCGTGGCGGCTCGAAAGTTTGACGCTCAAGTCCAAGGAACGTGAGATCGAAGTGCGGGTGAGTGGGATCCGGCTGACGCGCCACAGCAATGGGTAGTTGCGCGAACCGCTTTTTGTCGTCAGCGCGTGACCTTGCCAATCAAGGAAATTTCCAGTATACTTTTTGGCAGACCGAATCCGAAGTGAGAAAATTGATCCCATGGCGGGCTAGAGCGGCCTTAGTTCTGGTGTTTGGCATCGTGATTTGGAAATTTACCTCGCACCATCCCAAAATCTCAATTGGCACGGCATTGCCACCCGGCATCGTGTCGCCGCAACTTGCCATCGGCTTGGGGGGAGCCACTCTGCTCGCTCCAGACGGCTCCCTGTGGATTTGGGGTTACACAGGCACCATGTTTCGCAAAGGAACAAATACCGATATTCCAGTTCAACTCGGCGTTGAAACTGATTGGTCGCAGATTGCGATGGGAGGGTGGAATAACACTTTCGCGATCAAAACCAACGGCACTCTCTGGGGCTTTGGAGGATATGAATGCGAAACTCATGGTCTTCCGAATCCCATGAAACGTTATACCATATCTGCTCAACCCGCACGCATCGGGGCAGATACAAATTGGGCTCAGATTCGTGCCGGAAAGGGATATAACCTTGCCCTCAAGACCGACGGGTCTCTTTGGGCGTGGGGTCAAAATTCCAGGCCGCGCAAGTTTTTTTCTGTAAAATGTTTTAGCATTTTGAACTGAGAGCTGGGTATTGGTTATCCATGTTGAGGTAAATTTTCTCGCTGAGCCATTCGTCGCTGATTTCGGCGAGGAGGGCGCTAATCAAACGGAGGA
>CAIXFN010000027.1 GCA_903918755.1 uncultured Pedosphaera sp.
CCTCCGTTTGATTAGCGCCCTCCTCGCCGAAATCAGCGACGAATGGCTCAGCGAGAAAATTTACCTCAACATGGATAACCAATACCCAGCTCTCAGTTCAAAATGCTAAAACATTTTACAGAAAAAAACTTGCGCGGCCCTTTGGTAACGATCTTTTAAGGCAGTTTTAGATTCTTTTACCCTCATCGGTCTTCCTCGGGAATCGAGATCATCATCAATTATAGCCACTGTGGGGCATGTTGTTTTGAGTTGTAGAATGTACGTCTAGTGGTTGTGTAAATATCCTTTCTGGCAAAAATATGAGAAACGAAATGGCAGCGCGCGCTGTAGTATTGGTCCTGATCGTCGGGAGCGCGGCTCCGGCGCAGGCTTATTTCACCGGGGACCTGCGCACGAGCTATTGGGATAACACCAGCGGCAAGGACCTGGGCAGCATCTTTTTCACTCCGGATGCCAGCACGTTGGTCATCCAGGGGCCGACCGGGTCGCTGGCTGGCGCGGTGCCGAGTGTGGATGTCAGCCAGTATGTGGGACCCGCGTGGGGGGGCGGGGGGTTGGTATACGCCGGGACCCTCACCTTCAATTGGAGCTTTAACAGCGGGGACGCCCTCAGTGCCGAGGCGGAGTTTGGTTACACCACCGCCGCCGGTCCCCAGACGGTGTCCTTCGCCTCAGCCGGTCCGGGCACGATCGATTCCGGCACTTTTTCCATATCGTTGGAAAGTGGGGCGGTTTTTGAATTTTTGCTGGCCAGTAGCATTCCGGGCGGGAAGCGTACGGCGGCGGAATTTACCATTTCCAATGGCCAGTTCCACCGCAATCCGGCCGTGACGGCGCCCGACCATCTCGGAATTTGGTCCGGGGCCGCCATTTTGCTTCCGTTCGCCTTCCTCGGTTGGCGCCGTAACCGGCGCCAGGGCGCTTTTGCGTCAGTCGAAAACTCCTGAGTTCTCCCAGCGCCAATTTTATGACCAATTTCCCAAAAGTTTCGCCCGTGGAATTATTGCTTATGAAGACCAGGATTCACTTTTGCGGTCGCAATGTTGCCCGATGGGTTTGGTCGGCGTTGGCCGCGCTGGCCATCCTCGGAGCCCCCACCGTGGCCCGCGCCCAATTGACCATCCAGTCGATCACGCCGACCGCCATTACCAACACCCCGGGTTCGCCCGCGAATTACACCATCACTTATTCCTGGCCTGACCTGACCCATACGGCGACGGGCGCCGTGATGACGGTCACCGTGCCCAGCCCGGTGCAGAACACGGCCTCCAACAACATCGTCCTGGTCCTCAATCCGCAGATCACCAACGCCTTTTACAATCCGACCAACCAGACCATCTCGTATCAGTTCGTCAACCCCTTGGCGGCCGGTTCGGCGGGGACCGTCCAGTTTCAGGCGTCCCTCCGGAACGACGGTACCGTGACCAATGGTGCCTCCGCCAACTTCGCCGTGACCTTCTCCGCCCAGGGCCAGACCCCGGCCACCACCAATGCCACGCTGACGGCTTCGGGCGTGCTCGATAATGCGACGATCAGCAAAGCCGTTGCGGGTAACAAGATTATCACCACCAACGCAACCATTACCTACCAACTCTCGCCCCGCAACGCCAACCCCAGCCTGAATATCACCAATTGGACGATGGTGGACACCCTGCCGCCCAACGTCATCTATTTGAGTTCGACCCCGCTGGGAACCGCCACCACCAACGGCAACGTGGTCACCCTCACCTGGACCACCAACTCTTTCCCGGTGGGGTACGCGCCGAATTTCACGGTCTCGGCCTATGCGCCGGCCGCCTCGTTCAACACGGGTTTCACGCTGACCAACCGCGTCACGACCACCAACCTATTCCTCGATGGCAATTCCGTGGTGGCGCGGGCGACGAACACGACCGCGCTCACGGCGCCGAGCGTCAGTTTCGACCAGATTGCCAAAAGCTCCGCCAATTGGAACGGCCTATTCAATTCGTCTTTCACCTGGTCGGTCGCCTGGCGCGCCCGCGGGAATGATTCCGCCAAATCGCTGACCATCACGGATCCCCTGCCGGCCGCGTTCAATCTGACGGCCATCAATCCCGGTTTCGCGGCCATCAGCCCCACCACGGTGTACGTCCAATACCAGACGAACAATAACGCGACCTGGTTGAGCCTGCCTGGGTCCCCGTTCACCACCACCAACGGTGCCGACGCCAACAGCCAAACCTATTACACCACCAACCTGCATTTGAGTGGGTCGCGGTTCGTCTCCGCGGTGCAGTGGATTTACACCAATGTTGGCCCCTTGATGGCCTTCGGCAGCGGGGACGCCAAACCAACCATCACGGGCACCATCACCAACATCGACCATACGGGAGCGACGGTTTTGGCCACCGACACGATCACCAACTTCGCGACGCTCGCGGCATCCTACTTCGGCACGAACATAGCGCTGGGTACGACCAGCAACTCGGTCACGTTGGCGGCACCGGCACCGCTGATCAGTCTTACCAAGACCGCCAGCGCCGGCAACCCTACCCAACCGGGCTTGACGAATACGTGGACCTTGAAACTGGCCAACGGCGCCACGGCTTCCGACAATCTGACAAATCCAGCCACGGCCGACCTCCTGCCCCTGAACATGCAATATGTGCCCGGGAGCGCCACGGGGGCCGGGGGCAATCTGAGTCTTTTCAGCACCAACGTCCTGGTGACCACCAACTACAGCGGCACGGGACGCACGCTGGTGAAATTCCAGTATCTGGGGTACCTCAAACCTGGCGGGACGGCCACGACTACCATTCAAACCTACCTCAGTTCCGGGGTGAAGCCGGGAACCATTACGAATGCGTATTCGCTGATCGCCTGGACCAATACCAGCATCAACAGCAGCAGCCCGCTGGTGGCGGACACGAACAATCTGACGGGCAACACGAACACGCTGATCCCCACCACCAGCGGCAATTTGACCAACTCCGCCGCCGCCGTGGCCAGTTCCCAGAAGACCATCAAGGGAGAGCTCGACAGCGCGTACCAAGCCTATCCGTTGTACGGCAGCAGTTACCCCGGCGGCCCGTTCAGCTACCGGGAAACGGTTTCCAACCCGGGCAATGTCACGCTCACCAACATCACCGTGATTGACATCTTGCCGTATGTCGGGGATGTCGGTGTCCAAGTGACCAACCAGACCCGCGGGAGCGCCTGGCAGCCTTTTCTGACCGGGCCGGTCAGCGGTCCGTCGGGGGTGACGGTCTATTACAGCACCAGCTCCAACCCGTATCGGCCCGAGATCCTGGGTGCCGCCACGCCCGGGTCGGCCGGCGATTGGACCACGACCCTGCCCACGGATCTGGCCACCGTCCGCGCGCTCAAATTTGCTTTTGGTCCCACGAACGTCCTGAATCCGCTCGATTCCGTGCAGCTCACCTGGACAATGCAGATCCCGATTGCCGCGTCCACGAACACTTTCGCGTACAACTCCTTCGCGTACACCGCGACTCCCGCGGTCACCAATACCTCGCCCCTGATCAGCGAACCGAACAAGGTGGGGATTCTGGCGAAGCCGCTCCAACCGGCTTACCTGGGCGATTACGTCTGGAACGATGTCAATGGGGATGGCATTCAAAACGATGGCAACACCGGCCTGAATGGGGTTCGAGTGGAACTTTACCTGGCGGGCCCATCGCATACACCGAATTCGCCGGACGATACCTTCCTCCAGTTTGTGTTGACGGCTGCCGGGCCGGACGGGAACCCCGGTTACTACCAGTTCCCCTACCTCACCAACGGGAATTACTTCGTGCATGTCGTGGCGCCCGCCAATTATGCTGTTTCCCCCGCGAACCAGGGAGCGAATACCAATCTCAATTCCAAGTTCGATGTGACGACCGGTTGGTCCAGCATGGTCACGCTGGCCACGGGACAAACGAACGAGAGCGTCGATTGCGGCCTGATCCAGACCGCCACCGGCGCGATTGGCGATTACGCGTGGATTGACCGCAACGGCGATGGCCTCCAGAACGAGGGCAGTATCGATGGGCTTAACGGCGTGACCGTGAACCTCTACCAGGTGTCCGGCACCACGAATCTCTACAAAACGACCACGACCGCGTTCGACACTTTCGGCAACCCGGGTTACTATCATTTCTACAACCTCCCCGTGGGGAATTATCAACTGCAGTTTGTGCCCCCGCCGGGGGACACGTTCACCACCCGGGAGGCCAATGGCGCCAATACCGGGAGCGGCTCCGAGGCCAATAGCGCGGGTTTAACCGCCGTTTTCAGCGTGACGGCGGGCTCGGTGAACAACACCTGGGACGCGGGGATCATCCTGCCCACCGGGCCCTACAGCATCGGCAACATGGTGTGGTACGACCCGAACGCGGATGGCCGGTATGACTTTTTCGGCGGCGAACTAGGCGTGAATAACGTCATCGTGGACCTCTATTATGACACCGACAAGAACGGGTCCTTCACCCCCGGAACAGACCAACTGTTTTCGTCCACGCTGACCAGCACGATCGGCGGTGAACCCGGGAATTACGCGTTCAACAACCTCCCCTCGACCAATTACGTCGTGGTGCTCGACGCAATCAATTTCGTACCAGGCGGCGCGCTCTATGGCCTCACCAATGACCCCTCCGTGACGGCGGTTGCCCCCGGCTACGTGGATAATCTGAACAAGGGCACTCCCGTGGGTTCCGCCATCGCGTCGTCCGGGTTCAAGCCGGTCACTTCGACGACCGCCGTGGACTTCGGTCTGACCTCGCAGACGAATCTGTTCTCGGTCGGCGATACGGTCTTTTACGATACGAACGGGAATGGCAAGCAGGACGCGGGAGAGACGGGGGTTTCCAGTACCAGCGTCCAACTTTATCAGACGGGCCCCAGCGGGTTAGTGGGCGGGAGTGACGCCACGCTGGTCACCAGCACCAACACGGATGCCAGCGGATTTTACACTTTTGTGAACCTGCCCCCGACCAACTATTTCATCGCCATCCCGACGCCGCCGGCCAGCGCCCCGGCCCCCAGCCCGGTGGTTTACCTGGGGAACGTGACGAATGGCCTGAATCACGGCGTGCAGCCCGGCGGTTTTGGCACCACCGTTTACGGCCCGAGTATCTATCTCACCAACAATGACGTCACCGAGGATTTCGGCTTTTACAATACGACGGGCCTGGTGGCCGTCGGCAACACGATTTTCCTGGATCAGAACGCCAATGGCGTGCAGGACGCGGGGGAGACGGGCATCGCGGGGGTGGGTCTTGCCCTGGCCAAAATCACTGCCGGGGTAACCAACGTGGTCGCCTACACGACCTCCGACACCAATGGTCATTACCTTTTCGACCTGCTGACCCCGGCCAACTACCAGGTGGTGGTGCTCGCCACGAATTTCGGTCCGGCGGGGTCGTTGACCAATCTGCTCAGCAGCCCGGGGGCGAACAGCGCGGCGCCCACGAACAACTATTCCATCAGCGACCACGGTGTTGACCTCGCCAATCCGGCGATTAGCGGAATTCGCGCCGCGGTTTACAACCTGCTGGTGGGCACCGCGGCGGCCCCCGCCACCAATGCCACGCCCACCGAGGTGCCGGCGACGAATGCCCACGTTTACGTGGACTTCGGGTTCTACCAGCCCGTGACGATTGGCGACTATGTGTGGCACGACGCCAACGGCAACGGGGTGCAGGATGATGGCGGGGTGAGCGCCGGATTGGCCGGCGTGGGCTTGACGTTGACCGGGACGAGCGGAGCGGGCGCAGCGGTGACGGCGTATGCGAAGACGGACGCCAACGGTTACTACCAGTTCACCCAAGTACCGGGGACGTACGTCGTGAGCGTGGATGCGACGAACTTCCTCGCGGGAGCGCCGCTCCGCGGCTACGTGGCCACGGCGGCGGGCCAGGGCACGGCCGGGACCGACAGCAACGGGAGTCCCAGCGGCACCACGCCGGGAACGCTGACCTCCGGGGGCAGCGATCAGACGGTGGATTTTGGCTATTACCAGCCGGTGAGCATCGGTAATTTTGTCTGGAACGATTTGAACGGAAACGGCGTGCAGGACGCGGGCGAGTTGGGAATTGCGGGCGTGACGTTGACGCTGAGCGGCACGGACGCGCTGGGCAACCCGGTGACCGACCACGCCACGACCGGGGTCAACGGCCAGTATACCTTCACCGAAGCGCCGGGCACGTACACTGTGACGGTGGACGCGGCGAACACGACCGGCGGCGGGGCGTTGGTGGGCTACACGGCCACGGCGACGGGCAAGGGCACGACCGCGACGGACAGCAACGGGAGTCCCAGCGGCACCACCCCGGCAGCGCTGCTCTCCGGGGGCAGTGATCAAACGGTGGACTTTGGCTATTACCAAACGGTGAGCATCGGTAATTTTGTGTGGTCGGATACCAATGGCAACGGAGTTCAAGACGCGGGCGAGTTGGGCATTACCGGCGTGACGTTAACCCTGACGGGAACGAACGGCGCGGGAGTAAGCGTGACCGACCACGCCACGACCGGGGTCAACGGCCAGTATTCCTTCACCGAAGCGCCGGGCACGTACACCGTGACCGTGGACGCGGCGAACACCACCGGTGGTGGGGCGTTGGTGGGCTACACGGCCACGGCGACGGGCAAGGGCACGACCGCGACGGACAGCAATGTCAACCCGAGCGGGACGACTCCGGGAACGCTGACCTCCGGTGGGAGTGATCAGACCGTTGATTTTGGTTATTACCAGCCGGTGAGCATCGGTAATTTTGTGTGGTCCGATACCAATGGCAACGGAGTTCAAGACGCGGGCGAGTTGGGCATTACGGGCGTGACGTTGACCCTGACGGGAACGAACG
>CAIXFN010000028.1 GCA_903918755.1 uncultured Pedosphaera sp.
GCTTTTGCAAAACCTCTTTCCGGGTCGTCTGGCTCATCGTTTTATCCATTCCGGCCACGGTAACACCCACTTCTGGCACAACGTATGGTTTCCAGCCACTTTACCCCCCCTTCCCGGTAACAATACTTTTGGCACAATTCGAGGGGGGCCGGGGAGGCAGAATTGGGCTGGTCCGGGGCGGAAGATTCTGGTGGAATTCCCGCGCGCTTGGACAAATCCCCCACAGCACCACCGGCCGTCCCGGATCATGAATTGCTGCACCCGATCGGGCGCGGCAGTTACGGTGAGGTCTGGCTGGCGCGCAATATTCTGGGAACGTTCCGCGCGGTGAAGATCATCCGACGGGATTCCTTTGCGAATCCCCGGCCGTTTGAACGCGAATTCGCGGGGATCCACTTAATGGAACCGCTTTCGCGCGGCCATGAGGGACTCGTGGACATCCTCCAGGTGGGGCGGGCGGAGAGCGACGAGTATTTTTATTACGTGATGGAACTCGCCGACCCGGTGACCGGCGGGGGGGAAACGACGGGCACAATACCAAGGGCGCCCTACTGTCCGCGATCACTCGGTTCCGACCTAGCGAGCCGGGGTCGGCTGTCCGTGGCCGAATGCATCGATCTGTTTCATAGCCTGGCGCTGGCATTGGGTCATCTGCATCGCGCCCGCTTGGTGCACCGGGACATTAAACCCTCGAACATCATTTTCGTGGGCGGGGTGGCCAAGCTGGCGGACATTGGGCTCGTCGCGGCGGCGGCGGAAGGCGGCAGTTATGTGGGGACGGAAGGCTATATTCCCCCCGAGGGCGCGGGCACGTTTGGGGCGGACATTTACAGTCTCGGGAAGGTGCTCTACGAGGCGGGCACCGGCAAGGATCGCGCCCATTTCCCCGCGCTGCCGGCGGATGCGGCGGATTTGGTCGCGAGCGTCGGTCTCATGGAACTCAACGCCATCTGGTTGAAAGCCTGCGCGACGGCGCCGACCGACCGGTATCGCAACACGGACGAACTGGCGGCGGACCTGGCTCTGCTGCGGGCGGGGCGCTCCGTGAAGCGCCTGCGCCTGGTCGAGAGCCGCCTGGGACAGGCCCGCCGATTTGCGGTGGGACTCGCAGCGCTGGCCGTGGTCATCGCCATCGGTTGGTGGGTGGCGGAACGCCAGACAGAAAGCGAGCGGGCGGCGCGGCTGATCGCGGCCGGCCTGCAACGGCGCGCGATGCAGGCGGAGGGCGTGGCAAAAACGCGGTTGAGCGAGGCCCGCCTGGCCCAAATCCGGGCGGTGTTGCAGAGCCAGCAGATGGGCCGGCGCGCGGTGGCCCTGGATCTGCTGACCAACGAGATCAGCCCGCGTGATCGCGTGGCGGCCCGCAGCCTGGCAGCGACCGCTTTGGCCCTGCCGGATTTGGTCCCGTTACCGGCTATGGCGACGGTTACCCGGCCGAGCAGTCCCGCGGCCCAGCCGCAATCGGATGGGAGCATCTTGACCCGGGAACCGGGGGGGACGCCGCGGACCATCCCACCTCAGCGGGAACGAGTCCGGGAGATTTTGGAACTGGCGGGATCCGGCCGGTTTCTTTATGCCGGCTACGAACCCAATATTGAACGGATTTGGGATTTGACCGACGGCAGGGAGGTCGCCCGGTTGGATACCAATTATTTCCACCTGGATTTTCGCCCCGGGCAGGATGAAGTGGCCGTGGCATACGGCAATGGCGAGGTGATCCTCCATCGCCTGCCCGGCTGGGAGACCAATCGGATTTGGGCGAAAACCGCGGGCGAAGTGATCCATTGGAATGCCGAGGGCAGCCGGTTGCTGGTCATCGGCAGCGATAGCCGGGTGCGCCTGCTGGATCCCGGGACGGGCGGGGTGAGGGCATTGGGAGAAATCAAATCGTCCGTCAGCCGAGCGCTCTGGCATCCCGATGGTCGCCACCTGGCCATCCTGACCGGGGAGGGGTATATGCGGGTGCAAGACATCGAGTCCTGGCCGGAGTACGCCGTGCTGACCCGCCATGAATCGCAAATCGTGGCGGCCGCTTTTTTACCCCCTTTTCCCTGGCTGGTGACCTCCAGTTGGGACGGCACGTCGAAACTGTGGGACTGGCAGGCCGGCCAGGAATTGGGGCGCTTGGAGGCAACCGGTTACGACCTCGCTTTTGACGCGACCAGTCGCATTTTGCACTGGCGGCTCGGAGCGGAAGCGACCCCCAGCGCCTGGCGGGTGATGGGGGGCGAGGTCTGGCGCCAGTTTTTCCAAGGCAATCCGCTGGCCCCGGGAGGCCCCTTCATGGCGGGTTTTTCCGGGGACAGCCAATGGGTAGTGACGCCGGACGACGACGGTGTCCGGGTATGGCACATCGCCAGCGGTAACATGGCCCTGTTTATCCCGGGGGCCGCACAAGCGGCCTGGATCAATGCGGCCGGCACCGAACTATTGATAAACGCCGGGGGGGCCATCCGCCGGTGGCGACTGACTCCGGGTGCCGACCAGAAACTGGCGGCGGCGGAAGGCGAGCGACTGGCAACGGCGGGAGTGGTCGACAAACTCGCGGTGAGCGCGGATGGGGCGGTGATCGGCTGGCTCGCGGGACCGGATGTGCGACTCAGTGATCACGGCGAGCGCAAATCGTGGTCGCACGGGCAGGAGTCGGCCGAAATGATCAGCGTGAGTCCAGACGGCAAGTTAGTGGCGGTGGGGACGCGGAATCGCACCGGCGCGCGCATTTTTGACACGGCCACCGGACGCCTGCTCTGGCAGACCGATATTGGGAAAGGCACCCATCCAAGTTTCAGCGCCGATAGTCAATGGCTGGCGTTGGGCACGGACCACGGGTGCCATGTCTTCGCGGCAACATCCGGGAAACTGCGCTGGAGTCGCGCACCCGAGTCAGGGGGGGAAACCGTTTTTTGGGAAACGGCCTTTTCCCCGGATGGCGCCTTCCTAGCCTGGACGCCGAAGACCTGGCAAGTTCAGATTGTGAATGCCGCCGATGGCAGCGAAGTGTTGACCCTGGATTATCCCACGCGCCGTTTTATCACCGGCCTGGCGTTCAGTCCCGATGGGCGCTGGCTGGCGGAAACCTCGAGCAAACACGTTTTGCACCTGTGGGACATCCAGGAACTCCGCCGGCAACTGGAAGGCCTCGGTCTCGGGTGGTAGCCACGGTCGGGCGGCTCGGGAGCCGGTAGGAATAACGGTAATTTCCGGCCGGGAAACTTTTTTGTAAGAAAGGGGGGCGAAGGAGCGAACTCACCGATGATGAACGTTTTTGGCGCAACAATCCTTTCGGCCGACGCGGGGAACCCCGAGTCCGGGCAAATCCGGAATGGGTGGGCGCGCCAACAATCTCCGCCGCATCGCTACCAGCATGTTTAACCTGTCATTCCCTCCTTCGCACCCCACCCGCCTGGTGGTCGGCCTGGCCTTATTTTTGGCGCTGTCCCGGACGGCTCCGGCGCAGGATTTTTTTCTGCAAGCGCAACCCTATTGCCAGGCGGGGCACGGCGTGGGCCGCGACAGCGGGGTAAACCAGTCCACCAATTTGCTGGCGATCACCGTGGCCGACGAGAATTTGCCAGGACACCCACGCCAAACCGCTAGTATTGGGGTGCGCGCCGCTTACGGCCAGTTGGAGGTCACGGCCAGCGCGGCGGCCACCAGCAACGTCGGCGAAGGGGCCGGGGGGCAATTCGGGAGCTATTATGGTGGCGCGTCGGCGGTCCTCTTCGGCGATAGCCTCACCATCACCTCCGCTTCCCTAGCCTGGGGGACGCCGGTGGACGTGCAGGTGACCGCCACGTATGCCGCCGCCCTGAGTGACCAGTTCACGTATTCTGGCCAATTATTTCAGCATTTGGATACGCACCTTAATCTGTCGGTGTTCAGCATCGATGCCACCCGCGCCTTGGTGGACAATCTCAACACCAACCTGGCCGCCGGCGACTCGGTCGCAACCACCCTCCACGCCACCGTGGGGGGCAGCCCGATCCGCCTCCGGGCCGAACTTTTCGCCTTCGGGGATGCGAATGCCAACGTGGGTTTTCAAACCAGCGTGGCGGTGAGCCTGACAGGTACGGCGCGAATCTTCGTAAATGTCCTGACCCCGGGCGCCGCATACCAGGCCGCCAGCGGCGCGGTCTACTCCGCGCGCCCGATCTTGACGTTGCGAATGGAGGGCAACACGGCCGTCCTGTCCTGGCCCCTCACTGCAGTCGGCTACACCTTGCAGGAACAATCCGTGGTGGACGCCAACGCCTGGACGGATTGCCCCAATCCCGTCACGCCGGTGGGCCAGAATTTTCAAGTCACGCTCAGCCCGGGTGATACCAACCACTTTTTCCGGCTGATCCACCGATAAAATGCAATCACTTACCTGGCCAACCATGAGCGACAAAACACAAAAATCCTTCGCCTCCCTCAAGGGTTGGTTGCTCGCCGTGGGTGGGGCGCTGCTGGCCACCGGGACGGTTTACGCGGCGGGACCAGACACGTTGACGTACCAGGGGCGGGTGAACGTGGGCGGCCAGGTCTTCTCGGGCAATGGCCAATTCAAATTCGCGCTGGTCAACAACGGTGCCAATCTGGCCCGACCGGCCACGGCCACTGCGGTGATTACCAGCGGCTTTGTCACTTCGATCAACGTGACCGATGGCGGCAACGGCTACACCAGTCCGCCCGCGGTGACGATTACGGGCGGCGGCGGGACCGGGGCCACCGCCACCACCACGATCAGTGGGGGAGCCATTGCCGGCATCTCGGTCAAGACACCGGGCAGCGGATACGCCACGGCTCCCGCAGTCACCATCGCGCCGCCGACGGCGGCCCTGATATATGTTACTTACTGGAGTCATGACGGCACCAGCAGCGCCGGTGGTCCACCCGTCAGCACGATTACGCTCCCGGTCGCCAACGGCCTTTTTGTCGCGCCGCTGGGAGACACCAATGTGATGGCGGCCTTGCCGGCGGAGGTGTTCACCAACCCGGCGGTCCGGCTGCGCATCTGGTTTAATGACGGCACCAACGGCCTGGCGCAGCTCGTGCCGGACCAGACCCTCACCGCCACCCCCTATGCCCTGCTGGCACAAAGCGCGGGCAGCGCGGCCCAACTCACCGGAGCTTTGCCGGTGGCCCAGTTGAGCGGCACCCTGGCCTCGGCGCAACTTAATGGGACTTACGGGGCGCCGGTGGCATTGAACAACCCCGGGAATGCCTTTACCGGGAACGGCGCCGGGCTGACCAGCCTGAACGCGGCGCAGCTTACCAGCGGAGGAATAGCCGATGCCCGCCTGTCCGCCAACGTTGCCTTGCGCAATGGCACCAATGTCTTCAGCGGTTCCAACACCTTTGCGAACGTGGTCGTGGCCACGAACGGCAACAACCTCTGGAGAGGCACGCTGACGGGCAGCCTGATCGGCCCGGCGAGCAGCGCCGGGAATTTCACCGGAGTTCTGGCCGGGGACGTGACCGGAACACAGGGGGCCACGGTGGTGGCCCTGGTGGGCGGGCAAACCGCCGCGAATGTGGCGGCGGGGGCCACGGCGGCGAATGGCGCCGCCAGTGCCAACACGCCGAACGGGATCGTGAAGCGGGATGCGGCGGGCGGTTTCGCCGCGGGCACACTTGCCGGCACGAACTTCATCGGCAATGGCGTCAATCTTACCAATCTCAATGCGGCACAATTGGCGGCGGGAACGCTCCCCGACGGGCGGCTTTCCCCGAACGTGGCTTTGCTCAACGCGAATCAAAATTTTGGCGGTTCGAACAACTTCACCGGGGTGGTCGGGGCCACTAACGTCAACAATGCTTTCCGGGGCACCCTGACCGGAAATTTGCTCGGGAATGCCGCCACGGCAACGCTGGCGAACAGTTTCAGCGGTTCACTCGCGGGCGACGTGACCGGAGCACAAGGGGCAACAGCGGTCGCCTTGGTGGGGGGCCAAACTGCGGCGACGATTGCGGGCGGGGCGGTATCAGCCAATGCCGCGACCAGTGCGAACACCCCCAATGCGATCGTCAAACGGGATGCCGCCGGCGGCATCTCCGCGGGTATCATCGCGGCGACTTTCAGCGGCAATGGGGCGGCGCTCACCAATCTCAACGCAGGGAATCTGGCGAGCGGCATCCTGCCCGATGCCCGGCACTCACCGAACGTGCCCCTACTCAACGTGTCGAACAATTTTTCGGCCATTCTGAAGGCGGCGGGCGGACTCATCATCGAAAACCGCACTTCCGACCCGGTGAGTCCAGCCGCAGGACAAATCTGGCTCCGCACTGATCTGCCGTGAAAAAGGTCGCCAACGCAACGCCCCCAGGCACTCTTGCGGGCAACCCAACCAAGCTCCCCGCCGCGGCCAAGAAGCGATCCTTCCCGCAATGGACCAGCCTGGCATTGAGCCTCCTCATTATGATGGCGACGGCGCCAGTGCGCGCCCAGGTGACGAACACGGTGGACACCACGAATGAGGAGGCGTTAAACAAGGCGCTGGAGCGAGCCTCGGTGATCCTCTTCACGATCAAAGGCCCGAGCACCATCGGCTTCTCGGGAACCAAAGTCATCACTTCAGATATCCTGCTGGATGGGACGGGACATAACGTCACGCTCAGCGGCAGCAATAATGTGGGCCTGTTTACGGTCAATCCCGGGGGACATCTGACCTTGAAAAATCTAACGCTGGCGGACGGGAGAAGTGATCAGGGCGGCGGCGTGCTGAACAACGGCGGAGTGGTCACGGTGATCAATTGCGTTTTCAGCAATAATGCCGCGCGGGCCACGGGTTGGGGAGCGACCGGGGCCGGAGGTGGCATTTACAATTATAACAATGGCATCACGATTATCACGGGCAGTACCTTTGTGAGCAACAGCGCGGCCGGGGGCACGGGCGTCACCGGCTACACCGGCAGCGGCAGCACGGGGCAAGCCTCCCCGGGGGGAAACGGCGCGACGGGCGGTCCCGGGGCCGGTGGCGGGGTGAGCACGGACTATGGCACGCTGTGGATCACGAACTGCACTTTCTTTGGCAATCGCGCCACCGGGGGCCAGGGTGGCACCGGGGGCCAGGGCGGTCCGGGCTGGAGTTATACCTACACTTGCCCGGCCAATTGCGGCGGACCATTCCTTCCGCCGTGCCAAACTTGCGTTGACTACGGGCATGGTGGCGCCGGGGGTTTTGGGGGCACGGGCGGCAATGGGTATGGGGGCAATCTCTATAATTTTGCAGGCAACGTCACACTGGTAAATGTGACGTTCGCTGGTGGCGGCGCGGCCGGCGGCGCGGGCGGTCTGGGCGGCGCGCCCGGGGCCAATGGGTCGGGCACTTATGGCGCAGGCACGAGCGGGACGGGGGTAGGCGGCAACCTGGGATTGGGCGGTGGGCAAATGCTCCTGCTGAACACCTTGGTGGCCAATCCGACCCAGGGGGGAAACCATACTGGCAGCGCCATTCTGGACGGGGGAAACAATCTCAGTTCGGACGCAACGCTGCCGCTGGGCGCCACCAGCAGTTTGACGAATACAATTCCCAATCTGGGACCTTTGACCAACAATGGCGGCCCGACTCCCAGTCTGGCATTGTTGTCCGGGAGTCCGGCGATCGACCGGGGGCAAACCATCCCCGGGCTGTTCAGCGATCAACGCGGACAATTCCGACCCTCCGGGAAAGCGTTTGACATCGGAGCGTACGAATTTCAGGTGTTGGGGATTGACGCAGGGCTCCGCGCGTACGACGGAAACGCCGTGATCAAGCTCGCGTGCGAAGGGCCGGGGTCAACGAATTCACCGATCCGCTTCAACAAGAATGGCACGAATTACGGCCTTCTACTCACGCTGACCAACGCGCCGAACGCCTCCAAATTCCGGATCAATACGCCGGCGGGAATCCGGGCATGGATGAAACTGCCCTGAGCGGGCAAAGCGGCGCGGCGACGCCGGCGGGAACAGGAAACGACTTGGGTCGGGAAGGGGGCGACGCAAGCGCTTCACCACCCACCACACCATATTCGGGGTTGAATATGCCAATTTTTGCAAAGTGGTTCCGGTTGTCGGATCACCGGATGTCTCCTAAAGTAAGAGTGAAATTTGGTGCCAGTGCGAGATTATGAATCCGAATGGATCAACCCATGAACGCGCCTATGTCTGGCGGGAACTCGACCGGGTCGAACCGCAGAAGCGCACCCCGGCGGAACGCGCCGGCGATTTCGACGAAATCTACTCCCTGCTGGACGAGGCCACCGTCCGCGAGCAGGCCAGCCGCTGCCTGCAATGTCCCGAAGCGAATTGCCGTCAGGGCTGCCCGCTGTCCAATCGGATCCCCGAATGGCTGGGGCTGGCGGCGGAAGGCAAGTTTCTGGAAGCGGCGGAAGTTTCCCAGTCCACGAGCAATATGCCCGAGATTTGTTCGCGGGTGTGTCCGCAGGAAAAACTGTGCGAAGGCTCGTGCATCCTCGTGGGCCATGCGGAGCCGATCTGCATTGGCGCGATCGAAAAGTTCATCAATGAATATTCCTTCGCGCACGGCGGTGACCTGGTAGTAGTGGCCCCGCCGAACGGATTTCGCGTGGCGGTGGTGGGTTCGGGGCCGGGCAGCCTGGCGTGCGCGGATGAGCTGGCCAAACTCGGGTATGCGGTCACCGTGTTCGAGGTCCAATCCCAGCCGGGCGGACTGCTGCTGAACGGCATTCCCGGTTTCAAGCTGGAAAAGGACGTGGTGGAACGGCGCATCAACATCCTGCGCCGGCGGGGCGTGCAGTTTGTCATGAACACGGCCGTGGGGGTGCAAATGCCGTTCGGGGATTTGCGCAAGAATTTCGACGCGGTCTTCCTGGGCCTCGGCGCGCAGAAAGCAAAGGCGCTCGACATTCCGGGCGCGGAACTCCGGGGAGTGGAGGCAGCGTTGCCGTTCCTGATCCAACGCAATTCGCCCATGGCCCTGGACCTGCCCTGGATCGAGGTGGAAGGCAAGCGGGTGGCGGTGCTGGGCGGGGGTGACACCGCGATGGATTGCCTGCGCAGCGCGCTCCGCGGCGGGGCGGCCGAAGCGATTTGTCTGTATCGCCGGGACCTCGCCAACATGCCAGGCAGCCGGAAGGAGTATTACAACGCCATCGAAGAAGGCGCGCGGTTCCAGTTCCTCACCAACCCGATTGCGCTCGAATCCGACGGCAAGGGCGCCGTGGCGGGGGTCCGCTGCTCGCGGATGGAATTGGGGGAACCCGACGCCTCCGGGCGGCGCAAACCCCGGATCATCCCGGGTTCAGAATTTACGGTGCCCGCCGATCTGCTGCTGGTGGCCTATGGGTTCGATCCGGTCCCCCTACCCAAGGATGAAGGCTTCGCGGGACTGGCGATCAACGACTGGGGCGCCATCAAGGTGGACGCGAACCAGATGACCAGTCTGCCCGGGGTTTATTCCGGCGGCGATTCGGTTCGCGGAGCCAGCCTGGTGGTGCATGCCGTCCGCGACGGCCGGAAGGCGGCCCGGGGCATCCATGTCCAACTGGGCGGGGCGACCCGCGATGGGAAACTTTAGCGATCCGCCCGGCCGACGAAGCGGGAAAAAAGCTGCCGGACGCGCTCACCCCCGGATGGAGGACGAATTGTACAACCATCCATTGACTCTGGGCCGGGGGCGCGTAGAGTAGCGGGTAGAACCTAGCCGCATTCAGAAGCAAGTCAACCTGATCGACGATCCAAGACCTATGAAACTGAATCTTTGCTCTGGCAGAGCTGTGTGGCTGGTGGCTGCCTTGGCGGGCGCCATAATTCCATCCACCGGGCGCGCCCAAGTGGCGGGCGACAACGCCGACATCTATCCGGGCAATCCGGATCACGGATGGTCGGCCAACAACGGTGGCCTGGGATATGATCTGTGGACTCCGCTCGGCGACACCGCGGGCGGCGGCACCTACATGGAAGGCGTGGGCGTGAATAACCGCCAAGTCGATGGCAATTATTCGTTTGCGCTGTATGCCGGCGGTGGTGCGTACGATATTTCCCGCCCGATCACCAGCCCCTACACCCAGGCGGAGTTCACCATCTCGACCCGTTTTGACCTGGCGGGAGCGGGTCCCAACCTCGTGAATCTCCGCAGCGGGAATTCGATCGCTTCGTTTGGCGCCGGGGAGTTGATTTCGTTTGGGATCGTGAATGACAACCAACTGAGCTACACGGATTTGGCGGGCACGCATGTGTTGGGTTCCGGAGAGGCGCGCGGGCAGGTTTGGGATTGGACGATTGATTTTAACGCCAACAGCGGAGCCTTCAGCCTGTCGGTCACGAACGCGGGCGGCGGCTTCGCCACCAGCGTAGCTGGGACGCTCGAAATATCCGGCACCACCGCCGGTTCGTTTGCGGTCATCAATTCCAGCACGGGCGGGAACCAAAACCTGATTTTTGACAGCCCCCAGTTTCAACCGATTCCGGAACCCACCGCCGTGACGGTGCTGGGTCTCGGCCTGGTTTTGGGCGGAGTTCATTTCATGCGCCGTCGCAAGGCGTAGGCTGGAGCGTCCGGCTTCGCTTTCCGCCGCAGCCAGGGCGGAGCCGGTTTTGCGAACAGACTTGCGCCCGCCCGCGCCCGAGGGGATATTGCGACCATGAAAACGGTCGCAATTCTGGGCGCGTCGACGGACCGCGCCAAATTTGGCAACAAGGCGGTCCGCGCCTTTGAGCAACAGGGTTACACGGTTTATCCCGTAAACCCGAAGGAGACGGTCATTGAAGGCGTCCCCGCCTTTAAGAGCATCCTGGACGTGCCGGAGCGGCCGAACCTGATTTCTGTCTACCTCCCCCCGCCGGTGGTGCTCAAGGTCCTGCCGGACATTGCGACCCGGGGCTGCGACGAGTTATGGCTGAATCCCGGCACGGAATCGGATGAAGTTCTCGCCGCCGCGGAACGTTTGGGGCTCAACGTGATCCAAGCCTGCAGCCTGATCGGTGTGGGGGTTTCGCCCGGCCAATTTTAGGGGCCCGCGCGCTGCCGGTGGATCAGTTGCATCTACCAGCGTTGCAGACACCGGAAACGCACTGGGAATTCCCGGTGCAAATCTGGCCATTGGTCAGCAAACAATTGCCGCCGGAGCATTTCTGGGTACTCGTACTGCAAACCCGGCCACAGGAACCACAGTTATTGTTGTCCGTCTGCGTATTCACGCAAACTCCGGAACAATTCGTCAGCCCGGATTGGCAACTCACCGCACATGTCCCGCCGCTGCAAACCTGCCCGACTGGGCACGCCCGCCCGCAGGCGCCGCAATTGTTGTCATCCCGGGAGGTGTTCACGCAAACGCCCGAGCAATTCACCAATCCCGATTGGCAACTGAGGGCACACACCCCGCCGCTGCAGACGTTGCCGGCGGGACAGGCCCGCCCGCACGAACCGCAATTGGCGGGGTCGGTCTGCGTATTCACACAAGTCCCCGAGCAGTTCACCAGACCGGACTGGCAGCTCACGGCACACACGCCACCGCTGCAGACCTGGCCCGAGGCACAAACCCGGCCACAGGCGCCGCAGTTGGCAATGTCACTCTGCGGATTGACGCAATTCCCCGCGCAATTCACCAGACCGGACTGGCAACTGACGACGCACGCGCCACCATTGCAGACCTGGCCGGAAGCGCAAACGCGGCCACAGGCACCGCAGTTACTGTCATCCCGGGAGGTATTGACGCAAGTGCCGGCACAGGCCGTCTGACCAGGCGGACAATTCAGCACGCAATTGCCACCGCTGCAGACGTTGCCGAAGGGACAAACCCGACCGCACGAGCCACAATTATTCGAGTCCGTCTGCACATTTACGCAATTCCCCGCGCAATTCACCAGACCCGACTGGCAACTGACGACGCACGCGCCGCCGCTGCAGACCTGGCCCGAGGCACAAACCCGGCCACAGGCGCCGCAGTTGGCGATGTCACTCTGCGGATTGACACAAGCGCCGGAACAATTCACCTGGCCCAGCTGGCAATTCAAGACACAGACGCCGGCACTGCAGATCTGGCCGGAAGCGCAGGCCCGGCCGCACGCGCCGCAGTTGTAATTGTCCGTCTGCTCATTCACACAGGTACCGGCGCAATTCACCAGGCCGGACTGGCAACTCAACGCGCAGTTTCCACCGCTGCAAGCCTGCCCCCCGCTACAAGCATTCCCACAGGTGCCGCAATTCAAGGGATCCGTTGCCAGGGTGACACATGCCCCCCCGCAATTCACCTGCCCCGGCGGACAAACCGGACTGCAAGCCCCATTGACGCAGGCAAGCCCCGTCGGGCACACCCGGCCGCAACCGCCGCAATTCCCGGCGTCCGTCTGAAGATTGGCGCATAATCCGCCGCAGACGGTCTGGTTGGCGGCGCAGGCCCCGGAGAAATTGGCCCAACTGTTGCCACTGACAAATCCGTCGCCGGGACTAGTCAGGATCTGCCCATAATCATTGCCGTGCGCCAGGTCGTAATCCCCCGCCGGATTCTGTTCGGCGCTGTTCCGGATCACCAGGTTTTTGATGCCGGCCACTTGAATCCCGAAACCGTTCCCGATGGCATGATTGCCTTCGATGCGGTTTTGCGTGCCTTCCACCCGGAGTCCGGCAAGGGTGACGGCGTTGGAATTGATGACGTTGTCGCTGACCAGGCAGGCAGAGCCCACGCGAATGCCATAGCTTGAATTGCCATAGGAGAGGGAACCCTTGATCACACAATTGTTGCCCGCCAGGATGCCCTCGCCGCCATTGGCGCGCGCCAGGCAGTCCTTGATCATGGCTCCGTCCCCGACCCGAAATCCGGCGGAGGTATTGGCGTCCGCCCGCAGGGCTTGCAGGATGGCGGCACTGGCGCCTCTTACATTCACGCCATCCGCCGCCCAATTCCGCACGGTGCCATTGAGCACCGTGACATTGGAAACTCCCGCCAAAACGGTGATCCCGCTCGCCCCGGAGGCTCCGGGACCCACCAGATCAAAACCGCGCAAATCGAAGGTAACGTCACTGGCGAGAATGGTGATTCCCCCCTGCCCGGCCAGGCTGGTAAGGCTGGCAGCGAGATAATAAGAGCCGGAATTGGTGATGCGAAAAGGGAGCGAATCAATCAGGGTGCGCGGCTCGATCTGGGCCAGTGTCTTCATGACCGGCCCGGGGGGACCGGACGGCGTCAACGCCCCCTGGGGCAAACTGGTGAGCGGCAGGGCCAACGCAACCACCAGGACAAATCGCCAGCAGTGAAGTATGAGCCGTTGCATCGAAAATGAGTCATACCAAATAATGCCCGGCCAGGCAATCAAACGATTTTGTCCATCCCGGCCGCAAAACCAGGCTAAATGCGCAAAAAGATTTTCCGGCGGTACATCCAATACAGGATGAGCCACAAGACGGAAAAAGTCATGGCCCCGTGAATGCTGGGCGCGTAACCGGCCCCGGCAAATTGGAAAGCTCCCCGGCCCAGGTGCGTTTGGAGGCTCCGGCTGATGAATCCTTCGAACAAATGGTCCATGCAATACGCCGCGATGGAGTTCATGCCGATCACGATCCACGGAAACGCCCACGCCCGCCAGCCCCGCCAATCGATGACCGCGTAAAACCCGGCGAGTAGGAGGAAACACCACCCGCCGCTGAACAGCACCCACGAAGGGGTCCAGATTCGCTTCACCACCGGACAGATCCCCGTGGCATTGAGCAGCCAACCGGCGGCGAGCCCTAAGATGCCCGCAATCACCAGCCAGCGCAGCTTGTCCCCCGGTTTCCGTTCACTCCGCAGCACACCGCCCGCGATCAATCCCAAAATCATGGTGGCCAGGGTGGGGATGAAGCTCAGGGTAGCGTAGCCGCCGCCGTTGAAAGCGAACACCTTCTCCCGCGGGAAGAGATTCAACCACCAGGTGTCAAAGGCCCAGGCCAGGTTGCTGTTTTTCTGCCAGTGCGCCGCCAGTCCGCTCAATTCGTGCTGGCGCAACCAGTCGGCGGAAACCCCAACCTGCGCGTAATCAAAACCCGGGGCCGGCAACGGATACAGGACAAACGCAGCCCAATAACCCAACACCAGCAAGGCAAATGCGCCCCACTGCCAGGCGCGGGATCGGAAGCCCAGCAGGAAGAGAAAGCCATAGCCCAGCCCGATCTGGGACAAGGTATCCTCGAAGGTCCAGTTCGTGATCGCCTTGTTGGAGGAACGGAGCCAGACGCCCAGCAGGACGAGCAGGAGCGCTCGCCAGAAGGCATGCAAACTCATGCGGACCCGGGATTCCCCCCGGGCCAGCCGGCTCGCGAGGCTGAACGGCAATGCCACCCCGACCATGAAGGAAAATGACGGCTGGATCAGGTCATGCAGCGAGCAACCGATCCACTCCACATGCGACTGGTGCCACGCCAGAAAATGCCACAGTCCGTTTTCCGGGAACGCCCGGGACAGGGCGCCAAAATTGAAGGCCTCCCCCATCATGAGAAACATCACGAAGCCGCGATAGGCGTCCAGCGAGGCGAGCCGGTTGGAAAGAAGGGAAATGGCGGGACTGGCCGCGCTCGCCGGGACGGCGCGGGAAGGCGTGATGGTGTTTGGTTGCATGGCGTTCCGCTGGCAGCTCCGGGGGACCGCGGTCCCCCGGAACGGCGGAATTCTTAACCGTTCTCCAGCCGGGTGCAAGGCCCGCCTGCGGTTCCAGAACTGCGCCGAGCACTTACTTGGCGGCCTGGAAAACGACCGCTGTCTCGACTAATTCACCACCGCCTTCAGCTTTCATGGCCGGACGGGCATCCGGAGTGCGGGTGGTCAGCGTCACGTGATCCAGAGTCAGGCGTTTCACGCCTCGCAAGTAGAGGCCCCAAGCTGGAAGTTTACGGGCATCCACACCCGGCGGGCGGACTTCCAGGCCGGCATCGGCCGCCGTGCCACCCCCGGTGAATTCCACCTGAACATGCTGCAACGAGACCGCATCGAAGGTGGGTTCCCCCCAACTTTCGACCGTGATCGGGGCCCGGTAGGCGCCCGTGGCGGTGACGTTTTGGATACGGATTGTTCCCGCGCTATTACCCGCGCGAAGGGCGATGTGAAAAGGCGTCGTGACGTCTTTCAGGGTCAAATCGTGGAGATAGACCTCGTCCATGCGCCCGGGGGTCGGGGTCCAGGCCCCAGGTTGCAGGCAAATCGCAGCCAGCATGTTGGTGCGGTGGCTGGTGCGGTGTTCCCGCCGGCCGGGACCGGAAAAATCGCTCTGGGCCACAACAAAGTTTTGCACCGGGCCGATGACCCGAATGCCATTGCAGGAGGAATTGATGGTGCAATCCTCAATCAAGGCATCCTGCTGGTAGTGACCGGCGATGCAGTCGTCGCCGGTAAAGAACTGGCAATGCGTGATCCGCAGGCCGCGGTTCCAATGCTCCGCGGAGGCCCGGAAGTGCAGGCCGTCCCAGCCGCCGAGAAAGGTGACGTAATCCACGGAAACGTTGTCCGTGTGCAGATAGAGAAAAGCGTAATTGGCGGCATCCTGGAGGGTGACTTCGCGCAAGGTCACGTTGGCGCAGTGGCCGAGGAGCAGCAAGTGCGGTCCGCGCAGGCGCTCCTCGCCGTGGGGATCAAATACGCGGTTACCATCCAGCACGCCCGGGCCGGTGAACGCCACATTGGTGATGCCCTCTCCGATGAGCAGGCCGCGATGCCAGTTGTCGCGGGGCAAATCGGTGCCCGCGGCGAACTGGTCGTAATGGCTGAGATTGGTGGAACCGAGAATCCGCGCGTCCGGGAGGAGGTGCCATTCCACATTGCTCCGCAGGTGGATGGTGCCGGTGAGATAAGTGCCCGCGGGGAACATAACCCGCCCACCTCCGGCAGCCCCGCAGGCATCCACGGCGCGCTGAATCGCCGCGGTGTCCAGCGTCTGGCCATCTCCGACCGCCGCGTATTGCCGGACGTCAAAATCTTCCCGGGCGGCGGCGGCGGCGCCGGGCAAAAGGCCCACCCCCGCGGCCAGAAGGTAGCAACCCAGGACAGCCCGGTAGACGGCAGGTCGGAGGGAATCCGGAAATTTCATTCACCCAACAAATTTCGGCGCAACAGTTCCAACGCCTGCTGGCAGGTGACGATTTTAAAGGTCGCCCGGTCATACCGATTGGTCGGATTCATGACCAACGTCTGCCGCGCGGTGGCCAGGGCGATGAAAACGGTGCCCACCGGTTTCGCCTCGGAGCCCCCGCCCGGACCGGCAATTCCGGTGACGGCCAGGGCATAGTCCGCCCGGAGACGGGCGCGGGCGCCTTCGGCCATTTGGCGGACGGTGGCTTCGCTCACCGCCCCATGGGCCGCCAGGGTTTCCTCCCGGACCGCGAGCAGGCTTTGCTTGGCGGCATCACTATAGGTCACGATTCCAGCAAGCAACACGGCCGAGGCACCAGGCACATTGGTGATCTGGTTGGCGATGTACCCCCCCGTGCAGGACTCCGCCAGCACCAGGGTCTGACGACGCTCGGTCAGCAGTGCGACTACGGTCCCCGGCAACTCGTCATCCTGGGTGCCGAACACGTGGGCTCCCAATTGCGATCGAATGATCGCTTCCGCCTCGGCAGCGAGGCTTTCGGCAGCCCTCCCGCGGGTCACGATCCGCACATCCACCGATCCGTAATGCGCGCAATATCCCAGCTCCAAACCCGACGCCACCAGGGGTTGCAGCGGGCCGCGGATCCGGTCCTCGGCAAAGGACTCGCCAATGCCGGTGGTGCGCAGCGTGCGACAGACAAAGGGGTCAGCCAACGGAAATTCCCGCTGGAGCATTGGCAACACCTCGGCGAGGAACATCGGCCGCATCTCCCGGGGCGGCCCCGGAAGCATGATCAGGCGGGAGAGCCGGCCGCCCGGACGAAAGGGATTGGGCGCGACCGTGAGGGCGAGGCCCGGAGCAGTTCCGTTGGGATTCGGGAGCACCTCGGCGCCTTCGGGCACCTGCGCCTGCACGAGGGTGGTTTCGGGCATATTGCGGCCGCGCCGAGCAAAAAACGCCCGCAATCCGGCCGCAATCCCCTCGTCCAGACGTAGTTTGCGACCCAACAATTCCGCAATCAAATCACGGGTCAAATCGTCGGAGGTCGGCCCCAAGCCGCCGGTGACAATAACAAAATCCGCGCGGGCCAAACTTTCCCGCACGGCGGCCTGGATTGCGAGGCCGGTGTCAGCGATGGCCACCTGCCGGGTGACGGTGTATCCGGCATCCGCCAACTGGCGGCAGAGCCATTGCTGATGGGTGTTGAGCACGAAACCGAGCATTAGTTCGCTGCCGGTATTAATGATTTCGACGATCACATTCGGAATTTAGGCCGGGTTTAGCGAATGTCAAAGCGGGAAGCGGGCCGTCGGAAAATTAAATAAATCTCGAATCCCACCGTCCAACGTGGAAGTATTAGATTATGTCCTTGATCCAGCGCACCATCCGGGTGGATTTCGAGCTGCGGGTGTTTTTCACCCGCGAAGTGTTCGCCCCGGCGAATTCCCTCCTGCGGCAGGTCCTCACCGCGGACGGGGGGGAACGCACCCGCCGCGTCCTGGTCATTCTGGACGAGTCCCTGGCCATGGGCCGGCCTGAATTGCCGCGTTTGATTGAAGAATATTTCGCCACTGGCACCGACGGCCTGCACTTGGTGTGTCCGCCCCTGATCATCGAAGGCGGCGAACGGACCAAGAACTCCTATTTCCATGTTTCGGAAATCCACTCCCACATTGACCGCTACCACATCGACCGGCATTCCTATGTGTTGGCGATCGGGGGCGGCGCCCTGCTGGACATGGTGGGTCTCGCCACCTCGACCGCCCATCGCGGCGTGCGGCACGTGCGCCTGCCTTCCACGACTCTGAGTCAGGCCGATTCGGGTGTGGGCGTAAAGAACGGCATCAACGCCTTCGGCAAAAAGAATTTCATTGGTACCTTTACCCCGCCCTACGCCGTGGTGAACGATTTCGCCCTCCTCGAATCCCTCAGCCCCCGGGACAAACGGGCCGGTTACGTGGAAGCGGTGAAGGTGGCGCTGATTCGTGACCGCGCTTTCTTTGAGGAAATGGAGCATTCCGCGGACGCCCTGGCGGCGTTCGAACCGGCGGCCATGCAGCGGCTCATCCACCGTTGCGCCGAATTGCATCTCAACCACATTGCCACCTCCGGCGACGCCTTCGAATTTGGGTCCGCCCGGCCGCTCGATTTCGGGCACTGGTCCGCGCACAAACTGGAACAACTGTCCGAATACAAAATCCGGCACGGTGAAGCGGTGGCCATCGGCGTGGCGTTGGATTGCATTTACGCGCGCAAACAGGGATTTCTCAGTGCGGCGGCGGCGGAGCGGGTTTTGCAACTGCTGGAAAAAATGGGTTTCGAGCTGTATGCCAACGAACTCCACCACGTGGACTCCGACCACTCGCTGCTCATCCTCAACGGCTTGGAAGAATTCCGCGAGCACCTCGGCGGCCAACTGGCCATCACCCTGCTGCGGGATCTGGGCGTGGGATTTGAAGTACACGAGATGAGCCTGCCCCGGGTGGTCGAAGCCATCCACGAGCTTCATGAGCGGCACACCCGCCGGGCAAAGATTTGCCGGGTGGTGGCGTAAGCGAAGCCGGAGGAGGCAAAACGGAAAAACTATCTCGCAGCGGTAGCCGGTCGTGCCAACTGGTACGTTACCCGCTCTACCGCCCCGAGGCTCGCCAATCGCCATGGGCACGGCTGAATCGATGCTTCTGGAGCCCCATTCGGGGCGCCATGTCTATAGCCATTGGCCTGTGATAAAAGCAAGCTCCGGAGGAGCGGCATAAAAACCAGCCGACCAAACCAACCACTTTCGCGCCCGAGCAACAGGCCTTGGAATCGTTTGCTAGCATGGCTTTCGACCCACATGCCGCCCCGCTGGCCCCTCCACCTCTCATCCCGGTGAGCGCCAATTTGCCTCGCGCAAGTCGGTGAAAGCGGGGTATAAGACGACGCGGGGCACCACCCTTGGGTTGCCCCGCGCCAGTCAATGAATTCGTACCCGATTCGTATTTGATCGTATGGCCAATACATACACGCAAATTTACATTCAGGTCGTCTTCGCTGTTCAAGGGCGCCAAAACCTCATCGGTCCCGAACGCAAAGAAGAATTGCACAAATACATCAACGGCATAGTCACGCGTCAGGGACAAAAACTACTGGCCATACATTGCATGCCCGACCACACTCACCTTCTGATCGGAATCAGGCCCAACCTGGCGTTGTCGGACCTGGTGGGGGACATCAAGACGGGCTCGAGCAACCACATCAATGAAAACCACTGGGTGGTGGGCCGATTCTCCTGGCAGGAAGGATTCGGCGCTTTTTCGTATTCTCATTCGCAACTTAGTGACGTGATTCGCTACATTCAAAATCAGGTGGAGCATCATGCGCGAAAGAGTTTTCGTGAGGAATACATGGAATTTCTGAAAAAGTTCCAAGTGCCCTACCAGGATCAATATTTATTCGAGCCGGTGGATTAAACTCGAACCTGAAAGTGCCGCCCCGCTGGGGCTTGACGTTAATGTTAAATGCGGCGAGCTATAAACATGGCGCGCCGCTGGCGCTTTCACCTCTTATCCTGCAAAAAAGCCCTTGCCTAACCAAGGGGCGGAGGTACTTTCGTGCCACCCATGAAACTCAATCTTGTATTGCTGAGCCTGACCCTGGCTGCCGCTCCCGCCGGGAATTTACTGGCCGCCCCGGTTCCGGCGGCGGAACAAAACGCTCCTGGCGCAAAAGCCGGAGCCACGGCGGCGATCCTGACCGCCGCAAATGCTTTTCTGGCCACTTTGGATGAAGGCCAGCGGGCCAAAGTGACGTTTGATTTTGGCGACAAGGAGCAGCGGGTCCGCTGGTCCAACCTGCCCACCACGATGGTGAAACGCCTCGGTTTGCGGATGGGCGATCTCAAGCCGGCGCAGCGGGCGGCCGTGATGGCGATCCTGCAGGCGGGGTTGAGCCCGGCGGGCTATGAAAAGGTGGAAGGGATCGTTGCGGGCGACGAGGAATTGCGCAAATCCAGCGGAGGTGGCGGCAGTCCGATGTTCGGGCAGGATGAATTTTACGTTTCCTTTGTCGGGGCGCCGTCGGCCACCAAGCCTTGGATCCTCCAATTCGGCGGCCACCACCTGGCGTTGAACCTCACGGTCGTGGGCGAGCAGGACACGCTGACCCCGACGCTTACCGCGGTGCAGCCGGCGGTTTTCACCCTGGCGGGCAAGACGGTTCGTCCCCTGGGGCGCGAAAATGACAAGGCCTTTGCGTTGATCAATGCCCTGGATGAAGCGCAGCAGAAGCAGGCCATCCTTGGTTTTCGAATGCGCGACCTGGTGCTCGGGCCGGGACAGGACGGCCGCACCATCGCGCCGGAAGGCATCAAGGCCGCGGCGCTGACGCCGAAACAGCAGGAACAATTGCTGGACCTGGCGTCCGAGTGGGTGGGCATCATCCACGAAAGCGCCGCCACCGCCAAAATGAGCCAACTCAAGGCGGAACTCGCCGACACCTGGTTCGCGTGGGCGGGCCCCACCGCACCCGGCAGTGCGGCGTATTTCCGGATCCAATCACCGAGCGTGTTCATTGAGTATGCCCCGCAACGGCTGGGCGACGATCCGACGAAGCACATTCATACGATGTACCGCGACCCGCAGAACGATTACGGCAAGAAATTCCTGGGCCAATGAAGTGTCGGTGGCTGGTGCTGACGGGTCTCCTGCTGGCGTCGGGGGCGCCCGCCCACCGGTTGGACGAGTATCTGCAGGCGGCCCGAGTTGATCTGGCCGCCGACCGGATTGATGTGGATCTGGACCTGACACCCGGTGTCGCGGTGGCCGACCGGGTCTTTAGAATGCTGGATGCCAACGGCGATGGACGCATTTCCAGAGAGGAAGCGCGGGCGTATGCCCGCCGGGTGCTGGCGGAAATCCCGATCGAACTCGATCAGCAAGCCCACAAATTGGAGGTCTGGGATATCCATTTGCCGGCCACCAATGAATGGGGTGGCGGTTTGGGAATCATCCGGTTGGCGGCTGGTAAACGAAATTTGCACCTGGCGCCCGGAACGCATGTCCTCACGCTGACGAATCATCACCTGGCGCCGTTCAGCGCTTACCAAGTGAATGCGCTCACCCCGCGCAATCCCGCGCTGCGAATCATCACCCAATCCCGGGACGAGAACCAGCAGGGCTACCGGCTGGAGTTTGAAATTGGGGCGCCAAAACCCGAAGCGAAAGACAAAGCGCCAACCGGAAAATGATTTGGTGCGCGGCGCGTGATATTAAGCCCGCCGGGCGGTATAGGCACTGAAAATTCCCAACTCGGTGGTGTGCCGGACATCGCGGAAGCCGGCATTGCCAATGGCGGCGAGAATGGCGGGCGGTGGGACGCAGGCATCAATGGTTTCCCAATAGTAGGTCATCATCTGGCGGGCCTCCCGACTGCCGGTGATCAACCAGGATAACGTGGGGAGCAGGTCGCGAAAATACAGGCGGGATAGCACGAGGGCGGTCCGGGTGCGGGGACGGCTGATTTCGAGGATCAGGAGGCGCCCCTCGGGCCGGAGCACGCGATGATATTCCGCGAAGGTACGATCCAAATCCGCAACATGCCGCAGGGCATACCCCATGGAAAGGAAGTCGAAATTCCGATTGGGAAAGGGCAGCGCCTCGGCGTAGCCAACGTGAAATGGCACCGCCAGCGTTTTGCGCGCTTCCGCCAGCATGCTTTCCGTGGGATCCACCCCGCACACCTGCCCTTTGCCGGCGAGCACTTCCACAATGGCGCGGGTCACGGCCCCCGTCCCACAGGCCACATCCAGCGCGTTCATCCCGGGCTTCAGGCCCGCCTTTTCCACGGCCCGTTTGCGATGAAAATGGCCGGTGCCGAAAAAGCCGATCCGGCCGATGCGGTCGTAATGCGGCGCCCCCGCCGTAAATACCTCCCGCACAAATTCGCGTTTGCCGGCCTCATCCGCGTAGCGACCGGGAATGGTTTTGTGGGGGATCATGGGAGGAGGGAGGCGGATGCCATTCACCCACCCTACCCCACGTCCACGCGAATGTCACCGGAAAGAAAATTCGCGCCGGCGGGTGCGCGTCAACGGGCGGGTTTTTCCCCGAGGGGGACAATCTCAAAAATGACCAAATCGCCCCAGGCCCGGGTCCAGATCTCGAACAAGGCGGGATCGTGGGTTTCCATCAATTGAAAGCAGCGGTCGCCGTCCTGCTCCAGCCAACTGTTCAGATAAACCAGTCCCGCGGGCAGCAGGCGGCCTTGCCGGTGGAAACGCTCATAAACCTGCGCCCGGCAGCCGGGGCGGAAGGTTTCGATGACCATGTATTGGGGCATGGAATTATTTCCCATTCGGCGCGACCACGGGCGCGGAAACCGGGAATTCCGCCAAATGTTCCGCCTTCCACTTCATGGCCATCAGGATGCGGCTCCGTCCGCTGGGATGGTCATAAAAAACGATTTCCTCCCAGGGACCCGGCGACAGTTTACGGTATTCCGCGAGCTTCAGGGCGGTGGAAGCAAAACCATCCGGCTGCCGCGCGGCGTTCAAGCCGAAGATGTCGGCCTCCGCTTCCGTGGTGCGGATGATGGAGTTGCTGATGGGGGTGGCGCAGAACATGAACAGGCTGAGCCCGGCCGTCAAGAGCGGCAGACCGGCGAAATCATCGATGCCGCGCAAACCCCAGCGCCCGCCCCAGCGTCGGCTGGCGGCGCCATAAAACCAGTTGGCAAAAGCGAGCGCCGCGGCGAGCAGCAGCGACTGGTAAATCACCAATTTGTATACATGGTTGAGGACGTAATGCCCCAGTTCATGGCCCATGACGGCCTGAACTTCGGCGGGAGTGCAGCGTTGGATCAGATTGTCGTTCAGGGACACCCGGATGGTGCCCCAGGCGCCGCTGACATTCGCACTGATGCGTTTCGTCTGCTTCGAGGCGTCGAATTCATAAACATTATCCGCCGGCACCCCGTTGGCCCGGGCCATGGCGAGAATGGGATCCCGGATAGCGGCCGATTCCAATCCCTTGTAGGTATTAAAAAGGGGAGCCACGAAAACCGGAGCGAGCACCACGACCAAGAAGAGCAAAAATGGCACCACCACCGCGGCCATTTGCCACCAGCGCTGCTGGAATTTCCGCAGGGCCAAATAGAGCAGCGAACCGATCAGGCTGCTGAAGATCATGCCCACGAGCAGGCCCTTCACTTGCTCCCCGAACCACCCACCCACGGACAAATTGGACAGTCCGAAGCGGTGCTCGCGGACGAAGCCTTCGTAATAATCGGAGGGCAAGTTCAGCACCGTGCTCACCAGGATGAACAGGGCGACAAACACCACTCCCTGAACGTATCGGCGACGGCTGAAACGCTCGGCGAGATCGCGCAATTTGACGGTGACCTGAAAGCGCAGCAACGCCCAGGCGATGCCCAGCGAAAGCACCAGGTTCCAAACCTGCAAAATATAACCGCCCTCGAAATAGGCGTCCGATTTGGCGCGATCCGCGGCCGGCAGCGTGTTGAGCCAGGTGTCGGTCGCGGCCTGGGGATCGAATGGTTTGTCGGCGGCCGCAGCCATCAGGGTGCCGAACCCTGTCATGAATACCGCCAATACCAGCCAACGGGACCACCGACTTTGCCCCTCCACCCGGGGCGCCTCGAATCCGGTTGTTCCACACTTATGCGTTTTCACCGCGCGAGGGTAGCAAACCCGGCCCGGGTCGGGAATACTCATTTGCCAGTTGTTGGGAGGGACGAACCCAGCCGAAGCCGGCGAGGCCAGGTTCACGCTGCCAGGTTGAAATTGGATTAACTGTCCGGAGGTTGGACTTGGCTAGCGGACGGGCGCATTTGGCGGAAGGTTGCGATGGGCGAGACGGTCAAGTTGGAGCTTCCTTACGTCAGCTGCTACAAAGTGTTGATGTGGATGCGTGTTGGATTCCTCGGACGGGTAGGCGAATTTGAAACTGGATTAACCTTGTTTAACCTGGACTCCGTCCGAGAGCGGATGGCCGGAATTCTACAAACTGCTGCGGGCATCCGCGGAGGCCATACCCGACTATTTCGGTCGGGATTGTTGCCGGAAGGTCGCCGGGATTCCGGCTGGTTTGAGATCAAAAGCGGCGCAGATGGCGGGGTGCCGCGTGCGCTGCCGATTGCGGCAGCGGCACGCGGCACGCGGCAGGGGTCGCCGTTCGCAACCAATCCGGCGGGCGGGCGCTCCGCGATTGCCGAGGTCAAATTGAATATGTCAAAGAGCGAGCCGACCGGAGCAAGGACCCGGCTTCGCTGGCAGCTTCCGGCTTGGCCAAGGCTACGCCGGACAGGACGCCGGCCGAAGCAGTCGCCGCTTTGATTTTTAGCATTGGATTCGGGGTTTCGTATTCCTATGGGAGGAATTTACCCCGGGATTTTGAACGAATTTCCCATAGGCCGATGAAGGTAACCAGGATGCTCGTCGGGACGATTCCAACCCTCAGCGTCACAACCCCCTCATCATCACAGGCTTGTGAAAGCCACAAATTGCGTTTACCGCACCACCGTTGCTTGGAGCAACCCATTGCGGCAATCAAGAACGAACCATACGCTGGTTTGACCCGTTCACCCAAGGGGCTTGCGAAGTTCTTGGCCTGTCACTTCTACTGACTCAGGAGACTGACGTATTGCCGCACTTCAGACGAATCTCCCTTCCGAATCAAAGCCCGGAAACGCTCTACCAACTCGCGTGCTTTGGCCTCGTCTACCTTCTTCAGCTCGACTGTCATCGCAAACATTCTGCTTTGGGCTTCGATTGTGCCTTCCTGATAGTCCACGAACCCAGGAGGAAACAACTTCCGAAGTCCAATTGATTGACGCGAGGCTAATTTCCATTCAGCGGGCGTTTCCTTGTAACCGAGGTTTTTCAGCAACTTGGAATATTCCGTATCCGCCATGGACTGCTGGTAAACGTGCCCAAAGCTGATCCACTCTACTTTTTCCCGACCGTTGTGTGCGTCGAAGTAACCGTAACGAGTGGCGGCAACCTGTGGAAAGGCAATGACCACCACCCCCGTCCCAAGAACAATGGCAAGGATAACCCCTGCGTTCAATTTCACGCGCTCCTTCATTTGACCCCCGATTTGCAGTAGAAATATTGCTCAAGATTGACGGCAATGGAACAGGCGGACAGCCCCAATGCCAACCCGAGCGCCAATTTATATTTCATGGAGTTGATGGCGAGGTGGTTTTGTTATTTGAATGGGAACAACATCGTTTAACACCTGATTGCGTCAAGAATTAATTTTCGAATTTCAAATTCTTTTGAACCCTCCAGCATGTTTGGCATTTTTTCCAAGGTGCTGCGCGACAAGCAGTGTCGGGCGGTTCGGGCAATTCAGCAATGGCAGGAGGTTGGCACAACACCGTTGGGGTTGAGGGAGAGTTTTATGGTTACCCGGGGTAGGCGCTCCTGCCTCGCGCTTTCGGCGCTTGAGGAATTTTTGAGGGGGTGGTGTCCTGGGGCGGCGCGCAAGCTGTTTCCTTTCCAGTCGGGCGCGCCCGCTCCGGTTTGGCTATTAGCATGGGATTCAGCGTTTCGTATTCCCCCGGTAGGAATTTGGCACGGGATTTTGAGCGGATTTCAAAATGTCCGAGGAAAGTGGGCAGGAAGCTCGCCGGAACGATCCACATTCACAGTGTCACAACTCATTCGTCATCAGTGACTTGTGAAAGCTGCAAATTAAACCCACCACACCATCAATGATTGGAACAACCCATTGCGGCAATGAAATAAAGAACCATGCTTTGGTTGGACCGGTTTTCTGTCGAAACGTCTTCGAGGCTGCCGCGCTAAAACAAACAGAAATATGATTCTCAATTGTGGTCATGTAATAGTTTATAGCAATCTGCATAACCGAAACTCTTTGCAATAATTTCGGCAAGCAACACTTCATCACAGAGTTTTGTCCGATCCGCTCCTTTTTTCAAAAGCCAAGTTATTATTTCCAATTGTCCAAATTTGGCGGCTACACATAGTGGCGTCATATCAGATGTCATGTATACGTTTACATCCATACCCGTCTCAAACAACACTTGAACCGCATTCAAGCTACCATACTGAATTGCCGACTGAAGTGCGCTGAGGGATTCCTTGCGCAATTGGGCCGGGGGAACTTCGCGAATGAGTTTACGGACATCATCTGCTTCATTCAGCATTGAAGCAATAGAAAGGGGCGTTAAGGTTTTAAAATGTCTATTCTGAGTAATCTTTCGGAGAATCTGGCGATCAGGGGCGGCGTAACGCAGGATTGAATCACCGGTAAGATTGCGAGATTCAATTTCCTCGGTGGAGACGTCAGGTAGTAATCTATCGATGTTGTCATAATCGCGTTCCAAAACAGCCAAACACAATGGGGTAATGCCTTGGCGATCCGCGCCAGCATTTATGAGCAATCGAATAATCTTGGCATGACGTTCAGTTAGGGCAAAAAATAATGGAGTGTCATAAAACGATTTTATACTGTCGCTGCGAATATTTACGTCAGCTCCAGCATCGATAAGTAATTTCACGATTTCAGCATCGTTCATGTGTAGGGCTTCGAAAATAGGCCGCTCCCATTGTTCGTTGCCCTGTGCATTCGCAGTCACGCGATTGGTAATGAGCGAGCGGAGAGACGTCACATCGTGGCTTCTTATCGCCTTTATATAGGGCGGTATTACCGTTGTCTGTGCGGTCAAGGAACGGGAAGTCAATATGGCGAATAAGATTATAAAGCAAACCAAATTGTTAAGAATCATTTTCTGTTGCGCTTTCTATTTGAAGGACATTAAGGCTTCTGGTAAATTGGATATCCCTTAAGACAAACAACCGCGCTCGACCGCTCAAAAAAAGTTTCCCAGGCAACTGCGCGGGCTTGCAGTCTTTGGTCAAGGCAGCGCCGCGGTTCCAATCGGTTAAACTCAAGTGCATATTCGTGACGGTGATGTCGGGTGCCCAACGAGTGGAAGTTTCTGCCATTCATAGTCCCGGGAGAACTTTTCCGCCAGTGCCTTCTCCAGCTGCGCAAGACCCCGCACTCGATAGGCGCGACGGGTGGGAGGCGAAAGGATTTGGTTTACCCCATATAGGCATTTTTGGTGTCGTTTTCCCCACCGTATGTCCGTAACGGTCAAGTGAACACTTGGGCCATTCGCCGACACGCCCAATGGTATAAATGCCACCTTCCGCGCAATTAGTTTTGCTACCGGAACAAAATGTTTCAATAAACGGCGATAAATCACTCCAAGAAGGAATGTCGTTAGTTGTCTTGTCTTCTTTTAGCATCCACGCCCATTTGCAAATCTGAAAATCTTGCAGAGTCCATGTGCATTCTCCCAATCGCGAAAGAGCTTTCCGTTTAGCCGGAAACAGGGCGAACACCACGAGAGGTAAAATATCCAGCGCAAACAATAGCAAATTCAAGTCTTGGAACATCCTGAGTCTTGTGTCTATAGAACAGAAATTTACTTAAATTCAGCAATCATCAATCAGAACTTGGCCCATTTTTTTGCTGCGCCTGATTTGCGATTAGGAGATTCGTTCGTCGCCCCGCCTATCTTGCTGTCAATTACGTTTGCTGCCTCTTCCATATAATAGGTGAGTGCACCAATCAAATTGGTCGGCGCAACCGGAGGTTCCCCCATGGATTCGCGCAAATAGTTTAATTTCTCGACAAATCTCTGGGCGTCATTTTGCTCCCTTTTTCCAACCACCTCAATGACTCTGGCGCGAAACGAGAAATATTGCTCAAGGTTGAGGGCAATGGAACAGGCGGACAGTCCCAATGCCAACCCGAGCATCAATTTTGTTTTCATGGAATCGAATGCAGGAAGGATTTGTTATTTGAATTGAAACAAGATTTTTTAAAGCCTGATTACGTCAAAAATTTATTGCGGTCGAATACCCCCCTTACTTCTGATCGCCCCGCAGTCTAACTTGCTTAATTAATTGAATGATCAACTCTTCCCTAGCAACGTGTGCCAGGGCTAAATCTGCCCTTGAAAAAATATGCTCATCGACGAAAATATCCCGATACGCTGATTGTTCAGGTAATAAAAGCGTCACTTCCATCGGAGTACGTTTACTGGATTCTGGATCTAACGCAACCACCACTTTCCATAACGGTGAGTCCGCCATAGCACTTAGCGCCAACAACTCCAGACTTAATGCTTGAAAATTGGTTCATTGACACGCCGCGTGACTCCATTTGGTTGATAATCGGACACTCACAATCGGATTGCCCTCGGCAGCCAAATCAAGCCCGATTTTAATGGCATCTCCCGCCAGCAAATTTGTAACAAGTGCCAGGCGAGCAATCTGGTGAATTTCACTAACAAAATTGCTATATGTCGATTCAGCAGTCTGCGGAATGGAATGCAACCGGGCATACGCCCGGTCACAATTTTCTGATTCGATCAGCAGCAAATTTGCATTTGCCACTTGCTGTTTGGCAACCTCGATCCCAGGTAGTTGCTCTTTAACAGACTCCAATTCGCTGAGGGCCGCATGCGGCAAGGCAAGGCAAGCCAAGGCGCGCCCACGAATACTCTTGCCCAAATTTGACTGCTCACGAGGAGTATACGCGACACAGTCGGCAGCGAGGAGCATTACTTCACTGGGTCCTCGTCCAGAGTTTTGGGCCACCTCGCCTGGGGCTCCTTGCGGAATTGCTTGGGACACAGGGGCCAACAAACCAACAATGATGGCAAGAACTACGTAACGAAAATAATTCATAAAAAGCAATCGTTCAAAGCCAGATGGCCGTCGATTCATGATAAAATCGGCCTCAGAATTCCGCGTGAGGCGGTTCAGGTTGTCGTAGCCGTTGGTTGTCGTGATGCGCACCGTGCCGTCTTTGTCAAAAGCAATCTGCCGCACCAGCGGCGAATGCGCAAGGAAGGAATAGATGGGGCAATTCGTCCGCTCGGAAATGATCAGCAAACGGGATTCTTGGGGAATCAGCGATCGCGCAGTCCCAGCTGCCTCAAGATGGGCTCGACGGAATCGTCGCCAAGTTCAACCGTCTTCAAGATGCGGATGACCTCAGCCGTCTTTTTCTCGCTGACGACTTTATCAAACTCAGCCATCAACCCGCTAACATAAATTCGCTCATTGACGGTCATGCCTGCGTATTTGGATCGCATAGTAAAAGTTTTATGGATAGGCGGCTACGGCCTTTGATTCTCTCAATGAATACGCACAGGGACTGAACATTTTTCGCCGATTTGTCCCAAACCTCCAGAATCAACTAGGGTGATCCTTTAACGATTCCCATAATCGTTCCCGCAATCATACCGCCGACTACAAACCAGCGGATCCAAACCACTTTCGGAAACAAGCAAAATGGCGGCATCCAAAGCCACAGTATTGATGCGGAACCTCCACGAAGCATCCACAAGGCAAGCAACAGGGAGACGAACATTGCGACAGAGTTCATTAAAAAATCATGTGCTTGCAACCAGGGAACGAACGAGTGGGTGGCAAAACATCCCACAATGCTAAAGATCAGCAGAAAAGACATCACGATAGATATGGCCCAATCCATCGGTCGCATTTTGCTATTCATAATAAAACTTAATTTTCTCAAAAAGCTTCCAGAACGCAAGTCCATACATTAGATTCATTATAAGCCAAAGAGCTGTTTGAGTACAAAGGTGAAACCAAAATTTTTGTGGGGCATCGCTTCTCGCAGTTCCTCCGCCCTGATACATTTGAAAGATTCCTGTTTGGTAAGAGCCCACCAGGGTAAGAATCATAAACTCCAAGACGGAGCCCAGGATCACGAGCGCGATCACATTCCTGGCGAAGATCGCAATAGTCAGGAGCGTAAGCAAATAGATAGCAGCCATCACCAAACACAATGGGTGCCTGGCGGCGCGCTTAAAAGTCTCTCGAGCCAATTGGTTTGAGCGTGTTTTGAAAATTGGAATTGTTTATTTTGCAGTTATTGTTCGAGGGTTGCCGCTGCTATGAATGATGATGCTGCAAACGCATCCGACTACCGGCACAGGCTTGCTATCGCCCTTTTGATTCAGTTCGCAGTCTTGCAGCCTGTTCCTCCAACTTAGTAATGGCATTGGTGCGCGCGCGCTCGACCATTCGGTCGAGATGAGAGCCTGTCCGCTGCTTGCTGCCCGATGGGTAGTAGATCCTGATCGCTTCAATTCCCGAAGGGATTTCCTCCACGCTCTTTTTCTGGACTGAGCTCTGCACCACCTCGTCAAAGAACTGAATTTGATCTTCCGCCATGGCCACACGGATGCGGATGTCCAGATTGTCCCACCAGGCGCAGCAGACAACGACCGCCAGAAAAACAATTATGATTTCCTTCACGCGACGCAAAAGGACTTGGACACAGACTGGCAGGTTGTTGGTGCTCATGGAGCTGCGAGGATGAGGTTACGCGGGAAGGGAATGCTCGCAAGCGCAATGTGAACGTGGCGGAGAGGAAGGTGCGGCCGGGTCGGCCATCGTTTCGGGGCGCGCCTTTGGCTCGGGGAATTGTGGAGCGGTGGTTGGGAAGGCAGTGGCGCGGGATTTGGATGGTTTCCGATACATTTGCCAATCGATGGTCGCAGCGAGGTTGACACAACACCGTTGGTGTTGAGGGAGAGTTTTATGGTTACCCGGGGTAGGCGCTCCTGCCTCGCGCCAACCCCGGGCTGGAGGGCACAACACCGTTGGTGTTGGGGAATGGCGGGGCGGGTGTTTTTCGGGGGATGGTGTTCTGGGGCGTCGCGAGGGACGCTTTGCAGCAGGCGACATCGGGGTGCGCCTTTGGGTCTGGGAATTTCAGAGTGATGGTTGGGAAGGCAGTAGCGCGGAATTTGGTTGATTTCGGTCGCATTTGCCAGTCGATGGTCGTCGCGAGGTTGGCACAACACCGTTGGTGTTGAGGGAGCCTCTTTTGGTTACCCGGGGTAGGCGCTCCTGCCTCGCGCCAACCCCGGGCTGGAGGGCACAACACCGTTGGTGTTGGGGAACGGGGGGCGGATTGTGTCGGGTGCGAAAGGGCAACGGGGTGGATACCACTTTTGCCTTGGCCACAAATAGTGTAAGGTAGCCCCGTCGGTGGCCGACATAATGGCAGACATTGAATTATGAAAAAATATCTTCTCGGATTGTTGAGTTTGATTGTTGGCGGAATGGGAATCGCGCAGGCCGGCGACAGCAGCTTTTTCACCGTGCCCAAGGTGCCGGAGGGCGCGGAGGTCATCACGCTGGGGGCGGGCTGTTTCTGGTGCACGGAGGCCATTTTTCAACAGGTTCCCGGGGTTTTGACGGTCACCTCCGGTTATATGGGCGGCACGACAAAGCGGCCGACCTACCAGCAGGTTTGCACCGGCTCCACGGGCCATGCGGAGGTGTCGCAGATTGTTTTTGATCCCAAGAAGACAACCCTGGAAAAGATCCTGGCGGTTTTCTGGCATGCGCATGATCCCACCACCCTGAACCGCCAGGGCTACGACTCGGGCACGCAATATCGCTCGGCGATTTTTTACCAGAACGCCGCGCAGAAGGAGATCGCGGTCAAGGCCAAAGCCGAGGCGGGCAAGGAGTTCGTAGACCCCATCGTGACGGAAATCACCGCCGCGGGGGAGTTCTACCCGGCGGAGAACTATCACCAGAATTATTACCAATTGAACAAGGACGGGAATCCGTATTGCAACCGGGTGATCGCCCCCAAGCTGAAGAAATTAGGTTTGAAGAATTGAGTCAACCTCCGCGAATACCAAAAATACCATGACCCTTTATTATCTCATTCTCGGAACACTTTGTGTGGCTGCTTCGATGGCGGCGGTGGCCGGGGACGCCGGCAAACCTGGAAAACCGGAGGGCACGGAGGCCGCCGCCGGGACCATTCCCGTGCGACTGCTGGACGCCGAGGGAAAACTGGGACCGCGCACGAACGTGGCCAAAGTAGTGAAGACCGATCTCGAATGGCGGGCGCAACTCACGCCGGACCAATATCGCATCGCGCGGGCGAAGGGCACCGAACCGGCGTTTTGCGGGGCGTTTTACGATCAAAAGAAGCCGGGGGTGTACTATTGCATTTGCTGCGATCTGCCGTTGTTCACCTCCGCCACCAAATTTGATTCCGGCACCGGCTGGCCAAGCTTTTTCGCGCCCATCGCGGCGGAGAACGTCGTGACGCACACGGACCGGAGCTACGGCATGGTGCGGACCGAAATTCTCTGCGCCCGCTGCGACGGGCATCTGGGCCATGTATTCAACGACGGTCCGCGGCCGACAGGCGAGCGGCATTGCCTGAATTCCGCCTCGCTGGTCTTTCGCGAGAATAAAGCCTTCAAGGACGCGACCGCCGGTCATTGAGCCGCGGGCTTTCGGGTTGAACTCGGGGACCAAAACCCCGAGAGTGGCCGCCCAGATGAAACGGCTTGACCAGCTCCCCACCACGGCGACCGGCGGATTTGTTGTCCGCCGGTTAGCGCCTTAGCCGCCATGGAAACCGGCGACTGGCAACTGGTGTGGTTTACGGTTTGGGTGGCATTGCTCAGCACGCTGGTGATTCTGCCGTTTGGCCTGGCGGTGAGTTGGTGGCTGGCCCGCCGGGAGTGGCGGGGAAAATCGCTGGTGGAAACCCTGATTTCGCTCCCGTTGGTCATGCCCCCGGTGGCGACCGGTTTGATCCTCCTCAAGGTGCTGGGCCGGCGGGGTTCGGTGGGCGGATTTTTGCACGACCATTTCGCTCTGGACGTGGTCTTCACCTGGCGGGCGGTGCTGCTGGCTTTGTGCGTCATGTCTTTCCCCCTCTTCGTTCGTTCGGCGCGAGTGGCCTTCGAGGGAGTGAATCCGCGGCTGGAGCAGATCGCGCGCACCCTGGGGGCCGGCGATTTCCGGGTGTTCTGCACGATCACGCTCCCGCTGGCCGCGCGCGGGATCATTGCCGGGTGTCTGCTGGCCTTCGCCCGGGCGCTCGGGGAATTCGGCGCCACCGTCATGGTCGCCGGCAACATTCCGGGACAGACCACCACCTTATCCCTGGCGATTTTCAGCTCCGTGCAGCAGGGCGAAGACACCCGGGCTTACCGGCTGCTGGCGATCTCCGTGGTGCTGGCCTTCCTGGCGGTGTGGACCGGTGAATGGCTCAACCGCCGCCGGCGCGCGCGTTAACATGGCTTTACTCCTGCGCCACATCTCCCTGCCCCTGGCCACCTTGACGCTGGCGGTGGAAGCTGAATTGCCGGGGGGAATCACCATTCTGTTCGGGCCCTCCGGCGCCGGCAAAACCACGCTCCTGGAGGTGATCGCCGGATTGCGTCAGGCGCCGCAGGCCTTCATCCAGCTAGGGGACGAAGTGCTGACGGACACAGCGCGGGGCATCGCCGTGCCGGCCCGACTGCGCGGGATCGGTTACGTGCCGCAAGATCTCGCGCTATTTCCGCACCTTTCCGTCCGGCAAAACCTGAATTATGGACGCAAGACCGGCGCCGCCGCCAACCCACTATTCTCGCCGGAACATGTGGTCCGGGTGCTGGATATGGCTCCCCTGCTCGCCCGGGGAGTGGCGGAACTTTCCGGTGGGGAACAACAACGGGTGGCGCTGGCGCGGGCTTTGCTGGCCTCGCCTCGACTGCTGTTGCTCGATGAACCGCTGGCGGGCCTCGATGCCGGCCTGAAAACCCGGATCATTCCCTACCTGGCCCGCATCCGGGAGGAGTTTCAACTCCCCATGATTTACGTCACGCATGATCGCCACGAGATGCTTGCCCTGGGGGACATACTGGCCGTGCTGGTGGACGGCCGCGTGGCGCAATGCGGTCCCCTGCGGGAAGTGTTCCACCGGCCCGCCAACCTGGCGGTCGCCGACCTGGTAGCGGTGGAAACCGTGCAACCAGGGCGGATTCTCAGAATCGCCGGGGGCCTCGCAACGGTGTTGGTGGGCACCGCGGAACTCGCGGCCCTGGCGGAGGGACTGCCGGCGGGCACCGAATCGGTTTACGTCTGCATCCGCGCGGAGGACGTCATCCTATTGAAGGAGGGCAATGGGCCGAGCAGCGCGCGCAACCGGCTCGCGGCGGTGGTAGAATCCAGCAGCCCCGCCGGCCCGCTCACGCGCGTGGAATTGGATTGCGGTTTTCCCCTCACGGTTTTGTTGACACGCCAGGCGTGCGCCGAACTTTCGCTGACGCCCGGCGCACGGATCACGGCGCTGGTCAAAGCCCCCAGCATTCACTTGATTGCGCGGTAAAGCGGGCAACCGGCCCGCCCAAATACTGTCGCTGGCAGAGCAGGATTCAGCCACCCGGAAGGAGCGCGGAATGGAAAAAACCTTGTTGATCATTCCGGGGGCAGGTGACAGGATATTTCCAATAAGCCCATTAACCATGAAAAATCAAAATTCTGCCAAATTCTCCAAGACTTACGGCCTTTCGCGCCGTGATTTCGTCCGGCGCACAGCCCTTGCGGCAGGTGCGGCCAGTTTCGCCTTTCCATATGTTGGCCGCGTGCTGGGTGCCAATGACCGGATTGCGGTCGCCTGCATCGGGGTGGGCGGCAAGGGCGACAGCGACAGCAGCGACGCGGAAGCCAGCGGTGGCCAGATGGTCGCCATCTGCGATGTGGACGCCAACAACCTGGCCCGGAAGGCCAGCCAGTTCAAAGGCAAATTCCCGGACATCAAGCAGTTCAAGGATTACCGGGAAATGCTCGACAAGGTCGGCAAGGACATTGATGCGGTGACGGTTTCCACGCCGGATCACAATCACGGTGTCGCCGCCATTCGGGCAATGAAAATGGGCAAGCATTGCTTCTGCCAGAAGCCGCTCGTGCAGACGGTTTCGGAAGCCCGGCTCGTGCGCCAGTTGGCCAAGGAAAAAAATCTCGCCACGCAAATGGGCAACCAGGGCAGCGCGCACGACGGCCTGCGCCGCGCGGTCGAAGTCATTCACGCCGGAGTCATTGGCGCGCCGAAGGAATTGCACGTCTGGTCCAACCGCCCGATCTGGCCCCAGGGCCTGGATCGTCCCGCCGGGGTGGATGAAGTGCCCAAGGATTTGGATTGGGATCTCTGGCTGGGGCCGGCCAAGGTGCGCCCCTTCAAAAAGGGTGTTTACCATTCGTTCAATTGGCGCGGCTGGTATGAATTCGGCACCGGCGCCCTCGGCGATATGGCGTGCCATACGGTCAACATGCCGTTCCGCGCGTTGAAGCTGGGTTATCCCAGCGCGGTGGAACTGGAAATCGCCTCCCGCGTTTATCCCGAGACCTTCCCGATCACCTCGCGCATCCGCTTTGAATTCCCCGAGCGCGAAGGCCTGCCCCCGTTGAAATTCTGGTGGTATGACGGCAATCCCACGGCCGATCCGTTGTTCAAGCCCCTCCGCCCGCCGTCGGAAGTCACGCGCGAAATCGTCAACATGCGGGACAAACTCCCGCCCAGCGGCGCCTTGATCATCGGCGACAAGGGCAAGATCTTCTCGCCGGACGATTACGGCTCGAGCTTCCAGATCCTGCTGAATGGCCAGGACACCTACAAATCCGGCAATGAAAGCGAAGTCTGCAAAGCCGTGCCCATCACGATCCCCCGCAATATGAAACCGGGCGACGGCAACGACACCCTGCACCACATGCAGGAATGGTTCCGGATGATGAAGGATCCGAGCAAGCCCGCTTACTCGAACTTCGACATCGCCGCCTACCTGGCCGAAGTCATCCTGCTCGGTTGCGTGGCCCTGCGCACCGGCGAAGGCAAGCACATGAAGTGGGACGGCCCGAACATGACCTCGCCGAACCTGCCGGAAGCCGCCCAGTTCGTGAAGCGCGAGAACCGCGCCGGCTGGGAAGCCTAAGCCGGTCGTTTGGTAATTTCACCCGGCGCTTCGCCTCCGCGAAGCGCCGGTTTTTTGTAGTCTGGAGATGGCGCCTCACTTCACCAAACCGCCACCGAATCCGCCGCGAAAATCTGCTCCAGCAGCCAATCGTAATCGGGGGCGTCCACGGTCAGATCAGCGATCACAACCCGGGTGTCGGGCGACTCCTGCTGGTGGGAAATGATTTCGCGGGTCAATGGGACTTCCGCGTGGCTCAAAATATGGAGTACCTGGTGCATGCCGGGGTCAAAACTGCAGCACGATCTGACTTTCCGCCGCCATTTCAGCCAACCGGGTGGTCGTCACCGGTAGGAAACGCCAGGATGGAGCGTTACCATCTGAGGGCGGGGCTTGGTCCTCTGCAGGAGCCGTCAGTAATTCGCCCCCATGCGCCACCAAAACCGGGAGGTATTGCTCAAAAAACTCACCATCGACCAGGTCGCACGCGGCGGCTTCCGGGAGGCCGGCCACGGGCGCGCCCCAATACAGGCTGACCTGGGCCTTTTGGCCGGCTGCGAGACCGGCGGCAACACGGACCCCCTCGGCAGGACGAGCGCTGCGACGGGGGTCGCTGGTGATGAGGAAAAGCACGTGAGGTTTGCGCATGGCCGGTTCCTAATTGAAACTCACAAACCGGTCCGTGGCGGAAATGAGGTCGCTCAACATTCCGAGGCCCGAATAAAGAGCCGCCCCGGTAAGCGACAAATTGCGGCGCTGGGCGGCATAAGCGCAGGCGAACAACTTCAACCCACGCGCTTGCAGGGCGAGCAAGGCGGGATCCTCCGCGCCGCGCACGGCTTCATCCAGGCAATAGAGGTAAACATCCACCCCCCGGTTCAAAGCGGTTTCGGCGAGCCGCAGGCCTTGCGCAAATCCCGGCTGATCCGGGGCAATCGAAAGGAGGATGCCGAGTTTTCGGCCGCGGAGAGCGGGGGACACGGAAACCGGCATAGTTTCGGCGCTCGCAGTCAATCAGAGTTTCCCCATAGGCGTGAAGGGCAGCCCGCACTCACCCTGGTAGAGGGCACGCCAAAGGGTGCCGCCGTCCAGCCGAAAGAAGGGCATATTGAACCCGGAGTTCGTCGGTGATTTGGCGCAGCAAGTTTGCCCACCCCAAAAAGTTACGATATTCGGGGAGATTCGCAAGACGGCGGATTGCTCCCCCCGCGGCGCCTGAATACGCCAATGACTGATCAAGTCTATTAGATGGATTGACCAAAACTTTGCGGACAAATCAGTTGGTAACCATTAAGGTTTTGGGCGGTCGTTAGATAATGGAACCTGGGCGCTGAGTCGCCGGAACTTTGAAATTATGAAAACCACGCTTTTAAGGAGTTGGAAGCTGGTCGGAACGTTGGCGGTCGTCTCGCTGTTGGTGATCTCTTTCCGTGGCCCGGAAAGATCCGCCAGCGCGGCGGAGGAGGATCCGCCCGCAACTACGCCGCCATCCCCGCCGGAATCCATCCCCACGCCCCCACCGGAACCTCCCGAAGCGGAAGCTCCGCGAGCGGCGGCGGTGCTGGACGCCCCGCTGTCCGCCCCGGCGGCGGAAATCGTCCGCCTGGCCCAGGCCGGCGTATCGAGCGACGTCATGCTGGCGTTCATCGCCAATTCCACCGCGCTGTTCAATCTGTCCTCCAGCCAGGTCATCTACCTCAATGATTTGGGTCTGTCCGGCGCGGTGATTGGGGCCATGATCCAACATGATTTGACCCTGAAAGCGGGCCCCGGGACCGGCAATCCAGTGGCGCCGCCGCTACCGGTGGTTCCCCTGCCAGTGACGGCCCCGGAGACATCCATGGCGCCGCCGCCGCCGCCGCCGACTCCCCTCATTCCAGAAAACGCCATTTATAACCCCAATGATTCCACGACCACGGCGGGCTACACCACGGGAGCGGAAGATGGTCCCCTGGTGGAAGACAGTTCCGGCTATTTCCATGATGCGCTTTCGCCCTACGGGAATTGGATGTATGTGGACGGCTACGGGTGGTGCTGGCAGCCGACCGTGGAAGTGGTGAATCCGGACTGGCAACCGTATGGGGATCGGGGCCGGTGGATTGACAGTGATTGCGGGTGGTACTGGCATTCCGACTACTCCTGGGGTTGGGCGGCTTTCCATTATGGCCGCTGGTTCTCCCATCCGCGGAGCGGCTGGGTGTGGCGGCCGGATCGGGTCTGGGGGCCGGCGTGGGTCAGTTGGCGGCGTTCGACCGATTACTGTGGCTGGGCTCCCCTCCCGCCATGGGCCCGGTTCGCGCCGGGAGTGGGCTTCCGGCACGGCAATCGCGTGGTGGGGGAAGGGTTCGAGTTCGGCCTCTCCGCCCGGCATTACACCTTCATTCCGATTGAGCGGATGACCGATTACACGCCCTACCGGTATCGCGCGGCGCCCGGACAAGTCGGGCGGGTTTTCGAGGAATCCGCGGTGATCAATCATTACACGGTGCGGGGTGACCGGGTGATTAATCACGGGATCGATCCGGTCCATGTGGCCCAATTGGCGCACATCGAACGCCACCCAGCGGTGGTGCGCGAAACGGCCGGCCCCGGCAAGGGCAATCGTTGGGAGCAAGTCGAAAAAACCGGCGGCAAGATCATTATCTCCCGGCCCCAACTGCCGGCCACCGGCAACCCGCCGCCCGTGCGCCCGCCGCCGCCGGTGCGCGCCGCGGTCCCGGCGGCGACCGTGGCGGTCAACTCCAGTCCCCGAACCGAGGTGCATGTCGCGAATGCCCGCCCCGCGCCATTCAGCCCGGCCGTGCCGCGGTTCACCGCCCCGCCGAGTGGCGAAGTTCGTCCCACCCCACCTCCCATCACGCCAGTCGCCCAAACTTTTCAGACCCCGGCCGCCAGCGAGACGAGAGCAACGACCGTCGGCAGCAAGCCCGCTTCCCCGCGGACCGGAGGGGTGCCGCCGGCCAACCGGCCCTTCCCCAACATGAATCTGGCCAACCAACCCTCCCGGCCGGCGGGGGTATCGGAAACGGCCGCGGTGGGGACGAGCACCAAAACTTCCCCGACCGTCCCCCCGCCAACGCGAGGTACCGGCTGGGAGGCTTTTCAGGGCCAACGAGCTCCTGCTCCCGGGCAAACCGCGACCACGCCCCCGCATGTGGCGGCATTTTCCTACGAAGACCGGCCCGGAACCAGTTTGACCCGCCCCACCACACCGGTCGCCCCGACGGTCGCTGGCCCGGGAGCCAATCCGGCCCAACCGCAGGGTGGGATTCCGGTTTTCGGCCGCCCCCGCACGCTGGGTGAAGTGGGAGCGAATCCGGCGCCGGCAGTTCCCCATTATGGCTCGCCAGTGGCGAACCAGAACCTGCCGGAACGCCATTTTGAGCCGGCAAATCATACCCCCGCTCCGGCGCCGACGGCACCGCATTTGCCGCCGCCACCGACCATCGTGCATCAATCGCCACCGCCCGCCAGCCCGCCGGTGCAGCATACTCCGCCGCCGGCTCCGGCTCCCGCACCGGCAGCCAATAACAAGCCAAAATAACCGCACCGGCTTCCCCCTTCGCGCGAGAGCTATGGGGGAAAGGAAAGCCGGGACTCCTAGCCAAGACGCCCCGCGCTTGCCGCCAATGCTAAACCAAAATGATGCGGCACATTTTTGCTTGGGCAATTCACGGCGAAGACCCACAATTGCGCGGTGGGCATCAGCCTTCAACAATTTAATCAACTGCAGAACCGGGTAGGCGGCACCGGCCGGAAGGAACGGGCCGACCAGGACCCCGTCAAGCGGCCGGCCAAACCGGTGGCACGGGTGATTCTGGGAGTGGATCCCTCGCTGCGTGGCACCGGCTATGGAGTCATCCGGGTGGCCAAGCCTTTTCCGGAAACCCTGGCGCACGGCACCGTCACGTGTCCGGCGGACTGGGAACATTCCCGCTGCCTGGTCAAAACCACCCAAACGCTGCGCGAGCTCATCCGGGAACATCAGCCGACCATCTGCATCATTGAGGGGTTGTTCTTTGCGCAAAATTTGAAGACGGCGTTGATCATGGGGGAAGCCCGCGGCGCGGCCCTCGCGGTCATCGCAGAAGCCGGGCTGGAAATTTACGAAGTGGCGCCGCGCAAGGTCAAGCAGGCCATCGTAGGGTACGGGGCGGCCCAAAAAATCGCCGTGGCCAAGATGGTGCAGCGGATGCTGCAACTCGCTGAATTACCCGCCCCGGATGCGGCCGACGCCCTCGCCCTCGCCTTGACCCACTCCCTCGAAAACAGCGCCTACGCCTTCAGCGACCCCAAGCGGGTCTGACCACAACATGATTCACTATCTGCGCGGAAAACTGGTGGATGCCCTGCCGACCCAAGTAACGGTGGAAGTCCAGGGAGTCGGCTATGAAGTGCTGATCCCGTTATCCTCCTTCGACAAACTGCCGGCCCCGGGCAGCGAAGTGAAGTTGCTCACCCACCTCGCCATTCGGGAAGATGCCCATGTGCTCTACGGATTTTTGAGCACCCCCGAACGCGACCTGTTCCGGATGCTGATCCAGAATGTCAGCGGGATCGGCCCCAAAATCGCCCTGAACGTGTTGAGCGGGATGAGCGTCGCCGGGCTCCGGGGGGCGGTGGCCTCGGGCGATGTCAAAGCACTTTCGCAAATCAACGGCATCGGCAAGAAGACCGCCGAGCGCATCGTGGTGGAATTGAAGGACAAGATCGGGGCGGCGGGCGCCTGGGAGGCGATGAGTGCCCAACGCGGGTTGTCCGACAGTGACCAGCGCATCAACGACGCCGTCCTCGCGCTGATGGCGTTGGGTTTCAAACAAATCGAAGCCCATGAAACCGTGCGGGGCGCCCAGGCGGTGCTCGGCACCCAGGCCACCGTGGAGGAGTTGGTCCGCGCGGGACTGAAAAAGGGATCCTGATGGCCACCGCTCCGGCAAGATCCTCCCAGAAGATCGTGCCCCGCGCGACCAGCCGGGGACAACGGGCCGCTGGTTGGGCCGTCTATGCGGCCCTCACCACCGTTTCCGCCACGCTCCGCTACCGGTGGACCGATCGCTCCGGCCACTTCGTGGGCGGCAAACCTGGCCCCACGATTTATTGTATCTGGCATAACCGGCTGGCGCTGTGCATGAAGGCGTACTTCGGTTACGTGAGCAAACAGGGGGATTCCAAGGGATTGGCAGCATTGGTCAGCGCGAGCCGCGATGGCGGTTTTCTAGCCGGCCTGTTGGAGTGCTTCGGGGTACAACCGGTGCGCGGCTCCTCGAGCCGACGCGGCGCGCAGTCCCTCCTGGAACTCACTTCCTGGGCGGAGCGCGGTTATGACATTGCCATCACCCCGGACGGCCCGCGTGGTCCGCGTTACCAAGTCCAATCCGGCATCATTTCGCTCGCGCAGGTGACCGGCCGGCCCATCGTTCCGGTTTCCTACAATCTCGGGTCCAAGATAACGCTCAAGTCCTGGGACCGTTTTCAAATTCCCCTGCCCTTGAGCCGGTGCGAAATGATTTTTGAGCAGCCCATCCGGGTCCCCCGCGATGCCGACGAACCGACCCGGGAGTCCCTGCGCCGGCAACTGGAAGAACGCTTGAAGTCAATGGGCGGGGATTAGCCCGCCAGCCAATTCAGCACTGGTGCCAAATCGCCCCAAGGCCAGGGTGGCCTGCCCGCGGACAAATGCTGACTTCCGCCGTAGCCAACCAGACCGGCTGTTTCCGAATCCGGGTCCAGTAGGTGTAGTCCACAGCCTCGCCGGGGAGTTTACCGCCCGGGCTCAGCCGCGCAGCAAAGCGAGGATGGCCACACCGACGACGATGCGATACCAGCCGAAGGCCATGAAGGTGTGCGATTGCACGTAGCGGAGCAACCACTTCACCGCGATGAAGGAAACCACAGCGGCAATGGCGGTGGAAACCAGGACCATCGTCCAATTCTCCGCGGGGGCGCCGGCAACGGGATGGTGCAGGGCCTTGAAAATCTTTAAACCGCCCGCCGCCATCATGGTGGGGATGCCCACGAGGAAGCAAAACTCAGTCGCAGCCGGTCGGCTCAGGCCGAGAGCGAGGGCCAGGAGAATCGTGGTGCCAGAGCGGGAGGAACCGGGAAAAATGGCCGCCACCAATTGACCGAGCCCCACGGCGACGGCGATGGCCCAGGTAACCTGGTCATTTAGTTTCCGGCCGCGCAACCAGTATTCAATCGCCAGGAACAGGATACCGCCGATCAGCAAGGCCAGGGCCACATGGTTGACATTTTCCGTGAGTTTGAACCCTTTCTTTTCCAGCACCAGCCCGCCGACTCCGGTAATTACAAAGGCCAGCAGCAATTTCAGGACATAGTCGCGCGCGGCCGGATTGGTTGCCGCCTGGGTCAATTGGCGAAGGCGGTTGGGAAACAAGGGTAGCACCGCGATTACCGCGCCACATTGGATGACAATGTTGAAGAGGTCGGACTGCTTCCAACCCGGGCCGAAATGCTCGGTGATCAGGAGATGGCCGGTCGAGGAGATCGGCAGGAACTCGGTGATTCCCTCAACAATTCCGAGGACAATGGCAATAAGCGGATCAAACATCGGGTGTTTTAGAAAGGAAAAGCGGACGGCTGACAAGCACTAAAAGGCGCCCCGCCAGCGGCCTCAAGCCGCCCCGAACAGGTCCAACTGGGGCGGTGGCGCCAACTGTTTGAGTTTGTCGCGCTCGGCGCGCTGCCGGGCGGGCGGGCGGACATTGCCTTCGGGGGTCAACTCCGAATCCTCCAGATTGCGCAGGATGGCCTTGGCGCGCTCGAGCACGGGTTTCGGGATCCCGGCCAACCGGGCCACCTGGATGCCGTAACTCTTGTCCGTGCCGCCGGCGACAATTTTGCGGAGGAACACAATCTGGTCGTTCCATTCGCGCACCGCCACATTGAAATTCTTTACGCGCGGCAGGCGGCCGGCCAGTTCGGTCAATTCATGATAATGAGTGGCAAAGAGCGTCTTGCCTCCGATCTGGTGATGCAGGTGTTCCACGATGGACCAGGCCAGGCTCAAACCGTCAAAGGTGCTGGTGCCGCGGCCGATCTCATCCAGGATGATGAGGCTGCGGGGCGTGGCGTGGTTGAGAATGTTTGCCGTCTCACTCATCTCCACCATGAACGTGGATTGGCCGCGGGCCAGATCGTCGCTGGCCCCGATCCGGGTAAAAATACGATCAATCAAATCAATCCGGGCCGTGGTGGCGGGGATGAAGGAGCCGGTGTGCGCCAGCAAGGCCAGGAGCGCCACCTGCCGGATGTAGGTGCTCTTGCCGGCCATGTTGGGTCCGGTCACGAGCATGATTTGGGGCAGGGCATCCGGGGCGCGACCGGGATCGGCGCCCGCGGTGCCGGGGACGAAACCGAGGCCCACGCCCGCGAGCCCCACATCGTTCGCCACAAACCGTTCCTCCGCCAGGTTCTGTTCCAGCACGGGATGCCGGCCATCGCGGATGTCGAGCACCCCCGCGGTACCCACGACCGGCCGGCAATAGCCAAACAAGCGCGCGGTTTCGGCGAGCGCACCCAGAGCGTCCAATTGCGCCAGCGCACCCGCCGTCTGCTGCAATTCCGCCAGCCGCCCGAGGGTGGCTTCGCGCACTTTCAGGAACAATTCATATTCCAGCTTCACGCTGCGCTCCTCCGCGCCGAGGATCTTGCCCTCCATCTCCTTGAGTTCGGGAGTGATGAACCGCTCGCCATTGGCGATGGTTTGTTTGCGGATGTACTGCGGCGGCACTTTGTCGAGATTGCTGCGGGTGATCTCGATATAATATCCGAACACGGAATTGAACCGCACTTTCAGCGAAGCGATGCCCGTCCGGGTGATCTCGTCCTGCTGCAATTTGGCGATCCAATCCTTGCCGTCCCGCGCGGCGGAGCGCAATTCATCGAGGGCGGGGTCGAAGCCATCGCGAATGATGCCGCCTTCCTTCAACGCCAGCGGCGGTTCCTCCACCACGGCGCGGCCGATCAATTCGACGAGGTCGGGCAATTCCACGATCTGCGCCGCCAATTCCGACAGGAGCGAACGATCGGCCGGGGGCGGCACGGATTCCGCAAATACGCCGTCATTGAGGGAGCCGGCGTCCGCCGGCACGGGCACTTGACCCAGCGCGCTGATCTGCGATTTCACAGCCGGCACGGGTTCCAGCGCCTGCCGCAACGCGAGCAAGTCGCGGCCATTCCCGGAGCCGGCGCTCAGGCGTCCAACCGTCCGCTCCAAATCGCGGACCTGCGCGAGTTGGGCGCGAAAGGCTTCCAAATCCGCGGGGTGATCCCGCCAGGTTTGCACGGCATCCTGCCGGCGCGCGATCGCGACGGCGTCGGCGAGCGGTTGGGAGAGCCAGTCCCGCAAACGGCGCGCCCCCATCGCCGTGGCGGTCCGGTTCAGGGCGCCGAACAAAGTGGCGGCCCGCGGCGCATCCCGGTGGAGCGGTTCAAGGATTTCGAGATGCCGCAACGTGGTGAGATCGAGCTTGAGGAAATCCCCGGTCTGATAGCAGGAGAGGGAGGTGAGGTTCGCCACTTCCCGGCGCAGATGTTGAGTGAGGTAATGCAGTACGGCCCCCGCGGCACCGATGGCAGCGCCCTGGTTTCGCAAGCCGAAACCATCGAGCGACGCCACCTTGAAATGCTCGCGCAACGTAAACTGCGCGGTCTCCGGCGCAAACACCCAATCCTCATAGCCGCCGATGGCCGGGAAACTGCCGCGCAAATGTTCCTGCAGGGCCAGCGCCCCGGCGGGCGCGATGATCTCCGCCGGACGCAAGCGTTCCAACTCGGCCAACAGCGCGTCCTCGCCTTCCACTTCAGTGCACTTGAACGAACCGGTGGTGAGGTCCACCAGGGCCAGGCCAAAATTGCGCCCCAAGCCGTGGACGGCGGCCAGGAAATTGTTCCGCTCGGCGGTCAGCATCCGCTCATCGAAATGCGTGCCGGGGCTGAGAATCTGGGTCACCTCGCGTTTGACCAACTGGCCGGGACGCGCCTCTTCGACCTGATCGCAAATCGCCACCTTGCGCCCGGCCCGCAAGAGGCGGGAGATGTAGCCATTCAGGGCGTGAAAAGGGATCCCGCACATGGGGACGACCCCGCGTTTGGTCAGGGCCACGTTCAGCAACTGCGCCCCGGCCACGGCATCCTCGAAGAACATTTCGTAAAAGTCCCCGAGCCGGAACAGCAACAGGGAATCCTTCGGCAGTTCGCCCTTGATCCGGCGATACTGCGCCATCATCGGAGTCAATTGAGTGTCGCTGGTCATCGAGCGCGCACTTTAGTCGGCTTTGCGATGCAGGTCGAAAGGATTTTCGGCAGGCTGGGCGACGGGAGAAGGGGCCGAAAAATAAAATGAACCTTTTCGGGCCGCCGCGTTACCAACGGGGGAAGATTAACCACCCAGTGCCCCAAACAATATGAAACGACTTTATCAAACATTCCTGGCCACCATGACGCTAACGGCCGGGCTCCACGCGGAGGGATTCCGCACCGACATCAACCCCGCCCTGCTCTACTACCAGGCCTTCATGACGGCGCAGAACGTCAACCAGGCCGACTCGGACTATCTGACCACCAATTCCTGGCGCGGGCAATTCACCCCAGACAAGCCTGGCGCAATCGTTCACGTTCTTGATCTCCTTCCCGAAAAAGTGGGCACCAGCTTGAGTGCTTATGATTCCGAGTTCAAACTGTTGCGTCAGGCCGCGCAATGCCGCGTGCCGGCGGACTGGGGATTGGACATGAGCGCCGGCCCGGAACTGCTGCTGCCGCATTTGTCGCGCGCCAAGCACGCATCGCAAATTGTGCGCCTGCGCCTGCAATGGGCCCTGCAAAACGGCCACCCGGCGGAGGGGCGGGACGACGTGCTCGCCACCCTGGCCCTGAGCCGGAACCTGGCGCATGACGGAGTGCTGATCTCGGCACTCGTCCAGGTGGCCATGGAAAACATCCTGCTGAATGTCCTGGCGGAGAATTACTACCGGATTCCTTCGAAAACCTGGCAGGATTTGGCCGCCGGTTTTACCGCCGCCCCACCTCGCGGCACCATGGAGGCCGCCATCGCCGGGGGCGAGAAACAGTGCTTTTACGGCTGGTTCGAACGCAAGATCAAAGCCGCAAAACAGGCCAATGCCGGGAATGAGAAGGCCGCCGTGGCGGCCATTCGCGAGATCTTTATCAATATCGGGGGCGGCGGAGACGCGACGAGCGAGACCCCGACCGCGCAAGCGGACCGGATCATCCAGGCCGCGGGCGGCACCAGCGACGGGGTCCTGAGACTCCTCGAACCCATGCCGGCCCTGTACGATGAAGCCGCCGCCGTGATGCGGCTTCCGGCCCCGGAGTACGAATCCGCCATGGCGGCCTTCATGAAGAAAATCAAGGAAATGCCCAATCCGTTGGTGAGCGAATTCTTCCCCGCGCTGGAGAAATGCCGGCGCAAGGAAATTGTGGCGGAGGTGAAGCTGGCCATGTTGCAAGCCGCGGCGGCTTACCGCAGCCAGGGGGAAGCGGGATTAGCCACGGTGGCTGATCCCGGTGGAAAGGGGCCCTTCCAATTCCAAAAATTTCAATTCGAGGGCCGGGAGCGCGGCTTCCGTTTGACCTCCGCCTATCGGCAGTTGGGCACGGATGGAGCCAACGGGTTCGCGATCACGCTGATCTTTGATGAAAAGGGCGGGAATCCGTTCTTCGTGGATGGCCCGCATGCCGGAGAGGCCGTGATCAAACCGGCCGGGAATTCCCGTTAAGGCCCCGCCGGAATCGTGTTATCGTATTCTGGTGTTCGCCGTGAACCCGATCAACATTGCGAGTGAAACCCCGGAGGCCCGGGACTGGCTGGCGCAAGCCCGCACCGGTGATGCCGAGGCCTTCGGGGAACTTTGCCGGGTGTATGAAAACCGCCTGGTGAGGCAGGCGTGGGTTTTGTGCGGTAATACCACCCTCGCCGAAGATCTGGCGCAGGATACGTTGGTGGAGGCCTGGAAGCAGGTGCGGCGCTATCGCGGGGACTGCCGGTTTTTCACCTGGTTATGCGCCATCCTGCTGAACCGTTACCGGAACATGGCCCGCCAGCGCCGCCCCATTCCCTTCTCCGCGCTCGCCCGCCCCGACGACACGGAGGCGCTGGACCGGATCAACCAGCTCAGCGACGGTGCGGTGTCCCCGGATGAAGCCGCCGGGCGGCGGGAGCAGTCCGCCCTGGTCCTGGAATGCCTGGAACAACTGCCGCCCAAACTGCAGCAAGTGATCCACCTTCGTTTTTACGTGGATGATTCCCTGGAAGGCATTGCCGCCGCCTTGGATTGTCCTTTGGGAACGGTTAAATCCCGCCTGTTTAACGCGCTCGAACAACTCCGCGCCATGGGCCGGCTCAACCGCCCCGTCGATCCGGCCCAACATCCCGCGCCCGCCGCCCGGCGGGACAGCCCCAAACCATGAAAACGTGCTCTCGTATACAAGCTGACCTCGCCGCCTTCGCCCTCGGAGAACTGGAGCCGGCGGCAAAGCCCGAGTTGCAAGCTCACCTGGCGGATTGTCCCTGCTGTCGGCAACAACTGGCGGAGTTGCAGGAAGTCACCCGAAACCTGGAAGCGGCTCCGTTCATCCCAAAAATCACGGTCAGCCCCGGCTTTCATCAACGCTTGCTGCGCCAACTGGAGAAACCGACCCGACCGGTCAGCGGGTGGGAATATTTCCGCCACCTCATGGCTGGCTGGCGAACCGTCACCCCAATTCTGGCCACGCTGGGCGTGGTCCTGCTGGTGCAGGCCATCTGGTTTCCGCGACGGCCTCCGACCACACCGCGAACCGCAATTACCCGGCTGGACACCCATGCTACCTGGGCGTCCGCCGGGTCCGCCCCCACGCTCGGACACTACCACCAGGCGGCCGGCATCTCGTTCGAAGCCCTGGACACACTGCTGACTCTGGAAGCCACGGCCGGCAACACCACGCACGCTTTTGGCCCTTCGACTCTGGCGCTGGCGCTCGCCACGGAATGACCCCGGGAGGGAGGCCCACCCCATCCGTCACAGGAAGTTTACCGAGTTCTTCCTCGACACCGTCCGGCGGTGAATTCACTGTCAGAGCTGCAATTCCACCGGGCCGACGACGGAGGGTCGCCGGGTCCGGCGCAAAGACAAGCGAACTCAACTGATTGAAAGGCAAGCTATCATGGCCAGAGTCATTCACTTCGAAATCCACGCGGACAATCCCGAACGGGCGATCGCGTTCTATACCAAAACCTTCGGCTGGGAATTCAAAAAATGGGACGGCCCCACCGATTATTGGATGATAGCCACCGGCCCAGCTGGCGAACCCGGCATCAATGGTGGACTGATCCAGCGGCGAGGCCCGGTGGATGGACAGGCGGTGATCGCCTACGTCTGCACCATCGGGGTTACCTCCGTGGATGAATCCGTGACCGCGTCACTGGCCAACGGCGGCACCGTGGCCATGCCCAAATTCCCGATTCCGACAATGGGCTGGCTGGCCTATTGCAAGGATCCCGAGGGGAACATTTTCGGGATGATGGAGAAGGATCCCAACGCCGCGTAAACATTAACCATATTCCGGGCGAGCCGGCCGGCGAACGGGCCGGCTGGCCCGGCCGCAATCAGGGCACCAAGAAAGTGAAAATGGTCGTGCTGCGCTGGGTTTGCCCCGGCCGAAGCACGATGCTGGGAAAGGCGGGGTGGTTGATGGAATCCGGGTAATGCTGGGTTTCCAAGGCCAGTCCGCCGTGCCGCAGGTGATTGCCTGTGTAAAGTTGCACCGCCGGCTGGGTAGTCCGCACTTCCATGACGCGGCCACTGGCAGGGTCGGTCACCCGGGCGGCCAGCACCGGTTGTTTACCATCCCCCGCCAGCAGAAAATTGTGGTCGTAGCCGTTCATCCGCGGCTTGAGCTGCTCAATGCGCGCCCCGATGCGTTCGCCCTTGGTAAAATCCATCGGAGTGCCCTTGACGGAGGCAAACTCGCCGGTGGGAATCAACTCATCATCCGCCAACGTATAACGGTCCGCCGCCAGCCAGAGCACATGGTTCAAACAGTCGCCACCGCCCGCCAGATTGAAATAAGTGTGCGTGGTGAGATTGACCGGCGTGGCTTTGTCCGTGACCGCCTCATAATTCAACCGGAGATCGCCGTGATCGTTCAGGGTATAGATCACTTTGACCGTCAGGTTGCCCGGGTAGCCCTCCTCGCCGTCCTTGCTGAAATAGGTGAATTCAACCCCGCTTTCGTGCGGTCCCTCGGGCAGGGCGCGGCCGGTCCAATTGACCTGGCCGAAACCGTGGGGCCCGCCGTGGATGTGATGCCGCCCGTTGTTCGCCGCGAGCTTGTACTCGACACCGTCCAAGGTAAAACGTGCCTGGGAAATCCGGTTGGCCACCCGGCCCATGATCGAACCAGCCGCATTGAATCCCCGACGGTAGGCGGCAAAGTCGGACGCGCCCAAAACCACGTTGGTGAAATTCCCCTGCTGGTCCGGCGCCTGCAACTCGGTGATGGTGGCACCGTAGGTCATGATCTTGGCGGTCATTCCCCCGGCATTGCGCAGAATGAACAACCGCACCACGGCGCCATCAGCGGTTTTGCCGAATTCCAATTCCTCCAGGCGTTGCAAAGGACCCGCGCCAGCGGAAAGCAAAAAGGACAGACAAAAGACCAAGGCGATGGTCAGGGCGATCCAACGGTTGGGAATAATCATGGCGGGGATTTTTGGATGAAGCGGTCCGGAAGGCAAGCGGAATTGGGAGGCAATTAATGATTTGCCAAAAGCCTGGCTTGTTCCGAAATGAACGGGCTGTCAGGAGCCTCCCAGGTGTCATCGGTGACCCGGTAAGTCATGGTCTTGCCCGGCTTCACCGCGGGGGAACGATAATCATCGGCAACCATGATCGGCGGAACGTCAAAATTCCGAAAACCGGGCGCGAGACTTTCCACCATCAAGTACGTTTTGTGACGGGCGCGGATACCTACTATCTTGGCCCCGGCGCCTTGGATTGGGCCTTGCTGGTACATCACCGAACGCGAAGGGAAGGAGAGGCCATGAAAATTTGTCATGCTCTCGACTTCATAGACAAACTGAATGAATCCCTGGTCAAACGGCGCCTCGAGTTTCCACACTTCGCTGGTTGGGGTAATGATTTCGCCTTTGTTGGTAATGATCAAATGCGAAACAAAGGCCTGCTCAGCCCCCAGGAAATCCAGATGATAGGTGGCTTCGCCGATGGGCGAGTAAAATTGTTTGATGATTTGCCCACTCTGAATCGGCAACTCCGGGCGGGGACAGAGCGCCAACCACGGAAGAAACAAAATGTTGTCAAAGTATTCTGGATGGACCAGGGGCGTCGCCCTGGCGTAGGTCAAAATATTGGTATCCGTTTTAGAAACCGAGGTTAGCCAGGTGGTGCGGGTTCCGCCGGTGATCTTGCGGCTATTTAGGGTCATAACATCGGGCGATTTGGGATTCCTCGCCAGAGCCTCCACCTCCCAAACTCCATTACTGTAAGCAAAATAGCCTTCACTGCGCATGATAATTTCGGGCGGGATCGCCGGATCGGTTGCCGGGATTTCCGAGCGCATCGTGAATTTTGCGCTGAAGGGCGGAATCGGCGCCGCTTTAACGGCATCCGCGGCCGGGCTTTTCACAATTCCCAATGTAAACAGGCAAAGGACAATTATGACCCGGAACCAACTGCCCGGCACGGGTTGGCGGGCAACGGCGCGGACCGCACTATTTTCAGGGTAAGATATCATGATAGGTATGGGGGAAAAGTTGGCTCAACAAGAATTGCCGGAACGACAGACTTGCGTGTTTATTTCAACAGCTGATTTGAACTTCACCATTCGAGCCTTACATTAAATGTGCCGGAGATGCAAGAAGGTTCCCAAATAAAGGCCATGATCGTTTCGTATGCACATTGCGGGCTCATGCCAGAAAAATGGCGGCTTTCACAATTCGCTCATGGGCTTTCCACTACTCCATTGCCAGCAGGCAGCGAACAGCCTGAGCAACGGTTGGGCGAATTCATTGTCCCGGTGGTAACGATTAAGCCGGACATGAAGGGTGATTTGCTTCTCCCCGCGCGGCCGCGCCTCAGCGTCGTAAAAGAGCTCCGCTTCGTTTACAGCCCGAACACTCAGGCACAGAAATAGCCGCTCGAACTCACTCACGGAGCGGCACCCCGAAGCCCGGTAGGCCGGCCAGTCGGTTTTTTTGCTTTCCCGCAGGTTTCGGTCGCAAAACACAAATTGCCGCAAAGCTAACCGCAATGCCCCCGCCAGCGGGGCAGCGTCCTGCCAACTAGCCACAACGATCGGCTCGGCTTGCTCGTAATGGATTCCGGCAGCGTTGTAGTGCAGGGGTGACACAATGGCCGGTTGGTCATCTTCGGGCAGGAAAACTCGTGCCTGGCGAATCACAGTGTCTTGCGGGGTGGCCAAAAGGGTTGGGGGCAATCCGACTCACGCACCCGGACCGAGCGGCGGCGGAGTCATCACCGACGTGTCGCCCACAAATTCGTCGAGCATCGCGGCGAGTTCCGTTTCCTTCACGGGGATGTATTTGCCGGTGGCGGAGGCGAGCAATGCCCCGGCCGCGGAACGCAATTCCGCCTTCGCTTCAAAAATCCGGCCGCGCCGGTCGGCCACCAACTCGGCCGTGGCCACGGTCTCCTCGCCGGGGCGCACGGGACTGGTGTACCGGACATTCAATTCCGCGCAATAGGCGAAGCGGCCGGTCCGCACCCCGCAGGCCCAGACCATGATCTCATCCAGGATGGTGGCGGTGATCCCGCCGTGAACGGTGCTTTTGAAACCGATATGCTCGGGCCGGGGCACAAAGCGGGCGCGGACCAGGCCGCCGTCGGTTTCAAACCGCAGGCGCAGGCCGAGCGGGTTGGATTCGCCACAGACGAAGCAGGAATGGGTATGGGGCAATTCACGCATCGGCCCCATTGGCGGCCGGTCCTGCCGGCAAGGCAAGCCAAATTCCGCACCCGGCGGCGGCGGGTCACGGCTTGCGTTGCCGCGCGGGTTCTGCTATCCAACCGCCGCAATGACTAAAGGCACCGCCCCGCGCGTCAAAAACTGAATGGCAACTGCGGCATCTTCCCTGGTTCGCGTAACCGTGGACGGCAAGTGCTTTCGCCTTGGCGAGGGGAAGTTCCCGGTCAAAGGGGTGTCGTATGGTCCCTTTGAGCCGGATGCGGACGGGGGAGCCTTTGCCAACCCGGACCAAACAGCGCGCGATTTTGCCCAGATTCGCGAACTCGGAGCCAATCTCCTCCGCGTCTATCACACGCCTCCGCGCTGGTTGCTGGACCTGGCCGTGGCGCAAGGGTTGCGGGTGTTGGTGGACCTGCCGTGGAACAAGCATCTTTGCTTCCTGGACTCGCCGGACCGCCGGGCGGAAGCCCGCGCTTTTGTGGCGGCGGCCGTGCGGGCCTGCGCCAAGCATCCCGCCGTTTTTGCCTACAGCGTGGCCAACGAAATTCCGCCGGACATCGTCCGCTGGAGCGGGGCACGGGAAGTGGCGGCATTTATTGACGAGTTGATCGCCGAGGCGAAGGCGATTGATCCCGACTGCCTGTGCACGTTCACGAACTTTCCGCCCACGGAATTCCTGCGCCCCCACAGCCTGGATTTCGTGTGTTTCAATGTTTACCTGCACGAGCGCCTGCCGTTCAAAAACTACCTGGCGCGGCTGCAGATGATCGCGGATGCCAAGCCGCTGATGCTGGGCGAATTCGGCATCGACTCGCGGCGCGAGGGCGAGGCCCGGAAATGCGAAATCCTGGCCTGGCAGATCGAGACCGCCTTCCGCGCGGGTCTGGCGGGCACGGTGGTCTTTAGCTATACGGATGATTGGTGGCGGGGCGGCCGGCGGGTGGATGATTGGGAAATGGGACTCACCACCGTGGAGCGGCAGCCCAAGGAGTCGTTCCTGGTCGTCCAACGCCAGTTCCGCCGGGCCCCGTACTTCCCCCTCGAACGCTCGCCGCGGGTGTCGATCGTCGTGGCCAGTTACAACGGAGCGCGGACCCTGCGGGCCTGCCTGGAGTCCCTCGCGCGACTGAATTATCCGAATTACGAGGTCATCCTGGTCGATGACGGCTCGACGGATGACACCGCCCGGATTGCCACGGGGTATCCGATGGTGCGCTTCCTGCCCCATCCGAAGAACCTGGGGCTTTCGGTGGCCCGGAACACGGGGATTGCGGCTGCCACGGGGGAGATCGTCGCGTTCACGGATTCGGACTGCCGGGCGGACGAGGATTGGTTGTATTACCTGGTGGGGGATTTGTTGGACGGGGATTTTGCGGGCATCGGGGGCCATAATTTTCTCCCGCCCGAGGATTCCTGCGTGGCGGCGGCGGTGCTCGTCTCGCCCGGGGGTCCCGCCCACGTGATGTTGACCGACCGGCAGGCGGAGCATATTCCGGGCTGCAACATGGCGTTCTACAAATGGGCGCTGGACGAGATCCACGGTTTTGATCCGGTGTTTACCAAGGCGGGCGATGATGTGGATTTGTGCTGGCGGCTGCAGCAACGGGGCCTCCGGATCGGCTTCAGCCCGGCGGGATTTGTCTGGCATTACCGGCGATCCACCATCGCGGCCTACCTGCGTCAGCAGAAAGGCTACGGGGAGGCCGAAGCGCTACTGGTCCGCAAGCATCCCGAATATTTCAGCGCGCTGGGGGGGAGCATTTGGCGGGGTCGGATTTATGGTCCCTCCCGATTTGGGGTGGTCTTCCGCCGGGCGATCATCTACCACGGCACCTTTGCGAGCGGGATGTTTCAAACCCTGTATGCGGCGCGGCCGGCCGGTCTGCTGTCCTTTTTCAGCAGCCTGGAATATCACATCCTCTTCACGGTGCCTTTGCTGGTGCTGTCCCCCACTTTTCCCTGGCTGCTCCCCGTGGCGAGCACCAGCCTGCTGATTTCGCTGGGCATTTGCGCCGTGGCGGGCGGCCAGGCGGAACTGCCCCGCCGGCAGCGGCGCTGGTGGTCGCGGCCGGTCATCGCGCTGCTGTTCCTGCTCCAGCCCATTGTCCGGGGGTGGGCGCGCTACCAGGGTCAGTTGGTCCTGCGTTCGCCCAGTCCCGCCGCGGTGCACACCCTGGATTCGATGGCGCTGCGCCAAAGCAGCGTGCCGCTGGGGGAGATCCGCTACTGGGCGGATGCCTCGATGGACCGGATTGCCTTTGTGGGCAGCATTCTCGAGCACCTGGACCGGCAGGGCTGGCCGAACAAGTCCGACCTGGGTTGGACCAATTATGACCTGCAGATTTTTGGGAGCCGGTGGACGTACCTCCAACTGACCACCGTGGCCGAGGATTACCCGCAACGCCGCCAGATGATCCGGTGCCGGTTGCGGACGGCCTGGTCGCTGCAGTCCCGGGCGGCTTTTTGGGGGGCCTTCGGCGCCGGTCTGCTCATCGTGGGTCTGCTGGCCCACCGGGCACCGTGGTTGTGGGTGTTGCTGCTGGTCGCGATGGGTTTGTTTACGGCCTTCCTGCGCCGCGAGGAACGCAACCTGCAGAGCCTGGTGGTGGTGTTCCTGGATAGCGTGGCCAAGCACTGGGGAATGACCAAGCTGCCGCTGATCCCATCGGATCCCGAACGGCCGCTGTCCGCTCCGGACCGCCGCCCCGAGGCGGCGCCGGTTATCGTTGCGCAGTCCTCCCCCGATCCCCTACCCTAGTCCGGTATCCGGCGCCGGACCCGTCCGGGGCGAAGCGGATGATGTTGGCCCGTCCAACGGGCCGGATTTCCCTTGATGAAACCGTATCTCGATCTATTGCAGCAAATCCTGGAAAACGGCGCCTTGCGCGGCGACCGGACCGGCACGGGCACCCGCAGCCTGTTTGGGGCGCAACTGCGCTTTGACCTGGCCCGCGGCTTTCCGCTGGTGACCACCCGCAAAGTCTTCTTCAAGGGGGTGATCCGGGAATTGCTTTGGTTCCTGGCGGGCGACACGAATCTGAAATACCTCACGGATCACAATGTCCACATTTGGGACGCGTGGGCGGATGAGCACGGCAATCTGGGGCCCATCTATGGCGCCCAATGGCGGGCCTGGGAAACCCCGGATGGCAGGAAAATCGACCAAATCAGCCAGCTCATCCAGCAGATCCGCACCAAACCGGAATCGCGCCGGCACATCGTGAGCGCGTGGAATCCGGCGGTGCTCCCGGATGAAAGCATCAGCCCTCAGGCCAATGTGCGCGCCGGCCGCGCCGCCCTGCCCGCCTGCCACACCCTGTTTCAATTCCACGTGGCGGACGGACGCCTTTCCTGCCTGCTTTATCAGCGCTCCGCGGACTGCCCGGTGGGTCTGGTTTTCAACATCGCCCAATACGCGCTGCTCACGACGATGGTGGCGCAGCAATGCGACCTTCAACCGGGTGACTTCATCTGGACCGGGGGCGATTGCCATATTTACGTCAACCAGCTGGCGGGCGTGCAGGAGCAATTGCAACGCGCCCCCCGCCCGTTGCCCCGCCTGATCCTGAAGCGGCGGCCGGCCTCCATCCTGGAATACCAATTTGAAGACTTTGAATTGACGGATTACGATCCGCACCCGCCCATAAAATTTCCGGTGGCCGTTTAGCCTCCCCGGCGACGGCTTTTCCGCAAGGGCAAACGCTCAGGCAACCGGGGCCAGGTCCAGATTGGCGCGCAGGAATTCCTGAAGGGGCGGCCAAGCCTCCGCGACGGTGATACCCGTGAGGCAATGCGGCGTGGGGAACCGGCAGTAGTCGGAGCACGGTTTGTACGGGCAGGGCTTGCCCTCCAGCCAGGCGGCGGCGGGATGGAGCGGGGCAAACCAGGTGGGCAACTGGGGGCCAAACAGCGTAAAGGTGGGGATGCCCAGATAAGCCGCGAGATGGCCCGGCCCGGAATCGTTCCCGACGAAGGCCCCCGCCCCCGACAGGGCCTGCAATAGATCCGTGACGGTCACCGGGGTCAGCACTTCCTTCTCCCCGGACTGCAACCAACGATCCCGGCAATCAGGATTGCTAATCACCCGCACCTGGTAATGCTCCGCCCGTAACCGCCGGACAATAGCCTGGTAATGTTCCAAAGGCCAGACCCGGACCGGCTGGGCCGCCCCGGAATGGACCAGGACAACCTTGCCTCGCGTCGGTGGGGCCAGACGCAATTCCTCGCGTCCCGGCATATCCAGCCCGAGTTCCCGGCCCAGAAGGCGCCAGTTCTCATAGCGGTGGGCGGCGGGATCGGGCGCCGGCACCGCCTGGGTCAGGAGCCAACCACTCCGCCAGCGGGGGTAGCCGAGACGCCGCGTTGCGCCCGAAAGGCGCAGCAAACAATGGTCACGGGGATCCCAGCGGGCCGAAACGGCCACATCGAAGCGGGTTCGTCGCAGGGTCTGAACGAGCGCGGCCAGCCGCCGCCATTCCCAATTGAGCAGGCGATATTTGTGATTGAAAGCGGTCCAGGGGGCCTGGAAGGGGATGACTTTTATGCGGGGCCAGAAGCGGGTCTGCAAATCCTGGGCGAAGGGCTTGGCCACCAAGGTCACCTCGAACTGTTCGCTCGCGCGCTCCAGGAAGGGCGCGGCAATCACCAAATCCCCCACCCCCCAGAGTTCCAAGGCCAGCAGTTTCGGCTTCACGAGCGCGCGCGAGGAAAGATCCCGCCGGGGGGACCGGAGCGGAAGCAGCCGGTGAGACCGCCAGCCGGAGCGGGGACGCTCACGCCGGCGGACCGGACCGCCCAGCCAAGGGGTGTCAAAATGTCGATCCCAGCCATGTTGTTTGCTTTTCCGCCTCCGGCAACCCGATTGACCGGCAACCGCTGGCCGGGCGAATGGGCCGGATTCTAGGCGCAGCCGGTGGCGGTTGTAAAGGGCGGCTTGGAGGTCCTGCGGGGCGCTTGCCTTGCGGAGCGGCTTGCCTTAGCCTCGGGCCATTGATTCCCGACCGGAGAATTCCGGCGGGAGGATGAAAACCCAATTCAACATCAGAATGTCCGAATCCTATATTCAGAATTTGTTCGCCGAGCGGATCGGCGGACGGCAATACGGCAAGTCCACCGCCATCTACAAGTTTGAGAAGATCAAACGCGCCAAGCGGGCCGCGCTCGCCGCCAATCCGGGCGCCGAAATCATCGACATGGGAGTGGGGGAGCCGGACGAAATGGCTTTTCCCGAAATCGTGGCCGAACTGCACGCCGAGGCCCGCAAGCCCGAGAACCGGGGTTACGCGGACAACGGCGACGCCGTCTTGAAGGAAGCGGCGGCGCGTTATCTGGCGCGCGTTTGCCAGGTGCCGGGCATCGACCCGGAAACCGAGGTGATGCACTCCATCGGCAGCAAGGCGGCCCTGTCCATCCTGCCGGCGGCCTTCATCAATCCGGGGGATTATGTTCTGATGACCACCCCGGGTTATCCCGTGTTTGGCACCCACGCCAAGTATTACGGCGGGCTGGTGCATAATCTGCCCCTGACCGCGGAACGCCAGTTCCTGCCGGATCTCGGCAGCATCCCGCCGGAAATCCTCGCCCGGGCCAAGGTCCTCGTCCTGAATTATCCGAACAATCCGACCGGAGCCAGCGCCTCCCCGGAATTTTTTGCCAGCGTGGTGGCTTTCGCCCGGCAGCACAACCTCATTGTAATTCACGACGCGGCCTACGCCGCCCTCGTCTTTGAAGGAAAACCGTTGAGTTTCCTGGCCACGCCGGGGGCCAAGGAAGTGGGGATCGAACTGCATTCCGCCAGCAAGAGTTTCAACATGACGGGCTGGCGCTGCGGATTTGTGGCGGGCAACCCGCTGCTGGTGAAGGCTTACGGAGACGTGAAGGACAACACCGATTCCGGACAGTTCCTGGCCATCCAGCATGCGACAGCCTACGGGTTGGACCATCCGGAAATCACCGAATGCATCGCGGCAAAATATTCCCGCCGGATGGACGCGCTGGTGGACGCTTTGCGGGCGGCGGGTCTGGAGGCACGGAAGCCCCGCGGATCGTTCTTCCTGTATGTCAAAGCTCCGCGCGCCGCCACGGGAACCGATGGGAAGCGGCAGGAGTTCGCCAACGCGGAAGCCGTCTCGCAATGGCTGATCACCGAGAAGCTGATCTCCACGGTGCCCTGGGATGACGCTTGCGCCTACCTGCGATTCAGCGTAACTTTCGCCGCCAAGCATCCGGCGGACGAGCAACGCGTGTTGGGTGAAGTGGCGCGGCGTCTGACGGGCGCCCGATTCGAATTTTGAATTGAACGAAGCAGCGGTTTAGCCGCTCTATAATGCAACTGGATTGAGTCGGTCCAGCGCCCCGTAAAACGGCATTTTGCTCACGAGTCATGAGCGGAAAGCATGAACATTGGCTCCCGGTCGAAGCGCGGAATGTCACCGCCAACTCGGCCGGGGCCTGGGCGGCGGGCACGGGAAGGGCAGAAGCCCCTCCTGGCACCATGCCGGAAGGAAAAGCAGAGGCCGTGAACAAAGCAGTGAACGAAAATAAAGCGCCACTCGGATTACGAACTGTGGCGCTCTTCGAGTTTGCCAAAGGCACATTGGTTTTCCTCGTGGGATTGGGAGCGCTTTCGCTCATTCATCACAATGTGGAAGCTTCCGTGGAGGAAATTCTGCGCACGTTGCATCTGGATCCCGCCTGGCACTATGCGCACATGTTCGTGGAAGCCACGTCCAAGCTGAATGACCACAGCCTGCGGATGGTGGGGTTCGCCGCCATGGCCTACGCGATCATCCGTTATGTGGAGGCTTACGGGCTGTGGCACAGCCGCGCCTGGGCGGAATGGTTTGCCGTGGTTTCTGCTTCCCTCTACGTACCGGTGGAAATTTATCACCTGAGCAAAGGCTTGAATTGGGCGCGGGTAGCCGTGTTTGTCGGCAATATCATCATCGTGCTCTACCTGGCCCATCTGCTCCGCATCAAACACCGGCAAAAGCATCCCAAGCCGGACTAAAATCCGGCCCGGGCGCCCACGATCGCCGGCCCGTCCCGGCCTCCCCGGTTTAGTTGGTTGGCCGGGCAACCCGGTAAAACCGCGTGGCGTTGGTCAGACCGTCCAGCACCGACATATTGGTCGCACTGGCCACGACGTTGGTGAGCGTGTTCCAAGTGCGCAGGTCGGGCGAAAACTGCACCCGATAATTCGTCCCCATCAGGGCGTTGAAGTTCAGGGCCAAGCCGCCCGCGGCTTGCAGGATTGGCGAGAGCGTCACCGGCGGCACGGTCACCGTCAGGGTGGCGTTCGAACTGGTGATGCTGCCGAGACTGTTCGTGATGAGCACGGAGTAATTTCCCGCATTAAACGTCTGCGCCACCGGAATGCTGTAGCCCGCGCCCGTGGCGCCCGCGATATTGTTCCCGTTGAACAGCCATTGATAACTGAGCGGGGCACCGCCGCCCGCCACGACCGAAAAGGCGGCCGCACCACCGGCAATCAGGGACTGGTTCGTGGGTTGGGCGCTGATGGAAGGGGGGGCATTGATGGTCAGGGTGGCCACCGCGCTGGTGACGGCGCCGGCGGCGTTCGTCACCACGACCGTGTAAGCCCCGGCATCGCCCAACACGAGATTGGTCCGGGAATAGGAATTGGTGGTGGCGCCGGAGATATTTACTCCCGCCAGGCGCCACTGGTAGCGAAGGGGCGCACTGCCGGAAGCGCCGACGGCAAAGGAGGCGATGCTGCCCAGATTGTTGGTCCGGCTGGCGGGTTGGTTGGTGATGACGGGGGCCCCGGAATTGATGGTGAAAGCGAAGACGGAGCTGACCGAATTGCCGGTGTTGCCGGCAAACTCCCACGCCGTGATGGTAATATTGGAAACGCCGACAGTCGTGGGAATTCCCCCGATCCGGCCGTTGCTATTCGTAAGCCACAAGCCGGGGACCAGCGGATAAACGGCGGAGCCCTTGGGCGCGGTCGAAGCGCTCCAGGAAAACGCGGTCTGCCCGGCGGTGGTCAGGCCGCGGAGATAAACCGCCCCCGTGTTGGTCGTGACCGCATAGGGGGGATTGATGATGGTGGCGCCCGAAACGGCATGATAACTGGAGAGGTAGGCCACGGCACCGGCCGACAATTGGAGCACGAAAGCCCAGGCGGAGGAAGTGGCCAGGGCGGTGGCGGGCAGGGCCGGACGCAACAGCGGCAGCAGTTGGAGCACGGAGGCTAATACGAGGGCGAGGAAACGTTTTACTTTCATACAACGAGGGTCATTCTTTTTTGGGCTGAAGCACGACATAAGTGGGCAATCCAATCACACCAAAATAATCGAGGGCCTGCCGGGCGGGCGCCTGATTCGGCTGCTCGGCCAGATACTGGACGACGATGAAATCCTGCAACCGCTGTTTGACCTCCGCGGTGTTGAAAACCGTCTCATCCATGGCCAGGCAGTTTTTGCACCAACTGGCCGCGAAATCCACAAACACCGGGCGGCCTTCCTCCCGGCCCTTCCGCAAGGCCTCCGCCAGGGCGGCGTTGGCAGCGGCGGCCTGGTCACGGTTGCCCACAAAGGCCGCCGCCACGCCCGCGAGCTGCCGGCGGGCCTGAAACAGGTTCCAGCCCAGGTGTCCGTAATAGGCGGCGAACACCAGAATGAGCACACCGAAAACGTGCTTGATGGATTTCATCCAGCGGCCAGGTTTGGGGAGGAAGCTCAGGCCGGCGCCCGCGAACGGCCAGGGCAACGCCATGCCCACGCCCAGCAGGAACGGCAGCAACAGCCCGGCCATGATTCCCTGGCTGTACAACTGGGTGGCCAGCAGCAGCACGGAGATAACCACCGGGGCCACACACGCCCCCGCCAGCAGCGAGGCCACCACCCCGATGGAGAAAGCCAGGACAAACGGACTTTTCGCCTCCGCCCCCGGTTTGCCGCCCCGTTGGAAGCGGGAAAAGTCCACATTCACGAGATCAAACATGGCCAGGCCCATGACCACGAATACCAGGGCGATCACGGCATTGAACCAGACGGAAGAATTGAGGGCGCCGAATTTGGCTCCGGTCAAAACCACCACCAGGCCGAGCGTGCCGTAGGTGAGGGCCATCCCGGCGCCGTAAATTCCCCCGAGCGTAAAACCGCGACCACGGGACTTGGCCCGCGCCCCGGCGCCAATGATGGCCAGATTGATCGGAATCAAAGGCAGCACACAAGGCGTGAGATTGAGACCAATTCCTCCCAGCACGATGAAAAAGAGCGTCGCGGCCAGTCCCAGCCTTTCAAAACGCGCGAGGGGTCCCTCCCCCAACCCATGGCCGGATTTGGCCGCGGACAGAAAAGCCAGAAAATTGTTGGCGGGCATATAACCCGTCTCGCGTCCCACCACCCGGTAGGCTTCCGCGTCCGCCTGCCACACCTGGGTAAAGCCCACGGCCGGGCGGGCGGATTCGGTCGCCGGTTCCGCCGGCGGCGGAGCGGTGGGGGCAATGCTGTTCGTGGTGAGGGTAAAGGCATGCCGCTCGGGAAAATAGCAGGCGGAATTGCTGCAACCCTGAAAACGGACGACGAGTTCCGCGGGCAGGACGGCCCCCAATTGCAACTCGGCCGCGAAGGAATGGTTGTAAACACTTTTCTCATGCCCGGTCACGGGATCCGGCAGGACCTGGGGAGGCGGAATTTTGGTCGGGGTCAGTTCGACGCCGGCATCCGTTTCAAAATGCAATTTGGCCGAATACAAAACATGCTCCGGCGGCACTTTGAAGTTGAAGCGGACCAGGGCCAATCCGTTCGAGTGATCCAAACTGGCCGTCAGTCCAAAGGGACTGGCGGGCCGTTGGGCGAAAAGCTCCCCGGCCGCCGCGAGCCAGGTCAACAGCAGGAGCAATCCACGTGAGAATGAACGGGAGGAAACCATCGGTACAGCCTTCAATTGCAGCCGCAGCCGCCGCCACCCACCCCGCGGCCACCAGAAGCCGCTTCGCGCGAGAAATAAATATGTTCATCCTGCATGACGAGCACGGGGTCGCGATCCGCCCGCATGATCGGATCCGCCAGGGTGCCGCGCTGCCAGGGCTTCACTTGCTGGCAACCGGGGGCGGCGGCAAGCAGCGGGAGGACAACGGCGAATAAAGCGATTCGGTTTTTCATGATCAGACTATTTCTTCAGCAGGGATTCGATCTCGGCCTGGTATTTCTTGCGGGTTTCGGCGCCCCGGAAGCCGGTATGGGCGAAGCGCACTTTGCCGCTGCGGTCGATTAAAAAGGAACTGGGCATGGTCGCCACGCCGACCTTTTCCACCAATTTTTGCTTCGCATCGCGCACCACCACAAACGTGGCCGCGTTTTTCTTCAGAAACTCTTCCATGTCCGCTTTGTTCTCATCCACGTTGATCGCGATGATCACAAAGCCCTGTGGTCCGTATTGCTTTTGCAACTCCTCCATGACGGGGAAGGATTCCCGGCAGGGATCACACCAGGAGGCCCAAAAATCCAGCAGCACCACCTTGTCCTTCAAGGTGTCCGGCAGTTTCCCCTCCAGTTTGAAGGGCGCGAGGTCCGGGGCATCGTCGCCGGCCTTGAGGGCCGCGGCCACGGTGAGGGCACTGCAAAGGCCGCCCAGGAGGAGGGCCAGCAGATAATTTCTAAGAGGTCGTGTACGCATAAAATCCAGGGGACATGTGGCGCGTGGTTTCCGTGGTCAGGCAGCCCTCCGCGCCCGGGCAGAGCCGCATCATTTGCAAACCTTCCGCCGGTCCCAGCACAAACGCCGCGGTGGACAAGATTCCGGCAAAAGTGCAGTTCGGGGCGATGACCGAAACCGCGAGGGTGCCATTGTCCACCGGGTACCCGGTCCGGGGATCCAGGAGATGGCCATAGCGGCGCCCTTCGCAGACAAAGTTACGCATGTAGTTGCCGGAAGTGGCCACCGCGTGGTTGGTCACCGCCACCCCCGTCCAGCAGCGGGCGGGATTGACCGGGTCCTGGAGGCCGATGTGCCAGGCGCCCCGTTCCGGGGGTTCGCCGTGCACGCGCACGTCCTGCCCGAAATCCACCAACACGTCCGGAATACCGCGTTCCAACGCCAGGCCAATTACACGGTCAACGGCGTATTCCTTGCCGATGCCCCCGAAGTCGAGCGCCATGCCCGCCCGCGGGAGAAAGAGCCCGCCCGGCCGACGCTGCAATTTGCGCCAGCCGACCAACTCCCGCGCCGCCTGGACGGCGGCATCGGAAGGAATTACAGGGGCCTCCGCCTTCCAGTTCCACAACTGGATCAGCGGCAGGGCGGTGGGATCGAATACGCCCCGGGTAAAAAAGATCATTTCCTGGCAGAGATTTAAAATCCCCTCCGTTTCGGGATCCACCTCCACCCAGTGCCGGCCCGCCGCGGCGTTGATCCGGCAGATCAGACTGTCCGGCAGAAAGCGCGAATACCGCGCCTCGAAGGCCGCCACCCACTCCAGCACCTCCGCCTGGAACGCCCGGGCCAGGGCCGGTTGCGTGGTCCGGAAGTTCACCCGGCAGAGGGTGCTCATGGCCTGGAAGCTCAGCTGGTAAAAGCCCGCGGTGGCGGTCTGCCGCGCCGACCGACTCACGCGTTCCCGCACCGTGGGATTAGTTTGGGGGAGCGTCAAAACCATAGGCGCGCGCCGACGGAATAAACACACGCGGCCGGGTAGGCGCTTTGATCGGTCACCCCGTCCAGTCCCCGCATGGTGTAGCGGCGAAAACTCGCATCCAACGTCAGCCAGTCCACCACTCGCCAGTTCAGATTGACGCCGCCGGTAAACGTTTCCATCGCGGACAACCGGTAATCCGAGGTGAAATAAGGCGGGGGCGTGGCCAAATCATCAAAATGGGTGGCATAGAAATCCGCGCTGGTCTGCCGGTAATACCGAACCAAGGGAGCCACCACGACGTGCCGGCCCAGTTTTTGGTACCACGCCAATTCCCAGGTGTGCGCGGTGATGCCGAACGAATCAACGAACAAGCGGTAGGAACCCTCGACACTGGCCTGCAAAGGCGTGACGGCCTGGGTCAGTCCCAGATAAGTGATAAAGCGGTTGCGATGCCGCGGCAATTGTTCGCCTTTCAAGGCCAGATCACTGGTGGGATCCTGATAGTAAGGCGACCCGTTCAAATTATCAAACAGCACGCCCTTGTATTGGTCGTCCAGATAACCGCGGGAATTGCCGTAAGTGAAATTGGCCGTGAACACCGTCTTGGGCCCCAGCAATTGATTCACCCCGATGAGAAAGTCGTCGGCATCCTTGTGCGCGATATGGTGCAGGAATTTGTTGGGGAAAATCTCATCCATATCATGCGACCAGCCCAGATTGAGCGTCGTATTTTTGGCGTTGAGATCCACCGCGTAGTTCAAAGCGAGGCCCTTGGAAATGTAATCGTGCTCCGTGCTGTAGGAGAGTTGCGGACTGATCCGGTGGTTGCCGATCGTGAATGTCGGCTCCAGCGAACCGGCCCAGCGGATGTCGGTGAGCGAGCTGGTCTGGACCGAGGTGCTGAACGGACCGGAGGGGCCGCCCAAACCGGGAGGAAGCGGATTCGTCACTTGCGAGGGCGGTGGCCCGCCGGCGGGAGAGGCGCCCGAAATGGCATCGTGCACAAAAGAACCCCGGAGACTGACCCACGGGGAAAGTTTGGTATCGAAGAGGAAGGTCTGGGTTTGCACCTGAATGCGACCGGCATCCTCCTGATAGCTTTCATACCGGTAGGCCACCACATCCTCGGCCCGCGCCCGCACGGCGTGATGGAGGCAAAGCGCCAGGGCGGCAATCAGGCCGGTCAGCAGCCGCAGAGGGGATCCCGGGGCGCCAAAATTGGGAGCAGCAGTGGAAGGCATAAACTACGCTATATGTACCCGAATTCGGATGGTTTTAAAAACAAACTTTGGCTCTTTACGCGGAGCCGGCTGCCGGATCGTCATGGGTTTCACCACCAGCCATTCCGCAGCGGTCCGGACGCTGCCTGGTGCCCCGCCACAAAATGACTCGTCACAACCCGGGCGTGGTTGGGAGCTTTGCGGCCACGGGGTGAATTTATGGCAAAGAGCGCCGCCGGAGTCAATGTGCGTTTGCCCGCACAGGAAAATCTCGCTTTCCCCCGCCAAACCTTTCCACTGCGCGCGCGCCATGCTAAAGTCCGGTCATGCATTGCGTGGTAACCGCGGGACCCACTTACGAAGCGCTGGACGACGTACGGCGTCTGACCAATTTCTCCACCGGCCGTCTGGGTACGGAACTGGCCGAATTTCTGACGACGCGCGGTCACGCGGTAACCCTCCTGCGGGGCGAGCAGGCCACCTGGCGAGACACGGGCAGCGTGCCATCGGTGGTGCCTTTCAGCACCACCCGGGATTTGCAGGAAAAGTTGCAAGCCCTGGCCCCCGCCCAAGTCCAGGCGGTTTTTCATGCGGCGGCCGTGAGCGATTTCACGTTCGGCAAAGTCTGGTTGCGCTCCGCCGCGGGCGAATTGAGTGAGGTCAAGGCGGGGAAAATTTCCACCCGGGCGGGCACTTTGCTCGCGGAATTGCTGCCGACCCCGAAAATCATCGCGCAACTGCGCAACTGGTTTCCGACCGCTTTGCTGGCCGGCTGGAAGTACGAGGTCGAGGGGGGGCGGGAAGGAGTTCTCCAACTGGCGGAACGCCAATTTGCCGAAAGCCGCACGGATCTCTGCGTGGTGAACGGCCGGGCGTATGGCGAGGGCTTTGGCCTGGCGCGGCCCGGCGGTGCCTGCGAGCACTGCGCGACCCGATTTGATTTGTTTGCGAAATTGGAACATTGCTTGTCGCTTCCCAAGTAGGACGCACGAGCTGCGCAAATGTTCCCCCCCGGTCCCCGGGCCACCGGACCGGCCTCCTCGCCCCTCAGTGGCGGACCTTTTGGAACAGGAGAAAATTCACCACCCAACCCGAGCCCAGGGTGGCGAGGGCGAAGATCCCGAGCAGGGTCTCGGCAGCGTCGAGATAGTGGCGGCCCAGCGAGAATAAAAGCAGATCGCAAAGTCCGACCACCGCCACAACGGCGGTGTAAATGGCCATCGTCACCCGCGGCCAACCGGCGGCACAGCGGAAGATGCCGGTCATGGGCAGGATGAGAAAACCCGCCACGAGCGCAACGAGCAGCCAGAGTGAATCGCGACCATAGACCAGGCAACCGGCCAGGGACAGCAGCAGCGCCACCACGCAAACCGCCAGCCAGTTGCTCGCCAATGTTTCCTCCGCGGAAAGTGCCAGCCGCCCGAACCGGTTCATGCGCAACGCCAGATTGAAAAAGGGACTGGCCACCCAGGTCATCAGGGCAAAGACTCCATACAGGATGCGGAGGGGTAGAATCCAGGGCGCCAGGGTTGGATGGCTGTGCGCCAATTGGCCCAGCAGAAGATTGCCCACGTAAGCCCCCACCAGGATGCCCCACTGGGCCCGATCCCGCAGCCGGGCCATGGCGAGAAAATAGCGGAGCATCAGGGCGTAAAGCACATTGCGCGCCTTGAGGGCTTCCACGATTCCCCGGCGGGCCCATTCGTTATCCGGATCCAGGCGCAGGGCTTCGCGAAAATGTTCCAAAGCCCGCCGCGGTTCCCCCCGCTCGAGGAGGGTCCAGCCCTGGTTGGCGTGCGTCAGGGAGTTGTCCGGGTTACGCGCGAGCGCCGCATCAATGGCCTGGCCGGCTTCCGCTTTGCGCCCCAACTTCACCAGCGCCACGGCCGCCAGATTCGCGCAGCCGACATGCTCCGCATCAAACTGCAAACCCGTTTCCGCCGCCGCCAGCGCCGCGGGCCAGCGCCGTTCGTTGAGGTGGATTTCCGCCACGAGCGCGAAATAGTCCGCGTCATGGGGGTCCAGACGGACGGCCTCCTGCGCCGCGACGAGGGCCTCCTCCTCCCGGTTGCGGAGCAGAAAGACCCGGGCCAGGGCATAGTGGGCAAAGGAAAAATCGGGCGCCAGGGCCACGGCGTGTTGGGCCGCGGCGGTCGCCTCCGGGAATTGCTCCCGTTGCGCCAGGCACAGCGCCAGCAAGGCGTGGCCATACGGATCATCCGGGGAGTTGCCCAGCGCCAGCCGGAGTTCGGCCTCCGCCAGGTCGTGCCGGCCCTGCTGAAAGAGCAGGAGGGCGCGTTCAAGGTGAGGGTTCATGGGCGGGGTCGGCAACGGGGCGGGCGGGCGGGCCGCCGGCGCTCAGATTTTTAGATACTGCAGGATGTCATCGTAAATCCCCCCCTGATTGGAGTAGAGGGCGTAATTGCGCGCGGTGGCGAACCATTCCCGGGTGGTCGGTTTCAACCCGCTCCCGGCGGCCAGCAGGTCCTTGGTGGTCAGCGGTTTGGGCACGCCGGTTTGCATCGCCTCCTGCAGTTTGCGCTCGACCGCCACGTCCACGAGAGCCTGCAAATCCGCCCCGGAAAAATGCTCGGTTTTTTTCGCCACCTGGTCGTAGTCAATTTCCGCCAGCGGCTTGCCCCGGCATTGCAGGCGCAGAATCCCGGCCCGGGCCGCGGCATCCGGGGGCGGCACGAAAAGGATACGATCAAACCGCCCGGGCCGGCGAAACGCGGAATCCAGATGCCACGGGGCGTTGGTGGCGGCCAAAATCAGAACGCCTTCATTCGCGGCCTTGACCCCGTCCATTTCCGCCAGGAATTGATTAATCAACTGCCGCCCGGCGTGGTGGCGCATATCGCCGCGGCTGGCGCCGAGGGCGTCGACTTCGTCAAAGAAAAGGACACAGGGCCGGTGCGCGCGGGCCTGCTCGAACAAATCATGCAGATTGCGTTCGCTGTTGCCGATCCACATATCCAGCACATCGTTGATGCCCACGGCGATGAAGCCGGCGTCAATTTCCCCGGCGGTGGCGCGCGCCAGAAAGGTTTTCCCGCAGCCGGGCGGGCCGTACATCAGAATCCCGCCGCCGATCGGCTTGCCATAAGCCTGGTACAATTCGGCATGAGTCAGGGGATGGATGATTTTGAGGCGGATTTCCTCCTTCACCTTTTCCATGCCGCCGACGTCCGCAAATTTGACCTCCGGGCGCTCAATTTCGGTTTCCAAATCGTCCGGGACATCATCGTGGGCCGCGCGCACCCGCCCATCCACCACCTCGCTGTCCGCCGGGTCCGCGGAGATGCCCAACCGACGCGCAAATTCGGGATCCGCCGCCGCCGGTTCCAACTCCACTCCGCGATGGTATTGGGCCACCGCCTGTTCCACTTCCCCCACCCCCACGAGGAGACGGGCATGCAGCACAAAAGCCCGGGCGGGAGCCGCGGGGCTTTTCAGAAGGTCCTCAATCATCACCAGCCCATGGCTGTGCTTGCCTTGCGCGTAAAACGCCCGGGCCAGACCGAGCTTGAGCGGCAAGCTGTTCGGACCCAGGGCCAGCGCGGCCCGGTACTCGCTCTCCGCCTCCGGAAACCGGCCCAACCCCAGCAGGCTTTCCGCCAGATGCTGGCGGAGCGGCAGGTTGTTGGGGGACGAACGCAAGGCTTCCCGCAGCGACTGCAGGGGGTCATCGGCCGGGGGTGTCGGCGGCACCGGGTTCACGCCGGGCCTCCCATCGCCGCTACCTTGGGTCGGCGGTCGAAACCCGCCGCCACACCTGGTTGGATGTTACTGGCTGTCATCGGCGGGATAGTAGCGCACCACCCCAACTTGACGAATAAATAAATCCAGGGTGTGCCGGCAAACGCGCATTGGCCGCAGGTCGGAAAAGTGTCAGCTTTGACCCAGAAGCACTGGTCAAGGTTCCCTGATCGTCGTCCCTTTACTTGGGTTGGCTCCGGAGGGCGATGCCTGGCCAGGCGGAAGCTTTCGTGGCCGATTCGGCGTTCGGTGCGAACGACATCGCCGGTTCTTGTCTGAGCCGGGGTGCCGGAGCGGAAGGTGGACCGCTCCGGCACCGTCACGTCCTTTTCCGCGGACAAACCGGAAACCACGACCCGATACTGACCAAAATCCGCCCCGGAACCGCGTGTTTTCCCGGCGGGGCAACCCAGCCTCATTTCCGCGTCCGCCGCTCCGCCACCTCGTCGGCGGCGCTCCGGCCATCGCCAGACTGGCTGCCGGGCAGCAAAGCGCGGACGAGGAAGGCGACTCCCAGGGTAATCGTGGTGCCCAACAGCGCATACCAGGGCCAGAAAACCTCGGGCACGCCCGTCCCGGGATATTTGGGAAGCACCTGCACGGCGGTCATCACCAACAGCGAAGTCACCATGCCGCAAAGCACGGGCAAGGCCCGGCCTTTCCGCCAGAACACCGCCAGCAAAAGCCCGCCCAACAAGGCCCCGCTGGTCAAGCCGCGCAGGGAGAATGCGGCGTTGAGCACGAATTCCACCCTACGACTGAGGTAGGCGACCAGGATCAGGATCACCGCCCAAACCACGGTTGAGGATTTGCTGAGCTGCAGATAAAACGCGTCGCCGCCCCGGCCCCGCAGCAGCGCCTTCCCGATATCCATGGTGGAGACGGAGGCCAGGGAGGTCAGCGCCGAACTGACGGACGACATGGCCGCCGACAAAATGGCCACGATCAGGAAGCCGCGCAACACATGCGGCACTTCCGTCATCATAAAAATGGGAAACACAAAATCGTTCGCCTTGATGCCGGACCCGGGCCGTGGTTCGGGCAGCGGAATCTGGAAGGCATGATGCTGGTAAAACACCCACAGCATCGCGCCCGTCAGCAGGAAAATGAGAAACAGCGGGAAAATCACCACCGCGCTGAGCGCCAGGGCCTTGCGGCCATCGGCCACATTTTTGCAGGCCAGCACCCGCTGCACAATCAGTTGTTCCGCGCCATGCGATGACATCACCATCACCGTGCCGCCAATGATTCCCATCCAGACATTAATGGGTGCCCCCAAACGAAACGCGGTGTTCAGCCAATGCAACTTTGCCCCGGCTCCGGCTTCCCGCAGGACTTCACCCACTCCCCCGGTGAAGAAACTGGGAATGTAGCACAGCGTGAAAATCCCCCCGGCCAGGAACAGACCAAACTGCACGGCGTCCGTCCAGATGACGGCTTTGACCCCACCGATGTAAGTGTAGAGCAACGACAGCAGGACAAACAACAGGATGGCCCCAAGAATGGGATCATGCGTGCCCCAGCCCAGCACCTGGTCGCCCAGCATTAATTTGATGGGAATGCTCGCCACATGAACGCGGACGCCAGCGGCCAGGGTTTCGCTCAGCAAAAAAAATCCGGCGGCGGTCTGCCGCGCCGCCGGCCCGAACGCGTTGGAAAACAACTCGTAGGGCGAATAAATCTCCCCGGTAAAATAATGCGGCACCATGATCACCGCCAGAATGATCCGGGCAATCACATAGCCCAGGATCATCTGCAGGAAGGCCATGTCGCCGCCAAAAGCCATGGCGGGAACGCCGATGATCGTGAGGGCGCTGGTTTCCGCCGCCACAATGGAAAGACCAATTCCCCACCAGGGAATGTTGCGACTGCCCAGGAAATAATCGCGGGTATTCCGCTGGTCCTTGCCGAACCAGACCCCGAGCAAAATGATGCCCCCCAGGTAGAGCAGAATCACCAGCCAGTCGGCCAGGTTGAAATGGCTGCTCATGGTTGCCAGACAGCGATCTGCCCTTTGCCGCCCACCGCCCAACCGCGCCCCTCTGCCCAAGCCGCGGCATGAAACGGCTGGCGGTCCACCAACTTCCAAGTCAGCCCGCCGTCCCCGCTGCGGCTGCTTCCCGAAGGACCCACGGCAAGCCAGGCGCCGTCACTGGTTAGAATCACGGTTTCCTTGAGACCCGGCGGATCCGTGGGTGTGGCCGCGCGCCACGAGCGACCGCCGTCATCCGTCACCATCACGTTGGGCGAGGCTTGCTGTTCCTTTTTATGATCGCCACCCACGCCCATTCCGTGCCGGGCGTCCCGGAAGCGCAAGCCGAAGATGCCCGCGGTTTCCCCGGCTGGCATGGGCGTTTCCACGACGTCCCAGGTGTCGCCGCGATCTGCCGTGCGGAAGACCCGGGCCCGGGGGCCGCCACCGGAAGCCAGCCAGGCGAGCGCCGTGCCTTGAGTCACCAAAGCGGAGTTGCCGGCGGCAAAGGCCGCCTCGTTCGGCAGCATCGCCGGCAGCCGGGCCGGCGGCAAACGTTCCCACGTCTGGCCACCATCGCCCGTGCGCAGCAAAAACCATTTTCCCCCCACGGGATCGCCCATTACCAGTCCGTTCCGCGCGTCCCAAAAGGCAATGCCGTCGAGAAAGGCACCCGGTTCGGTGGTTTGAAAAACCTGCGTCCAAGTATCACCGCCATCGGTGGTGCGAAATAAACGCGTCGCGCCGGCCTCGGCCAATCCCGCACTCATTAGGATCGCCGTGCGCGCGTCGAACGCGGCCACACCCCGGAAATCGAGCTTTTCGGCCCCTGACACCGGCTTGCGCACCCAGGTGGTGCCACCGTTGAGCGTGCGCAGGCAAACGCCGCCGGAGCCGCCCACCCATACCACGTTGGAACTCACCGCCGCCACGGCGCGGAAGCTCGTGTTCGTGTCGATTACCGGACTGACCTGGGGCACCCAACCGGCTTGGACCAGGGCCGTCCCGGCGGTCAACCAGAGTCCCAGACAGCCCGTGGCGAGCAACCGGGGCAGGAGTGCTCGACGGGGGTTGGATAAGGCAGGAAAAATCATGAGTTCAGGCGGTCGCACTGCCCTTCACCGTAAGCCAATTCCGGCCGCCCCTTCAATCCGCAAATCCGGCTTGGGTGCATGGCCCGCGGGTAACCCTGACTTCTGGCACAACGGCCCCCGCCAAATCGCATTGAATCAGTTCGGAAACCCTTTAGTCTGGCGGAAATCTCTCATGCGACATCGTGTTCCATTTTTGCGGGCACCGCTTTGGGCCCTCCTCACCGGCGGTTTATTGGCGACCGTCGGACGAGCGGCCGAACCGCCTGCCTCCGGCCTGCGGGCCTGGACCGATTACCGCGTCATCATGTGGGTCGGTGACAGCGCCGCCAAACAACCGGCCAAGCTGCCGCTCTTTTATCAGCGTTTGCGCGAAATGGGCGTCAATACCGCCATGGTCTATGGCGACGGCGATCCGCAACCGTTGCTGGACAATCAATTTCCGTATTACGTGGAAAACCTGATCAACCGCGGGTTATGCCTGAAGTTCAATTCCAAGGTCACCGACTGGGACAAATTCGTGACGGAATGGGTGAAGACCGGCCGTCCGGATGCCGCCCTGGTGCGCGATTACAGTTTGGAAGATCCCGCCTGGCGGGATTGGGCGCGCGGGGAAATACAACGGATCGCCCGCAAAAATCAACCGCATCACCCGCTGGCCTATGACATCCGCGACGAACTCTCCACCACGATTTCGGCGAATCCCTTTGATTACGACTTCAGCCCGTCGACGCTCGGCAAATTCCGCATTTGGTTGCGCGGCCAGTACGCCGATCTGGCCGCGCTGAACCGCGAATGGGAAACCAGCTTCGCCTCGTGGGAGGAAGTCAGACCGTTTACCACGGACGCGATCAAGAACCGGATGGCCAGCGGCGACGCGCAACCGCGTGGCCGACCGGATTGGCAGGCGGTGCAGGGCCTCCGGTTTGATCCGCGCACGGCGCGCCAATCCCCCACCCGCTGGAACTTCGCCCCATGGGCGGATTTTCGAACCTTCATGGACAGTTCCCTGGCCGGGGCCCTGGCGGACCTCCGCGCCGCCGCGCATGGGGTCGATCCCGCCACGCCGGTCGGCATTGAAGGCACGCAAATGCCGGCGGCCTTCGGCGGTTACGATATGTGGCGACTCTCCCAGTCGTTGGATTGGGTGGAGCCTTATGATATCGGCAACGCCCGGGAAATCTTTGGCTCCTTCATGCCGGGCCGACCGCTGGTCACCACCCTTTTTGAGAACGACACCGCCCACGCCCGTCGGCGCTTGTGGCATCTGCTGCTGGAAGGCGACCGGGGGTGCATCGTTTGGTGGAGTGAGGATTGTCTCGATTGGCAGAGCCCCGACTTCGCCCTGACCCCGAAGGGCCGCGCGCTTGCCCCCGCCCTGCGGGAGATGACCACGCCGCTCGCGCAGCTCTTTCTGCGCGCCGAGCGCCTCCACGATCCGGTGTTCATCCACTACTCGCAGCCCAGCATCCAGGTGGACTGGCTGCTGGAATCCACCGTGGATGGTTCGACCTGGCTGCGGCGGTTCTCCAGCTATGAGGCCGACCACAACCGGCAGGCCCGCGTGCGCAATGGCTGGCTGAAGGCCCTGCAGGATCTGGGGTTCGCCCCGCAGTTCCTGGCGGCTACCCAGATCGAAGGCGGCGCACTCTCCCGGCTGGGAAACGCCGCGCTGATCCTGCCCGCCTCCCACGCGCTGGCGGATCGTGAGACGGCACAGATCACCATTTTTCTGGAGTCGCCGCAAAATCCAGGAATTACCCACGTGGTCCTGGCGGATGGCGTACCGGGTGCCTTTGAGGAGCACGGTAAATTACGTGCGTCCGCTGCCCTCGAGTCCCATTTTCCCGCCGCGGTTGATGGCCCGGACCTGAGCCGGGCGGCGCGGAACCGGGGTACCACCAACGCCACCCTGAACGCGGATATCGCCCAGTACGCCGCGGCGCGACTCGCCGCCAAACCGGACTCCACGGCAGCGGCCTGGTCCGCCTGGCTGCGTCAGCAATTGGGGGATCTGCGCCCGGAAATCACGGTCACCGGGGATCCACATGTGCGCATCCATCGCTTCCGGGCGGGACGGAGCCAGTTAGTGGCGTTTGAACGAAACGTGGATTACCAGATGAGCGAGGACTTGAAACAGGCCGGGGGTAACGAGAACCTTGAAAAGCCGGTGGCACTTACCGCCCGGCTGCCCCGACCCGGCCATGTTTACGATTTGCGGTCCCAAAAATACCTCGGCTCCACTGACGAAATACTTTTCACCCTGGACCCCTGGCAGCCTTCCCTGTTTGCGGTTCTGGAACAAAAGGTTGCGGAAGCCGCGCTTCTCGAAACGCTGGCCCGGAGTTTGCCGGATCAAAAATAAACCCCGCCGGCTCCCGGCGGGGTCTATCCCCATTCTCCCTCCCTGGTCGGATCGAATGACCCGTAAGATCTAAAATGGACGCCCAACTTGACTTGGTTCCGGCGCTTCCCTCCGGGTGGTGTTAAGTTGTCGGCGAGAACTTAGCAGCTATCATGCCACCGTAAAGAAGCAGGCCTATCAGGTACTTACAGATCGACCGTTCCAAGCCGGGCGGGCCGTTCACGCCCGTCAGCGTCATTTTCACGCGCTGACCCCGCCCGTCCTAGAGATATCGATAAGGCTTTTCCATCGGGAAAGAGTTGGGGAGATGGCGAATTTCGCGGACCACGCCATCGGTCAATAGGACCTCCACGATGTCAAAACGGATTTTGACTGACGGGTTTTTCAGCAAGCGGAGGTAATCCAGCGCGGTCTGGGACAGGAGCCGGCGTTTACGCGCGTTCACGGCCGCCGCGGGCCGCGTCCATTCCTCGGAAGAACGGGTCTTGACCTCGACAAACGCCAGACAATCGCCGTCGCGGAAAATCAGATCGATTTCGCCCCGGCGCGAACGGTAGTTGGCGGTAAGGAATTTCAACCCGAGCCCGCGCAGGTGCTTCCGGGCCGCCGCCTCACCGATGGCCCCGTGCTGGTGGGCCAGCGGCCGCGGCCGGCCGGCCCACCAGGCTTGGAACCGCCGCCAGAGATTCATGGCACAAGGTCGGTAGGGGGGAACAATTCCAGGTTGATCGCCACCGGACGGAAGGGGGCAAAGCTGCGCCGATGGATGGGACAAGGGCCCAACGCGGCAATCGCGGCCAGGTGTTGCGGCGTGCCGTAGCCCTTGTGCTCCGCAAAGCCATAGCCGGGATAGGCCTGGTCGTATTCCAGCATCAACCGGTCCCGCGTTACTTTGGCCAGCACACTGGCCGCGGCGATCGAATAACTCCGGGCATCGCCCTTCACCAAGGGGGTGTTGGGGAGCAATAGGGATTTGACCGGCCGCCCGTCCACCAACGCATGCTCCGGGGCGGGGTCCAATTGCGCCAATGCCTGCCGCATGCCCAGATGGGCGGCTTGCAGAATGTTAATGCGGTCAATGACCTCGACGTCCACCACCGCCACGCCACGTTGAATTTCCGCGCTCCCCATGATGACGGCAAAAAAACGGTCGCGCTGCTCCGCGCTCAGCTGCTTGGAATCGTTCAATCCGCGCAAAGCGGCGGGCAACCCGGAAGCGAGCCACCCGTGCGGAAACATCACCGCCGCCGCCACCACGGGTCCCGCCAGTGGACCACAACCCGCCTCATCCACGCCGGCCACAAACTGCAACCCCTGACGCCAGAGTTCGCGCTCGAAGCCGAGCCGGTTCGTAAATGTTTTGCCCTCTGCCATGCGTTTGGATCGCCCGCCCGGGCGCCATTACTACATGTTAAATTCCGGACCGAGATAAATCTCCCGGGCGCGCGGGTCATCCACCATGCGGTTCGCCGCCCCTTCATAAACCACTTCCCCGTGATGGATCAGGTAGGCGCGATCCACCAATTTCAGGGTTTCCCGGACGTTGTGGTCCGTGATCAGGATGCCCAACCCGCGTTGCTGCAATCGGCGCACAATTTTTTGCACCTCATAGACCGCGATGGGATCAATGCCGCTGAAGGGCTCATCCAGGAGGAGCAGCTTGGGACTCGTGACCAACGCCCGGGTGATTTCCAAACGCCGCTTCTCGCCGCCGCTTAACATGTAAGCCTTGCTGGCGGAAAGCCGGGTCAGGTCCAATTCATCCAGCAGGTATTTGAGCCGCAATTTGCGCTCCGCGGCATCCATCCGGCAGGTCTCCAGAATGGCCAGAATGTTTTCCTCCACCGTCAGTTTGCGGAAGATGGAGGGCTCCTGCGTCAGGTAACCAATCCCCAGCCGCGCCCGTTGGTGCATGGGCAGCCGGGTCATGTCGCGGCCTTGAAAATTCACGCTGCCGGCGTCCGGTTTCACGAGGCCCACCACCATGTTGAAGGTGGTGGTTTTCCCGGCGCCGTTCGGCCCCAGCAGACCCACGATCTCCCCCGCCGCCACCCGGATGGACACGCCGTTCACCACCCGCCGCTGCCGGTATTCCTTGATCAGTTTATCTGTGCTCAGCAAGGCCGCGGGATCCCCGCCACCGGGACCGGCCGGGAGAGGTGAAGTCTGGGTTAGCGAAGCGCTCATGGGGCGGTGGTGTTGGAACCGGCCGCCGCCGCCGGGGCATTCGTCCGACTGGCACGGGCTGCGGCCAGATTGATGCGCACTTGCGTCCGCCGGCTTTCGCCCAGGATGAACGAACCGAGGGCATGATTGTAGATGATCCGGTCCTGGAAGGATGTCACCCCCGGCCGGTGCAGAATGGGATCACCCATCAACCGCGCCAGGTCATTGGTACCGGTATAGAGCAGCGTGCGCCCAAACGCGGTGGCATCGTCCTTCCAGAGCGCCACCTGGCCTTCGGCCGTCGCCGTCTGCACGCGGTTGGTGGTGGGGAAGAATTGCGCCTGGACGGAATCCGCGCTCAGCCCCAGCCGGGAAGGCGTCATATGGTTGGTAGTGATCGTGGTCTGGGTGCCCTGCACCAGCCCCTCCGCCCGGATGGCTGCCAGCAAATTGTTGGTCCGCATGGTGATGTCCAGATGCTGACTGCGGAAATCCCGCTCCACCGAACGGCCCCGGGCGTCCGGAGTCGGCAGAAGGTGCACGTAAACATTGGTGTCCGCCCGCAGTCCGCTGATTTGCCGTTCCGGCGTGAGACGCACCTGCAGCGTGCCCGCTTCCAGCGTGGCGCGCACCACGTCGGCCGTCAGCAACCCGGCCCGAACTTCCCGGCGGAAAGTGAGCAACCCGGCGGCGTAATCGTAATCGTCCGCCACCACCTCGATAAATTGATTGGCCCCCGCGGGTTGGCCGGCCACCGTGCGGTTGGTGCCGAAGGCGGACGTGGGCAGTTTGAGATAGGCGTTCGTCCGGGCTTCCAGGACCTGGTCCTGGTTGTTGTAGGCCAGCCGCCCGGCGCGGAGCACCCGGTCGTCCGCCTGCCAGAACGCATTCCCCGTCAGTTCCATCCGGCCGGATGCCTGGGTGTAAACCGCCCGGGCGGCGGAAGCGCGACTGTTCCGCGCCGGGTCCACGAGGATGATGACGTTGGTCTCGGCCAGCACTTGCTCCATCGGGCCATTGGTGGCCGGCATGAAAAATGTCATCCGCTCCGCATAGATCTCCGTCAAATCCGTGGGCCGGACTTCCCCCACCGGAACCCCCGGCTTCGGCGCGGGTGCGGCAAACCAACCGCCGGCGTCCGCGGAATTGGGTCGCGGAAACTTGAGATAGGCCTCCCCCACGGACCGTATGGTATGCCGCGCCTGATCAAAGAAAAAAACTGTTCCGCTGGCCTCCGTCAAACCGTCCACGTAACGGGGACCGCCGGTCAACTCGACCAACTTCTCGTCGCCCCGCGCGGTGTAAACCGCGTGCCGACCGGTCGCCCGCCCGCCCGTCCCCTTGCGGATGATCACCACGTTCTGGTCCGCGTCAATGCGCTCGACGGAATTCGTGGACGAGCGATGAATTTCCATCAAGTCACATTGCAACTCAATCTGGTCGTCGCCTCCATGAACCCGGCCGGAGTAGGTGATCAACTCAGCGCCCCGGTCGTAAATAAATTGGTCGGAATAGATTTCCAGGACCTGGTTGGTCCCGGCCGCGGTGGCGGGTTTGGCGCCGGTGGTGCCGGCCACCAAAGCGCGTTGGATGGTGGTGTGGACCTGGTTCGAAACCATCAGGATGGAATTCGTGCCATGCTTCTCCCATTGGAACCCCACGCCGGACATCCGCAACCGGCCGTCCGCGGAATGCATTTCCAGCGGGCCCGCGGAGTTGGCGGTGAAATTGGTGGTGTTAAAGTTGCAATCCGGTGCCTCAATGGTGATTTCCGCCTGGTTCGTGGTTCCGGTTTCCGGAAACGTCTCAATCTTCAGGACTTTGGCGACATAACGCTTGTCACCCGCCGGGCGCAACTGCTTGCCGGTGATCTTGGTCTTGATCTGGCCCTGGTGAACACCTTCGTAGGTCTCAGCGGGAATCACAAAGTCGTTCGCCACCTGGGCCCGGCCGCCCACTACGGACCCGCCGAGCAACAGCAGGGCCAGAATCCAACCCGCCTGCGCCCGGCGCCGGGCCTTGCCGACAAAATTATTGAGCTCCATAGAATCAGGCCGAGTGGCCCGCCACAATTGCATCCCATTTACCCTGCGCCTTCAGCACCAGATCCACGACTTCGCGCACCGCCCCCCGCCCGCCCGGGGCGGACGTCACATAATGGGAGAGGGCCTTGGCCTCGGCAATGGCGTCCGCCACGGTGGCCGCCACGCCCGCGCGCTTCAGCACGCCCAGATCCACCACGTCATCCCCCATGAACGAAATCTGCTCCCAGGTGAGCCCGGTCCGGGCCAGCAAACGCTCGACGGCCACCACCTTGCCTTCCTTGGTCTGCTCCAGAAAATCGATTTTCAACTCCTCCGCGCGCAACGTGGTGGCGCCCGAAAACCGGGCGGAGACCCAACCCACTTGGATGCCGGCCTGGCGCAACATCATCATCCCCAACCCATCCCGGATATGGAAACGTTTCGTTTCCGATGGCTGACCGATCAAAATGGAGGAATCGGTGAGGATGCCGTCCACATCGCAGAGAAAAAGCCGCACTTTGGTCAGGCGCGCCGCCAACTCCGTCGCGGGGATGTTGTATTCAGCCATGGCTCAAGGGAGTCCGCGCACCAGCGCGTGTAATTTAACCAGCACCGCCAGCACTTTTGGCATCTCGGCCAGCGGGATCATATTCGGACCGTCGCTCAACGCCTGGTCGGGATTGGGGTGAGTTTCGATGAACACCCCCTGGGCACCCGCCGCCACCGCACTGCGCGCCAGGACCGGCGCAAATTCCCGCTGCCCGCTCGATTTATCCCCGCCGCCGCCCGGCAATTGCACCGAATGCGTGGCATCAAAAATCACCGGATAACCGCATCGCCGCATGATCGGGATGGAGCGCATGTCCGCGACGAGATTGTTATAGCCAAAAGTCGTCCCCCGTTCGGTCAGGAGCAATTTCTTGCCGCCCGCATGCTCCGCCTTTTTCACCACCGGACCCATTTCCGCCGGGGAAAGGAACTGACCCTTCTTGATGTTGACAATTTTCCCGGTCCGGGCGGCGGCGGCGATGAGATCCGTCTGGCGGCACAGGAAGGCCGGGATTTGCAGCACATCCACGACCTGCGCCGCGGCGGCCACCTGTTCTTCCGTATGCACATCGGTCAGGACCGGCACCCCCAGTTTGGACCGCACACGGCCCAAAACCGCCAACCCCTCCGCGAGGCCCGGGCCGCGGAAGGAAGTGTTGGAAGTCCGGTTCGCCTTGTCATAACTCGCCTTGAAAACGTAGGTCACCCCGAGCCGGCGGCAAACTTTTTGCAAAAAAGCCCCCACCTCCAGGCAAAGCTCTTCGGATTCAATCGCGCAGGGACCGCCGATCAGCACCAGGCGGCGCGGCGAGTTCAGGGAATTCCAGATCACAGAATCTTTCAGCACAGAACCGGTTCTATCAGTTTTGGTGCCGGGTGTAAATGACCGTAAATCCCACCCCCACCCTCCGATTTTTTCGGGATTGGGGCCGTCCTCCCGGGCTACGCCGGACGGTTCCCCGGCACTGCCGCAAGCTCAACCGCCGCCCGTTTGCCCTGGGCACCGCTTGGCACCGATCGTGCTCAGAGATGTCTCATGATGAACAAAGCATCATTTCATTGGTTTGCGTTTTGGCTGCCGGTGAGCGGTTTGATCGGCTGGTTGCTTACCCGGGCGGGATTGCGAATACCGCTCGGCTACCAGGATGGCAATGGGTTCCATCGCGGAATTCAGGACGAAAGCGCCGAATAAACGGTGGCGCCGGCCCCCCCGCGGTGGCGTCCAGTTGGACGACCCCACCCGCCTCGGACCCGGCCCGAAGGCCGGCAGTCCGAGCAAACCGATAGATGCTGTCCCGGGCCGGGCGGTTAGTCCCCGCTCACTCGCGGCCCGCCGCGGCCAGAAACGGCTTCAACTCCGTCATCAAGCGGGCGAACATTTCCAGCGACAGTTGTTGCGCGGCATCACTGAGCGCCTTCGCCGGATTGGGGTGAACTTCAATCAATAGGGCGTCCGCGCCCATGGCCACCGCGCCCTTGCACATGGACATGACCAGATCCGCCCGGCCCGCGCCCTGGCTGGGATCAATCACGATGGGCGAATGCGATTCCTTCTTGATGATCGGAATGGTGGAAAGATCCAGCGTGTTCCGGGTGTAGGTTTCGAAGGTGCGAATGCCGCGTTCGCAGAACAACAGGTTGGGGTTGTTATTGGACAGGACGTATTCGCCCGCCAGCAACCACTCCTCGATCCGCATCGAAAGCCCGCGTTTCAACAAGACCGGTTTGCCCGTCTTGGCCGCGGCGATCAGCAACTGGAAATTCTGGGAATTGCGTGCGCCGATCTGGATGATGTCCGTGTACTCCGCCACCATCTCCGCGTGGTCCTCGGACAACAATTCCGTGATGATCCCCAGTCCGGTTTCCTGGCGGGCCTTGTCCAGCAATTTCAAGCCTTTGAGGCCCAGGCCCTGGAACTCATAGGGCGAGGTGCGCGGTTTGAAGGCGCCGCCCCGCAGAATGGTCGCCCCGGCCGCTTTAACGGCGTGCGCGGTCTTCAACAACTGGTCCTCGCTCTCCACGGAGCAGGGTCCGGCCATGATCTGGACTTTTTTGCCACCGATGATGGTGCCGCGGACGTCGATGGTCGAATTGGCCGGGTGCGCTTCGCGACTCACGAGCTTGTAGCGCTTCTGCACCGGCATCACGCTTTCGACCGCGTTGGGGAAATTGGTCGGCAGGCTTTCCAGCGATTGGTGGGTCAACTCATCGCCGATGGCGCCAATGACCGTCCGGGCCACGCCGCGCATGATGTGCGGGATGTAACCGAGCCGTTTGATCTCGCGGACCACGGCGGCCTCTTCGCGTTTGCTGATTTTAGGTTTGAGGACAATGATCATACTTTATTGATGCTCTCTGGGTTGGGCCGGGGTCGCCACAAAAAAAACCGCAGGTGGTGACCTGCGGCTGGGTTGGGAATTTTTGGTGACTAGCGCAGCCGCACACGCCAATCCGCCGGGCTAAAGCAATAACGCCAGCCCGTCCGGCAGCCTGCAAAATAAAATCGGCTTGAATGCACTGTAAGGGGAAAGTACCAAACCCACCGCTCCTGTCAAGTTCGCGGAAAATGACTGATTCTCCCCGAGGTGGGAAGATTAGACAGGATGGACAGGATTTTCAGGATGAAAGATGGACACGCGCCGCGCGGCTGGAGCCTTATTCCGGTCCATCATTCACAATCCTGTAAATCCTGTCTCAATTCCGGGCTTCATAATTTTGGCTTCATGCGCGCTGGTTCGAACGTTTCGATGGGATGGACAGGATTTTCAGGATGAGAGATGGACACGCGCCGCTCGGCTGGGGCCTTATTCCGGTCCATCATGTTCAATCCGGTAAATCCTGTCCAAATGCCGTTTGATTCTTCGCGCTCTTTGCGACCTTCAGTTCAAAAATCTCGTCTGCATCCGCCGCCCAAGCGACGCTTTCGCCCCTTGATTACCGAATCGCCCGTTGTACTATCTCGCCCCATGCTTAAGACTCAACTCTGGCCCGGCATGAACCGGGTGGCGCTCGGCTTGACCCTGCTGGGCGCGGTTTCCGGCCACGCCGCGGAACCGGCCATCGATGCCGAACTGGCCATCAAACAATTTCAAGTGCCCCCCGGCTTCAAGATCGAATTATGGGCCACCGAACCCCAGTTGATGAATCCCGTCGCCTTCGGCTTTGATGAGCGCGGCCGGGTTTACGTGGTCGAAACGTTCCGCTACGGCACCAGCGTTTACGACATCCGCGACCACATGAACATGTACAACGACGATCTCGCCTCGCGCACGGTGGAGGATCGTCTGGCCATGGTGAAGAAATACCTGGGAGCGGAGGTCGGCAAAATGGCGGTGGAATCCGAAGTCGTCCGCCTGCTGGAAGACCGCGCGGGGAAAGGCCGGGCGGATCAATCCACCGTTTTTGCCGATGGCTTCAACACCCTCGCCGACGGCGTCGCCGCCGGCGTGCTGGCGCGCAAGGACAAAGTTTACCTCGCGAACCTCCCCAACCTCTGGCTGTTGCAGGACACCAACCATGACGGCAAAGCCGATGTCCGGACTTCGCTGAGCTACGGCTATGGCGTGCATTTCAACCTCACCGGCCATGATCTGCACGGGCTGCGGATGGGTCCGGATGGCAAATTGTATTTCTCCATGGGCGACCGCGGCATCCATGTTCGAACGAGGGAAGGCACGTTGCTGGATTACCCGGACATGGGCGGCGTGTTGCGTTGCAACCCGGACGGCTCCGGCCTGGAGATGTTTGCCTACGGCCTGCGCAATCCCCAGGAACTCGCCTTTGACGATCACGGCAATTTGTTCACCGGGGACAATAATTGCGATCACGGGGACGCCGCGCGTCTGGTTTATGTGGTGGAAGGTGGCGACACCGGTTGGCGCACCCCGAACCAGTTCAGCGAGACGACCCCGGCGGGCGTGTGGAACGCCGAGAATCTCTGGCACCTTCAGTATCCCGGCCAGGCCGCCTACATTCTGCCCCCGGCGGCCCATGTCGCCAACGGTCCCTCCGGATTCACGCACTATCCCGGCACCGGCTTTTCCCCGGCCTATCGCGATCACTTTTTCCTCTGCGATTTCCGCGGGTCCAGTGGCAACAGCGGCGTGCATTCGTTCGCGGTCGAACAAAACGGCGCGACGTTCAAAATGGTGGATCACAAAAACTTCTTCTGGGGCGTGCTGGCCACCGACGCTGATTTCAGCCCGGACGGCCAATTGTATGTGACCGATTGGGTGCAGGGCTGGCCCCAGTCCGCCCACGGCCGCATCTACCGCTGCTTCGATCCGGCCAACGTGAACAGCCCGCTGGTGTTGGAAACCAAAAAATTGATCGCCGAGGGCATGACCAAACGTTCGCTGCAGGAATTGGCCGCCCTCCTCGCCCACTCCGATCAACGAGTGCGCCAGGAAGCGCAATTTGAACTCGCCGACCGCGGCACCTCCGGCGCCAAAGTCCTGGAAACCGCCGCTGCCAAATCCCCGAATCAACTGGCCCGCCTCCATGGCATTTGGGGCCTCGGCCAACTCGCGGCCCGCGCCCATCATTCCCTTGCCCCGGTGGCGAAACAGCTCGCAGATCCCGATCCGGAAGTCCGCGCCCAGGCCGCCAAGGTCGTGGGTGACGGCCATTATGCCCCGGCTGCTGCCGCGTTGATCACTTTGCTGGCCGATTCCGAACCGCGGGCGCAGTTTTTCAGCGCCATCAGCCTCGGCAAACTGGCCACGCCGGACGCCGTGGACCCGCTGCTGGAAATGCTGCGGCAGAATGCGGACAAGGATGTTTATCTCCGGCACGCCGGAGTCATGGGCCTGCTCGGCACCGCGCCCCGCGCCCGCCTGATCACGGCCGCCAGCGATAGCTCGCCCGCGGTTCGCATGGCGGTGTTGCTCGCCATGCGCCGCAGTGAAATGCCGGAGATCGCCACGTTCCTGCACGATACCGACCCGTTGATCGTGCTGGAAGCGGCGCGGGCCATCAATGACGTGGCCATCCCGGCCGCGTTGCCCGAACTGGCGTCGCTAGCCCGCCACCCGCGCAAGAATGATCCGCTGGATTGGCGCGTCGTCAATGCCGGTTACCGGGTCGGTCGCCCGGAAAATGCCACGCTCCTCGCCCACCTGGCCGGGGATGAAGGTGCCAGTGAAAAGGTCCGCGCGGAAGCCTTGCGCGATCTGGAAACCTGGGCCGCCCCCACTCCCCGTGACCGGTTGACGGGCCTGTGGCAGCCGTTGTCGGGCCGCGATAGTCAACCGGCTGTCGCCGCCCTGCGTCCGGTGATTGCCGAACTGGTGGAAAAATCCCCCGCCCCGGTGCAAATCGCCGCCATGCATGCCGCCCGCCAACTCGGCTTGAAGGAAGCCGGCCCGGCGATGGTGATCGTCGTGGCCAATCCTAAAGCGCGCGCCAATGTGCGCGTGGAGGCGCTCAAAGCCCTGGAAGCCATGCACGATCCGGGCGTCGCGGAAGCCGTGAAACTCGCGGTGGCGGATGAAAATCAAACCGTCCGCACCGAGGGTAACCGCGTGCAGGCGATGCTCCAACCCGGCGATGCCACGGGCAACCTGGCGGCCGTTCTGGAAAAGGGCTCGCTGCCCGAAAAGCAGGGCGCCCTGGCCACACTGGGCAAATTGACCGACACCGGGGCCGAATCGTTGCTGGCCGGGTGGGTGACCAAACTGGGCGCCGGACAGGTGGAAAAAGAATTGCAGTTCGACGTCCTGCAGGCCGCGGCGCAGCATCCGAATGCCGCCGCCATCCAGGATGAACTCAAAAAATACCTGGCCGGTCATCCCACCGGCGATCCGTTCGCCGGCTTCCGCGAGACGCTTTACGGCGGCGATGCTGAAGCCGGTCGCAAGGTCTTCCTGGAAAAGCCGGAAGCCGCCTGCACCCGCTGCCATAAAATCAATGGTTCGGGCGGTGAGGTCGGACCGGAATTGACCGGCATCATCACCCGGCACGACCGCGAGTACATCCTGGAGTCGATCCTGTACCCGAACAAACAGATCGCCGCCGGGTTTGAAAGCGTGCTCATCAAATTGAAGAACGGCGAATTGTACGCCGGCATCGTGAAAAGCGAAGACGCCACCGACTTGGTGCTCAATGCCAACGACGACGGCATCTTCAAGATCATGAAATTCAAAGTCGCCGACATCGAATCCCGGCAGCGTGGCCAGTCCGCCATGCCCGAAGGACTCGGCCAGGTGCTCTCGAAAGCGGACATCCGCAACCTCGTGGAATTCCTGGCCAACGTGAAGTAAACGGTCTCTTGTAATAACGCCCCCGGCCGGCCCGCGCCGCCGGGGGCGAACGCCGCGGCAGCCCCGGTTCGGAGTTCCGCCTTCAGGCGCTCCCTGCATCCGCCTACCAAAAACCAGCCCTCCCGCCCGTCGCTTTCCCCTCCCCAAACCCACCCAGCCCGCCGCCCCCACGCCCGCCGCCTCCCGGCACTGCCCGCCCGCATCAGCGCCAAAGTTTCGCTGTCTTTTTCCCCGGATCGCATTACATTTTGCCCCGATGCGATTGCAAGTTTACGGGCTTCTTGGGGCGTTGTGGGCCGCCGCGGTCGGCCCGGCCGGAGCGACGGGCATTAGGCCCGAACAGGCGCAGCTTTTGCCACCACCGGCGGATCACGTGGTGGACTTCGCCAAGGAAATCCGCCCGATCCTGGAGGAGCGCTGCCTCAAGTGCCACGGTCGGGGCCGCGATCAGGGCGGGTTCCGCCTGGATTCGCGCGAAACGCTGCTCAAGGGCGGCGATTCGGGAGCCGCCGTCGAGCCCGGAAAGAGTGTCGCCAGCCACTTGATCGAACTCGTCCAGGGCTTTGATCCGGACAATGTCATGCCCAAGAAGGGCACGCGCCTCACGCCGGTCCAGATCGGCCTGCTCCGCGCCTGGATTGATCAGGGTCTCAAATGGGAGGAGAGCATTTCCCTGGGCCGCGCCCAGCCGGCCAATTTGCTCCCCCGCGAACCGCAACTGCCCCCGGGTCCCGCCGACGCCAATCCGGTGGACCGCCTGTTGCAGCCTTATTATGCCGCGCATGGGATCAAACCCGCGGAGCCGGTAAGTGACCGGCAATATGCCCGGCGGGTGTACCTGGATGTGATCGGCCTGCTGCCGCCCCCGGCCACTCTGGACAGTTTCGTCGCGGACGCTCGCCCCGACAAACGCGCGCGGCTCGTCCGCGCCCTGCTGGCGGATCAACCCGCCTACGCCCAGCACTGGATCACCTTTTGGAATGATGCCTTGCGGAATGATTACCGCGGCACCGGCTATATCGACGGCGGCCGGGAACAGATCACCGGCTGGCTGTATTCCGCGCTGGCCACCAACATGTCGTTTGACCGCTTCGTGGCCGAACTCGTCAATCCCACGCCGGGATCGGCGGGGTTCACGAAGGGGATCGTGTGGCGCGGTGTGGTGAACGCCAGTCAGACTCCGCAAATGCAGGCGGCGCAAAACATTGCGCAGGTCTTCATGGGGGTGAACCTCAAATGCGCCTCCTGCCACGACAGTTTTATCAATGACCTCACGCTCGCCGATGCCTATGGCCTCGCGGGCGTCTATTCGGACCAGGCGCTGGAAATGGTCCGGTGCGACAAACCCACCGGCAAGAAGGCGGAACTGAAATTCCTCTATCCCGAATTGGGAGCCCTCGATCCGCATGCCGATAAAGCGACGCGCCTGCGTCAACTCGCCGGGATCATCACCAGCCGCCAGGATGCCCGGCTCACCCGGACGATTGTCAATCGGTTCTGGCAGCGCTTCCTGGGTCGCGGGCTCGTGGAACCGGTGGACGAAATGGAAAAGCCCGCTTGGAATACCGAGCTGCTCGACTGGCTCGCCGCCGACCTGGCCAATCATGATTGCGACCTCAAGGAAACCATTTTCCGCATTCTCACTTCCCGCGCCTATCAACTGCCCGCGGCGAGCTGGGATGAAAAGGACAGCGCCGAATACGTGTTCCCGGGCCCGACGGTCCGCCGCATGTCCGCCGAGCAATTCTGCGATGCCGTCAGTTTGGTGACCGACGTGTGGCGCGACGCCCCGGTGGCCCAGGTGAATTTTTCCCTCGGGCGTACCAACCAGAGTGTGCCGGCCCGTTTTGACGCCCAATGGGTGTGGTCCCAAACCAATGCCGCCCAGGCCGTTCCGCCCGGCACGGTGTACTTCCGCAAGACTTTCCAACTGACGGAAGTGCCTACCGAGGCGTTCGCGCTCGTCACGGCGGATAACAGTTACACGCTGTATGTGAATGGGAAAAAGGCCGGCGCCGGGAGCAGTCACACGCAGATTGACGCCATCAATTTCCGCGGTTTGCTGGTCCCCGGGGAAAACATGCTCGCGGTGAGCGCCGTGAATGGCGGGGACGGCCCTAATCCGGCCGGGTTGTTTCTGTATGCGTACGTGCGCCGGGAGCAAAAGACCGGGCCGCCGGAAGTGCTCGATTTCGGCACGGACGCCTCCTGGCAACAAACCGAGAACAAGACGAAAGACTGGGAAAAACGGGACTTCGCCGCCACCAATTGGTCGCCCGCCATCGTGCTCGGGCCGATGGGCTCCGGCCCCTGGCCGGTTACCGCGCAATTTCAAAGCGCCCTCGCCACCCCCGGCGAGATGGGCCGGGTCCGCGCGTCGCTCGTGAATGCGGACACGCTGATGGTAGCGCTGGGCCGGCCGAACCGGGAACAGGTCGTCACCACCCGTCCCTCGGCCGCCACCACGCTGCAAGCTCTGGAATTGACCAACGGCCATGAATTGGCCGAGCAACTCAAGAACGGCGCTGTCAAAGCCCTGGCCGAAGCCGCCCCGCCCGAGCAATTGATCAGCGGGGTTTATGCCAAGGCGCTGGGCCGTTCCCCGACCGCGACGGAACTGCAACTGGCGCGCGAACTCGTGGGCCAGCCTGCGCAGGCCGCCGGCGTGGAGGACTTGCTCTGGGCCGTCACCATGTTGCCGGAATTTCAACTGATTTACTGATCCGCCTATGAATGCCGCCCCTTCCTGGAATCGCCGGGACTTTCTCAAAACCGCCGGAGCCGCCACCTTGTCCGCCCTGGCGGCCGGTTTCCCCCGCGCGCTGAACGCCGAAACCATCGAAAAAATCCAGCCCACCGCCGACACCGTCATCGTGCTCTGGATGGCAGGCGGCATGGCCTCCACCGAGACGTTTGATCCGAAACGTTACACCGCCTACGAAAACGGCCTCCCGTCCAGCAAGGTGCTGTCCACCTTCCCCAGCATTGATACCGCGGTGGACGGTATCAAAATCTCGCAAGGCCTCGAAAAAATTGCGTCCGTGATGGATCGCGGCACCCTGATTCGCTCCTACACCGCGGGCGATCTCGGGTTCATCCTGCATTCCCGGCACCAGTTTCAATGGCACACCGGTTATGCGCCGCCGCAGACCGTCGCCGCCCCGCACATCGGTTCCGTCATCGCCCGCACACTCGGCCCGCGCGATCCCGCCATGCCCGCGTTCATCGACATCGGCCAGCGGTTCGATCTCGGCGAAGGCGAGGAACTGAAAGCCTTCCACACCGCCGGCTTCCTCGGCAGCGAATACGGTCCCTTCCTCATCGCCAACCCCGAACAGGCCGTGGAAAGCGTGCGCCCGCCCACCGGCATGAGCCCCGGCCGGTTTGAAAACCGGGAGAAGTTTTACCGCCAACTGGCCCAGCAAAGCCCCGTCGGACAGTACGGCAGCGATTACCAGCAACAATCCCTCCTGCGTTCGCTGGACAACGCGCACCGCCTGCTGAGCTCGCCCGCCGCCAAGGCGTTCGACCTCACCCTCGAACCCAAGGACAGCTACGACAAATACAATACCGGTCGTTTTGGTATCGGCTGCCTCCTGGCCCGCCGCCTCACCGAGGCAGGCGCGCGGTTCATCGAGCTGACCACCGAGTACATCCCGTTTGTGAACTGGGACACCCATGAAAACGGGCATACCCGGCTGGCGGATTTGAAAAAATCCATCGATGCCCCCATCGCCCAGCTCGTGCTGGACCTGGAAGAACGCGGGCTGCTGGACCGGACCCTGATCGTCCTGGCCAGCGAATTCAGCCGCGACATGCTGGTGGAAGGCAAACCCGACAACGGCGTCAAAAACCAGGTCACCGTCCCCGACATCATCAACGATCCGAAATATTACGGCATGCACCGGCATTTCACCGATGCCGGGAGCGTCCTGCTCTTCGGTGGCGGCATGAAAAAGGGTCATTTGCATGGCAAAACCGCCGACGAACGCCCCTGCAAAACCCTCGAAGGCCGGGTCATCATCGAGGACCTGCACGCCACGATTTACCAGGCCATGGGCATCTCCCCGAAGCTCAGCTACGAGATCGAAAAACGGCCCTTTTACACCACCCGGGACGGCAGCGGCAAACCCGTCAACGAAGTGTTCGCCCGGATGCCAAAAAAAGTTTAAAAAACAACCCTTGCATTCTCCCGAAAAGTGCATAAGCTTTCGGGGTCGGTCAGGTAGCGAGCGTAGCTCAGTCTGGTAGAGCATCACCTTGCCAAGGTGAACGTCGAGGGTTCGAATCCCTTCGCTCGCTCCATTTTATTTCCAGCCGGTTTTCCCACCTTAAACGATTGATAATCAACGGCTTCGCCGTTGAGATACCCCCCTGTAAGCACGCTTTGCCCAAAAAGAGCCTGCGTGACGATTACATGACTGGAGAGGAGTTTGCCGGACAAATATGCTATTCTTAGGGGAAGCTATGCAAATACCGGGATTACCCAAAACGGTGGGGTTTGGAGTCAGCAGCGCCACGATTAAAGGCCACTATGTCTCTGGGGCCATCCAGTTTTGGATGCTGAAAGGAAAATGTGTACGTGAAGGAGAATGAACAGAGCGCCTCGACACTGGCGTGCGCTATTCAAATTCATGTTTGGCGTTTTGGCGTTTTTCCGCGAAGATCGCTCTGGCAAACTTTAGGCATGAGGTGTATAAAATTGTGCTTTAAGACTCGCATGCGCAAATTCGAGCCATTTGAAACCGTGCATCACCTCGCCGAGGAGTGTGGAGCAAGGTGGCAGGGCTATGGCGCGGTGGTGCTAGCCACCCGTCGCGGCGAGCGACAACTTCGGAGGGCGCTTCTCTCAAAGAAAGAAAACAAGCGTCTTTTGGATTACGATTCCGGGTTGATATTGTTCGGGTCGTTTGCCCGGTTTGAAATGACTGGCGGGAGCGATTTTGACTGGTCCTTGCTGGTGGACGGAGTGGTCAATAATGACCATGCAACCCAAGCACAACGTATTAGCGATTCCTTGGAGTCAGCAAGACTGACCCCACCTGGATCAAGCGGAACGTTTGGTAACCTGGTCTTTTCGCATGATTTGGTGCATCGGATCGGAGGCGGTGCCGATTCAAACACAAATCTCACTAGGCGAATGCTAATGCTGCTGGAATCACGTCCATTCGAACTGACTAAAGACAATTCGTGCCAGCAGGTGTGGACCAACGTTTTGTCAAACATCCTGCAACGATACTTTGAGCAGGAAGTTCATTTTTCCCCACTCCATGAGTGCAAGGTGCCACGCTTTCTCCTGAACGACGTGACCCGATACTGGAGAACAATCTGCGTGGACTATGCGGCGAAACACCGCGAGCAGGATGGGAAGAAATGGGCGATGCGAAACGCGAAACTGCGACTGAGCCGAAAACTACTCTTTGCCAGTGGATTGGCCTTTTGCTTAAATTGCGAACTGTGTCCACCCGCAGATGCTCTGCGAGGACGGGGTGCAAGGAGTCCACAACCTTTTATTGAATCAGCGATGAGCTTTGCGCGCACGCCGGCATTGGAATATCTGGCAGTGTTCGTTGATAAACATGTGAAGGAGCAGACAAAACGAAAGCAATTAGCCAGGCTGATTTTTGGCTCGTATAATCAGTGGCTCATGTTGATCATGGACAACCGCGTTCGCAAACATTTGGAGGGACTGAGCCATCAAGATGCCAAGCAGGACATTACGTTTAACAAAGTTCGCAGGATTGGGAAAGATTTTGCGCAGGGGCTGCAGTTGCTCTTTTTTAATCGCAATCAGGACGAAGATCCAATTGCAAATCTGTGTCTAGATTATGTCGGATTCTAAGGCCCACTCAAAAAAAGTTGGATTCTCCACCGGAGCCTTGGAGTGCGGAGATTATCGTTCTGCGCTGACATGGCTTCGGAGACATCACTTTGACACTGTCGAACTCTCGGCGCTACGTCTTACTGAACTTCGACCCCTCCTTCGGGATTTGAACAACCTTCCGGTTAGCCACTTTACCTATGTTTCATTTCATGCACCGAGTTCATTTGAAAAGGCCGAAGAACGACTCGTGGTGAAAGAGCTTGAGCATGTTTACAAACGCGGTTGGAACATTATTGTGCATCCCGATATGATCAGGATGCCTGCGCTTTGGCGGCGCTTTGGAAAGCAGTTGCTTTTGGAAAACATGGACCGCCGGAAACCCGTGGGCCGAACAGCTGATGAATTGGAATTGCTTTTTTCAGAGTTGCCGGATGCGAGACTTTGCCTCGATGTGGCGCACGCCCGTCAATTAGATACTACCTTGACCGAGTTGACGGACATGGTAAAACGTTTTGGGAAACGCATCGCCGAGGTGCATATCAGCGAATTGGATTCGGACTGTAAGCATCAGCCCATGTCCTGGTGCGCGGTGAATGATTACCAAACTTTAGCTTGGAGCAGCATAGCCTCGGGAGTACCCGTGATCATAGAATCCATGCTGAACGGACAACGGGCGGCGTTACGAAACGACGAGTATTTGTTGGCCTGCGATGCATCACATAGGAGTCTGCGCAAAAAGAGCAAGACTCATGCAAAATAGTGTTGCGAACCTCGCTCTGCCGTAGTCTGTGGATACGCAAATGCTGTGGAGTTAGCGAACACAGTCCGGTCCGCTACATACGCGCGCGAGCGGCGCGCCAAACCAAGATTATCGAAATCGCCCAAAGCTCGGTTGCCGACCGCAAACTGTGGACGGTGGAGCAATTCCTGATGATGTTGCGAGAGGGCTGAAATTGCGGTTTCCGACGGGCATCGCTGCCCAAACATTTCGGCTCCGATTTCTCATATTGACTCAAAGATTCGCACCAAGCATGATGACATCGAGTCTTTTCTTAAAGTTAATGCATATACACAAATCAAATATATCAGTAGACGATCGCCATCTGAAGACCAGAGAGGGACGATTGTTCAAGTAAAATGGTAAAAAGGAAAACATTCCAGCTAAATTCAGAAACTACAATCTTTCCCCATCACTTCGCCAAACGCTAAATGAGTCGTGGGAATCAGCGGGCTAGAGCACAAGTATGAGCCACCAACGAGAACTCCCCATGGTCAATTCAACGAAGCTTGAACTGCAACTAAAGGAGCAGCGCCGGACGGTCGACTTTGATACATTTGATATGCAAACTCAGGAACTCATCCGCATGGTCGAGGCGGGTGAAATCGGAGTCGCTCCCGTGTACCAGCGTAAATTCAGATGGGACGACAAAAGATGCTCCCAACTCATCGAATCCCTGATGCTTGGCATTCCAGTCCCAAGTCTTATGATGGCAACAAATGATGACAATTCATGGGAAGTTGTCGATGGCGTACAACGGTTGAGCACCATCGTAAAATTTGCGGGCTCAGATAAACTTCGAGACAAATTAAAAATTGGGGATGCTTTAACATTTTCCGAACTGCAAAAATTGACTGATTTCGACGGGTTGGGCTATTTAGACATGCCATCTCATCTTCAACTTCATTTCAGGACAAGACCAATGAAAGTTGTAACGCTCAACGATAAGAGCGATACAATAGTTCGATACGATCTCTTTGAACGCCTTAACACCGGAGGCGTAGCGTTGAGCGCCCAAGAGATTAGGGACTGTGTTTATCAAGGGGCATTTTCAGCCAAATTGGAGGAACTTGCGGCAACCTCCGACTTTCGTCGGATACTTAAGTTGACCCCACTGCAGCAGAGAGACGGGACGGCAGAGGAGTGTGTACTTCGCTTTTTCGCTTTCCTTCACAGATATAAAGAGTTTGACCACAGCGTCACCCACTTCCTTAATACCTTTATGGAAGAGTCAACTGCCCACTTTGATTTCGCTTCGAACGAATTAATCTTTCGGAACACTTTCAGTGAGTTGTCCAAAGCGTTTCCAAAAGGTTTGAGCCGAACCGATAACAGGACGACAACGCCTCTAAATCTTTTCGAAGCTGTATCCGTGGGGGCAGCCCTTGCTTTGAGCAAGAATGACCATATCGTGTTAGATGGACTTGCGGGCTGGATGGCCCACCCAAAACTCCGTGAATACACGACAGGAGCAACCAATAGCCGCAAAGCTGTGAAGGGCCGGATAGAGTTTTGCAGAGATCGTTTTTTAGGAAGAGTCTATGTGGACCCAATTGAGGATTGAAGTCCACGAACAGTTTGCAGCAGTCGAAGCCTTTTTTAAGGCTACACGAGGTATCGATAAATCGATAGAGCAAACGGCAAAAGGCTTGGCGTTTGTTCATATGTATGCCGCTTATGAAAGCACCGTTCGGGCGATTGTCAGGACTGCGATTGCCCAAATTGAAGCACATGGGCATAAACTCGAAGATCTCACCCCTTCGCTTATGGCTCTTTTTCTTGATCAGCACCTCACCAGACTTCAGGACAGCGGGAAGAAGGATATTTGGGATGCCCGAATCCAGATTTTCGAACAACTTTTTTCTGGATATCCGGCGAAAGTGAGCAACACCGTATTCCCTAATGATGGTAACCACTTCCGACAGAATCAGCTAAAGACCATCTTTAGGATTCTCGGTCTCAAGCGGATGCCTGCGCGCCGACGAAGACACCTCCAAAAGGTAGATGAAGTGGTTCACCGCCGAAATGCAGTCGCCCACGGCGAAGAGACCGCCGGTGCTGTTGGCAGGTGCTATTCTAGAACAGATGTTTTGCATACAATTCAACAAATTAGAAGCGTATGCTTATTGTTGGTTTCCGAAGCGGAAAAGCAGTGTTTGGATAAGCCCAGACACTGCAGAAGACGATGATTTTCTAAGAGCGTGTTTTGAAAATGCCCTCATGCCGCTTTTGCAAGGCGCCTAATCATGATGCGAATCATACAAATCCGAAGCATGGCTTCGCTATGATCGGCGCGGACCTCGTAGTCACGGCACAATCGCCGCGACTTGTAGAACCAGCCAAAAGTGCGTTCGACGATCCATCTCTTGGGAAGCACGTGGAAACCCTTGGCCTTGTCACAACGCCGGACGACTTCGAGTTTGAGCCTGCCGTAGGGACGGAGTTGTTTGACCCATTGCACCAATGGCCCCAAGTAGCCGCCATCCGCCCAGATCATTTGCAGTCGCCCGAAGCGGCTCACCAAGTTTTCAATCAGGGGCTTGGCAGCGGTGCGGTCTTGGACATCGGCGGTGGTAATCGTCAGACCCATAATCAAGCCGAGGGAGTCCACGGCCAGATGGCGCTTGCGGCCTTTGACGTTTTTGCCCGCTTCATAGCCGCGTTCGCCCGCTTGATCAGGGGCTTTGACCGACTGGCTGTCAATAATGGCCGCCGTCGGTGCCACCTGGCGTCCCGTGGTTTTGCGTACCCAATCCGCAAGGTGTCGTGGATGAAATTCCACGTCCAGTCCTGGCTCCACTTCCGATAATAGCCGTAAACTGTTTGCCACGGCGGGAAGTCCCCCGGCAGCAGCCGCCAAGCTCCGCCGGCGCGAACTTGGTAGAAAATCGCGTTGACCAAACTGCGGCGGTCGAGTTCGACCGGTCGACCCCGCTTGCCCTTCCCCGATTTGGGCGCGGGAACCAGCGCTTCGATTTGGTCCCACTCTTCATCAGTCAAGTCCGTTGGATACTTAGTCGGATGCGTTTGCATCCGATTCATTTATAGTAGTCGCAACCCTTGTACAATAACGTTAAAGTAAAAATCTCCGATTTTCAAAACACGCTCTCAGGAAAGCAGTACACGATGAGTTCCCATTGCGCGTCGGTCAGGTCTGATGTATATCGCATCCCAAGTTTGTAGCGGGCTGCGTTTCAAAGCACGAGTTATCGTTAAAGTTATTTTCAAATAGTTTTCAAACAGGCTCTAATAACACAACTAATGAAAGTATACCGCTTTCTACCAAGTAGCACAAATCCCCATGAGGGCGAACCTGGGCACCTGCAAGGTCGTTGACAGTTTAGCACCCCCAAATCGTCGCTGGCATCGCCCCGACAACTTCATCGTTACCATGGTTAGCGTCTGCAATGTTCTTTGCCAATTCCCCGTTAAATTCCTACCAGAGGAATACGAAATCCCAAATCCCGTGCTAATACCAAACCGGGGCTGGCCCGGCCGCGGCGCAAGATCAAACAGCCGCACCGGCCAACCGCGGCTTTTGCCCGTTCCGAAACCTCTTCTTGGTTCCGGGCGGACTCGCTCTTTGACATATTGCAATAGAACGCGGCCATCGCCGGCCAACCACACGCCGAAGCGGATGCCCGGAGCGGCCCCAGCCGCGTGCCGCTGCCCAACAGTCACCGGCAGCGCACGCGGCAACTTGGGCCCCTGATCCCCCCGCAATCCCGACTCAATCAGTCGGGTTTCACTAGTGCAAAAGAGCGCCACCCAGAATTCCCGCCAGATTAGTCCAACCCGTCGGTTTCGGGACGGCCTGAAGGGCCGCGATTCTTACCTGTCCGCCATCCTGTCCCCCATAGCTCTTGAGCGAAGAGGGAAGCCTCATGGGCGACGGCGGAAGCCCAGCCTAAACAGGCTGGGATTTCGGGAGATTTATACCAGCGCCCTGAAAGCGGCGCGACACCTCTGCGGCGCAATCAAACATCGGAGACACTTGTGTCGCCCCTAAACAAACTTAATCCAGTTTCCCGCACAATTGTGCGCGAAGCGGGAAGCCGGGTCCACCCTGCGGACACTTAATCCAGTTTTGCTTTCACCACGACTGCCAGAGGCGCAGCAGTCCAGGCCTGCCCCGTGAATCCCAACCTGCCTCCCCCGCCGTCTCCCCATACGCGGCCTTTGTGACCTGTTGTGGCCAAGATCCCCTCCCTTCGGTGTCCAGCTTCCACAAGGTTAATCCAGTTTCGTGGGATCGCTCTGTCCGAACCCTCACCCCCCGCCACGGTCCCGGCGCCTCCGCGTGAAACCCCTGGTTGCCTTTTGCGAACCGGGCGCAACTTGTCGGCAAAAATTCGGGTCTGGTCGGGTTTGTGGTGCTTCCCATCCGTGAGCCGTTACCTCTGTGAAAAGTCCCCTCCCTTCGGTGTCCAGGTTCCGGACACTTAATCCAGTTTCCGGCCGGTTTCTGCCACCCCCCGGGAAAGGCGACGGACCCTCGCGCCAAACCTGGGCCGCTGATCGGCCGAACTTCCTTGCAGCATCGCCAGCCCGATTGCCAGCGGGTCAAAAGGACTTGCGGCCTCCCCGTTGCGGAGTAATGTCTGAATATGCAATCGTTGAACGAAATCGAGCGGGCAGCGATGAAACTCCCCGATGGTGACCGGGCTTCCCTGGCTGCACGCTTGCTGGATTCTCTGCCAGCGGTTCTTTTTGATGAGGATGAGGGCCTCGCCGAGGCCATCCGTCGGGACGCCGAGATGGACCGCGACCCGGCGGCCTCGATCACACTTGAGGAGTTGAGACGCCTCGTGAAGGCCTGAATGTTCGGCCATGCGTTTGAGCTTTAACCGGCTGGTACCCAAGGAGCTCCGGAGCGCTTTGACGCATTACCACAACGCCGTCGGTCCCCATCTGGCCCAACGGTTTTACGATGAGTTCGAAGAGCCTATTGCTGCCATCCCGAGGAATCCCAAGCGCTTTCACCACCTGCCTGACTCGGGATATCTCCGGGCCAACTTCCCGACCTTTCCGTACCACCTCTTGTTCCGCGAAACCACCGAGGGCATCCGCGTGCATGTCTTAAGGCCGCATCGGCGGCACCCTGGCTACGGTCTGGGCAGGGATTAAGGCGCCTGGCCTTTGTGACCTGACCTCTTGTGGCCAAGATCCCCTCCCCTCGGTGTCCATCCAGCTTCCACAAGGTTAATCCAGTTTCGTTGGACCACCCTGTCCGAACCCTCGCCGATCTCCGCGCCACCGCGAGAAAGCCCCTTGTTCCCTTTCGCGGCTTTTTTACCCGCATCTTCGCCGCTAAGAATTCGGGTTTGTTCGGATTTGTGGCGCTTCCCCTCCGCTTGCTCTGTGAAAAGTCCCCTCCTTTGGGAGTCCAGGTTCCGGACACTTAATCCAGTTTCATACGATTCAACCTGCCCGGCGTCCTGTCCGGCGACTTGTCCGGCGAAGCCATGGCGAAGTCGGAAGCTCCCAGCGAAGTCGGGTCCAGGTCCCGGACACTTAATCCAACTTCCGACCGCTTTCTGCCAACCCCCGGCTGGAGAGAGCACCCCGGTCTCAAACAGTCCTAAAAATCCACCTGCTTGGCAAACGGGGGCGCCAGCGCGATAAAATCATGGCCGCTCATGACAGGTCCGATGCGCCGCGACGAAACCTCGAGCAGGTAAACGAACCCTCCGAAACCAAAAAGCACCTCCTCCTCCCCTTGCGGGAAGACGGCTTGCTCGACTCCCATTTTACCAGCCGGGTCTTTAAACCGCAGAACCGGATGCATTCCGCCAAAAACCAGCATCTGGCTGCCCCAACCATAACGGACGGAAACCTGCGAATCCCCACTCTTATGGTTCCAGTATCGAACCTGATCCCAGCTCGACGCATTCCCTGCCTGACCGTAATGATTGGCAAAATCGGATGGCCGGTTCGTCAACCAGCGGTAGGCAACAGCCGGCTCCAGCAGGATTTCCAAATATCCCTTTTCTGACTTTACGTAGACAATGGACTCCGTGGCGGACCAAGCGACGCGGCTATCGGAATCGTAACTAAAGGACGGTACCTCCTTAAACTGGCCGGTGGTGCGGTCGAAGACCCGCAGTTTATCCGGCCCGCGGTTGAAGAACGCGGAGTATCGCAGGCCGGGACTAAAATCCATCTCGGGTGCCAGGCAGGAGAATCCCACGTCCGGAATGGGTTGGTTGGTTCCATGGGCGAAGAGAAAGTACTGGTCATTCGTGCCGCGATACAGAACCTGCGTCAAATCGGCGGACACGACATATTGTTGAACCGCAAAAGGGACCACCACTTGATGGTTCCGGCCCGCCACGTCTTCCGCCTCGAGTTGTCCACCCTTGCCGACCGCGACCACCATCAGCGACGGTTGCTTCGACCAATGCGCGTTGGGTGAAAACTCCCGCACCTCTTTGTGGGGCAGGCCGATGGCGAAATAAAGCGGTCCAAGAACGGCATAAGCCGCCAGATTGGACCAGAAGACGCCCTTGGCGATGGTCGCGAGCGTGACCGGGAGACCGGTCTTTCGGACGATTCTGCGGGCATAGAGGAATTCCGCCAGACACGTCGCCGTGAAATAGACCAAAACAAAGAGGACGAGGAAGAAGGGATAGGCGCGAAATCTGCGGTCCAGTTCGGTTGGCAGGAACCAGCCCGTCAGCGCCTCGTTCAAAATCAGGGCGGGAATGCCGGCGACCAGGGACCAGACATTGGCCATAAACCACATCGGCCAAAGTTCGCCGAATCTCATCCCGATAAATCGACTCATTATCGGCGCTTCAACCGTCGCGTTGAAAAGCAGCAACGGGAGGTAAATCCCCACGCCCCAGACAAGCGCAATCGGCAGGTCAATGCCATCGGCCCGGGCCGCAAACGGATAAAGCCAGCAGAAGAGTATGACCCAGAGCCAGCGCAGGCGCAGTGTGCTCAAACCGCGCCCCCCTGGTCGAGCGGCGGAACTCGGCGGGGTGGGCGCGTTGGGCTGTGCACTGGGCGACCCCATGGCGAAAACTTCTTGGTTGCGCAGCCTTGAATTCACAAGTCCGGGTTTTCGGCCAAATCCCGGCCGGTCTTGGTGCGGAAATGGGAGATAATTTGCCTCGCCGCCGGTGTTCGCTTCCGCTCCTGTTGGGTTTGCAAATGAGACCGTTGGTGAGCAGCGAATGACATTGAAGCGGTACGCTACACCGGCACCGAGATTGCAATCAATCAGTTTGCAGTCCGATAATTGGTTACATTGAAAGCGGCACCCCGGTCCGTCAGTCCGGCAAACTTCTTTACGGAATCGCCAGCCCGATTGCCCGCGGGGTCAAAAGGACTTGCGGCCCCAGCACTGCGGCGTAAAGTTCGATTACCTAAATCGGCACCAATCGTCTTGAGATCTGCGGATTTTTCGAGAGTGAGTTTCCAAGCGGCGTCGCACAAAGTTTGAAATGGGACAGAATATCTACTATACTTAGCAAAACCGCAGTGGTTTTTACCGGGATATTGCGAATGGCGATCGCCGGCCGGCTTTCGGTTGACGACCGGCCCTCCCCACTTGACCAACATGAAATCCACCCCCAATTGTTCGAGCGCTGCACTGTCGAAAAAGCTCGGGTTTAAACCGGGCACCTGCGCGGTCGCCATTGGCGCCCCGGCCGATTACCCAAAGTGGCTGGCGCCACTGCCGGAGGGCGTCGTTTTTTCACCCGCCGTCACGGCGGACATAGAGATCGTCCACCTGTTCGTCACGGTGGCCGCCGAACTTCAGGGGCAATTGGTTGGCTTGCGTCACCAGGTTAAACCCGACGCCGCGGTGTGGGTCTCCTGGCCGAAGAAGTCCGCGAAAGTTACCACCGATATCACCGAAAATACGATCCGGGAATTGGCGCTCCCGTTGGGCTTTGTGGATATCAAGGTTTGCGCCGTCAGCGAGGTTTGGTCCGGCCTCAAGCTGGTTATCCGCACCGCCCTGCGCTCGCCGCCCTGATTTGGCCATCCGTTGCATCCCGCGCGGTCGCGCGCCTCACGGAGCATCATTTTTGAATACCTGGGTGGCGGTCTTGAGGAACAAATCGCGCGCCGCCCACTGGTCGCCACTGGTGCATTGCACCATGAAAATGGCCACCATTCCGGTGGCCGGATTGACCGAGAGATCGGTGCCGTAAGCGCCATCGTGACCGAACATGCCATTGCGCAAGTGATACCCGAGGCTGTAATTCACCCGGGTCGTGCCGGTTTGCTCCTTCCGCAATTCTTCCATCGCCGCATGGGAAAGGTAGCGTTTGCCGTCCAGTTCGCCGTCGTTGGCCAGTAGGAGTCCGTAACGCAGGATGTCGTGGGTGGTGGAAAACAGACCACCCGCCGCTTCAGGAAAGCGGTGCACCCGGTCGCTGTAAGGTTTGGTCAGGAAGCCGATGCCGCCCCGGGCATAGCCATTTTTATCCTGATTCGGACCGTACGCACCCGCCAGCCGGGCGATCTGCGCTTCCCCGGGCCAAAAGGTTGTCTCGGTCATTCCCAGCGGGTCGAAGAACCGCTTTTGCAGAAAATCCTCGTACGACTGACCGGAAAGGAGTTCCACGATCCGCGCGGCGATGTTCATCCCTTGATTGCCGTATTGATACTTCTCGCCGGGCTGCCATTGCAGCGGACCGGTCACCGAGCTCAACGCCCGGACTCTTAGCGGCGTACTATCCGCACCGGTCAATCGCTGCACTTCGGACGAGCCGGTCAGGCCGCTGGTGTGGCTCAAAATATGGCGAATCGTGACCGGGCGCGCCAGGGGCTTGAGTAGAACGTGGGCCGCGTCCTTTTCCTCGATCACCATCCATTGGTTGAGTTGCGGAAGAAACTTCGTCACCGGATCGTCCAGGCTGATCTTGCTTTCGTCCACCAGCATCATGATAGACGCGCCCACGAACATTTTGCTCATTGAGGCGATCCAAAACACATTTTCTTCACTGATGGGTTGCTGCCCCTCCACATCGGCGTAGCCGAGCCGATTCCGGTGGTGAATCCGGCCGGTTTTGTCCGCGATGATGCCGATGTATCCCGCGAGTTTGTAGCTGTCCAGGTACGGCTGCAGGGCTGCGGTCACTGCGGGACTGGCGGGGGCTTCGGCGGCCGCGGCGACTCGGGCGGGGCCGGCAAACACCAGCGCCAAACAAAAGAGCGTCAGAATGTTACGGTTTTTCATGGCAGGGTTCGCGGGGTACTAATGATTGGTTAATTAAGCGTGCTGGCTGATGGGGCGAGCTTAATGGCCGACGAACGCCACGGCAACCTCCGGCTGACCCGCCGGTTCACGCCCTGGGCCGGTTCGAGTGTCCAGGCCGTTCCGCCGTAACCAAAATGCGCTGCGGCAGGGAAAAATTCGGATCCAGCCCGCCTTTTTCCACGGGCCGGAACTCTTTATTGACGGATAAAAGCCTTATTTTACGGCCCTTTTGCGTTCGCACGAAACTTTCCGTCCACAAACTAAAGTTTTAGTTGACGGAATCCGAAAAAAACGTAGACTTCTGAAACTAATTCGTTCTTAGTTCATTATGCCACGTAAAAAAGCAACGATGTTGACCAACGCCGAGCACCGGATCATGGAGGTCATTTGGGCCCGGGGTTCCGCCACGGTAGCCGAGGTGGTCGAGGCCCTGGAAGGCAAGGACGCCTACAACACCATCCTGACCTTCATCCGCATCCTCAAAGCCAAGGGTTACCTGGCCAGCCGCAAAGAGGGGCGGGCGCACGTCTTCACCCCCCTGGTGGATCGCGACACGGTGGCCCGGAAGGCGGCCCGGCAGTTGGTGTCCCGGTTTTTCTCCGGTTCCCCCGGCGAACTGGTGCTGTCTTTCCTGCGGGATGACGAACTCAGCGCGGAAGAGCTGCAGGAAATCAAGAAGCTGATCCTGAATTCGGAAAAGGAGGAAGAGGAGGAATGAACACCGCGCTGGTCGGAGTCTGTGAAAAGCTGGCCGTCGCCACCGCCAACGGTCTTTACCAGGGCGTCCTGGTGACCCTGCTCGCGGCCCTGGTTCTGCGCCTGCTCGGCCGCACCAATGCCGCCACCCGGCATGCTTATTGGCTCGGAGTGCTGCTCTTTGTCGCCGCCCTGATTCCCGCACATTGGTGGCTGGCCAGCCGGACGCGCACCGATTCCGCAACGGGCACCACCGCGGGGCACACCCCCCCGGTCATTCAGGTCGTGACGGAGCCGGACGCAGAGCGCCCACTCCCTGAAGCGCCCGCCGTCACGGTGGGGGGCGCCGCCGAGGAAGCAACCACATTATCCGGCCTGACGGAGGTGGCGGAAAGCCCCAGCTCCCCCCGCGCAATTCCGGAGGATGCGGTGACGGACGGAGAATCCAAGGCGATCGACCCCGCCCTCCGCCCCGCGCGGGAGTCGAACTGGAATCTCATCCCCTCCCTCCCGCGGATGACCTTCCGCAACCTGGAAGCCCCGGCGCATCTGCCGTCCTGGCTCTCTTTGACGCTGATTGCCGCCTGGGCCTTGCTGGCCGCGCTCCGCGGCGGGATGATTGTGCGCGGTCTCCGCGAAATCCGGCGCACCAAGGCGGCGGCCACGGAGCCCGGCGAACGGCTGGTGGCGATCTTTGACGGGTTGAACGCGCCCTCCACCGCGCGTCGGCCAGTGCGGTTGGGGGTTTCGTCCGACCAGCGCACCGCCGTCGTCCTGGGTTTTGTCCATCCGGTCGTGCTGGTGCCGACCGTCCTAGAGCAAAACACGAACGATGCCGAACTGGAACATGTGCTCCGCCACGAACTGGCGCACGTGGAGCGGCGGGACGATTGGTGGAATCTGGCCCAACAAACGGTTCAAGCGGCCCTCTTCTTCCATCCCGCCGTGTGGTGGATCGCCACCCGCCTGACCCTCGAGCGGGAAATCGCCTGTGATGACCACGTGCTGGCGACCGCCCACCGGCCCCGCGATTACGCCCTCACGCTGGCGAACCTGGCCGGACGCCTGAGCCCCCGCCAACCATCCCTTTCTCCCGGAGTTTCCGCTAACCGTAGTCAACTGCAACAAAGGATAATTATGATACTAAACAAAAACCGCAATCACTCGCCCCGCCTGGCCACGCGCCGGCTGGGATTCATCACCACCGCGACCGCCCTGGTCGCCGCCCTGGCCCTGGGCGCCGGTCCCCGGCTCGTCCTGGCCCAATCCTCCGCCGACACCGCCCCCACTCCGCCGGCGGCGCCCCCGGCGCCAGCGGCACTGCCCGCCACGCCGGCCATCCCGGAACCGCCAACCGCGGTAAGCTCACCCCTCCCGCCGCGCCCCGGAGTCGCCATCGCCGGTGCCCCGGCCGCCGCCGCGCTCGCGGACGATCTGCCTGGCGATTCCGGTCCGCGCCCGAAGGGCGCGCACGCGGGGTACGCGACCACCCCGCTTCCGCTGGTGGCCGTGGTTCCAGCCACCCCAACCACTCCGCCCACTCCGGCCGCTCCGGCGCTGGCACCCGTCGCGATGGATCCCGCGTATCTCAAACCCGTAGCCGTCCCGGGAGCCCGGCTCCGCGGCCGCGCCTCATCGGTCGAAGAACGCTTGGACCGGATCGAGCGGATGCTGGAAGAACTGGCCGCCCGGGACGGCAAGCGGCTCCGCTCCCGCAATGATGCCTTTTCGGCGGATGCGGCGGATGCCAACGCCAAAGCCGTCACCGGCAAGCTGGCGGTCGATCACGCCAAACGGGCCGCCGAGGCGGACCAAATCACCATCGAAGGAGACCGACTCACTTTGAGCACGCGGCAACGCGATGCGGAAATCGCCCGGCGCGACGCCGTATTCGCCCAGCGCGATGCCCAAATGGCCAAACGGGACGCGGAGATGGCCCAGCGGGATGCTGAAATGGCCGCGCGGGATGCCGCCCAATTCAGGCACCAGGATCTGGCCAAACTGAAGTCCGATCTGGCCGGTTTGGAAACCGAGGTACCCCGGCAAACCCTCCAGGCGCTACGGGTGGCGCATGAGTCCCTGGCTCGGCAGATGAAAGACATCGAGCACCAGATGCAGAAGCTGGAGCGGGATCTGGATCAGAAGCAACACCTGCGCATTGAACTGGATGAAAAGCCGGAGCCCAAGAGCGTGAAGCCGTAAACTCCGCAAAATATCGTCCCCGGGTGGGGGAGCGGGGGATTTTTCCTGCTCCCCCACCCTCCTACCCAGCACCTTCCCAGCCACCAACTGCCTGCCCGCATGAAAACCGACGCTTCCCATCCGACTGAAGGCGGGGTCACCCCACCGGTCCACCTCGAATTCATCCAGAACCAGCTCGCCAACCCCGAGTCCTCCGCGGTCGCGGTCAACGAGATCGAGCACTACCATCGCGCCATCTTCATGCATCATCATGCGATGGATTGGGAGCAGGCCCGCCAGAAAGCCCAAACCCACACCGAACGCCTGGCTTTTTTGGAGGGCCGTCTCAAGGATACCGAGGTGCGGCTCCGCGAACTCCCGGGACTGGTGCCGGTGATGGTGGAGGGCCGCGAAGACACGGCGCCGAGCGCGCCGTGGAATGCCTGGGACCGGGGGATGTTTGCCCTCTGCGCGCTGGGCATCGCGGGCCTGATCGCCTTTGGTATTTCCAACATCTCTTTCAATTTGCTGGAGTCCGGATTCATCACGTTCCGGGAGAATCCCTGGCGCGCCTATCTTTGGACCGCCCTCCTGCCCGTGGGCGCCCTCGCAATCAAAGTCGGTTGGGATTGTTTGCGGGAACGGCGCGCGCGCGAGCTCTATCTCTGGTCCTGCCTCGTGCTCGGGGTGGCTGGATTGCTGGCCTGGGTGGGAGCCTACGCCAGCCTCTATCCGACGTTGTCCAAAGGGATTAACGACCAGATCGCCACCCTTTCGGTATTTGATGCCCCGGCCACCGCCGGGGCGCGCCCCGCCGGTTTCAATTTCGCCGGCGCCAAATGGATTGACGTCATCACCGTGGGCGGTCAGGCCATCGCCGAAATTTTTCTTTCGGCGGTGTTGGGGATGTATCTGACGAACCTCTACGCCCGGCACCGCCCCGTCCAACTCGTGGCCGATCCCTCCAGCCGGCAGTGGGAACAACAACGCGAGGAATTGATCGTAAACATTGCCCGGGAGCGGCAGGGATTGGGCGAAGCGAACGGCACGATCGCCCGACTGGAAAATCAACTGGCTGCCCTCGTCGCCTATGGCAAATCGATGTTCCACCGCGAGGCCGCGCGGCGGCAGGATCAAACCCAAAAGCGGCAGTTGATTTTGGAGCAGTTGTCCGCCCATGTGCGGCATCACCTCGAACCGGCGGAAGTGGATCACGGCGTCCCCGGAACCGCCACCGTGAGCGCTTCCCCGTACCGAAACAACGGGGCTTAAAATCCGAATCTCAACACCTCTATGCGCATCCTGGCTTCCCTGCTCTGCCTCTGCTTTTGTCTGGGCTCCGGCCTCGCGGTCGTCGCGGCCGCGCCCCCGGATTCGGCCTCCACCCCGGGCCAACCGGGCAACACCAACCGAAGCACCCCGGACCGGGACACCCTGGTCGTGGGCATTTCCCCGTTCCTCGACGCGGCGGTGAAGGATGCGGTTTTCCGCAGCCTCGTACGCCTGATCGTGGCCGACCTGCCGCTCAAATCGAAACTGGAAATCCACGACGCCTATAATCTGCGACTCATTGCCCGGGTGGCGATTCCGGATTTGCCGGTCTTCCACAGCCCGAAGACGCGCGCCAACCAGTTCGCCGGAGCCATCGGCGAACTCAAACAGTTTCTGGCCCGCGACAATGCCCGGCCCGAGGGCGCCCGGCCGGGCAGTTTTACGGCGGCCATCCGGCTCCCGCAGTTTTGTGAGTTTCTGACCCAGGACCACCCGCCCACGGAGGATGCCGGAAGACCGGCCGTCCTGCTGATCGGCAGCCCTTTGTATGAAGATGCCCGGGAGCCCGCCTTCTCCATGGTGGGTGGTTATTTCCCGTCCGACGGCCATTTGCGCGCCTCCCGGGAACAGTCGGTCTACGGCCTCAATCAGGTGGAGCATAGCCCGCCCGGACCACAAGTTTACTGGGCTTATTTCGGCGATCCCTGGCTGAGCGATCTCCACCGGGAAAAGGTGGCCCGCTTCTGGACCTTGTACTTGGAACGACGGGGCGGACGCCTGGCCTCGTTCTCCGCCGACCTTGCCACCGCCCTGGCCGCATTCACCGCGGGATTGCCCGGCCAGACCGCCGCGGCGCATGGTTGGACCGCCGATTCGCGGACGACCAAGCTGGAAATGCTGCGCGCCAGCCGGACAGTCCAGCAGGTCGATTGGCTGACTGGGGAAGCGCCCGAGTCCAGTCCGCCCCCGACCCAGATGGTCGGCCCCCTCAAGATCGGGATTCGTTGGAGTGAGGACATTGATCTGGACCTCTATGCGGCACCCGGCCGCGAGGCCGAGTTCCTGTTCTTTCAGCACCCGCGTTCCTCCGAAGGCTATTATTTCAAGGACCAGCGGTCGTCACCCGGCCGGGAATATGAATTCATCGAGTTTGAAACTCCGGTGGACGTGCGGCAACTGCGGGCCTTTGTAAACTTCTACGAAGGTTCCCGCCCGGGGGGGCCGCACGGGGAAGTGCGGATTGAATTTCAGAACCGGATTTACAGCGGCCGGTTTTCCATCGCCGCCGCCACCGGCAATGAAGGTCGGTCCGGCCAGTCGCAAGGAGCTCACTGGACCAAGATTCCGGTCCTGGACATCCTGGGAATCAGCGCCCCGCCGACCCAGGCCGCCGCCTCCCACTGAGCAGGAGAAACGGGCGGCACTTCGCTCAGGGAAACTGTCAAGAATCCCGGGCCCGGCCTACGGCTTGGCCGGAGGGGCGTCGGCTTGGCGCGTGAGGGTGAAATCCAGCACCGCAAAGCCGTCGATCTGGAAATACTCCGTGACAATCTCCACGGTCTGGTCGGCCGCCAGCACCAACTCGGCCTTGTCCTTGGTCGGCCCGTGCCAGGTCCAGTTATCGATGAGGGGCCGGCCATCGACGCTCACGCGAACGCCGTCATCACTTTGTGTCTCCAGCAGCCAGGTCCCTTTCGCCAGCGGCAGCCGGGTCCGGGCCAGCAGGCCGAAATGGTCCCGGCCCAACTTGGCAGAGCTCACGGCTTCGGGGAGGGCCAACTCCCCCGGTCCGCGCATGCCAAAGGGCAGCGACAATTCGTCCAATGGCACCGTCACCGCAGCGGGTGCAGTGGCCAGTTGATGATAGCCGGCCAGATTGGTGCGCGGATCCGTTGCCGGGGTCCATTTGAAAAAAGTCGTTTGCCAGCGGGTGGCCAGTAGGGTGCCAGAGCGTTCGGCCAGGAGCCGGGTCCCGGTTTTCACACGCAGGGTGTAGGGATGAACTCCCGGCGCCACCGCCGTGACGGCGATCCGCAATTCATCCGACTTCCCCGGCACCGGGGTGGGAACGGCCCGCACCTGGTCGCCGCTGATTTCGACGCGTGTCTCCGCGGCGGGCACTTTGAGCACTTCGTAATCCGCCTTGCCGCCGACGGATTGCACCAGGCGCACCAGCGGTTCGGCATGATCCCACGGGCCCCATTCGGTCATGATGATGTTCTGGCGACCGCGTAATTCCGCGCGGGCGCCCACGGGATGCTTTTTGCCGTAAACGGGATAAACCGGGAAGACCGCACCGGCCACTTTGCGGGCGTCATCGCGGGTCACCTGGTAGGCCGGTTCCGTGAGCAGTTCGCGCCCCACATTGACGAGTTGATTTGAGCCCAGCACCACTTCCCCGGGCCCGCGGAATTGGAACGCCAGGGTGTCGCCCGCAAACCGGTTGCCGGCGATCACCGAACCCGTTGAGGCATACCCGTTCGCCTTGGCCCAACCGCGCTTCTCAAAGTCGGGATTGGCGCCGCCCCAAAGATGCACCCCGCACCGGTTGCTGGTAAATGAGTTTTCGAAGACCAGGTTGTCCCCGCCATGGTCAATGTTGACACCGCCCCGTTCCAGCCCGTAGCCCATGTCACCGTTGGCGGTGAACTCATTGCCAGCGATGCGCGTTTCCCGGGAGTAGCCCGCCCAGACCCCGCAGATGGCATTCCCCACCACCCGGTTGCCCAGGTACTGGTTGCCGAAGGAAAACGTGTTCTCGATGCCATGAGCCGCGGCATAAGAGAGATCATTACTAATGACGAGATTGTCCGAATTGCCGCGGCGGCGGTACCATTCCAGCGGATGCTCGCCCACCTCGCCGAGCGCCTCCCGCCCCGCAAAACCAAAGAAACCGTCACCGCCGTGAGTCACCGAATTTTCCGCAAAGACGTTCCGGTTGTTTTGCTCGAACACGAAAATGCCCGCGGAATCCTGGCCCCGGTTGTACACCCCGTGGCTGTAGCCGCGCATGCAAAAATCGAGCGCGTTGCGGCTGATTACGTTGCTGCTGCACCGCCAGAGGGCCACGCCCCAGCCGGAATTGAAGGAGAAATCATTGTCATAGATTTTGGCGCCGGTCACGCGATCCAGGCACAAGGCATTCTGGCCATGGCGAACCAGCGAATCGCGAACCGTCACCCCGGCCGATTCCTCGATATATAACGCGGAACCGTAGTTTTTCAGCCATTCATGTTCGTCGTTATTGTGACCGAAAAGCCAGTCGCCCCCATCCTCGGCCAGCGGGGTGGATTTCAGGTACGCCCGCCGGTTATCCGAGGCATCCGTTTTTTCCAAAGTCAGCCCATCCGCCTTGGTAGCCCATATTCCGCACCAAAAGCCGCTGATTTGCGCCCCGCGGATAGTGACGCTCGAGTGGCCGTTCAGCCGGATGCCGTACCCCCGGTATTCATCCGGCCGGTTGTCCTTCGGGGATCCCCGCAGGATCGAACCCGGCGCAAACTCGATTTCAATCCCGGCCGCGCCGATCTGGATAACCCCCGTTTCGTTGGTATCGCACAGAACCGTTCCCGGCGGAATCACGATTTGGCAGGACTGGGTGATAACGGTTCCGGGGGTCGTGATGCGCAGCAGGGGCAAATCTGCGGCGGCGGCTTCGTTAATCGCCAGCATTCCCAAGATGCCGGCCAGCGCAACGCCGCGGGTGGACTGCTTGGGGATAAACCGGATGAGTTGAAAAAAAGGGTGAGAAAATCTACCGGAGCACGTCATGGTAGAATCCTGCCAGAACCTGGCTCCTTCCGCCAAACAATATCAAGGATCCGTTACCAGAACGACGCGAAAGCCCACGTAGGCGCTCCGGCTTCGCGCCACGGATTGACCACGGGCGGCCGAACGACAATAGCTGGCCGGAGCATCCCAAAAGCCGCCGCGGAATTTGCGCAACGGTTCCCGGGGGCGTCGCCCCGGACTGCGTCCGGGGTCACTGACCGACGGATCCAGTCCGTCCTGACACCATTCCGCGACATTGCCATGCATATCGTACAAGCCCCAAGGATTGGGCAGCTTCAGTCCCACGGGATGCGTCATTCCGCCACTATTCGCGGCATACCAGGCGTAATCAGCCAGCCGACTGTAGCCGGGATCATCGCCGTAACTGAAAGTATTGGTGGTACCGGCGCGGCACGCATATTCCCGCTCCGCCTCGGTCGGTAGTCGGTAGGCCGCGTTCGTGGCGATCCGCCCGGCGGCCCGTTCACGCCGGGTCAAAAGTGCGCAATAATTCGTGGCGTCACCCCAACTTACCCCTTCCACGGGGCGGCTCAAATCTCCGGCAAAGTAGCTGGGATTGGTCCCCATCACCGCCAGATATTCCCCTTGAGTCACCGGGTATTTGCCCAGCCCAAATCCCCGTCCGATCGTTACCGAGGTGGGCGCTCCCTCCTTGGGTGAGCGGTCCGGCTCATTGGCAGGACTGCCCATCCGAAAAGTTCCCGGCGGGAGGAAGACTAAGTTGGTCGGCGCTGGGAGAGCGATGGGTGCCAGATTGGTCGTCGGCGTCTGGGCCCAACCAGGAGACCCATTTACCAGAGCCATCCAGCCCAAGAGCATGAGCCAACTGATGTGAAGTGGTCTTCGCGTGCGCCGATATTCGCCGCAAGAAGCCCGACTTGTCAACCGGACCGGCTGAGGTTAGCGTCCTCTTTAACTAACAGCCAAGCCTATGCGCTATCACCGAGTTTTGTTGACGGTCCTGCTCTTTGCTGTCACCGCCCGACTCGTCGCCGGGGCCGAGCCAAAACTGGCCGTCGTTTCCAAGGTGGAATGGCAACCTTTCAGCGCGCAAATCCGGCGCCTGATCGAGGCAACCGATTACCTGGGAGTTCCCCTGCAACCCGCGGACCGGGATAAACTGGAGCAACTGCTCACCACGGGAAAGGACGCGGCTGACAGCGAAGCGGCGCAAGCCATCCTGGATGCATATTGTCTTTTGGGGGTGGACATCAATCCGGAATCACGGGTGAAAGTAGCGCCGGGTCGGGCAAAACCAGAACTGGTGGAGCAAGGTTGGCGGACATTTTTGGTGAAGGTGCAGAACGAAGCCGGGGTCACGGCCGAATTGCAGGTGGTGAGTCCCCAGGCCCGGTCCGGGTTCTCCGGCGGCTCATATAGCACCCGGTCCGACCATTATTTCCGCGGGCGAACCGCATCCGCCCCGGCGGATCCGTGGCTCGACCTGCAACTGAACAACAGCGCGCCCTTGAAACGGGAATTGGACGGCTCGGCGCTGGAATACCATTTGCTCCAGCTTTACAGCCGGGATACCGGACAACGGGAGGCCAAACTGCAGTTCAACGTCGGCCAGGGCTCGCAGGACATCGGCTTCCGGAATGACGCGGACATCCTCTTCACGGCCCGGCCGAGCCGGATGGTGAAACTGCGGGTCCGGGATGAAAACGACCGCCCCACCACCGCCGCGTTCATCATCCGGGACCGGCAGGGCAATATCCACCCATCCCTCGCGAAACGGCTGGCGCCGGATTTCAGCTTTCATCCGCAAATTTATCGCGCCGATGGCGAATCACTGCGCCTGCCCGACGGAGTTTACACCGTGGAGTGCGCGCGGGGACCGGAATCCCAAGGGCGCACGCAAACGCTGACGGTGGACGGCCAGCACCACGAATTTTCCTTCCGCGTGGAACGCTGGATTGATCCCGCACTATCCGGCTGGTGGTCGGGGGATCATCATATCCATGCCGCAGGTTGCGCGCATTACACCAAACCCTCCGAGGGGGTGCTGGCGGGAGATATGATGCGGCATTGCCTGGGGGAGGACTTGAAAATCGGGGCGAACCTGACCTGGGGACCCTGTTTTGATTTCCAGAAGCAGTTCTTCACCGGCCAGATCGACAAGGTTTCCCAATACCCGTACCTGCTGCGTTACGACGTGGAGGTCTCGGGCTTTGGCTCCCACAATTCCGGGCACCTCTGCCTGTTGCGGTTGCGGGAGCAAATGTATCCCGGCGGCGAATCGAAGGATCATTGGCCCACCGAGGGCCTGAACACGTTACGGTGGGCGAAGCGACAGGGAGCCGTGGTGGGTCCCGCTCATTCCGGCTGGGGACTGGAAGTGGCGACCGCCGAACTGCCCAATTACGTCGTGCCACCGTTCAACGGCATCGGCGCCAACGAATACATTGTGGATGTCACCCATCTCGTCCCCGGGCCGGGCGGCGAATTGGTCCCGGCAGTGGACTTCATGTCCACGGTGGATACGCCGTACGTTTGGGAGTTGAACATGTGGTACCACACCCTGAACGCGGGCTTTCGCACCCGCATCAGTGGCGAAACCGATTTTCCCTGCATCTACGGCGAACGCGTGGGCCTGGGTCGCTCGTATGTGAAACTCGAGGGCAAGCTGGACTATGACCAATGGTGCGAAGGCATTCGGCAGGGGCGCAATTACGTCGGGGATGGCCGCAGTCACCTCATGGATTTTCGCGCGAACGATGTGCTCATGGGGTTCAACGGCAGCGAACTCCGGCTCGCGGCCCCCGGGGAAATCACCCTCACAGCGAATGTCGCCGCCCGGTTGAATGATCAACCCAATCCGCAAATCAAAGCCCTGCCCTACGATCAGAAGCCGTATTGGGCTGTGGAACGCGCCCGCATCGCGGGAACGGGGCGCGTGCCGGTGGAGGTGATTGTAAACGGTTACCCGGTCAGCCGCACCGAGATCGACGCCGACGGCCGCGTCACGGCCCAAACTTTCTCCGTCAAAATTACCCGCAGTAGTTGGGTGGCCCTCCGCATTCTCCCTTCCTCCCATACCAATCCGATCTTCGTCCTGGTGGATGGGCAACCTATTCGCGCTGCCAAGCGCAGCGTGGAGTGGTGCCTGCAGGGCGTGGACCGGTGCTGGTCGCAAAAGGAGCGCTTTCTCAAGCCTGCGGAGTTGGCGGGCGCCCGGGCGGATTATGAACATGCGCGCCAGGTTTACCGCCAGCGGATCAGCGAATGCGCGACGGATTAGCGGTAGGCGAATCCTCCCCGCGCGCGTTTTTACTACCCGCCTGCGGCGCAGCAATTGGCAAATTCGGGTTAGCCGCCCCCGCCGGAGAAGCGCAAATTGACTCCAGCTTATGGGTGAATCAGGCTCGCAATCATCGGCCCGCGCCAGCGTCCTTCCGGCATGCATTCCGGAGGGTCGGCTGGCGGTGTGGCCGGCGGGCCAATGATTCCCCCGGCCTACTTTTACCTTATGAGCCATCCCCAGCCCCGCCCCTCCGTCAGCTATAGCTTTGTCATTCGGCTGAGTTATCCCAACCGCATCGGCATGTTCGCCAAACTTACCCAGGTCATCGGCCGCGAAGGCGGTGATCTCGGCGCGGTGGACATTGTCAATCCCGATGCCAAACGCATGACCCGGGACATCACCGTTCGCGCGCGGGATGAGGCGCACATGGAGACCATTGTCGCCGCGATCCACAAGATCAAGGACGTGACCGTGGCCCACGTCTCCGACCAGGTGTTCCTATTGCACCTGGGGGGCAAGATTTCCATCCAGAACAAGGTGCAGGTCACCACGCGGGAATCCCTGTCCATGGCGTACACCCCCGGGGTCGCGCGGGTATGCACCGCCATCGCGGAGAAAAAATCCAAGGCCTGGCAGCTCACCATCAAGGGCAACTCCGTGGCCGTCATCAGCGACGGCTCGGCGGTGCTGGGTCTGGGAAACATTGGTCCGGAAGCCGCGATGCCGGTCATGGAAGGCAAAGCGATGCTCTTCAAGGAATTTGGCGGCATTGACGCCTACCCGATCTGCCTGAACACGCAGGATACCGAGGAAATTATCAAGACCGTGGCCAACCTTTGCGTGGGCTTTGGCGGGGTCAATTTGGAGGACATTTCCGCCCCGCGCTGCTTCGAGATCGAGGAGCGCCTGCAGGCCATGCTGGACATCCCCATTTTCCATGACGACCAGCATGGCACGGCCGTGGTCGCCCTCGCCGCCCTCATGAATGCCGCGCGCCTGGCCGCCAAGCCGCTGGCGGGAATGCGGGTGGTGATTCTGGGGGCGGGAGCCGCCGGTACCGCCATCGCGGTGATGCTGTCCAACGCGGGCATCAAAGACATCGTGGTGTGCGATCGCCAGGGCATTCTAAACGGCAAGACCCGCACCGATCTGAACCCGGCGAAAGTCAAACTCGCCGCCGCCACCAATCCCCGCGGGCTAAGCGGGAGCGTGGAGGTGGCCCTCAAAAAAGCCAACGTCCTGATCGGGGTTTCTGGTCCGGCATTGATTGAGGCAAAATCGCTCAAACTCATGGCTCCCAAGCCGATCGTTTTCGCGCTGGCCAATCCCATTCCCGAAATCATGCCGGAGGAAGCGGCGGAAACGGCCTGGATCGTGGCCACGGGCCGGAGCGATTACCCCAACCAGATCAACAATGTGCTCGCCTTCCCCGGCATCTTTCGGGGCGCGCTGGATGTCCGCGCCAGCCGCGTCAACGAAGCGATGAAACTGGCCGCGGCCGAAGCCATCGCGAGTTGTATTTCTCCGAAGGAACTGAGTCCGGAATACATCATTCCCAGCGTGTTTAACCGCGACGTGGCCAAACGCGTCGCCGCCGCGGTCACGGCTGCCGCCATCAAGACCGGGGTGGCCCGGAAAGGCGCGGGCGGCAAAGCGCCGAAGGGATAAGGCACGGTGGCGGGCGGGCGGTGGCGGAGCGGACTTAGGGCTGGCTTCAGCAGCAGCCTTTGGCTAGGCTGGGGCACCGATTATGATCACGGAACACGCGAGTGAGTGGCTCGGAAAACCGGTCAAATTGTTTGATCCGGTGAAGGCGGCCGACAAAGCCTTGGATTGTGCGGGCACCATTTACCGGCTGGCGCTGGGGTGGGATTCCAAACTGGATTTCCCGGCTTTGTTCGCGGAGTTTCTCAATCAGCCGAACGTGGCAGAGACAAAAGCCCTCATCATCGGGCATTTCTTCAAAGAGTCCCCCGCCGACGGCGGGGAAGAGGTGGTGGAGTTGCTCGTTTCCGCCCGAACGAAACTGCCCCTCCTGCAGGGGATCTTCATCGGCGACCTCATCTCGGAGGAGTGCGAAGTCTCCTGGATCGAGCTGACGGATGTCTCCCCGCTGTTCACGGCTTACCCCCAACTGGAACATCTGCGTCTGCGCGGCACCGGCCAACTCAGCCTGGGCCGGCGTTGCGCCCATGATAAATTGAAATCGTTGACCATCGAAACCGGTGGTTTGCCGCCGGCCTTGTGGCAGGAAGTTCTCGCCGCCCAGTTGCCGGCCCTGGAAACCTTGGAACTTTGGTTGGGAACCTCCATGTATGGGGGTGACGTCACGCTGGCCGATTTGGAACCGTTGTTGCAGGGCCGCCGCTTTCCCGCCCTCCGCCACCTCGGCTTGCGAAATAGCGAAATCGCGGATCAGATCGCCGCCGCCCTGCCTCAAGCCAGAGTGCTGGAGCAATTGCAGACTCTGGACCTGTCGCTGGGCACGCTCGGCGACGAGGGTGGTCAGGCGCTGCTCGACAATCCAGCCCTTCGCCACTTGCAAATGCTTGATCTGCACCGGCATTTCCTGTCCAACGCAATGATGACCGCGTTGCAGAAAGCTTATCCCAGCGTCGATTTGGCGGATCCCCAAAACAGCAAGACCGATTCGGATGACCGTTACGTCGCGGTCGGTGAATAAGCCCGGATCAGCGGAATTTGGATTGTTCTGCAATCCGGAATCCCGCCGGGTCGAAGGATTCAGCCAGGCGCTCGGCCGCACGCTTCGGCAACACCCGCAACTGATCCCCTGGCAGTGGGTCCTGGAAGGGAGGCCGTGGGAGGAGTTGCTCCAACAGCGGCCCAATTACTTGCGGTTGGAATCTCCCGGCCGAAATTGGACCATCGAACAGCAACTGTTGGTGCGGGGCGCGGACCTGGCCGACGAGGAATCCGCCAACGGCTGGCGTCGCCTCCCGGCTGCCGCAGCTTCGGCCCTGGCCAATGATCCCGGGCGTCTACTGCCCCTGCGCCAATGGTTTCTTGCCTGGCGGCGGATTCTGCTCGGGTTGGCGGACTGGGCGAAGCGACTCGGCCTGGATTCCAACTGGCTCTGCCCACCCGCCGATGTGATCTGCCAGTTCGACAAACCGGCGTGTCAAAAGGAATTGGAAAAGGCCGGGTTGCCCGTTCCGCCGGCCCTTGGGGTACCGCGGAACTTCGATGAGCTTTGGGAAATGATGCGCCAATCCGGCACCCGCCGGATCTTTCTAAAACCCGCCCACGGCTCTTCTGCCTCCGGCGTGGTGGCCTTCGAATCTCGTCGTACCGACCTCCAGGCCTTCTCCACGGTTTCAATGATTTCGTCCAGCGATGGAACGCGCCTGTACAATCAACGCCGGATTCAGACTTATCGGGGGGCGCAAGCGGTCCGCCAATTGGTGGACGCGGTCTGTGCTGAACGTTGTCTGGCCCAAGTGTGGATTCCCAAGGCGGGACTTTCGGGCGGACCTTTTGATTTGCGGGTGGTCGTCATCGGAGGTCGGGCGCGGCAGGTAATGGTCCGGCTAGGAAAAGGTCCCATGACCAACTCCCAGTTGCTGGGTGGCAAGGGCGAAGTGGCCGTGGTCCGCGAGCGGATGGGCCCAGAAGCCTGGGAACGGATGCTCGCCCTGGGCGAACAGGCGATGACCAAGTGCTTCCCCGCAAGTCTTTATGCCGGTTTGGATATCTTGGTTGAGCCCGATTTCCGCACGGCCCGCATATTGGAAATCAACAGCTTCGGGGATCTGCTGCCCCGCCTGCTCCACGAAGGCCGCGACACTTATACCTGGGAAGTGGAAGCAGCGGTACGGCGCCGGAAGGTTCAGGTCTCCACCAAAGGGGCGTAATCGTCCGGGTCATCAAATCCCGCCGTCCACGCCACGGCCTGGCGGCAGCTTTTCATGGTGGGCGGCACCCGCACCAGATACTGCCGTCCGGTGGAGGGACAGAAAACGGATACAACCACAATCGGTTCATCTTCGGGCAAGAGCACCCGCAACAATTGGCGTTTCCCACCCGGATCCCGATCTTCATCGATTACTTTGGCGGACACCTCCCGGAGAAATTTTTCGAAACCCAGGCGCTCGATCATGACTCGTCGCAACTCGACATTGCGCTCCGCGAGAATGCCAGCACCGGAGAGCGTTTCCGGGGCAAACGCGATTTGCGGTGTCACCGGCACCCCGCGCCACCGCAAGCCGACCCCGTTACAGGATTCGGGAAGGCGGGTGATTTTAGTTCCGCCAATATCCACCCACGAGGCGATCCGAATGGCAGGTGGCAGTTGGTCGATCCGGTGGCAACCGCGCAGGTCCAGGGAAGACAGCGGCCCCAAGCTGGCGGGAATTCGCCGGAGGGCGGTGCAACCACGGGCCCGCACCGAGCCATGAACCACGTGGGCATCCTCGGGCCAGTCCCGAAGAGCGGTGGAACCGTCCAAGCGGAGAAAGTTCACCCGCAGCCCCGCCGGCAAACTTTCCAGGCGGGTGCAATTGGTCAGGATCAGCGAATTAACCGCTAAATCAGGCGGGAGTTCGGCGATTTGCTGGCAATCGGTCAGATCGAGTTTGAAATCCACGACCAACCCAGGAGGCAAGGCTGTCAAAGGTTGTCCGGTCAGGGATAACGAGTAGCAATGCAGACCGGCGGGCAAAACAACCGGTTGCTTGAGGGCGGCCATTCCCAGGTCAAGAATCCCCGTGGTCACATCCGCGGGGGCCCGACCCGCGCGGATCAATTCCGCAGCTTCCCTGGCAGCAAGTTTCGGCATAGGACACGACCTCCGCTAATCGACCACCCGCCGGATGGCCTGGGGGGAGTATTCCCGTTGGATACGCACCTCGTAATTGCCCCGGGGAAGGGTCACCGGTTTATGTTCTTCATGGAGCACGGTGGCCGAATTCGCCAGAACCTGGAGATACAGCCCAGCGCCAACCGAGAACACCTGGGCGGAACCCGGATCTTGCAACCGATGCGCATGTCCGGTCGCTTCCCCTTCCGCCAGCACCGGTCGTCGATCAACGCGCGTACCGGTGGGTGGGTTGGGGAGGGCAATGATGAAAACGTCCCCCTGCCGCCAAAGCGGAGTGGCCGGTTTGGAGAAGATCCTGGGTAACTTCCACATCGGGGCAAAATAGCCTGATAAAGTGACCAAATCAAGTCCGGCCGCGAGCGGGAATTCGCTCCAGCAATCCTTCCCCGAAGACCTCCGCCAGGCCGAGTTCCTCCAAATGCACGTAGCCAATATGGCAGCCACAGGTTGCCGCCGGACAAACGCGGGGACGCAATGCCGCGGCAAAACCCGGCTCGTAGATATTGCCAATCACTTCCTTGACGAAGTGACAGCGCCGGATGGCACCGTCCCCGTCCACACTGAACACCGTGTGGCCGGTCCGGCACGGGCGCCCTTGGCTCGGATGGCGCTGGTTATTGACCGGGAAGAGCGGATCAAATTGGGTAAGATAAGACACCTCCGCTGCCGAGTAATAGTCGGGCTGGTCTTTGAAGGCATTCACCCAGACATAAACTCCCGGAAGCAAACCCTGGCGCAGGGCGGCGAGGGAGGGCAGCGCTTCGCGGGTCCCGACCATCCCCACACTGTAGCGGATGCCGTATCGGTCCAGCGCCTGACACTGCCGGAGGAAGAGATCCAACTTCACTTCCTTGGGATGAAAAGTGCACCATAGCGCCAATTTCGCCGGATCCGCCTCAGGCACCCAATCAAGCGAGCCGGAAAGATTCGTCTGGATGGCCACCCGCCGGACATTGTTCCGCTGGCTGAGGATCGCCAGCGCCCGCTGGTAATACCGATGCGTAAGGGCCTCGCCCCAGGGAGTGAACAGAACTCCGATCTCCTCCGGCCGCTCCGCCACCCAGTTCGTGAACCGCTCCAGACAGCGGGAATCCCGTCGCAATTCTTCCCGGGTGTTTACAGTTTTGGCAAACGGACAATAACCACAGTCGTAATTGCAACTCGAGAGCGGCCCCCGGTACAGGATGGACCAGGATGTCCGCGGAGGGTTCATCGCAATTCAAACCGGGCCATTTTCGCACGCACGACCGGTGACGCCAGCCAGGGGCCCAAAACATCGGAGACTTCCAAGCCACGGGCATTCAACCGCAGGCAGCCATCCAATTCCTCCGCCAATTGTTCGTCCACCAACTCCTGCAACTGGGGAAAATCAGCGGCGGGCGAGCGGCCAAAAAACGCCGCATAGGCGGGGCCATCAAGGCCTTCGGCGCGCAAGAGGGATTTTAGCAAATAGCGGCGTTTCTGTTCGCTGAGGTCGAGTTCAAACCCGTAATCCGCCTGGGCGAAATCAGCCCGTCCGCGCTGGTTGAAATCACGGATGACCTCCAGGATGCCCGAACGCCCCACCGCAAACTCCGTGGAGTAGTGCAACGCGGCGGTATAGGAACGGGCGCCCGCTCCCAGGCCGACCAAACCATCCTCCTGGCAGCAATAGATAGGGCCTTCGGGCGCGGCATACGAATCCCGGCGAAACAGCCGTAGCGAGATTTGCCGGTAGCCCTGCGCCAACAGGTAGTCCCGTCCCGCACGATAGAATACCAGTCGTTCATCCGGGGATTGCCAAGCTTTGCCATCCAACTGGGTTAAGGGCCGGACATAGAGGGGGTAGAGGTAGAGCTCTTGCGGAGAGAATTCGAGCACCCCCACCAGGGACTGCCGCCAGGAGGCCAGGGTCTGGCCGGGAATGCCGTAAATCAGGTCGAGATTGAGGCAGGGAAAACCGACCGCGCTGAGGAGTTCCAGCGCCCGTTGCAATTCGCCGACCGGTTGGCTGCGGCCCAGCGTCCGCAATTCCGCGGGAATCAGGCTCTGCACCCCAAGACTCATGCGGGTGACGCCTTGCTCCCGCAAGAACTCGAGCTTGGCCGCGTCCACCGTGGCGGGCGAGGCCTCGATGGCCCGGGGAAGGTGGTCGGTCGCCCCGCGAAAAAAACTCCGGAGAATTTCAAATAGGCGTTGAAGTTCGGCCAGGGACAAAAAGGTTGGAGTTCCACCCCCGATGGCCCAGCGCGCCATCCGGGCCGACTCCCCGAGCGAGGCGGCCACCACCTCCGCCTGAACGGCCAACGCATCCAAATATTGGCGGACCAGGTCGCCGCCAGGGTGGGTGGTGGTGAAGAGATTGCAAAAGCCGCAGCGCATTTCACAAAAAGGCACGTGCGCGTAGAGAAAAAGTGATTGTTTGTCCTCCCGCTCCCAAACCTCCGCGAGGGAGCGCGGCTTGGCCAGTCGGCGGTAGGCCGTCTTGTGGGGATAGGCATAGGCATAGCTTTGAAAAGCCCCGCCCGCTTTCAAGAGTGCCCGCAGCGTCCCACTCATGCCGTTCCTCCGGTCCGGCCGGGCACAATCACTTCCGCGTAGGGCACCGTCCAAACCACCGGATGAGCCAAGCGGTGCCCACGCCAGCCGTCCTCCCCGTAAGCGGTGCCATGATCCGATAGCAACAGGCAAAACGTCGGGCGACGCTTACGCGCCAGCGCCACCAGCAAGACCGGGAGTTGCCCGTCCACATAACGCAGCGCCGCCGCATGACTTGCCACTGAATCGGTTTCCGCTCCCGGCAAATAATGGCAGTTGGGTTGGTGCAGGGCCGAGACATTGATAAAGAGAAAGGTGGGGCGGTCGGTTTCGCCGGCGAGCAGTTCCGCGGCCAGTTCAAATTGGTGCCGGCTCGAATCCGGCTCGGTCACCCCAAAGCGGGTCTCCCAATAGGCGCACTCGAACAATCCGGGAAGCACGCGGCCCAAGGGATCCTTCCGGTTGAAAAACCCGACCCCGCCAATGCAAATCGTCCGCCACCCCTCCGCCCGGAAACCGGTAATGATATCCGGCGCGTCAAAAATCTTGGTGCCCTGCCCCATGGTCTCACTCCCCATAAACCGGGCGCCAAACAAACGCGGGGGCGCTTCTCCCGGTCGGGCGGGAGTAGGCAGGAAACCGGCGAAAAACGCCTGATGGGCGGCCAGGGTGAAACTGCCCGGCGAATGGCGCTCCTCCCAGCCTTGCGGCAGCAAACGGGCCAGCACAGGCGTCCGGCCCTCCCGCCATTCTGCCGTTGCCACATCAAAGCGCAACGTGTCCAGCACGAGCATCAGAATGTCATGCGAACGGCAAATCTCATTCATGTCGGGCCGATTCAATGGCCGCAGAATGACATTCCCAGGGTCCCGGGAAAAGCGTTTTTGCCAGCCACGAGCAGAGAGCGCGCAACCAACGCCTGGCAAAACGACAAAACGGCAAATCTGGGGGGAGGCGTCCATTTGCCACCCCTTCCGCGACGGATTCTGGGGTGTCAGGTTTGTGGTTCCGCGAATTTGCGCTCGCCCCCCGCCGAGGCCGGCGGCGAATCTGGGCCTCTGCCCAAGATCCCGCACCTTCGGGGCGCATGACTGGCAGCCCTTTGTTCTTGAAGTTGCGGTTCAACTTTCCCTAAAAACTGCCCCTGCAGGTTGGCGTCTCCCCCCTGCACCGCCATCATGACCGAAGAAGAACGTCTCATTGAAAAGCTGCAACTGATCGAAGCCCTTTATGCGGGGGCGGCGACCCCGGGGGAGCGGCAGGCCGCGGCCGCCGCCCGGGATCGCATTCGCGAGCGGTTAAAGTCGCAACAGCAAACCGATCCTCCGATTGAATACAGCTTTAAGCTGCGCGATCGGTGGTCGCACAAACTCTTGATTGCCCTGATCCGCCGGTATCAACTCCGGCCGTACCGCTACCCCGGCCAGCGCTACACCACGGTGATGGTGCGGGCTCCCCGGAGTTTCGTCGACGAGGTGCTCTGGCCGGAGTTCACCCAGTTGAATCAGACGCTCGCCAATTTCCTGAATAGCGTGACGGACCGCGTGATCGCCCAGGGCATTCACGCGGACGCCGGCGAAGTCGAAGTGGCGACGGGCCAATTGTCCGACACCACCCCGGCAAGTTCGGGCTTTGAACAGTCTTGAACTCGTTTACCGCAGCCCCGGCCGACCGTGGTGCGGACGCGGGGCCGCCGGAGCAGTGGGGCCACGCTTCATGGCGGCGTGAAATTCGGTGATCCAGGCGGACAGATCGGGTGGCGCGGGGTCAAATGGGTTCAGTAAGTTCAGCGGATTGATGCCGTCCACGCCGATGATTTCCCAGTCAATGGAATAGGGCGGAGCGAATTGCCGGAGGAGTTTCATCACCCCGGATCGGGCGTGCGCCCGGGAATTCCCGGGCGGCTCCATGATGGCGGCGGTGATCGCTTCCTCGGTCAAATGCCATCCCGGCGGTGTCTGGCTCAGGGCCTGACCCAGGCTCCGGGCCGGATCGATTTGGTGAAATTCCAAATCCTGCGCCTTGAGCCAGGCATCCTCCCAACTCAGCCCTTCCTGGGCCCGGAATTTTTCGAGCAACCAATGCTTGGTAATCCAGTCCACCTGGCCGACGAGGGTTTCGGGCGCGGTGGCCAGGGCTTGCAACGTCGTTTCCCAGACCTGCAGGAGAAGGTCGGTCTCCGCATCCCGGCCCCGGAATTCGCCCTGCGCGGCGACCAAAAACCGCTGCAACAATTCCAACGCATCCCCCGTGTGACCGTCCGCCAGTTTGACTTCCCAGGGGCCGGTGATCTGGTGGGAGAGCGCCCGAAAAGTTTTCACGGCATCCGCCAGGACGATTTTCGGGAGGTGGTTGATCTCCAGCAAATCCAACATCAGCGAGGTGGTGCCGACCTTGAGCAGCAAGGTGTTGGGCAGGACGCTGGTGTCCCCATGCAGCAAGTGCAGGCGGCGATATTTGCGGGGGTCGCCCAACGGCTCATCCCGGGTGTTGATGATGGAGCGGTTGAACTGCACCCACTCATAGAGATCGTTGTTGATGTAATCGGCCCGCTGGCTCATTTGGAACAGGGCGTCCGTTCCCGGCCGGCTCATCTCCCCGCGCCATTCCGCCGCCTGCGTGCAGCCGACGCGACCGGCACCGGTGAACAGAAGTCGCAAGGTGAGAAAAGTCAGCAACGAAAGCACGTTCGGCTCCGTCAGCGGGGCGGAACGGCGCACGAGGTAATTCTCATGACAACCGAAGGTGGCGCCGGTGTAGTGATCGATGTTGTTCCGGATGAAACTGACATCCTCTTCCAGGCCCAATTCCCGGACGGCGCGCAGGGTCAGGGCGTCGCCCGCGCGATCGTACCGCAGCAGGTCCAGCAGGGAGACACATTCGGGGGTGCAATACTCCAAATGCCCCATGTCGATGTACACCCGGCCACCGTTAAACAGGAAGCCGCCGTTGCCGGGCGGTTCATCCCAATCGCGGTGGTGCACATCAATTAATCCGTATTCCTCCCGCGCAAAAATCCAGTCACGCACGCGCTCGACCGCGATGAAGGAGCCGGCGGGTGAATTGGTGAGGCACCCGTATTCCGTCTCCAATCCGGCGACACGATTCATAACCCCAGACCCGCCCGATCGACCGCTTCATAACGCGCGGTCCGCGTCCCGGCCCGCGCCAGCCAGCCGATTTCCACCACCCGATCCTTCTCGAGGACGGCCGCCCGCCATCCCGCCCGGCGTTCGGCTTCGGGCGGCAGGGCCTCGCCAAAGGGTTTGTTTTCCACCAGCAGCCACCAGGCTTGCAGGAACAACTCCGCGACCGCCGCGCGCTGCGTCAGTCCCGCGGTTTCCCGGCTCAGCCACGCCTGGGCGGCGGCCTCCGTCTCGGACTGGCTGGCCACCACCATGACTCCGCCGTGTTGTTGCCGGAAACCGCCGTCAAAATGGAGGCGGATCAGGGAGTCATTCGCCGGGGCGGTTCCTAGTTCCGCCAGCAGCAGTTCTATCAGGAACGGGGCGGTAAAGATCTGTTCAAAGTTGGTCTTCAGTTGCGGACTGAGGCCGAAACTCACCAGGCGCCGCAGGCTGACATCCTCTGGCGCCCGGGTGAAAGCCTCGGTATGCGCCGCATCAATCGCAGCCTGACGGATCCGCTCAATGTCCGCCGGGTGGCCCAAACCCGCGAGCGCCTGGCGGTCGAACAATTCGAAGACCTTGGTTTGACCGCCCCCGACCCCGAGCAACAGAATGCCTTCGGGCAGACTCGCGGCAAAGGCGGGTGACCCGCCCCGCAGTTGATCGCGGACGTATTCGCGGCGGTTCGCCACCGCCTCCAGCCACCGATAGGGTTCCTCAGTCATGCGTCAAAGGGCGAGCCATTCGGCCTGTTGTTCATCCCCCACCGTGCTCACTCCCGTGGGCCCCAGTAGCTTGATGGTGGCAAAACTGCGATTGGCCGGATTCACCCCGCCCGTGGCGGAATCGAACTCGGAGGCCACCATGAGCAGCCGCAGGGCAAACCGGACCGCCTCCGGCAGGCTCATCCGGGACGGCGGCGGCGTACCGTATTGCTCCTGAAAGCTCATGATGCTGCGGATGGTGCCGGATCCCGAACCCGAGGCCACATGGCCCACCGCTTGAAACTGCGCGCCCAGGGGATCGTAGAAGTAGATTTGCGGTTTGGCCGGGGTCACGGATTGATCCAATGCGGCAAAGAGCGGCACCACGACTCCCACGCCCTGCATCGTCATGGGCAGGTTTTCCCGGAGCAGGCGCGCGATGGCGCGCACCTTGGCCGGCAGGCTCAACGGTTGCAGTTGGCTGCGCCGGTAATATTCAAAGGAGGTTTGCAACACCCGCGCCATCTCGAATGCGGTGGCCGGCACGCCCGCAATGGCAAGCAGCGAGGTGGCGTCAATTTCCAACACCTTGTCCACGCGGTCCGTCACAATCAAATTACCCGCCGTGGCCCGGCGATCCCCGGCCATCAAGACCCCGTCGGCATAATGAAAGGCAAAAACCGTGGTGGCCTGGGTCTCCGTCGGGGCATTCGTGGAGGGAGCCGCCAGTGGGGCCAGCTTTTGCGCGGTTAACAGGGACAAAAAATCCCCTGCCATCCTAGGGGCGGCGTTCATTGACCGGTGCGCTGACGATAGCGCTTGGCCTGATCCGGATCCACTTTGCGCATCCGCTTCAACAACTCCTCGGTATTGGGCTTATCCACCTTGGGACTGCCGGGTCCGTCACCACTGCCACCGGGACCGGAGGGTCCGGCCGGGCGCGTCTTTTGAGCTTGGTCGGGCATAAAAGTGATTCAACTATGACATTTATTGCAACATCCGCAAATCATCCGGGGTCCGCGCCCGTTCAATGATCTCAGCATAACGCGAAATGTCCTCCGGCGCGAATAAATCCAGCAGAGAAATGCGCACCGGCCCCTTCGCACCGCGCAAGGTGATGTGATCCCATTGGGCCGCTTCGACCTGGCCACGAAATTTCTGGATGCATTTGCCGCGCACCAGAGCCCGGGTGGTCGCGGGCGGTTCACTCAGTGCCCGGCGCACCGCAGCCTCCGCGGGCACGCCCCGCATGCCGCCAGCCTGCTCCAGGGCGTAATATAATCCGGCCGCCGGGTCCAACCGGTGGTATTCCAAATCGAGGCTTTGCAACCACGGGTCAGCGGATTCGAGATTTTGATCCGCCTGAAATTCCCGGACCATCAGCAACTTGGCCACCCAGTCCAGGCGGTCCCGGCACCGCCGGTAATCGGTGGCCAAATCCTCCAGCACCAGTTCCCAATCCGCCACCAGGGCGGCGGTCTCGGGCGCGCTCAAATCGCAAGTCTGTCGCACCGCCGCGAGATACTCCCGCTGGACGGCCACCGCAGTGCTCGCGACACCCCCCGACAATTCCACCGGCCAACCAAAGGTCGGGTCCCGGGAAATCGCCGGCAAGGCGGCCAGCGGATTGGCCAGCCGCGGCCACGACCGGAAGGGTTCCCGCGCGATGGCCTCCAAAACGAGGGCCATGGTGCCGACTTTCAACCGGGTGGCGAAGGGGGACATATTGGCATCCCCGATGATGACATGAAACCGCCGGAACCGTTGCGGGTTCGCGTGCGGTTCATCCCGCGTGTTCACGATCGGCCGCCGCTGCATCGTGTCCACGCTTTGCAGTTCACTGAAAAAATCGCTGCGTTGGGCAATCTGAAAATCCGGCCGGAGGAAATGATCCTCCGTTTCCACCCCGAACTTGCCGGCGCCGGCGAAGATCTGCCGGGTGATCAGGAAAGCCTGAACGCCCTGAGCCAGCAGCGCCCAAGGCAGCGAGCGCGGGAGCAGATAGTTCTCGTGGCAACCGTAGCTGTGGCCCCGGAAATCGGTGTTGTTCTTGTAGAGCCGCACTGTCTGACCGCGCTCGACCGAAAGCTTTTCCGCGCAGGCCATCAGCAAGCGTTCCCCCGCGCGATCTTGGGCCAGCAGTTCATCCAAGGTGGAACACTCCGGCGTGCAATACTCGGGATGGGCGTGGTCATTGTAAAAGCGGGCTCCGTTCGCCAGCACCAAGTCGCTCTTGATCTCCACGTAACTGAGTTCCCGCTGGGTGTCTTGGGCGAAGTAATTGGCTTCGTCGGTGTCCTGCCGCAATTCATCCACATGAAAGCCCCGCATATCCGCATGAGGATCCTCGCTTTCGTAATCCCACCGCATCAGCACGCCCGGCGCGGCGGCACTGCGAACCAGGGCAATGGATTCCGCCACCACGTCCAGGTGCTCGTCCCCGTCCCGGGCGATTCCCATCTCCGTTTCCAGGCCAAAGACGATCGGTAAGGAGGGTTTCATGCGGAATGGCCGGGACCTCCGGCCCCGCGCGGATGCAGGCGCAACGGCATGCCCGGAACGTGCTTCAGGTGGGCCGGGAAGGCAATGGGGAAATTGGCCCGTTCCGGCAATCAAACGGCCGCTTCACACCTTAATGAGATTTAGAATTATTCCAAATATTGACAAGTTGTGGAAACGTCATAAAATGTAGGCGTAATGAGTGCTGATGACCATGCCAAAATCGAAACCTCGCTAAACCACCGTTTGGCGACCAGTGGATTCCGGTTCACGCCCCAGCGCCAGCATGTCTATGACGTGCTGATGCAAAAGCGGGACCATCCCACCGTGGAGGAGGTTTTCATCCGCGCCAAGACCGGCATGGCCGACATCTCCATGGCCACGGTTTACAACTGCCTGGACGCGCTCGTGAAATGCGGGCTGATCCGCCACGTGAATCTGGATCGGGGAGCCACCCGCTATTGCCCGAACATGAAGGAGCACTGCCACTTCTATTGCGAGGAGTGCAACGGGATTTTTGACATCGACTTTGTCGACGGCCCGGCCGGAAACGGTTGCCACATCCCGGCGGGATTCAAAGTCAAACAGGTGGAGATCTCCCTGCGCGGCGTATGCCGCGATTGCGGCCTCAAGACGACCGCTGCCACAGCCAACAATTGATTTTCTGATTTTTTATGAGCACCGCGACCGACACGATTGAGGAGTTTGTCAACAAAGAGTACCAGTACGGTTTCGTCACCGATGTGGAAACCGACACGATCAAGCCCGGCTTGAGCGAGGATGTGGTGCGCCTGATCTCCGCGAAGAAGAACGAACCGCCGTTCATGTTGGAATGGCGTTTGAAAGCCTACCGCCATTGGCTCACCCTCAAGGAACCGACCTGGCAGCAGGCGCATTATCCCCCCATCGACTACCAGGCTTCGATTTATTACGCGGCCCCCAAGCCCAAAAAGGTGCTCGGCAGCCTGGATGAAGTGGATCCGGAATTGCTCAAGACTTTTGACAAGCTGGGCATCTCGTTGAACGAGCAGAAGCGGCTCACGGGTGTGGCCGTGGACGCCGTGGTGGATAGCGTTTCCGTGGCCACCACCTTCTCGAAGGAATTGGCCAAACACGGGGTCATCTTCTGCTCCTTTTCGGAAGCGGTGCAAAAGCACCCGGAATTGATCGAGAAGTACCTCGGCTCCGTGGTGCCCTATACGGACAATTTTTTCGCCGCCCTGAATTCCGCCGTTTTCAGCGACGGTTCCTTCTGCTACATCCCCAAAGGGGTTCGCTGCCCGATGGAGCTCTCGACCTATTTCCGGATCAACACCGCCAACACCGGCCAGTTTGAGCGCACCCTGATCGTCGCGGAGGAAGGCGCCTATGTCAGCTACCTGGAGGGTTGCACCGCCCCGATGCGCGACGAGAACCAACTCCATGCCGCCGTAGTGGAACTCATCGCCCTGGGCACGAAAACCGAGATCAAGTATTCCACCGTTCAGAACTGGTACCCGGGCGACAAAAACGGCAAGGGTGGCATCTACAATTTCGTGACCAAACGGGGCAAGTGCCTCGGCGCCAGCTCCAAGATTTCCTGGACCCAAGTCGAAACCGGCTCAGCAATCACCTGGAAGTATCCCAGCGTGCTGCTGCAGGGCGACAATTCGGTGGGCGAATTTTATTCGGTGGCGCTCACTAACAATTACCAGCAGGCCGACACCGGCACGAAGATGATCCACATTGGCAAAAACACCCGCAGCACCATCATTTCGAAGGGCATCTCGGCGGGTCGGGGCCAGAATAGCTATCGCGGTCAGGTCAAGATCCTCAAGAGCGCTTCCGGGGCGCGGAATTTCTCTCAGTGCGATTCCCTGCTGGTCGGAGATAAATGCGGCGCGCACACCTTTCCCTACATCGAAGTCAAAAACACCTCCTCCCAGGTGGAACACGAGGCATCCACCTCCAAAATCGGCGAGGACCAAATCTTTTATTGCAACCAGCGCGGCATCGCCACCCAGGATGCGGTGAACATGATCGTGAATGGCTTCTGCAAGGAAGTGTTCCGCGAACTGCCGATGGAATTCGCGGTGGAAGCGCAAAAACTGCTCGGCGTGAGCCTGGAAGGCAGCGTCGGTTAAGCCAACTGACCGGGGTCACGCGCCCCTGGCCCCTCCGGGATTGGCTTCGCCATCCCGGGAGGGTATTCTCTCAATTTGAAATGGAAATGGAACCAATGAATCAACCGTTGCTGGAAATCAAGAATCTGCAGGCCGGAGTCGAAAACAAGCAAATCCTCAAAGGCATCAACCTCACCATCAACGCGGGCGAAGTCCACGCGGTCATGGGCCCCAATGGGAGCGGCAAAAGCACGCTGGCGGCCATCCTGGCGGGCCGGGATGGTTACGACATCACCGGCGGTACGGTCCTGTTTCGCGGGCAGGATCTGCTCGAGATGGACCCCGAAGTGCGCGCCCGCGAAGGCGTTTTCCTCGCCTTCCAATACCCGGTGGAAATTCCCGGCGTGAACAGCACCTATTTCTTGAAAGCCGCGCTGAATGAAGTCCGCAAACACCGCGGGCTGCCGGAACTCGATGCGTTGGAATTCCTCCAGGTGGTCAAGGACAAGATGAAATTGCTCGAGTTGAACGAGGATTTGCTGAAACGCCCCGTCAATGCCGGCTTTTCCGGCGGGGAGAAGAAACGGAACGAGATCTTTCAAATGGCCGTGCTGGAACCCGCGCTGGCGATTCTCGACGAAACCGATTCCGGCCTCGACATCGACGCCCTCAAAATTGTCGCCACCGGCGTCAACCGCCTCAAGCGGCCGGACAGCGCCCAACTGGTCATCACCCACTACCAACGGTTGCTGGATTATATCATCCCGGACTTCGTGCACGTTTTGTATAACGGGCAAATCGTCCGCACCGGCGGCAAGGAATTGGCTCTGGAATTGGAAGAAAAGGGCTACGACTGGATCATCCAACCGCACGCGGCGGCTTGATTCGCGGGCGGATGCCGTGGCTTCGCGCCGCAAAACCGGTGACCCCGTACTGCCGCTAAGATGCAGTACTTGCTGGAACATTTCGGCGTGGCGGTCTCCGCCATAACCGGAGTCCTCGCGGCCCGGGGTAAACAGATCGACCTTTTCGGGGTCGTGGTGCTGGCGCTGGTGACCGCCCTGGGTGGCGGAACGCTACGGGATCTGATGCTGGGCAGCACCCCAGTGTTCTGGATTCATGACCCGCGCTACCTCGTCAATGCGGCCGTCACGGCCATTCTGACCTTCTACCTGGTGCGCTTTCACGCGTTGCCGATGCTGGTCCTGTTGGTGGCCGATGCCTTTGCCCTGGCGTTGTTCACCATTATCGGCACGCAAAAAGGGATGAGCCATTCTCCCGCCGCCGTGGTCGCCGTGGCCATGGGAGTGATCACCGGCGTGGCGGGCGGGATCGCCCGCGATCTATTGATCGGGGAAATTCCGCTGGTCTTCCGCAGGCACATCTATTTGTATGCCACCGCCGCTTTCGGCGGCGCCTCATTTTATATCCTGCTGGAATCGTGGGAAACCGCAGCGCGGACCAATATGATGGTGGGCGTGGCGGCCACCCTGCTCCTGCGGTTGGCGGGGATTCGCTGGCGGATTGCCTTACCCCTGTTCCGGCCAAAAGCGGAGGAATCCGCCCCCGGGGAGCAGCGCCCGAATCGCCCCTAAGCCTCTCCGCCCCGGGGCCTTGGGAGACCTGGCGAGACCGGCTGACACGGGAATTTTCCTTGCAAAACCCCGCCAAATGGGCACTGTAACCGCGCCAATTACTAAGATTTCGCGCCATTAATTTAATCATGAAAATCGCCATTGTCGGTTTGGGCTACGTCGGTCTTCCCCTGTCGCTGCAGTTTGCCCGTTCGGGCGTCCAAGTCCTGGGTGTGGACGTGGACCCCTCCAAGGTCGAACAGATCAACGCCGGCCGCAGCTACATTCAGCACATTGAGAGCAGCACGATCAGCGCCGCCGTCACGGCCGGGCAATTTTCGGCCACCGCAGATTTCAAGCGCATTGGCGAAGTCGAAGCGGTGATCATCTGCGTGCCCACCCCGCTGAACAAGAACCGGGAGCCCGACATCTCCTACATCATCAATACCGGTGAATCCATCGGGCCCTATCTGGCGAAGGGTTGCCTGGTCGTGCTCGAATCCACGACCTATCCCGGAACGACGGAGGGCGACCTGCGTCCCGTCTTGGAAAAGCTTTCCGGCTTGAAGGCCGGCGTCGATTTCCACCTGGCGTTCTCCCCGGAACGCGAAGATCCGGGTAATCCGGCCAGCAAGGTCGCCGAGATTCCCAAAGTTGTTGGCGGCATGACCCCCGCCTGTCAGGCCAAAGCCGTGGCGCTTTATGGCCGGGCCATCAAAACGGTCATCCCGGTCTCCAGTTGCGGGGCGGCGGAAGCCACCAAGCTGCTGGAAAACATTTTCCGCAGTGTCAACATTGCCCTCGTCAACGAACTCAAGGTGGTGTACGCCGCCATGGGTCTGGATATCTGGGAGATCATCCGCGCCGCCAAGACCAAACCCTTCGGGTTCATGGCCTTTTATCCCGGCCCGGGCCTCGGTGGCCATTGCATCCCCATCGATCCCTTCTACCTGACGTGGAAAGCGCGGGAGTTCGGCAAGCAAACCCGGTTCATCGAGCTCGCGGGCGAGATCAACACCGCCATGCCTGATTACGTGGTAAACCGCACCGCGGAAGCCCTGAACGCCGCCAAAAAGGCGGTCAATGGCAGCAAGATTCTCCTGGTCGGGCTGGCTTACAAGGCGGATGTGGACGACATGCGCGAATCGCCCACCTTCATCCTGCTGGACCTGCTGAAAGCCCGCGGCGCGGAAGTGGCTTATTACGACCCCCATGTGCCGGTCATCCGGCCCACCCGCGAGCACAGCCACTGGACCGGCGTCGCCTCGGTCGACTGGAACCGGGAAACCATCGCCGCCTTTGACACGGTCGTCATTTGCACCGCCCACAAGGCGGTCAATTATCACGAATTGGCCGCCTGGGCGGGAAGCATCGTGGATTCCCGCAATGCCATGGCGGACGTGCCCACGGCGCCGGGTCAGGTCTGGAAGGCCTAAGCAACCACGCCGGCCGGTGCGCCCGGCGCACCGGCCCACGGAACCGCGGCATGCCCAAAGCACCACGCCCTCCGGGGCCGCTCCCGCCGCCAGTGCCGTTGGAATTATGGCGGGAATTGTATGTCGCCGCGCAGGCCTTTCAGGAGCAGGCCCCCTGGCGGTGGATGAGTGACGCGGTAATCCTGGGCATCAACAACGAGCACGGCGTCCGCCTGGTCTCCGTACTGGGCGCCATGGGGGAAGTATATGGTTTGGCCAGCTACCGCGGCACGGCGGGGGCCAACGTCCTGCTGGGATTGCTGGCAGGTGAAATTGATCCCGCCAGTGATGAAATCGCCTTTCGCCAGGATGCCTGCCTCGTTGATTTTGTTCCGCGCGCGGAATTGCGAGTGGAGGATCACGCCCTGCTCGCGCAACTGAAATTGCCCCCACCGCCTGGTTCCCCCAAACGCTTTCCGGAATTTCAAAGCCACAAACCCGGTTACCTGCCCTGGTTTGTGGATGCCACCGAGGCGCGCCAATTGTTGGATGACCTGCGCAAAGCTCTTGGTTTTGCCCAATTGGTTCGGGACAACCCCGGGATCCTTGTCGGACGACAGGAAAACGAGTTCGCCTTCCTGCCCCAAACCGTCACCGAACCGCTCACGGTGAACCAACTGGAATGGTACACGCTGGTCCCCGCGCCTCCGCCGTCCGAACCATCCAGCGCCATCGGCGCATTCGAATTGGCCGGTCTCCGGGCCCTGCCCCGTTCCGCGTCCCCCGCTTGGGAATTGAGCGCGTTTTACTCACCCATGCCGATCCACGCCCCGCCCCGCCCTTATTTTTGCAAAATGGCGCTGGCACTTGAAGCGCCCGGCGGAGCAGTGCTGGCCTACCAACTTACCCCGCCCGAACAGAGCCTGAATCAAACGGCTGTGCAGGTTTTGATCAAAGCCATGAAAAACACCGGCTGCAGGCCGAAGAGCGTCAATCTTGATTCAGCGACGCTCCTCGCCGGTCTGCGTCCCTTGGCAGAGGACCTCGATCTCAAACTCCGCCGGGTTAAATCCCTGCCCCTCACCCGCGCCGCCCGGGACGATTTTGAGAAATTTGGGGCCGAGGCCTGAACCCGCGCACCCCGGCGCTTTAGACGATCGCGACGCGGTTTTGCAACTGGCCGATTCCGTCGATGGTGATGGTCACCTCATCCTGCTCAGCGAGCGTGAAAGTCTCCGCCGGCACCACTCCGGTGCCCGTGAGCAGGACCGCCCCATCCGGAAACAACTGGCTGCGAAACAGAAAACCGGCCAGTTCCGCAAACCCGCGCTTGATCTGGCCAACCGTGGTTTCCCCCGCAAAGACCGGCTCGTCGTTCCGGCGGATGGTGATGCCGATTTTCCAATTGCGGGCGGCTGCCTCCCCCACCCCCACGCGGATCCAGGGTCCCAGGGCGCAAGAGCGGTGGTAAACCTTGGCCTGCGGCAAATAGAGCAGGTTCTCACCTTCAATATCCCGGGAACTCATATCATTCCCAATGGTATGCCCCACGATCTGGCCGCGGGAATTCAGCACCAGCGCCAGTTCGGGTTCCGGCACATTCCAGCGGGCATCCCGGCGAATGCCGACCGGCTCACCCGTGGCCACGACTTTTTGGGCCAGGGATTTGAAAAAAATCTCCGGCCGCTCCGCCTCATACACCCGGTCATACGCGGTGGCGCTGAAATCCGACTCCTCCATCCGGGCCTTCTTGCTCCGCAAATAGGTGACGCCCGCCGCCCAGACCTCCTGCTGTTCCACCGGGGCGGTGAAACGAAGTTTGGCCACTTCCAGTGAAGGCGGGTTGGCCTGGCGAAGGGCGCGGAGGCTTTCCGCGACGTCAGCGCTTTCCAGGAGCGAAGTCAGGCTGGGGACGCCGGCGGCGGTCAAATCACTCAGGGTGATTCCATCCTCGGTCAGGCCCACATGGACGGCCCCGGAATTAGAGTAAAAACGACAGAGTTTCATAAGGGGTTAAAGCAAACAAACGGTGGTTTTAGGGATGTTCGGGTAAAGGGGAAGTCCCGCTCGCGGGGATGGACTTGGGCAGGAGAAAGCAGAGGCCGGCAGCCACAATCATGCCGAATCCCAGCACGCCAAAGGCGAGCCGGATGCTTTGATACTCCTTCATCAGCCCGCCCACCAGCGTGGGACCGGCGTAGCCGCCGATATTGCCGACGGCATTGACAATGCCCACGACCAACCCCAGGACGCTGCGCGGCAGTACTTCGCTGGGAATGGCCCAGAAGGGCGCCATCGCGGCGAACGGCCCGGGAATCGCGAGGCACATCAGCCCGTAGGAAAGCCAAAAATGCTTTTTTTCAAGGGATACACTCAAGATCAGGCAGACCCCGCTGAGTGCGTAAACAAACGCCGCATGTCCGCGCCGCTCCCGGGTTTTGTCAGAGTGCCGGGAGTTCAGCACCATGATCACCGCGGTCACGGCGTAGGGCACTGCAAAGAGGATGCCATACTCCAGCGGCGTGTACCCCCGGTCCTTCAAGGTGCTGGTAAAAAAAGTCATACATCCGTAGGCGGCGCAATTGTGCAGAAAGTAGATTGCCACCATCACCAGCACGGTCGGATTCGCCAACTTCCGCCAGAGCGGACTGCCCTTGACCAGTTCCGACTGGGCGGCCTCCTGCCGGAGGGTGGTTTCCAGGTAGGTGCGTTCTTCCACGGAAATCCAGGGAGCTTCCCGGGGATGGTCACGAATGAAGTACCACCAGATCGGCAGCCACACAAAAGGCAGGGCCCCTTCCAGCACGAGCATCTGCCGCCACCCCCAGGGTCCCTGCAAACTGTCGGTGAAAGGCGCCGAGACCGCCGCCAGGGTGTGCGCCAGCCAGCCCTTGTCATGGAGCCCCAGCAACCAGCCGCTAAAAGGGCCGGAAACCGCCACCGCCAGGGGTTGGCATAAATTCCAATAAGCGTTGGCCCGGGCGCGCTCGGCGCGCGGGAACCAGTTCGCCAGGAGGACGGTCGTGGCCGGAAACACCCCGCTCTCGGCCACCCCCAGGAAAAACCGCGTCACCTCAAACTGCCGGAACGTGCCCACCAGGCCGCAGCCCACCGCGCAAATCCCCCAGGCAACCAGGAAAATGCTGATGATTTTGCGGGCGCTCCAGTGCGTGGCCAGGTATCCGCCGGGAATCTGCAACAGCACATAACCAAAAAAGAAAATCCCGGCCGCCTCCCCCTTCAATTTGTCATCCATGAGCAGGTCCCGCATCATGGTCGAAATCTTCGGGTCCAGGGCCAGCGAGATGTTGGTCCGGTCCACGTACGAAATCGTGTACATGATCAAGGCCACGGGGATGATCCGCAACCAGCGTTGCTTTGTCATAAAGTCATGGGACGGGCAAGTTTGTAGCAGTGCCACGCCCTCCGCGTCGATATTAATTGGAGTGGATCTGCGCCCCAATTCCTGGCAGGTTATGGCCATGCCAGAGAAAAGTGTGACTGAACTATCCCGGGATTTGCGGATGCTCTACAACCGCGGCCAGGATGCCCTGCAACGGGAGAATTTTGACTACGCGGTGGAATTGTTTACCCAGGTGCTGACGCAGGAACCGCGGGTCTTCGAAATCCGCAAATTGCTCCGCCAGGCGCAAATGCAAAAAGCCGGAGCCGGCCGGGGTTACTTCAAGAAAATGTTCTCCAGTGCCAGTTCCTCCCCACTGCTCGCCAAGGGGCAACTCGCCCTGCGCCGGGATCCCCTTGAGGCCATCGCCATTGCCGAACAGATCATCGCGGGCGACGCCACCAGCGCCGGGGGCCACAACCTGCTGGCCGAGGCGGCCCTCGCCGCCGATCTGCCCCAGACCGCCTTGTTGTCCCTGGAGATTCTCACCAAACAGTCCCCCAAGGACAAAGCCTTGAATCTGCGCCTGGCCGAGGCCCACAGCCTGGCGGGCGAAAAGACCCGCGCGGAACAGGTCCTCGCCGCGTTGCAGCGCGAATACCCCATGGACAACGAAATCTCCATGGCTCTGAAGAATATTTCGGCCAACAAGACCATGGACGAGGGCGGTTACGGGGCTTTGGCTGACGGCAGCGGCTCCTATCGGGACATCCTCAAAAACAAGGAGGAAGCGGTATCGCTGGAGCAGGAAAAACGCCAGGTCAAGGCGGAGGACGTCACGGACCGGTTGATCCGCGAACGCGAAGCCAGATTGAAGACCGAACCGGGAAACCTGAAATCCTTGAAGGATTTGGGCGATTTGTATGTGGAAAAGGCCGATTACGACCGGGCCCTGGAATACTACGCAAAGATCGCCGCCGCCGATGCCGGCAATGACGCCTCCCTGCAACGAAGGGTCGGGGAGATCAAATTGCGCAAATTGGACCTGGCCATTTCCAAGCTGGACCCGAACGCGACTGATTACACGGAGCGGGCCGCCCAACTCAAAGCGGAGCGGATCGCCTTCCAGCTGGCCGAATGCCAGCAGCGCGCCGACCAATATCCGACCGACCTGGAAATCCGTTTTGAGCTGGGGAAACTACTGCTGGAAGCGGGCAAAGTGACCGAAGCCATCCCGGAATTTCAAAAAGCCCAGAGCAACCCCCATCGCCGGATCCAGGCGATGAACCATCTGGCCCAATGCTTCGCCAAACGCGGCATGAACGAGATGGCTTCGCGGCGTCTCCAGGAAGCCTTGAAGGAGAAGTTGGTGTTTGACGACGAGAAGAAGGAACTCACCTACACCCTCGGCTGCGTGCTGGAAAAAATGGGCAAACGCGAGGAAGCGCTCAAGCAATTTGAACAGATTTACGAGGTGGACATCGGCTACAAGGATGTCGGCGCCAAGGTCGATTCCTATTACGCCGACGGCGGTGCGGAGGGGGCGTAAGCCCGCCCCCGTTTATTTGTTGCGCTCGAGCAGATAGGTCGCCAGGGCTTCCAAGGCCACCGCCCGGCCGCGAAATGGTTGGAGCGCTCCAAAGGCCCGTTCCGTCAATTTCGCGGCGATTTTCCGCGATTTTTCCAGCCCAATGATGGCGGGGTACGTGGCCTTTTGGGCGGCGGTGTCCTTCCCCGCCGTTTTGCCCAATTGTTCGCTGGTCTGGGTCACATCCAGAATATCGTCGATGATCTGGAAGGCCAGCCCGACATGGTAGCCGAAGTCCGTCAAGGCCGCGAGCTGGGCGGGGGTGCAATTGGCGCTCATTCCTCCCAGGCGCGTCGAACAGCAGAGCAGCGCCGAGGTCTTGCGCTCATGGATGTAGCGGAGCTGCGCTGCGGAAATTTTCTTCCCCTCTCCTTCCAAATCGGCCACCTGCCCCGCAATCAGTTGCAGCGAGCCCGAGGCGCGCGCCACTTCGAGCACCAATTGACCGTGGGCGTACCGCGGCCAGCCGCGGGCCTGGGCCACGATCTCAAAAGCCTGGGTCAGCAGCGCGTCCCCGGCCAATACCGCCACGCCTTCCCCGAAGACTTTGTGGTTGGTCAGCTTGCCCCGGCGGTAATCATCGTTGTCCATGGACGGCAGATCGTCATGGATCAGGGAGTAGGTGTGGATGCATTCGACGGCACATGCCAGGGGCATGGCCTCCTGCTCCTCCCCCCCGCAGGCGGCCGCGGCCGCCAGACAAAGGGCCGGCCGCATCCGTTTGCCGCCCGCGAAAAGCGAATAATGCATGGCCCGGTGAATCGTCGCCGGTTTGGCCGTCGGCCGGGGGAGAAAGCCCGCAAGGGCAGCATTGACGGCGGCAGTTCGCGTCGTCAGAAAATCGGTGAGATCGAACCGGGTCGGGCCGGAAACGGCGGGGGCGGCGGGGACTTTGGCTGGTCGCATGGGCGGTTTTTTAAGCGAACGGCCACCCCGGAAGCAAGCGCCGAGTGCAAATATTTATGTTGCGTTCACGGCGTAACCGCTTATTCTGAAGGACTCGGGTCGGGAACATATATTACACCTTGAACGCTGAACTCTGTAAAAAAGCATTGGAGAAGGTTGGCAACCCCAACGTTCTGATCAATCTCGTATCGCGGCGCGTGCGCCAATTGAACTCGGGCGGTGGCTCGGCCAGCCGTCCCTTGATCATGGACGTCACGGGACTCGGCGCTGCTGACATCGCTTTGACCGAATTGGTGGAAGGCAAGATGGGTTGGGATCTCCCCGAACCGGTCGAAGTGGACAAGCCGACCGCCGCTACCAAGAAGAAAAAGAAGCATTGATCGGAGGACGCACTCCTCCGTCGGTTTGGCAGCTGACCGGAAGCACCCTTCCGGTCCTTTTGGTTTATGTCTGAAATCCTGAGCAACTCCAAAGCGCGCCGGGATTATCACATCCTGGAGACTTTTGAGGCCGGTATCGTCCTGCACGGTACCGAAGTCAAATCTCTGCGTGCGGGTCGTGGCCAGTTGTCTGATGCCTTCGCCCGGGTCGAAAAAGACGAGATTTTCCTACACAATGCCCACATCGACGAGTACGCGATGGGCAACCGGCAAAACCACCTTCCCAAGTCCGTTCGGAAACTGCTGCTCCACAAGTCCGAGATTCGTAAATTATTCGGCCTGGGCTCGGTCAAGGGCAACGCCATCTTCCCCCTCTCGCTTTATTGGAAGAACGGCAAGGTCAAAGTGGCGTTGGCGGTGGGCAAAGGCAAAGTCGAATATGACAAGCGCGAGGATTTGAAAAACCGGGAGTCGGCCCGCGAACTCAAGCGGATCAGCATGCACCACCAAAAGGGCAAATAAAAAAGATGGTCCCCGGAGGGACCACCTTCAAAACCAATGTCGATGGCCTGCCGTCTGGCAAGCCAGGCAATCAAGCCTTGGCGGCGACTTTCTTCTCGTCACCCTTTTTCCAAGTGCGACGGGGGGCCTTCACAACGAGCCCCTTCTTGATGGCGGCCGCGGTAACGCGGATATAGCGCACTTCGCCGTTCACGACGGCCTTGACCCGTTGCAGGTTCGGCATGAAGCGCCGCTTGGTAATCGCGGTGACGTGCGTGCCGATGCCGCCCTTCTTCTTCGCTTTACCACTGCGCCAGATATGGCTGCCTTTGATCGAACCGGTGCCGGTCAATTCACAAATCTTTGACATAAATCATTTTCCGTTTAAAAGGAAGGGAGAAGGTAGCAACCATTTTGGCGATGGCAAGCACTTTTTCCGCTTTTTTTACCGGTCCCACCGACGGGATCGTCGGGGGGGATAAAAAGGCCCGCACCACCCAGTGCGGGCCTACAGCAAACAACTTAACCCTTCATTGGACGATCCGCCCGGGAAAAAGGTTACCGGGAATCCTCGCGGGCCCCGGCCGCCTGCTCCTTCCGTTTGGCGCGCTCCATGGCTTTTTGAAAACGGTGACGCCGCCGGTGGCGTCGTTTTCGTTTCAGCAAATCATTCAGGTAAAGCCCCCCGATGACCACGAGGACGAGGAGAACCAGAAAAACTCCGACCAGGACGAACGGATCATCCAGTTGCCGCCGGAATCCGGCCAGGATTCGATTAATCTGGCTGAGGTTCATGTCAATTTGCCGAACGACCTTGTCGGCATGAAGTCAATTGAATCTGATTGGGATCATAGGCCGGGCAAATGCCGAAAGCAATCCCAAATCCTGAATCGCCGGAGCCCGCAAATGGCTGGTGCGGGCCCCCTCAGGGGTGGCCCGGGGCGATCCGGATCATCACTTCGTTACGCCGGAGAAACGGCGGCGTCCAGGGCGGATCGAAGTAGCCATAAATCGGGCCCGACAAAGCGGGCAGCTTCTCGGCTGCCAGCCAATTCTCCAATTGCCCCCGGTAGCCCGTCTCGTTTGCGGCGTTACGCCCGCCCCGGAAGCGCAGTACCGCAAACCGGCCGGCCGCCATTTCGTGAACGCGCAGGGAAGCGTCGGCGGGTTGGGGCACCTTGTCCGCTGACAACTTGGCCGGCAGCACGAAAGCCATCGTGGCGTTGGAGGAATTCCCGCCGTTCATGAACACGGGCGTGGTCATGGAGATTTTTGCACCAGCGGCGTTGCCCCCGGTGATATAACGAAATAGCTTGCTGAAGCTGCGGTCCGAGCCTTCCCCCACCGGCGCCATGGTGGTTTCCACCACCATCAACACGGGATAATCCCGCACCTCAATTTTGCCGGCTTTCCGCACCACCTGGTAAGGTGCACTTTCATACCCGGACCGCGTAGCCTGACACCCCACCAGCACCACCCCAAATCCCGCCAACAGGCAAACGGCCCCGCCCAAGATCTTTTTATTCACACTGGCAACCTGCCACCAAGTTGGTGCTTTGGCGATAGCGAATCCCGCCGCTGCCGAACGGCGGGCGAGCTCGGGCTTGGCCGCCCGCCCAAGCCGATGGGGCGGGCGGGCGGCAGCGGAGACGTGATTTAAAACTTGTACGCGATGGCCGCGACCAGTTTGATGTCGTTTTTCTCCCGGCCGGCGGCGGGGATGTTGTAGTAGGTGTCCTGCAAATACGTCCGCATGCTGACGTGTTTGGTCAGGGCCGATTCCACCCCGATTTCGGCATTGATGTAATAGTTATCGAATTTGTCCACCTGCGGCAGAATTTCGAACGTCTGCCAGAGGCGGGTCGTGGCCGTGAACTTGTGTTCAAAGCGTTCCCCCAAACGCAGCGTCGCGTAGCCCTTGGTGATATGGCCCTGTTCATGGTAAACGAACGCCGGACCGGCTTCCACGGTCAGCGTGGTGTTGGTCTGCTTGATCAGATAATAACCCACCAGCGGGGCGAGGGTCAGGCGGTAGTTTACATCCGCGATGGCGTCATGCAGCGCATCCAGTCGCAGGCCGTAATAGAAGTCCGTCGTCGCCTGCCGGTTGTACTGGCCGAAACCATGCAGCGACTCGGAGTTCTTCACGCCGGAGGTTTCCCCGTAGGTGGCGTCCGCGCCCAGCAAAACCTGGTCGTCCGCGGTCTTGCGCTCGCTGCCCAAATTGGCGGTGGCCAGCAAGGTCTTGCTATTGCCGCGCGTCAGGGTGAGCCCCGCAGCGGCACTGGTCGTCCAGGGGGACGGGGCCTTGACGGCGGTGGCGTCTTCCGCGCGCACCGCGCCGGTCCCGGCCAGGAGGAATGCGCCTCCCAGCAGGCCGCCGATTAACGATTTGGCCGGAAAGCCGGCAATTTTTTTCATCATATTGTTCCCTATTTGTTGTTGTTTTAAACCCGGACAATCTCCCAAATAACCATTGGCGCTTGGCCAAGGCGATCGGTTCGGCTGCCAGGAAGGCGTTTTCTTAAAGCGTCACCCCACCCTCCGGCAAGCGCACATTTTCCCGTCCAACCTCCGCTTTTGCTCCGACCGCAGAAATATTTGGCAGTTTTCACCCTTGGACCATCCCTGTCCTACCCCCACCGCTAGGCTGGTGGAAATTGAAAGGTCAAACCATGACTGCCCAACAACAATTGGAACTGAGCCTCGCCGAATCCCGCCGCGCCAACCTGGCGGCCCCAACCGAACTGCGCCAGCAACAAGCCCGTTGGTGGTTCTCGCAAATGCGCCAGGTGGTGGAACATGCGCTGGAATGGGAACCCGCCCCGCGCTTCGCCTCCCCACCTGCCGCTTTTGCCCCGACCCAAAGTCTCCACCGGCACTGAGTCCTGAGCGGGGTTGGAACTCGTGGCACCGCGCCAACCGGACTATCGGACGCTCTCCAACCATTCGCGTCGCCCTCCGGAAATTGCGCGCCCCGGTGTTGGAATCCGGTGAACAATTACCGTTGACCCCACCGTCCGCCTCGCGAAAATGACCTCATGCATCCCAGCGTCGGGTCAACTGCCCTCGCCGGCAAGCGGATCGTCGTCATTGGCGGTACCGCCGGCCTGGGTCTTTCCGCAGTCCGGGCGTTTATCGCCGCGGGCGCGCGCGTCGTGGCGGTGGGGCGGAAGCCGGAGACCGTCGCGACCATTCAGGCCGAACTCGGCGAAACCGCCCTCGTCATTACGGGCGACGCCACCCACCCGAAGACCGCTCCCGACGCCATCGCCGCAGCCGTCGCCGCGTGGGGCGGCTTGGATGGGTTATATCATGTGGCCGGAGGTTCCGGGCGGCGCTGGGGGGATGGCCCGTTGCACGAGATCACGGACGAGGGGTGGGCGGCCACTTTGAATCTGAATCTCACCTCCCTTTTCCAATCCAATCGGGCGGCCGCCCGGCAATTCCTCGCCCAGGGCACCGGGGGCTCCGTGCTGAACATGGGGTCCGTGCTCGGCTTTTCCCCCTCGCCCCGATTTTTCACCACCCACGCCTATGCCGCCGCCAAGTCCGCCGTGACCGGATTCACCCAAAGCTGCGCGGCCTACTACGCTGCGCAGGGAATCCGGTTCAACGTTCTTGCACCGGCGCTGGTGGAAACGCCCATGGCCCAGCGCGCCGCCCGGGATGAAACCATTCAGGCCTTTATCAAAACCAAGCAACCCCTCGCCGGCGGCCGCATCGGCCAACCCGCCGACCTGGATGCCGCGGCCGTCTATTTCCTGAGCGACGCCTCGGGCTTCACCACCGGCCAGGTGCTGTGCGTGGACGGCGGTTGGTGCGTCAGTGAAGGCCAATATCCCGCGACAACACCAACGTCATGAATTACGCCGTGGGGATTGACGTCGGGGGCACGAACATCAAGGGGCTGGCCATCACGCCCACGGGGGAGGTACTGGCCCAACGGAACGTGCCCACCGGCGACGATGGCACGCCGGCCTGGATCGGGCGGGTGGTGGAGGTGTGGCAGCAATTGCAACAGAATCTCGGCGCCGCCCCCACTAGCACCGGGATTGCCGCCCCCGGACTGGCCGCCGCCGATCAGCTTTCCATCCACTGCATGCCCGGTCGACTGTCCGGTCTGGTGGGACTGAACTGGCAAAGCCGCCTCGGCGTTGCGCAACCCGTCCCGGTGCTCAATGATGCACATGCCGCTTTGCTGGGCGAGGCATGGTGCGGGGCGGCCCGCGGCCTGGCCAACGTGGTTCTGCTCACGCTGGGCACCGGCGTAGGCGGGGCCGTCCTAGTGGAGGGCCATCTGTTGCGCGGTCAATTGGGCCGCGCCGGCCACCTCGGCCATCTGTCCCTGAACCCGAACGGTCCGCTCGACATCGCGTCCACCCCCGGGAGCCTGGAAGATGCCATTGGCGAATGCACCCTGTTCCGCCGGACTGCGGGACAGTTCCCCTCCACCGCCGCCCTCGTCGCCGCCAGCAGCGAGGGCAACCCCGTCGCCCGGGAAGTTTGGCTTTACTCCGTCCAGGCCCTGGCCGCCGCCGTGGCTTCCTTCATCAATTGCTTCGATCCCGCCCGGGTGGTGTTGGGCGGTGGCATTGCCGCCGCCGGCCCGGCCCTGTTCCAACCATTGCAGGAATACCTGGACCGCTTTGAGTGGCGTCCGACCGGGGTGGCGGTGCCCGTGGTTCCCGCCGCGCTGGGCGATCGGGCCGCCGCCTATGGTGCGGCTTGGAATGCGCTCCGGTTTTCCGCATGATCCCCGCCATGAACGATTGCTCACCCGCCGCCACCTACCTGCAACGCTCCCGGGAACTCACGGAGCGAGTGGCGAGCCAATTGACTGCCATCAACCAAGCGGCGGATTGGTTTGCCGCCAGCATTCTGGCCGGCCGCCTCGTGCATGTCTTCGGCTCCGGCCACAGCCGCATCATGGTCGAGGAGATGTGGCCCCGCTACGGTTCCTTCCCCGGTTTCAATCCCATCGTGGAACTGTCCCTCAGTTTTCACAACCTGGTCATCGGCGCCAACGGCCAGCGGCAGGCCATGTTTCTCGAAAATGTGAGCGGCCTGGCGGATCGCATCCTGCGCAATTTCGCGGTGCGCCCGATCGACTCCGCGCTGATCATTTCCTCCAGCGGCTGCAATCTGGTGCCGGTGGAGATGGCGGCCGGTTTCCAGGCCCAGGGCGTGAAGGTGGTGGCCATCATCAGCCGCGCGCATTCGGAAGCCAGTTCCTCCCGCCATCCGGACGGCAAAAAACTCCAGGATTTCGCCGACCTCGTCCTCGACACCGGCGCGCCCGTAGGGGATGCCATGGTGCATATTCCCGGTCTGGACACCCCGGTGGCGCCGGGCTCCACGCTCGGCGGCTGCCTGCTGGTCAATTGTCTCAAGGCGGAAATCGCGGCGCGCCTCACCGCCGCTGGTCAGCCTCCGAAGGTGCTCAGCGCCGCCGCCGTGGTGGGCGCGGCCCGCGCCACGGAAATCTTTGAAGCCGCCTACGATGAGCACGCGCATCGCATGGCACGGATGTACGCCGAATCCGGTCCGTCCCTTAAACTCGCCCAACCGACCAAACCATCATGAAATCCTGCCCCCTCCGCACCTCGGTCATTGGCAGCTATCCGTTTCCCGGCTGGCTGGAATTCGCCTGCCAGCACCTCGATCAATTCGGAACGGCCGATCTGGCGGAGGTTCAGGATGACGCGGTCATCACCGCGCTCCACGATCAGACCGCGGCCGGGCTCGACGTGGTGACCGACGGCGAGCAAACCCGGCTGGATTTCAACCTTTCCTTCTATGGTCACCTCACTGGCCTCGAACTGGAATCGGCTTCCCCCCGACGGTTTGGTCCGCCCGCGCATGATCAACGCGGCAAGCACCGCGTGGTGGCGGAGTTGGCTGCCCCGCACGGGCTCGGCGCCGTGACAGAATTCCAACGCCTGCAACGCATTGTCGCCGCCGGTCACCCGGGTTCGCGGGCCACGTTGAAGGCCAGCGTTCCCGGCCCCTACACCCTGAGCGGCCGCTTGCTGCCCAGCGCCCAATACCCGGACCGCTGGGCGCTCACCGAGGCGCTCCTGCCGATCGTGCGGCAGGAGCTCGTGGACCTCGTGGCGGCAGGATGCACCGAAATCAGTGTGGATGAGCCCTCCATGAGTTGCTACGCGCACCGCGAGGATCCCCGGCGGTTCGTCGATATTTTTAACCGCACCGTCGAACCGGTGACCGGCCGCACGCGAGTTTGCACCCACCTTTGTTTTGGCAACTACAAGGCCCGCGCCGTCGGCCCCCGGCAGTTGGCCCCGATGTTCCCGGCCTTCCTGGACTTTCATTGCGACGAAATGCATGTGGAGATGGCCAGTCGTGAATTCGCCGAACTGGAGATCGTCAAATTGATCACCACCCGCATGGACGCCGCCGTGGGCATCGTGGACGTGAAGAGCTATTACATTGAAACGCCGCAGGACATCGCCGGACGCGTCCGGCGTTGCCTGCAACATGCGCCCCCGGACCGGTTGGTTTTTGCTCCGGATTGCGGACTGAGCCAGACAGCGCGCTGGGCGGCAAAGGTCAAATTGGCCAATCTCGTGGCGGGCGTGAAAATCGTGCGCCGGGAATTGGGGTTAGAGAAATGAAATGAAGCCGGCCGCACAAAAGGACGAGGCGTTGCTGGCGGACATCGCCCGCGCACGGTCCGCGGGTCGCCCCCGCCTGTGGTGGCTCGGCCAAAGCGGTTTCCTGCTCCACACTCCCGCCGTCACCATCCTCTTCGATCCCTACCTTTCCGATTCGCTGACTGCCAAATACGCCGCCACGGACAAACCGCATACCCGGATTACGGAACGAGTCATCGCCCCGGAACGGCTGACGGGCATTGATGTCATCACCAGTTCCCATAATCACACCGATCATCTGGACGCGGAAACCCTCCTGCCCCTGCTCGCTGCGAATCCGACCGCCCGCTTGTTGATCGGAGGGGCCAATCGGGATTTTGTGCTGGGCCGGTTGGGTGAGTCGGTCGCCGCGCGGCTCGTGACCGTGGAGGCGGGTGAAAGCGTCACCATCGCCGGGGTGGAATTCCACGGCATCCCGGCCGCGCACAACACGGTTGAGCGCGATGCCCAGGGCCGGTGCCGGTTTCTGGGATTCGTCGCCCGGCTGGCAGGCCGGACCGTTTACCACAGCGGCGATACGCTTGGGCACGATCAATTGGTTGACTCCCTGGCCCCCTTCCATCCGGACCTCGCCTTGGTGCCCATCAATGGCAATCTCCCGGAACGCCGGGTGGCGGGCAACCTCAACGGCCGCGAAGCCGCCGAGCTAGCCCAGGCCATCGGCGCCGGCCTGGCCGTGCCCCATCACTTTGATCTGTTCGAATTCAATACCGCCTCCCCTGACGAATTCGTCGCGGAATGCCGGCGCCGCGGCCAGCGCCACCGGGTGCTGGCCAATGGCGAAGGACTGGATCTTTAGCGACACCGTCAACCCAACCCGAAACCCCTATGAAACACCTGCCGAACGCGCTAAATCCCCACTCCACCCGCCGGCAGATGATTGGCCGGACCCTGCGGTGCGCGAGCACCCTGGCCATCGGCTCCACCCTGGCCCCACTCCTGGCGGCGGCGGAGGGACGCGGCTTTAAAATCGGCGCGCCGGAATGGTCGCTCGGCCGCGCGGATCCTTCGTGCTTTGCCGTGGCTCGCGAGATCGGCCTGGACGGGGTGCAAGTCAATCTCGGCAGTCCGGGGGATAAAATGCACCTGCGCCAACCGGCGGTGCAGCAGGCTTACCTCGCCGCCGCGCGGGAAAGCGGGCTGGCCATTTCGTCCCTGGCCCTGGCCGAGTTGAATAACATTCCGCTCAAGAGCGATCCCCGGGCCGCCCTTTGGTTGATGGATTCCCTCCCGGTGGTGCGCGCCCTGGGCGTCCGGGTGATCCTCGTGGCCCAGTTCTTCCGGGGCGAACTCAAGGATGACAAGGAAGGCACCGATCGCACCGTGGAGTTTTTGAAGGAAGTCGCGCCGCGGGCGGAGCAGGCGGGCGCCATTCTCGGTCTGGAAAATTACCTCAGCGCGCCCGAAAACCTCGCCATCCTCGAGCGGGTGGGATCCCCCGCTGTTCAGGTTTATTATGACGTGGGCAATTCCACGGACAAGGGCTACGACATTTATGGCGAAATCCGGCTCTTGAAAGGCCATATCTGCGAGTTCCACGCCAAGGATGCCGGCTTCCTGCTCGGCCAGGGCCGGATTGATTTTCACAAAGTCCGCGCCGCCATGGACGACATCGACTACCGTGGCTGGATACAGATCGAAGCCGCCGCTCCTCATGGGCTCGTGTCGGATTACCGCGCCAACTTGAAATTCCTAAAGGAGATATTCCCCATGTAAGCCCGCCCCGGCGCAGACCAGCGCCCACCCGTCCGCGGCCGCCCCCTCATTTTGCGTTCCCCATGTTCCATTCCAAATTCCATGAAAACTCCCACTCCTCCCTCCACCGTTAATCGTCGTCAATTCCTGGCCACCACCGGGGCCTCGGCCCTCTCCCTGGCGCTCGCGTCACCGCACCTCGGCCGGGCCGCCGCCGCGGACGATGCCAAAATCAACCTCGGGCTCATCGGCTGCGGCGGTCGCGGCAGTTGGATCGCCGACCTGTTTGTGAAAAACGGCCACTATAACCTCGCCGCCGTGGCCGATTATTTTCCGAACCGGGCGAATGCCGCCGGCGAACGCTTTTCCGTGCCGTCCAAACGTCGCTTCACCGGCTTGCAAGCTTACCAGCGTTTGTTGGAGCAGAAACTCGACGCTGTGGCCATTATATCCCCGCCTTATTTCCATCCGGAACAGGCGGCAGCGGCGGTCGCGGCGGGAAAGCACGTTTATTGCGCCAAGCCCATTGCGGTGGATGTTCCCGGTTGCCAGTCCATTGCTGAATCCGGCCGCCAGGCCACTGCCAAAAAGCTGGTCTTTCTGGTCGATTTCCAGACCCGCGCCCACAAGTCCTATCAGGAGGCCGTCCGACTGGTTCATTCCGGCGCCATCGGCCCCATACTCTCCGCCGAAGCCGGCTATCAGACCAACGATATTTGGAGTCATGTCGATGCCACCTTCCGCGAACACCCGCAGGATGACGAAGTCCGCCTGCGCGGCTGGGGCGCGGATCGCACCCTCTCCGGGGACATCATCACCGAGCAAAACATCCACGCCCTTGATGTGGCCTGCTGGATCCTAAACGCCGCTCCCCTGAGCGCCCTGGGTCGCGGTGGCCGGACCCGTCCCCCGGTGCCGAATGGGGTCTGGGACAATTTCTCGGTCATCTATGAATTCCCCAATGACGTCCGCCTCACTTTCAGTTCCAAACAGGCGGGCAAGGGTTGGGACGACATCGAATGCCGCGCCTATGGCAAGGAAGGCACCATCGACACCCACTATTTCGGAACCGTGAAAGTGCAGTGCGACGACGCCTTCAACGGCGGGATGATGACCAATTTGTACACGGACGGAGTGATCAACAACATCGCCACCTTCCACCAGGCGATTACCACTGGCGACTACGCCAACACCACCGTCGCCAACAGCGTCCGCAGCAACCTGACCACCATCCTCGGCCGCACGGCCGCCTACCGCCGCACCGAGGTGACCTGGGAACAGATCATCAAAGAAAACGAGAAATGGGAACTCAACCTGAAGAGCTTGAAGGCGTGAGCCGGCTCCCCGAGCTGGCCCAGCATGGCTCGCTCTCCTGACCTTGCACCATGAGCAAATGGAAGGGAAAAGCGCTGGAATGCCTGCCCGGACTGAGGGACTCGATCCTTGAAGCCAAAGACCGCCAAAGTCTTTGGCAACAAGTCGAGCGTGAGTTTTATGCCGCGGTGGAGCGCGGTGACACCAAGTGCGTGGTCGGATGCGTCCGTTACGCGGTCTGGACATTGCACCCGGCTCCCCAGGCCAGAACGATGGCGGACGTGAGTGAATCCGCGGCGAATTTCCTGTACGCCCATGCGGATGATCTGCACCGATGGATTGATCGCTATGATTTCATGCTAGCTCAGAAGGGGCTGAGGTTCCATTTGGGTACCCAGAAATACTCGGAGTTTGAGACCCGCTTTCTGGCGAAGACGGCCCAGTATCCGTGTCTCCCAAAAGAAACCCCGTCTGGACACCGCAAGAAAACCGCCCGTATCACGCAACCGGCAGGGCGAACCTCATCGGTGGCTGGCACCGAAGACCGTCAACGCGGACAAACATAGCGGTAGTCGCGAAGATGCACACAAAAAGGGAACAGATGGGGGCGCACATTCACCCGAAGTCACGCGGGCACGAAAAGGAAGTTGGACTAAGTTTGTGGAGCTTGGACTTCGCTGGTTGGCCAAAGTGGTTTCGCTATCCTAATCGGCGGCGCTGGTGCGGGAAACTGGATTAAGTGTCCGAAGGGGCGACTCCGGCAGGTGCGCGGGCGCACCTGCCGGGCCGTACCCAGCGGCCAGGAGGGGAGTTTTCCGGTTTTAAGATGTCAATGAGCGGGGCTGCGGGACCTCAAGTGAGGCCCACGGCGAAAAATGAAGAGGGGGGCTTGGTGTACGGGTGTGGACACGCTGCCCCAAGCCGGGTGGGCTTTTTCAAGCGAGGAGAATTGAACTGAAGGCATGCGGAAGCCGGCGGGGAAAAATGGAAAGCGCCGAGTTCATGGTCCGGAGGTCGGTTCGCCGGGATCGGGGTTGGTCTCTGGCGGGGTTATGCGTACCAGTTTGTCGAGATCGCAGCGGCGGATCATGAAGGTGGGGGGTAGCGGCTGGTCCGGATCGCAGTTGTACACAGAGGGCAGGCGGTCGATGTTGGGGTATGGGGTTGGGAATGGGGTCCGCGCTTCCTTGATTACTTCCTTGGAAACGGAGTCTTCCCTTGCTGAAGGCATGTCACCCGGCAGGCCGGTGGGCGGACTCGATGGGTGGGCGGCCCGCGCTACTGAGCTTTCGTCTTCGCTGACAGCTATGCCGGAAAGGTCGCCGGACTGGCACGGGTCGACCTTCGCAGGAGAGTTTTCGCAATTGCGATTCCGTGCCTGGTTGCTGGTGGTTTTGGCGATTTTACGCTTGATGGTGGGGGGCGGGAGTTTGGGGGTTTCTAGGCCGGCTTCGCGGCGGCGGGCCAGGGCCATCCATTTGGCCCAGCGGACGGCATCCACCCGGCGGCAGCGGATGGCTTCGGCTTCCCGCTTCTCCAGTTCGCTGGCGAATTGGTGGTCGGGCGGAACCAACGGCGGGATTGCGTCCAGGCCCAGCACTGGGTCGGGGACGGGCTCGGCTTCGAGGACGTCCTGCCAGAAGCTCATGGGGATGTCGTCGGGGCCGAGGGGGTCGTTGATGTCGTCGTTGTCCGGGTGGTCGGCAGGGAGGGGGTCCAGGCCGAAATTGCGGCGGATTTCGGCGCGTTTTTCCAGCGGGGTGAGTTGTTTGCCATACGCTTTTTCACGGTGGGCGGGGTCTTCCATCCATTGGTAGAAGCGGGCCTGGATGACTTCATCGAAATCGCCGGTGGCAGCGGCGGCCTTTTGGCGTTCGAGGGTGACCCGCTGGCGGGTGTGTTCGGCGCGGCGGAGGCGGGCGACGGAACGGCAGAGTTGAAAGATGAGTTTGGCTTTGGTGGCTGGATCGGCGGTGGTTTGGGCCTTTTTGGCGGCAAGGGCGAGTCGGGCGGCAAGGAGGAGGGAGATTTCATGGGTCAGATCGGGGGCGACATCGTTGGCGTTTTCGACGATCTGCTGGGCGCCGTCGAGGAGTTGGCGATGGGCGAACCAGTGGGCGTAACCGCCGGCGTACCATTCGGAGAGGTTCTGTTTGGTGATCGCCCGGCCGGCGAAGTCGGCGGCGAGCCGGGAGCGAACTTCCGGGAGGGAGTTGAGCCAAGTGAGGACAGCAGATTGCGGTTCGCCATCGAGCAGGTGCTCGTTGAGGGCCTGCCGGATTTCCCGGGGCAGGCGGGCGATTTTTCCGCGGGGACGTGCGTCCATGGGGATGGGTATAGCACGGGTGCCGGGAAAACGTATTCCTATGGTAGGAATTTAGGCGGAATTTTTGGGGGAAGGTGAGGAAAGATTTAGCCGCGAAAATGCTAAAACTCTTTCCCCCACTGACGTGGGTACTTAATCAAATAAACTGCCGGCGGTATTGAAACATTCAATCCACCCGACCGGTTCGAAAGACCACCCGGTAGGTTTTGCCGGCTTCATACTTGCCCGGGTTGGGAACGAGCACGAAGTTGTCGGTGATCACGGGATTCAACTCGGCGCCTTCCATTACTTGGACTGATTTGAGGTGGCGCGGCAGGAATTGGACGATGGGACGCCCGCCCCGCTGGGAACCGTTCTGGTTGATGGGCTCGAAGGTCTTGGCGCCGCGGTTGGGTTTGATCTCGAAGGTCCAGAGGCCGTCCTGCTCCGTCAAGGTCTGGTCCCAGGCGGTCGGCAGCTTGCCCATGCGCGCTTCCCAAGCCGGATCGCCGTAAAACGCCACGGTGTCCCGGTCGGAGACCAGCCAGCGCCCGTCGCCCGCAGTCAGGCCGGCGGCCTTGGCGGCGGCGGTGGGAACAATGGTGCCACTGAGGGCTCCGTTGTCGTCCACCTCGGCATTCGCGGATCCGGGAAAATAGGTTTCCAGGCGATTCACCAACGCGATTTGATTGGCAAAAAAGGCCTCGGTGAAGGAGTAGCGCCCCGGCTGTTCCACAAAATAATCCAGGCAACCCC
>CAIXFN010000029.1 GCA_903918755.1 uncultured Pedosphaera sp.
CCTCCGTTTGATTAGCGCCCTCCTCGCCGAAATCAGCGACGAATGGCTCAGCGAGAAAATTTACCTCAACATGGATAACCAATACCCAGCTCTCAGTTCAAAATGCTAAAACATTTTACAGAAAAAAACTTGCGCGGCCCGCGAAAATACATTGGTCTTTCGACATATTTTCTGCTGAAATCCAGGCCAATATGAAAACACCAGCAGAAGATCCAGCGGCGGTGGTGCAAAGACAACTTGATGCCTTCAACGCACGCGACCTGAACGCACTGCTGGCGACGTATGCCGTGGATGCCGAAATGTTTGAGCATCCGTCCAAACTGTTGGCCCGGGGAGCGGCGGCGTTTCGCGAGCGCTACACTGCCCGGTTTCAGGAGCCGAATTTGTATGCGAAGCTTTTAAACCGGACAGTGATGGGACAAATCGTCGTTGATCACGAGGAGGTTTGCCGGACATTTCCAGAAGGCCCGGGAAAGATCGAATTGTTGATGATTTACGAAGTGCAGCAGGGCCGGATTGTCAAAGCCTGGAACATTTCCGGGGCCAAGACGCTGGATTAATCGCGTTAATAATCCACCAGTTTGGCGCCATCCATTTTGTAGATGGTGGTGACGGCATGGTTTTCGATCACCGCGCCGACGTGCAAGCGGCCGCGGACGGACACGGGTTCATCCATCGGAATCGTTTCGATTCCCGGCCCGGCGCCCAGTTTCACATTCACCCACTCGGTGATCAGCGGGGTGACGCCAAAGCAGCAGAGTGATTGGGTGCGCAGAATCAGGAACTCGCGGACCTCGCCTTTTTCATATTTCAATGGCAGCAGGAAGCCCGTGATGATCACTTCCTGTTTGTCCAACTTGCGCAAGGGAACGGGAATTTGCTCGTTCGCATTGGCGGTAACCGCGGCGCTGTCCCCCACCCAGGCGTCCGGATGATGGAATTCAAAGGAATTGAGTTCGGTAAAATCCACAAACCGGGGGTCCTTTTCCGAACCGGTTCCCTTCGCCGCTGCCGGCGCTTTGACTTCCGATTTCGCCTCCGCCGCGGGAGCTGCGTTGGTCGTGCTCCCCGGCCCCGGCGCTTCGATGGGGTCTCCGCGAACGATGATCGGGGGCTTTTTGGGCTTGGTTTGCGCCTGGAGCGCGGGGGTGACCGCAATGAACAACACCAGCAGACAGAGGACCTGCCTCATCGGGAAGAATTGGAGCGGCATGATTTTGACTTTCCGCAATTCACTGACTCTCCCGATCCTGGCCGAAATCCCCGGCAGATTCAATCAGGAAACCGAAATCAGGAAACCGGCACCAGGTAATCCGCCACCGGGGTCCGGTAGGCCTTCACTGCCGGCACTATCCCGGCCAGCGCTCCCAGGGCGATCAGCGCGGCGGGCGCCCAGACCATCACCCAACTGAATTTCCAGGGATCCAGCACGACGCCCGTCTGCGCCCGGATCACCTGGGCGGCGCCGACCATGATCGCGGCATAAAAGGCGAACGCGAAGACCATACCCAGCGCCGAAATGGTGGCGGCCTCAAAGAGGATGGCCCCGAAGATTGTGTGACGCCGCGCGCCGAGCGCGCGCAAGATGGCGATCTCGCGGCGCCGTTCGTTCATTGAATTATAAATGCTGGCCAGGATGGAAGCCGTGGCCACGAGCGCCACGAGGTAGGAAATCAACGCCAACAATTGGTCGAACCAGCCGATTTTTTTGAACAATTCCATCATGACCTGCCCGATGGGCCAGGCAAACGTCAGCCGGTTGCCTTGTTTGTTGTACATCTGGTCCATTTGAAAACCCGCCGCGGGCGATTTTAGTTTTACCAGCACCGCGCTGATTTCGGTCGCGGTATAGGCGGCGTGACCGGTCATTTTCTGGATGCCCTCCAGCGGGATGAAGATCACGCGGTCGGCCGGGGTATTGGAGGGCTCCAAAACGCCGACCACCACATAGGTTTCCGCGTGCTGATCCTTCTCATTGAAGATCAGTCCGTGATAAGGATGAAATTTATCACCGCGGCGCAAACCCAGCTTTTGGGCGGCGAAACTCCCCACCACCGCCTCGCGCCGGCCGGCATCAAAGAACTCCTCGCCTTCCGGCAAGGTGAACCGCTTCCCCGGCGCGAATTCCACCTGTTGCAGCAGGTCCGGCAGCGTCCCCACCAACCGGTAACCCTTGTAATTGTCCCCCACCGCCAGCGGCAGCGCCAGCGCCACATTGGCGTTACTCCGGATGGTCTCAAAATCGCTCCAAGCCAGATTTCCCGGCGAGGCTTCCAGGTGGAAAACCGCGTTGAGCACCAGTTGCAGCTTCGATCCCCGCGCGCCCAGCACGCCGTCGAATCCCGCATTCACACCCGTAAACACGGCCTGCGATTGCTCCTTCACCGCCCAGACAGACATCAGCAACCCGCCGCCGAGGGCAATCGACAGCGCGGTGATGACCGTGGACAGCGCGTGCTGCTTCAGACTGCGGAAAATCATCAAGGGCAGCATCATACCGCGCCCTCCGCGGCCCGCGCCGCCCGGTTGAGTTCGGCAAGGTCCTGCACGCTTTCAAAACGTTGCAACACTTCGCGGTCATGGCTTACCAGGAGGAGCGCCGCATTATTTTCCCGGCAGGCTTCGCGGATCAGGCCGATCGCCTCAGTCGCGTTCCGGTGGTCCAAGTTGCCCGTGGGCTCATCCGCCAGGACCAGGCGTGGGCGGTTGGCCAGCGCCCGGGCCACGGCGACCCGCTGCTGCTGTCCGGTCGAGAGCTGGCGCGGATAGTGATTCAGCTTTTGCTCCAGGCCCATCCGTTGCAACAAGCCCAGGGCAAAGGGTCGGTCCACGCCGGGTCCGAACGACATGCCGAGCAGCACGTTCTCCAGGCAGGTGTAGCCTTGCAACAGATTGAAGGTCTGGAAAATGTAGCCGATTTTCGTGGCGCGCAACCGGTCGCGTTGCGCTTCCGGCAAGGCGGACATCGCGCTCCCCTCCAACGTGATCGTGCCGGAGTCCGGCTTGAGAATTCCCGCAATGAGATTTAGGAAGGTGGTTTTGCCGCTCCCGCTCTCTCCGCTCAAGGCCAACTGCTGCTGTTCCGGCATGGCGAAGTAGTCCACCGCCACCACCGTATGACGCCCGCCATCGGGCGTTACGAAGCTCTTCTTGAGTTGCCGGATTTCCAGAAGGGGTGTCATTGCTCAAGGGAACCGTCGCCGCCAACTGACTTCCACCGTCGTAACCCGGGGCATTGGCCAGCTGGCTACCTCAAGGGCTGGCCCTTTGACATACGGTTGGCATTGCATAAATCAGAACCAGCCCCTGCCCCGCCCCCGCTGCGGCGGTGCGGACGGTTCGAGTCCGCGCCACCCGGTCGGTTATTTACCGCAGCACTGCTTGTATTTCTTCCCGCTGCCGCAAGGGCACATGTCGTTTCGGCCTACTTTGGGTCCGGTGCGGGCCGGCTTGGCTTTCGTGGCTTTTTCCATCGCCGCCGAGGCTTTACTGACCACGTCGCTGGCATTTCCCTTCCCCGCGGGCGAAGGCAGGGCGCCCGGCGGTGGTCCCGCATTGGCGGCGGAACTCTGATGCAGCGTCTTCGTGGGCACGTTCTGCAGGAACTGCTGGAAAGCCGACAGACTGGAGGCGCTCAGGAAAATATTGCGGCAGATCTCGCTCTTGATGTTGATCATCAATTCCTCGAAAATCTTGAACGCTTCCGCTTTGTATTCGATCAACGGATCCCGCTGACCATGCTGCCGCAGCCCGATGCTGTGGCGGAGGCTGTCCATCTCATACAAATGCTCCTGCCATAAGCGGTCAATGCCGCTGAGAATCGTGTAGCGCTCGACCGCGCGGAGTGCCTCAGGCTTTTCAAAGCTGACCTTCAGATCATAGGCCTGCCGTACCGCGTCCGAGATGAAATTGCAGACACTGAATTGGGCCGGGCTCAACCCGCCGAACAAAGAACCGGCGACCGGCTCTTCTTTCCCGGCCTGGGCGGCTTTCAAAATCTCCTCCTCGGGGACCCCGATGGGGAAGTTCAAATTGACCCAGTCGGCCAACTGGCGCAGGTTCCATTCCACGGGCTCCTGGTTGGTCGCGCTGAATTGCTCGACCTTTTGGATCACCACTTCTTCCATGATGTCCATCAGGCGGTCGCGCACATCCTCCGAACTGATGATCTCGTTGCGGAAGCCGTAAACGACTTCGCGCTGCTTGTTCATCACATCGTCGTATTCCAGCGTCCGTTTCCGGATTTGGAAATTGTGCGCCTCCACGCGCTTCTGCGCTTGTTCGATGGAACGGTTCAGGAGCGGATGTTCCAGTTCCTGGCCTTCTTCGAGCCCCATCTTTTCCATGTACTTGACGATCCGTTCGGAACCGAACAAACGCATCAGATCGTCTTCGAGTGAGATGAAGAAATGCGAGGAACCAGGATCCCCCTGACGCGCGCAACGGCCGCGCAACTGCCGGTCAATGCGGCGGGATTCATGCCGCTCCGTGCCAATGACGTGCAACCCGCCCAATTCCGCCACCCCGGGCCCGAGCTTGATGTCGGTACCGCGGCCGGCCATGTTCGTGGCAATCGTCACCCCGCCCTTTTGCCCCGCGCGGGCCACAATCTCGGCCTCCTGCTGATGGAATTTGGCATTCAGGACCGAATGCACAATCCCTGCCTTGGTCAGGGTCCGGGAGAGAAATTCGCTGACTTCCACCGAAATAGTTCCGACGAGGATGGGTCGACCCTGCGCGTGGATGGCCTGAATTTCCTTTAAGGCCGCGCCATATTTCTCGCGGCGTGTCTTATACACCGAGTCGTTGGAATCCTTGCGGGCCACGATCCGGTTGGTGGGCACCACGCCCACGCCCAGATGATAGATGTCAAAAAATTCCGACGCTTCCGTCTCGGCCGTGCCGGTCATGCCCGCCAACTTTTGGTAGAGGCGGAAATAATTCTGAATGGTGATCGTGGCGAGGGTCTGGGTTTCGCGCTCAATCTCCACCCCTTCCTTGGCTTCCACCGCCTGGTGCAAGCCGTCACTCCACCGGCGGCCCGTCATCAAACGGCCCGTGTTCTCATCCACGATGATGACCTTGTTATCCTGCACCACGTATTGGACGTCCCGGATGTAAAGACTATAGGCTTTGAGCAATTGGGCGATGGAATGAATCCGGTTCGCCTTGCGCTCGAAATCCGCCTGCAGTTTCGCCTTGGCTTCCAAGCGCTTACGCGCATCGGTTTCGACCCCACTATCCACTTCATGCAGCGCGGTGCCCAAATCCGGCAGAGTGAAGGCGTCCGGATCCTGCGGACTGAGAAAGCCGCGGCCCTTCTCGGTCAGATCGGCCTCATGGCTCTTTTCATCAATCGCGAAGAACAACTCTTCCTTCTGCGCGTACATGTCCTTCTTGGACTGGTCCCCGTGCAGCTCCAATTCCGCCTTGTTCATCAACCGCTGGTTGGAGGGCTCTTCCAGCAGCTTCATCAATTCCACCGAGGTAGGCTGCCCCATCTTGACCCGGAACATCAACAGACCAATCTCCCGTTCCAGCGCCTCCACATCACCGGGCGGATTGCCCCCATCTTCCGGCTTCAACTTTTTCAATAAAGCCTCGGCTTCGGTAATGTAGCGATGACACAGCTTTTGCTGGGCAAAAACCAGGGCTTCCACGGCCGGCTTGAACTGCCCGTACTGGTTATCGACGTTGATCACAGCCGGACCGCTGATGATCAGCGGCGTGCGTGCCTCGTCGATCAGGATGGAGTCCACTTCGTCCACGATCGCGAAGTAATGGCCCCGCTGCACCTGGTCTTCCTTGCGCATCGCCATGCCGTTATCGCGCAGGTAATCGAAGCCGAATTCGGCATTCGTGCCATACGTGATATCGCAATCGTACTGCGCGCGGCGGACCGCCGGGGATTGATCGTGCAGAATGCAACCGACCGTCAGTCCCAAAAACTTATAAACCGCGCCCATCCATTCGCCGTCGCGGGCCGCCAGATAATCATTCACGGTCACCACATGCACGCCGCGCCCGGTGAGGGCGTTGAGATACACGGGCATCGTGGCGACCAGGGTCTTGCCTTCGCCCGTGGCCATTTCGGCGATTTTCCCGCGATGCAGCGTCGCGCCGCCGATCAATTGGACGTCAAACGGCACCATTTCCCATTTCAAAGGATGCCCCCGGACGATCACATCGGAGCCGCACAGACGGCGGCAGGCGTTTTTCACGACAGCAAAGGCCTCCGGCATGATCTCCTCCAGCGCGGCCGCGAGCTCCTCCTTCACGTCAATCGCGCGCAGGCGCTCCTGCCACGCCGTGGTCTTGGCGCGGAGTTGCTCATCGGAAAGCTGCTTCAGGCCGGCTTCCAATTCGTTAATCTTCGCCACCAGGGGGCGAAGCTTCTTAATCTCCCGGTCGTTCTTGGACCCGATGAGTTTTTTGACAATAAATCCGATCATGCAAAACCTTCAAAAATACGAGTCGTGAAAGCTACGGGATTAGTCCGCACCCGTCAAAGACTTTAAGCCACCGGACCGGGCCATCCCGATTGCGCCGCGGGCATGGGACGGAACCTGCCACCAATCCCCGATTTGGGCAAGGGTGGGAAGGTCCGGTCGCCCCGCGTCCGCTTTCAAACGTATTTGACCTTCCAAATGAAAAGTCGCATTCTGTTTTGAACATGCATTTTAGAACCCTGGCCGGGCTGGCCCTGCTCCTGGGCGGGACGCCGTTGGCGCAAACCGCCGAACCGCCTTTGGCCCCCAAACGCCTTTCCCTCACCGAGTGCATCGATCTGGCCCTGGCCCGCAATTTCGACGTGCAAATCCAGCATTTGTCCGCCGATATGGCCGCTTTCAGTCTCACCAGTTCCTACGGCGCTTACGATCCGGTCCTCTCCTTTCAAGCCCGCCATGATTTTGTTTCCCAACCGGCGGATTTTGATCCGAAAAAACCCGGTTTTGATTCCCCGTATGAGCTGGGCGCGGACACGATTGGGCCCGAATTGAAAGGCGCCCTGCCGTTCGGTTTGAGTTACGATTTCCTCGCCACCAGCGGTTTAAACAGTGCCCAATCGGATTTGCGCGCCGCCAGTCCCGGCATCGGCATCCGCACCACCAATAATTTTGACGCCTCCGCCACCCTCGCGTTGCGTCAGCATCTGCTCAAGGATTTTTGGATCGACGCCGCCCGGGAACTGGTTTTGGTGCGCCGCACAGATCTGAAAATGTCTCACGAAGCCCTCCATTTCCAGATCATGAAGACGGTCCTGGCCGTGGAGCTGGGATTCTATGACCTCCAGGCAGCCCGCCAGGAGGTCACCGTTCGCGAAAAGGCCGTCGAACTCAAACGCGCCCTCTTGGCGGAAACGAAGCGCCGGATCGAACTCGGTGATCTGCCGCCCCTGGAAGGCGAACAGGCCGCCTCCCAACTCCAAACCGCGATGGCCGCAGTTTCGGCCGCGCGGGAACTGCTCTTCACGCGCCAGAATGGGCTGAAAGGTTTGCTCACCGACAATTTTCGGGCTTGGGCCGGCACGGAACTCGAGGCAACGGGAGCCTTGGTGGCCGTGCCGGAACAAATTGATCAAAGCCAGAGTTTCCTCGATGCCCTGCGCAATCGGCCCGACTTGATCGAAGCCCGCCTGGCCGTCGAAAAAAGCGATGTCGCCGTGCGCTTCCGCTTCAATCAATTGCTCCCGAGTCTTGATCTGATCGGCTCCTACGGCGGCTTGGGAATCCAACCGGATTCCTCCGCCGCCATCAGTGACGCGCTCCACGCCCGGAACCCAATTTATTACTATGGGGCGGTGGTCAGCATGCCGCTCGGCAGCGTCAGCACGCGTAACGATTACAAATCCAGCAAAGCCGCGCGGGAAATTTCCAAGCTCCAACTCAAACAGGCGGAGGATGGTGTGCTCCTTCAGGTGGCGGATCTGGCCAACCGTGTCAAAACCCGCTACGAGCAGGTGGATTCCACCCACCAAGCCCGGGTGTTTGCAGAAGCGGCGCTCGCCGCCGAACAGAAGAAATTGCAAAATGGTTTCACCACCGGCTTCACGGTCTTGCAATTCCAGGAAATCCTCACCACGGCCCAAAACGCGGAGCTGCAAGCCCTCGCGGATTATAACAAAATGCAGGCTCAATTTGCCTTCGCGGTGGGTGCCACCCTGGAGCGCCGTCACATTGCGCTGGATACCGGCCGCCCCTCGAAGCCAAATCATCCAGAAGTCAAACCGCCCCCTCCGGCCGCTCAGAAATAGCCGCCGCGACTCACCAATTCTTGAAAATCCGGCTCCGGGTAGTGTTCTTGTTGGGAGGGGCCATTTTGAGGACTTCGTCGTCGCTCTTTTGGGCGTCCAATAGTTGCATGGCCTGTTGCGGGGTCATCTGACCCGCCGCCATCATGGCGTCTTCCTTGTCCGCCTCTTCCTTTTCCTTTTTCTTGGCCTCGGCCGCCTGCTGCGGCGTTTGCTGGCTCTGATCTTTGGGATCCTTCTTGTCCGCGGGCTTTTTCTGAGCTTGAGATTGCTTCTGCTCCTGCTGGTCCTGCTTTTGTTGCTCGGACTGCTGCTGATCCTGCTTTTGATCGCCGGATTTGGAGCCCTGCTTCTGATCCTGTTGACTCTTCTGCTGATCGTCCTTTTTGGATTCGTTCTCGGACTGGTTTTGCTGGTCCTGCTTCTGCTTGTCGTCCTTCTTGTCCTTGTCCTTTTTATCGTCCTTGGACTGCTGCTGCTGTTGCTGCTGCTTCTTTAACTCCTCCAACTGCTTCTTGACGAACGACTGGTTATATTTGGCGTCCTCATCCTGGGGATTCAATTTAAGCGCACTGTCAAAACTTTGCACCGCCTGCTCCCAGGCTTTGATGCGCGGATCGGCCCCGGGCGCGCCGCCTGCCGGGCCGGCAGCGGCGGGGTTTTCCGCGGCCTGCTCGCCCATCCGATAAAAGGTGTTGCCCAGGTTGTAATAGGCCTGCTGCTGCAACTTCAAATCCGGGGCGCTCAGCGCCTGATTGAATTGATTCGTGGCCTCCGCCAACTTGCGGCTTTGGTAGGCTGCCGCACCCGCGTTGAAATGCAGCCGGGGATCGCTCTTTTCTTTCTGCAGCAACTTCTCGTAGTCCTTGAGCGAATCCTCAAACTTGCCGGCCTCGTATTCCCGGTAGGCCTTGTTGGAACCGGCCCACAGGGAGGTGACCGGCAACACGAGGAGCAAAGCAATGGCTGCCGTCGCGGGCACTCCCGATGCCACCGTTGCGGGTTTCTTCACCCGGCGTGATTTTTGATCCGGCAAAAACATTTCCACCAGCAACAGTAGAATCGCCGCCACCAAAGGCCAGTGAAATCTTTCGTTAAAGCGCCGGAGTAGTTTCGAAGAATTGCTGGCTTTGGGCAGCGGCGCCAGCCCCTGCTCGTAAAGTGTGTCCATCGTCTTGGTCCCGCGCAGAGGCAGGTAAAATCCCCCCGCCACCTTGGCAATCTGCTGGAGCAGCGCCTCATTCAATTTGGACACCACCGGTTCACCTTGCTCGTCGCGGATGTATTCCACCCTTCCCCGCTCATCCCGCACGCGCAATTTCTCCCCCTCCGGGGAACCGATGCCCACGGTAAAAATATGCATTCCCTCCTTGGCCGCGGCTTCCGCCCGGGTCACCGCCTCCCCTTCATGATCCTCCCCATCCGTAAAAATCACCAGGACCTTATGATTCTCCCCGGCATCCTTGAAAGCCTTGACGGCGGTGTCGATGACCTCCGCCAGCGCCGTCCCCCCCTGGGAAATGGTGTGCGTATCCAATCCGTCCACACTTTGACTGAACGCCGCGTCGTCCAGCGTCAGCGGGCATTCCAGATAAGCGTCCCCGGCGAACGCGATGAGACCCAACCGGTCCGACTTGGCCCGGTGCAACAAATCCATCGCGGCCAGCTTCGCGCGCCGCAGGCGATTCGGTGGCGCATCCTCGGCCAGCATGCTGTTGGAGGTATCGATCGCGACCATGATATCCAGTCCCCGCTGCTTGACCTCCTCCCACACAAAACCCCATTGCGGCTGGGCCAGCGCCAGAATGATAAATAAGACCGCCCCCACCACCATTGCCATCCGCGCTTTTTGGCGCGCCGGGGAAACGCCCACCTTCAATTGGCTCAACAGTCGCGCGGTCACAAATTGCGCGATTAATTCCTGACGCCGCCGCCAGGCCCAGATGAAAAAGAACACCAGCGGCGTAATGATCAGTGGCAGCAGCCAAAGCATTTGCGGTTTGGCCAGTTGGAAGTTCATGGCAATTTCCTCCAAACGGTGTGGGTCAAAATCACCTCCAGCAACAGCAGGAACAGTCCAGGCAGAATCGCCCAGGAATAAAGCTCGTCGTAGTAGGTGTACTTTTTGACTTCCGCCTCGGTTTTTTCCAGTTTGTCGATGTCGGCGTAAATGTTCTGCAGGGTGGTGGTGCTGTCCGCCCGGTAGTACTTGCCCCCGGTCTTCTTGGCCATCGCGGTCAGGGTGTCTTCATCCACATCCACCGGCACCTGCTGATAAACCTTCTGCCCGGTGAACGGATTCGTCCCCACCGCCATGCGCGCCACGCCACGGGTGCCCACCCCGATGGTGTAAACTTTCACCCCCAGCGCCTCGGCGGCCTCGGCGGCCGTCATGGGCGGCACTTTCCCGGCATTGTTCTGTCCGTCGGTGATCAGAATCACGATCTTGCTCTTGGACTTCAATTCCCGCAGGCGGTTCAACGAAGTCGCCAGCGCGGAGCCGATGGCGGTCTGATTGCCATTGATCACTCCCAATTCCATCCGCTCCAGGTTTTGCAGCAGAAAATCGTGATCCAACGTGGGCGGAACGGCCACGTACGCCTGCGTGGCAAACACGACCAGGCCCAGGCGATCACTCGTCCGCCGGCCGATGAATCTCTTGAGCGTGTCCTTCGCAATGATGAACCGGGTGGCCTGCTGGCCGTTGAGCACAAATCCCTCGTCCTCCGAGGCCATGCTCCCGGACAAATCCAGGGCCACCACGATGTCCACGCCGCTTTCCTTGACCTTTGCCTCGCTATGGATCAAGCGCGGCTGGGCCAGGGCCACGATGAAGAGGGACAGCACCAGCCAGCGCATTTTCGGCAGGATACTGCCGGCGCTCGAGCGTTGGATGCCGGTGATCCCTTTCACCAACTGCACCGAGGAATAAAGAAACGCCGGTTGCCGACCGCGCTTGCCGCGCAGCCACGCCAGCAGCGGCACCAGCAACAGCAGGAACAGGATGTAGGGATGCGCGAAATTCATGCCGTGGGGGCCGAAGCGCCGGGCGCTCCCACCGGTTCCGGCTGGGGCTCGGTCTCGTCAATCAGCCGGGTCGCGGATTCATGCAAAATCTGCAATTCCTTGGGCCCCGGCTCATACCGCGCAAATTTGACCATGTCGCAGCCCGACAGAAATTCTCCCAGGCTGCCCTTCTGATCGATGGTCAAAAGCATGGTCGCCCGCAGTTCATGCAGAAACTCCTCCGTCGTGCGATCCGGGGCATGAAATTCAAAACGCTCCTCCAAATACACCCGGATGGTATCCGAAACCGCGATGCAAAACGGCCGGGGTTGACCGATGAGTTCCAAAGCCTCCGCCAGCTTCTTCCGCGCCCGCTCGTGCGGGGGAATGATGATCTCCGGCTTGGGCGTCGCTTTTTTCTTGCGCCAGTAGCGCCAGAGGAGCCACGCGGCTACCAGCACGACCAGCGTGGCCAACCCGATCCAAAACCAGAACCAACCGCTGGGAATTTCCACGGGCGGCTTCAGGGCGCGGATATCATTCGTGCCGAAGGGCGAGACGGGCGCTGCCGCTGCCTTGAGTGCTGGCTGGGTGTTGGTCATCCGTGCAAACGCCGTTTTTCCCGGGTTTCAAAAAATCTTCCCAAGGCCATACCATAGGGTTGGTCCGTGCGCACCTGGATGGAATCAATTTTGGCGGAGCGGAAAACCCGCAGCAACTCCGCCTGGGCCTTCAGCTGGCGTTCGGCGAACGCCGCGCGCTTCCGTGGATCCAGGGTGTTCACTTCCACCACCTCCCCGGTCTCGGCATCCTTCAACACCAATCGGCCGAGGGCCGGCAATTCCATCTCGTAACGGTCGGTGATCTGGAGCGCCACCACATCGTGCCGGCGATTCGCCTGGCGGAGCGCGGTCAGCGAGGCCTGGGCCAGCGACTGGGACAGCACGAAACCGGAACTCCGTCGCGGCATGGGCGTCCCCGGCGCCGGGGTCAGGTTCTGACCAAGGAAATCGGATACTACCACGGCGATGGCCCGGTGGGGCGTCACCCGCGTGAGAAATTCCAGCGCGAGATTCAAATTGGTGCCCCGGCGTTTGGGCTCGAAAAACAGAATTTCCCGGATCACGCGCAAAACGTGCCGCCGGCCCTTGCGCGGCGGAATGAATTTCTCCACTTCCTCGGTGAACAGGATCAGGCCCACCTTGTCATTGTTGCGGATGGCCGAGAACGCCAGCACGGAGGCGATTTCCGCGGCCAGTTCGCGCTTGGACTGTTCAAAGGAACCGAACAAGCCCGACCCGCTCAAATCGACCAGGAGCATCAGCGTCAGTTCGCGCTCTTCCACGAATTTCTTGACGAACGGATGATTCATCCGCGCCGTCACATTCCAATCAATGGAGCGCACCTCGTCCCCGGGCTGGTATTCGCGGACTTCCTCGAAATTCATCCCCTGCCCCTTGAAGACGCTATGGTACTGGCCCGCCAGCGACTCGCTCACCAACCGTTTGGTGCGAATCTCGATCTGGCGAATTTTCTTGAGGATTTCGCGGGGAATCATGCGGGCTTACGGCACCGGCAGTTCATCAAAAATCTTCTTGATGATGGTCTCGCTGGTCTTGTCCTCCGCCTCCGCCTCGTAGGTGATCGCCACGCGGTGACGCAAGACATCCATGCCGATCGTCTTCACATCCTGGGGCGTCACATAACCACGGCCTTTCAGGAAGGCGTAAGCCTTGGCGGCGAGCGTCAAAGCGATGGTGGCGCGGGGCGAGGCGCCCAGCTGGATGAAATCCTTCAATTGAATCTTGTACGCCTCCGGATCTCGCGTCGCGCAAACGATATCAACGATGTAATCCTTGACCTTGTCGTCCACGTAAATGTCGTTGATGACCCGCCGGGCCGCCAGGATCTGCTCGGGCGTGACCACGGAGGTGGCTTTCGGCAAATCGAGCGTATGCGCCATCAAATCCAAAATCTGCCGCTCTTCGGCCCGCGTCGGATACCCGATCTTGAGCTTGAGCATGAAGCGGTCCACTTGCGCCTCGGGCAGCGGGTAGGTCCCTTCCTGCTCGATGGGGTTTTGGGTGGCCAGCACCAGGAAAGGCTCCTCCAGCTTGAACGTCTGGTCGCCAATCGTGACCTGCTTTTCCTGCATCGCCTCCAGCAGGGCGCTTTGCACCTTGGCCGGCGCGCGATTGATTTCGTCCGCCAGCACGAGGTTGGCAAAAATGGGACCGCGGCGCGTGGTGAAACCGCCGGATTGCGGATTATAAATCTGCGTGCCGATGACATCGGCGGGGAGCATGTCCGGCGTGAATTGCAGCCGGGAAAACCGCACGCTCAGGCAGGAGGAAAGCGTCTTGACCGAAAGCGTTTTGGCCAACCCCGGCACGCCCTCCAGCAGGACGTGGCCATTCGCCAACAAGCCGATGACGAGGCGTTCCACCAGGTAATTCTGGCCGACGACGACCTTGCCGATCTCATTGAACAGTGGCCGCACGAAAGCGCTGGACTCCTGCACCGCCGCGTTGATCGCGTTGATTCCTGTATTCATCGTAATATTTCAACAATTCTTACTGACCCATGGACAAAAAACTAGGAAATCCGTTCGAGATTTTTGGTGGGAATTTTTTCCGCCCGGCGCAGACGCAGTCCGGACCGTCTTTCCGGGAACCGGCATTTCTCCGGTTTCCCGTTATCGTTCAACCCGGCGTCGGGCTCTGGCTTAAGCCTTGGTGTACACCTCGGCCCCACCCGCGACGAATTCCTGGGACTTTTCGGCCAACCCCTTCTTGAGGGCTTCTTCTTCCGCCAGGCCTTGTTCCGCCGCGTACTTCCGCACGTCCTCGGTGATTTTCATGGAACAGAAATGCGGTCCGCACATCGAGCAGAAGTGCGCCGACTTCGCGCCTTCCTGGGGCAGGGTTTCGTCGTGGAATTCCCGGGCGGTTTCGGGGTCCAGGCTCAGGTTGAACTGATCCTCCCACCGGAATTCAAACCGCGCCTTGCTCAAGGCGTTGTCGCGTAATTGCGCGCCGGGATGGCCCTTGGCCAGATCCGCGGCGTGGGCGGCAATCTTGTAAGCGATGACCCCGTCCTTCACGTCTTTCTTGTTCGGCAATCCCAGATGTTCCTTGGGCGTCACGTAGCACAGCATGGCGCAGCCATACCAACCGATCATCGCAGCACCGATGGCGCTCGTGATGTGGTCGTAGCCGGGGGCGATGTCGGTGGTCAGGGGCCCGAGCGTGTAGAACGGCGCCTCATGACACCATTCCAACTGCTTGGTCATGTTCTCGTGGATCATGTGGATGGGCACGTGGCCGGGGCCCTCATTCATGACTTGCACCCCGTGTTGCCAGGCGCGTTTGGTCAAATCGCCCTGCGTTTCGAGTTCCGCAAATTGCGCCTCGTCGTTGGCGTCCGCGATTGAGCCCGGACGCAAACCGTCCCCGATGCTGAAGCTCACGTCATACGCCGCCATGATTTCGCAAATCTCATCCCAATGGGTGTAAAGAAAACTCTCCTGATGATGCGCCAGGCACCACTTGGCCATGATGCTGCCACCCCGGCTCACAATGCCGGTGGCGCGCCGCGCGGTCATGGGAATGAACCGCAGCAACACCCCGGCGTGGATGGTAAAATAGTCCACGCCCTGTTCGCATTGTTCCAGCAGGGTGTCGCGGTAGATTTCCCAGGTCAAATCCTCGGCCTTCCCGCCGGTCTTTTCCAGCGCCTGGTAAATCGGCACCGTCCCGATGGGCACCGGCGAATTCCGCAAAATCCATTCGCGGGTGGCGTGGATGTTTTTTCCCGTGGAAAGATCCATGACCGTATCCGCCCCCCACTTGGTGGACCACCGCATCTTCTCCACTTCCTCTTCGATGCTCGACGCCACCGCGGAGTTGCCGATGTTGGCATTGATCTTCACGAGGAAATTCCGGCCGATGATCATCGGCTCGAGTTCCGGGTGGTTGATGTTGGCGGGAATGATGGCGCGGCCGCGCGCTACTTCGTCCCGCACAAATTCGGGCGTGATCACATTGGGAATCGCCGCGCCGAAAGAATGCCCGGGATGTTGGTGCCCCAGATCGTTGCGCGCCCGCCCGGCCGCTTGTTTGGGATCAAAATCCGCCCGCCCAAGATTCTCGCGGATCGCGATATACTCCATTTCCGGCGTGATGATCCCCTGCCGGGCGTACCACAATTGGGAAACGGGATGCCCGGCGCTGGCCCGCAAAGGCCGGCGTCCGGCGGAATCCGGTGCGCGCAGAGGTGACAAGACCGGATTGGCCCGCTCGGCCGCCGTGCGCGCATGCACTTCCGAGAGATAACCGTTGTCCGAAGGCTTGACACAGCGCCCATCATATTCCGCCACGTCGCCTCGCGCGCGAATCCAGGACTCGCGCAAGCGCGGTAGCCCCTGGGTCACATCGCCCTTGAATTCCGGATCCCCCCACGGACCGCTGCAATCATACACCCGCACCGGCTCGTTGGGCGCCATCTTCCCGTCGAAACCGCGGGTGGGGCTCACCTGGATTTCGCGGAACGGCACGCGGAGGTCGGGATGCAATCGACCGGGGACAAACACTTTCTTGGAATTGGGAAGGGGGTCGCCGCTTTGGGGCTCCAGAATGTCTCGGGTTGCAATCATAGGCAGTTCGCTTAATTCAAAAACTCATCGAATTTTAAAGGAACCTCCCCGGAGCCGGCACACTTCCAGCATCCCTTCGCCAGCATTACCTGGAGCAGGTTCCAAGGGTCAGCCGCGCTCCCGCGCGACACTCTCAGCCATTCGTCCGCCAAGCGGAACTGGACGGCTCCCCGTCAATCGACAAATCGAAACCTACCCCCCGGCCTCCCGGGCGTCAAGCATCCGAAAACGCCAAATACCCCGGTTTTGACATTCCGCGACCGGCTCTTTATTGTCTCCACCATGGAATCACTGTCCGCCCCGTGGCGAATCCAATATATTCTCGCGCCGAAACCGGCCGCCTCCGCCGAGGCGGATGGCTCGATTTTTGCGCAGATCGCCCGGTCCTCGGAGGACGAGGCCAATTACGTCATCGCGCGGGACCGCACCTGCTTCGCCGTGCTCAACCGCTACCCCTACAACGGCGGTCATTTGATGGTGGTGCCCTACAAGCAAACCCCCGATTTGCATGGTTTGACCGAGGACGAAATGGGCGACCTCATGAAACTACTCCGCCGCTGCCAGGCCGCGCTCACCACCGTCATGAAGCCCGACGGTTTCAACATCGGCATCAACGTCGGCCGCGCCGCTGGTGCGGGGATTGAACAGCATTTGCACATCCATATCGTTCCCCGCTGGTCGGGCGATACGAACTTCATGCCCGTCCTTGCCAACACCGCCGTCCTGCCCGAAGCCCTGGCCGATGTGGCCGCCAAGTTGCGCGCCGCGCTTACTCTCTGATCCGTTCGTTCTTCACGCCCCAACCACCTTTCCAATCCACTTTTCCCATGCCCGTCGAAACCCTCCATTTTGAAAGCGCCCGCCTCGCGCAACAGTTATACAACAATGAACTCCGCAACCTGACCGCCCTGGAGGAGCAACTGGGGGTGAAGGTCACCTCCCGCGAGGGCTGGATCAAAATCGAAGGCCCGGCGGAGGCCATCGAGCGCGCCAAACAGCTCTTCCTGCTCCTGCAGGATTCCCTCAAAACCGGTGGCGCCGTGCGCAATCGGGAATTCACCCACGCCCTGGGGATCGTCGCCCAGGAAGGCGCCGGGGCACTCAAGGAAATGCTCGGCGAGCGCATCCAGACTTCGAATAAAAAGGCCAACGTCTCCCCCAAAACCTTGGGCCAGAAACGCTATGTGGACGCCATCCGAGTCCACGACGTGACCTTCGGCATCGGTCCGGCCGGCACCGGCAAGACCTACCTGGCCATGGCCATGGCCGTCGCCGCGCTCAAGGAGGAAAAGGTCGCCCGCATCATTCTCACCCGCCCGGCCGTCGAGGCCGGCGAGGCCCTCGGATTCCTACCCGGCGATCTCTACGAAAAGATCACGCCCTACCTGCGCCCCTTGCATGACGCGTTGCAGGACATGCTCCCCGCCGAGGAAATCCAAAAGTACATGGAACGGAATGTGATTGAGATCGCCCCGCTGGCCTACATGCGCGGCCGCACGCTCAATCACGCGTTCATCATTCTCGACGAGGCCCAGAACGCCACGGCCGAACAGATGTTCATGTTCCTGACCCGCCTGGGCATGAGTTCCAAGGCGGTCATCACCGGCGACGTCACGCAGGTGGATCTCCCCCACCACAAGCAGTCTGGACTCGTCGAGGCCCACCGCGCGCTCGCGAACACCGAAGGCGTCTCCATCGTGGAACTCAGCCGACGTGACGTTGTGCGTCATCCCCTGGTCCAACGCATCATCGCGGCGTATGAGGAACACCGTGGCAAAGCCCGCTAAGCCTCCGGGACGGCGGCCACTACAATCCGCGCCGACTCCCGTCGTCACCCACGATTTCCGCTTGTTCAACCGCCAACGCACCCGGCGCGTGGACACCCGTTTGCTGAGCCAGGTAATGCAGGGCTTGCTCGCCCGGATGCTGCCGGCCACAGATGTGGACCTGACCGCGCATTTGGTCGGCCCCCCGGAAATGGCCCAACTGAACCACGACCATGTCGGCCACGAAGGCTCAACGGATGTCATCACCCTCGATTATGGCGTCGGGACTGATCCGGGCCAGGCGGTTGTCGGTGAAGTCTTCCTCTGCGTGGCGGATGCGCTGGAGCAAGCCGGGCGGTTCGGCACCCGCTGGCAATCGGAGCTTACCCGTTACCTGGTGCACGCCCTCTTGCACCTCCGGGGCTACGACGACCTGAGCGCCGCCCCGCGGCGGCGGATGAAAGCCGCCGAAAACCGGTGGCTGGCGCGGCTCGAGCGTGACTTTGACTTGAGGAAAATCGCCCGCCCGACTAAGCTGGCGCGTGAATAAAGATCATTTTACACGCTGGCAGGCCAACTTCTTTACCGGCCTGGCCATTGTGCTGCCCGCGATCGTGTCGATTGCGGTGATCTTCTGGCTTTTCTTCACGCTGTCGAACATCACCGACACGTTGCTGATCTTCATCCCCAAGGCCATCACCCACAAACCCACCGCGGCGGGCGGTCCGGGGACCGGCCCGATGTATTGGTATTGGAGCGCCGCCGCCCTGGTCGTGGCCGCCCTGCTCACCTCGGTGGTGGGGTTGCTGGCCCGTAATTACCTCGGCAAGAAACTGATCCAGTGGGTGGACCTGTCCCTGCTCCGGGTGCCGCTCCTCAACAAGGTCTATGGCGCCATCAAACAGGTGAACGAAGCCTTCACTTCGGGCGGCAACGGTTCCTTTAAAACCGTTGTGATGGTCGAGTACCCCCGGGAAAACATGTATACCCTTGGCTTCCTCACTAGCGAAGCCCCGGACGACCTCGTTAGCAAGCAGGGCGAGCGGATGGTGTGCGTCTTTGTCCCCACCACGCCCAACCCCACGGGCGGATTCCTGTTGATGGTCACCGAAAACCAGATCCGCAAACTCGACATGTCCGTGGCGGACGGCATCAAATTCATCATCAGCCTCGGCTCCATCTCGCCGGACTCCCCGCCGCCCCCCGGCGGCCATCTGCCTCTGCCGCGCGCATGATCGAATCCGCCACGGGCCTGATCATCCGCACCCGGCCGCTGACCGAGACGAGCCTCATCGTGCATTGGTTGACCCCGGAGTTCGGCCGCCTGGCCACCGTGGCCAAAGGCGCCCGCCGGCCAAAATCCCCGTTCGCCGGCAAGCTCGACCTTTTCTACGCCGCCAAACTCAGTTTTCAACGCAGTCGCCACTCCGATCTGCACAACCTGCGCGAAGTGGTCCTGCACGAACTGCACCCGGAATTGCGTCGTGACCTCAGTTACGTCCAGCAAGCCGCTTACGCCACCTCCCTCATTGAATTGACCACGGAGACGGAATTCCCGTTGCCGGAAATCCATGCCTTGCTCTGCGCGTTCCTCCCCCACCTGCCCGCCCAACCGCCCCTGCCCCATTCCGTCTTCGCCTTTGAGTTGAAACTCCTCCAGGAACTCGGACTGGAACCCGATCTCGAAGCCGGACCACTCCCGCCCGACCTCAAACAATTGCTCCGGGTCTTATTGACCTCCGATTGGCCGCTCCTCGCCCGCCTCAAACTCAGTCCGCCGCAAATCAACGGCCTCTCCGCCTACCTCCGCGGCTTCCTCGCCGAACACCTGGGCAAAGTCCCTGCGGGCCGCTCCGCTGCCTTGCGACTGGATTGACGAGGCTTGACCAACTCAAGCATGGAATTAACTTTGTTGTTATGAAAGCGGTGAGCAAAAACCTATCAGTAAATCCAGAACTCCCTGAGTTCAGCCAAGCTGACACCCGGGTGCGAGCGCAAAACGCCGCAGATGTGGACTTTTTGAAAGAAGCGATCCGTGATGCGCCCGTCGGCGATCCGTCGGATGAAGAGATGGCCGACATTTACGCCAGCATCAAAGCGCGGCGATGAATTGGTAACGAAAGTGGCGCTTTCAGCCGGAGCGTTTCTAATCGACCTTCTTCTTCGTCTTCCCCGCCTTCTTCTTCACCACCAGCGGCATCTCCGCCGCGGACACCCGGATAAGTTCCGTCATCCAATCCCGATCCTCCCACCGGTCGCCGGTGATCAGCAAACACGGCTTGGCTCCGGGATAGGGCGATCCCTCGGGCACCGCCCCGGCAAATGCCCGCCCGGCCGTCGTGGGTTTCACAAATAATTGATCATCGCAGACCAAGGCGACCATGCGGTCGTTGCAGTAGATGCCATACTCCCCAAACATCTTCTTGGCGGACACCACGCCCGCCCCGCCGATCTGCTCGAGAATCAGGTCAACTGTACTCTGTCGTGACGCCATCTCGCCTCCTCCGGAAAGTCCCTTCGTCAGGCCGTCACCGGCTCCGGCTCCACCCACTTGCCATGCTCGCGGATGAGATCCACCAACCGGTCCACCGCCTCGACTTCGGGAATGTTGAACTTGATCGGCTGCTTGCCGACATAAAGGTTGATCTTGCCGGGGGCGCCGCCCACGTAACCAAAATCCGCGTCCGCCATCTCCCCCGGGCCGTTCACGATGCAACCCATGATCGCAATCTTCACGCCCTTCAGATGGTCCGTCCGCGCCTTGATATTCGCGGTCACCGTCTGCAAGTTGAACAAAGTCCGCCCGCAGGAGGGACAAGCCACGTAGTCGGTCTTGAATGATCGGCAACCCGCCGCCTGGAGAATGTTATACGCCAACCGGAGCGATTGGCCGCCACCCGCCTCACCGCGCACCAGGATGGCATCCCCGATTCCGTCCGCCAGCAGCGAACCAATCACCACCGAGGCACGGAGCAATGCGACCGCGGGAGTGAACGGCACATCCGGGAAAACCAGGCAATCCTTCAACAAAATCGGATTCTTCCGTCCCAACCGGTGCAACCGCGCCGCCAGCAGCCGAAAGGCCGTGATCGTGGGCAATCCCAGACCGTCGGCGACAGTGATCAATTGCGTATCACAATTGACCGTGAAATCTGCGGTGGGATCCACTTCGTACACGTTCAAATCCTCGTAAACTCCCTCGGGCTTGACGTCATCCCGCGGACGCAGTTTCGGGGCCACTTTATCCCAGGTTCCTCTGGTCACCACCACGCGCACGGTTTGTTCGCCGCCGCATTTGATGCCGCCTTCCAACTCAATTTCCGGAGTGGATCGGCGCTCAAAATGAAAGGGATCAAACGGCCAGCCACTGAGTTCGCGCAAAAAGTCCCAGTCAGGGCGATCGGATTTCGTCGGCTCGGGGGACAGCGTGAGCGAGGGAATCTGCGCCAGCAAATCGCGGCAAACCGCGATCTCATTCGGCGAGTCTTCCGTCAGGGAAACGCGGATGGTTTCGCCCAGCCCATCGCAAAGCAAGGACCCAATTCCAATGGCGCTCTTGATCCGGCCATCCTCGCCTTCACCGGCTTCGGTCACGCCCAAATGCACGGGGTAATTCCAATCCGGCCCCAGTTCATCCAACCGCGCCACCAGCAGGCGATAGCACTCGATCATCACCTTGGGATTGCTCGACTTCATCGAGAACACAAAGTTGTGAAAATCATGCTGCCGGGCGATCCGGGCAAATTCCAACGCGCTTTCCACCATGCCCAGCGGGGTGTCCCCGAACCGGTTCATGATGCGGTCGCTCAGGGAACCGTGGTTCGTGCCGATCCGCATGGCCCGGCCCAATTCCTTGCACAGCTTCACCAACGGCGTGAACCGCTCCTCGATCCGCCCCAACTCGGCGAGATACTGGTCGTCCGTGTATTCCTTGATCGCAAATTTCTTGGAGTCCGCGTAATTGCCGGGATTCACCCGCACTTTTTCCACCCAGCGGGCCGCTTCCAGGGCTGCTTCGGGCTTGAAATGGATGTCCGCCACGATCGGCACCTGGCAACCCTGCGCGCGCAGTTCCCGGACAATGTTCTGGAGGTTGGCCGCGTCTTTCACGGTCGGGGCCGTGATGCGCACCAACTGGCAACCCACCGCCACCAGTTCCAGCGTCTGGCGCACGGACGCCGCCGTGTCCATCGTGTCGCAGGTGATCATCGACTGCCGCACCACCGGGTGGTCGCCGCCGATGACGACGCCACCGTGCGCGGGATCACCCACCACGACTTCGCGGGTCTGGCGGCGTTGGTACAAATAAGGGGAGGCGCAATATCGCATGGGATTATTTCGTGGCGGCCGCCGGGGCAAATTCCATTTCGCCGCTCTTCCGTCCGCGCAGGTCCTGCACATCGTAAAACGCGATGTAAAGCATGAAGGAAATCAAGGCCACCGCGCAACCGGTCTGCACGTAATTCAACAGCTTGGCGCTGATCGGCCGCCGGCGGATGGCTTCCACCACGGCCAGCGTGATGTGCCCGCCGTCCAACACCGGGAACGGCAACATGTTCAACACCGCCAGGTTCACATTCATCAGCACGCTGAACCACAGGGCCAGCCGCCAACCCTGCTCGTGCTGGAACAGCACATAATAAATGCTCAAAATCTTCACCGCGCCGCCCAGTTGCTGCACCTTCACATGGGAATGCCGGTCAAACAACGCCCCAAAAGTGCTGATCATGGCACTCACGCTCGAAGCCACCTGCTCCACCGGACCCGGATAGGAAATCGTCGTCTTGCCGCCGTCCGTCCATTCGATCCCGATCCGCGGCATTTTCTTCTCGTCCGGCGATTTCAGGGGGATCACCGGCTGCACGTTGAAGGTCAGCGTTTGTCCGTCCCGCAACACCTTCAAATTCAGCGGCTTGCCCTGGCTTTGGTCCAGCGCCTCGGCCATCTGGGTGTAATGGATGGGCTTGACGCCATTGACCTCCACCACTTCGTCCTTGGGCTTCATCCCCGCCAGCGCCGCCGGGCTGTTGCTGTACACGATGGCCACAATCGAGGATTGCGCGGGTTCGATCATGATTTGCCGCAATCCCTTGCGCTGCCAGGCCTTGGTCTTCTCCACCCGCGGCTCCACCGTCAGGGTCATCGGTTTGCCGTCGCGCTCAATCTCGATGGGAATCGTCGGCGCCACACTGCGCACCACCCGCCAGCTGATGCTGTCGCCCATGCCGCCAAACTTGGAAACCGGTTGCCCGTCCACCGCCAGGACCTTGTCGCCCCGGCGCATCCCGGCCTTTTCCGCCGGACCATCCTTGTGGACCAACCCAATAACTGTGGAAGTCTCGCTCTCCGTCACCGGCCGGCCGACCTGCCAGACCACCACCGCAAAAGCCAACGCCAGGCCGAAGCTGAACAGCGGACCCGCAAACGCCACAATGATCTTGTCCAACGCCGAAATCGGCGGCAGCCCGGCATGCGAAGGATCCGGCTTGCCCTCGATCATTTCCATGGGCGCCATCTGCGGCAGCGAGACATAACCGCCCGCGGGGATCGTCCCCAAGGCATATTCCACCCCATTGATCTTGGTCTTCCAGATCGGCTTACCGAACCAAATCGCAAACCGGTCGATCTTCAGGCCGCGCCAGCGCGCCGCCAGGAAATGCCCCAGTTCATGGACAAAAATCAGGAGGTTGAAGAGGATCACCACCTCCAACATCACAAAAATCACATTCAATACATGCATATAGACCAAACCATCCAAAAGCTGGCCGGTAACCGGCCGTCACGCCAATATATCAGGCATCCCCCAACTGGCAACCTCGCAACTGCGACTGGGGGGTGCGGGCTAAATCTACCCTATCTGGAACATCTTGGGGTGGCGTTCCGGCCCCTGCTGAGGCACACCTTGCCCGCCTCTCGCTCACCGCGCCGCTTCCACCCGCGCCCAGGCGTCCGCCGCCAGCAGTTGCTCCAGGGTCGGATGCTCCACCACCCGGTGCCGTTCCATCGTCTGCCGCACCGTCTCCGTAATGCCCAAAAAGCTCAACCGTCGGTTCACGAAAGCATCGACCGCCATTTCGTTCGCCGCGTTCAAAACCGCCGGCAAGGTTCCGCCGATTTCTCCCGCCCGCCGCGCCAGGTCCAGCGCCGGGAAGCGGTCCACATCCGGCTCCTCAAAGGTCAGCGTGCCCAACTGTGCCAGGTTCGTCTGCACCCGCTCGCTCCCCACCCGTCGGGGATAGGTCAGCGCATACTGGATCGGCAGGCACATGTCCGGCGTGGACATCTGGGCGATCATTGAGCCATCTACAAATTCCACCATCGAATGCACCACGCTCTGCGGATGCACCACCACCTTCACGCGCGCCATTTCAATATCGAACAGCCACCGCGCCTCGATCATTTCCAGCCCCTTGTTAAACAACGTGGCCGAATCGATCGTGATCTTCCGCCCCATCACCCACGACGGATGCTTCAAAGCCCGCTCTACCGTGATCTCGGCAAAATCCGCCTTGGGCGTCTTCCGGAACGGCCCACCGGACGCCGTCAGCCACAGATTCCGCACCGAATCCCCCGGCTTGCCGTCCAGACATTGAAAAATCGCCGAATGCTCGCTGTCCACCGCCAGCACCTGCACCCCGTACTTCCGGGCCTCGCTCATCACGATCTCGCCCGCCATCACCAGGATTTCCTTGGAGGCAATCGCGATATCCTTCCCCGCGCGGATCGCCGCCAGCGCTGGGGCCAGTCCCGCCGTCCCGACGATCGCGATCAGCACAATATCCGCCGCCGGCAGGGTCGCCAGTTGGATCAATCCCTCCGCCCCGGAATAAACCTCCGCCACCCCGGCCAACGCCGTCCGGGCCTGCTGGGCCTTCGCTTCATCGACCAGGGAAACCGCCACCGGCCGGTGCTTCCAGGTTTGTTCCAGCAGCAGATCGAGGTTATTCCCCGCAGCGAGCGCGAGCAGCCGGATTTGGTCCGGCAGATCCTCCGCCACCTTGATCGTGCTCGTGCCAATCGATCCCGTGCTCCCCAAGACCACGACATTCTTCATGCGCACCCGCGACTCCCCGCGCGCAAAAGCCAGTTGGCATCATTCATCATAAGCAGCATGTGCCGACCAAGCTAACCAGCCGGCCGCCCTGCCGCAATCTTGAAAGTCAGCCCTTCGCCGGCAACTTTTTCTTCTTGGTGGCTCCGTCCGCCTTTCGTTCCCGTCGCGCCGCCGCCAACTCCCGGTTCTCCCGCACCCGGGCCTGCACGATCTTCCCGACCAACCCGGCCGGCAGCGGATGCTCCAGGGTGAACTGCACCGTTCCTTTCCCCGTCTTGAACCCCGCGAGCTCGGTGACATATTCCGCCCGCACCGTTGGACTGCCTGGAAAAAAGCTGCAGTGTTTCGCAAAAGCGCCAAAAAACACCAACGGCCCGTGATACCGGTAGGCTGGCATCCCATAACTGATGATTTCCTCAGCCTCCGGCGCCGCGGACCGGATGGTCTGGCGCAACTTCTCCAAAACCGTCCGGAACTCCTCCGGCACCTGGCTCAGATACTCATCGACCGCCCCCGCGGGAGCGCTTTGGGTGGATTTCTTCATCCGGGCGACCCTATTACGAGACGGCCTTTTAAGTCAATTCCGTCTCCTGGCTTTGGGGATTCACCGCTTGACCCGCGTGCCCCAAACGAGTCTATTCGGCATCGTTGCCAGCCGCCATGAACCAATCGGATTCCCGGATCGCCCACCCCATGAAACTCGCTCAACTCCCTACTCCTTTCCTGCTTCTGCTCACCTGGCTCGGAATCGCCCTCCCCGCACCATCCCAGACCCTGCCCAACACGCAACCTTTAACCCTGACGGGTGACATCGCCTCCAATTTGGTGGCGGGCGCAGACCGCTTCCTTCTCCATCAAATCGAGCTTGCCCCGATCGCCGCCGCTGCCTCCTGGCACCGGGATTTCAGTTCCGCGGCCGCTTACACTGAGTCCCTGTCCACCAATCGGCAACGCCTGGCTCACATCCTCGGGGTGCGCGACCCGCGCGTCACCCCGGTCACCATGGAAGTCCTGGCCACTCCCACCCAGCCCGGGTTGGCCGCCCGGGGAGCCGGCTTTGAAGTGCTCAACGTCCGCTGGCCGGCTTTCGGCGATGTCCACGGCGAAGGACTTTTGCTGCGCCCCGTGGGACGCGACCCCATCGCGCGCCTCATCGCCGTGCCCGACGCTGACCAAACCCCGGAGCAACTGGCCGGCCTCACCCCCGGCATCCCCGCCGCTTCCCAATTCGCCCGCCGCCTGGCTGAGAGCGGTTGCCTCGTGGTGATTCCCACGCTGATCAGCCGCGCCAAAACACGTCAGTCCACGCTCACGGATCGGGAGTTCGTTTATCGGCCGGCGTTCGAATTGGGACGCCATTTGATCGGCTACGAAGTCCAGAAAGTCCTGGCGGCGGTCGATTGGCTCGGCACGCAAAACACCAACTCAGCCCCCGCGCTGGGGGTGATCGGGTGGGGAGAAGGCGGCTTGCTGGCATTTTACGCCGCCGCCCTGGATCCCCGGATCAATGCAGCCTGTGTCAGCGGCTATTTCGATGATCGCCGGCAAATCTGGCAACAACCCGCCGATCGGAATGTCTTCGGCTTGCTCGAGCAATTCGGCGACGCCGAAGTCGCCGCCATGATCTCCCCGCGCCACCTGATTGTGGAAGCCGCCCGGGGACCGGAACTGGTCCTGGCGGCGGCAAACGGTGCCCCCGGCCGCCTGGAATCGCCCCGATGGACAACGGTCCAGGACGAATTTAAGCGCGCCACCAACCTGGTAACCCAGTTACCGACACCCCCAACCATGGAATTGGTCGACACGGGCGCGGGCGCGGGTCCGTGCGGCAGCGAGGCCACCCTCACCGCCCTGTTGGCTGCTTTGCACTCCGGCGCTCAGCTCGCCCCCACCGGCTCCACTCCGGAACCGGTGCCCGGGGCCTTGGCCGATGCCCCCGCCCGGGCGGCGCGACAATTGCACGAACTGGATCGCCACAATCAATGGCTCCTCACCGAAAGCCAATACACCCGCCAAAAGTTCCTGGGCAAACTCGACACCTCCACCCCGGAGAAATTCCGATCCACCGCCGCCGGTTACCGCGATTTCTTTTACCGAGAAGTCATCGGCAAGTTTGCCGAACCGCTGCTACCCGCCAATCCCCGGACCCGCCAAAGCTACGACCAACCCAAATGGACGGGTTACGATGTGGTGCTGGACGTGTATCCCGATCTCATCGCCTATGGCGTGTTGCTCCTGCCCAAAGATCTCAAAGCCGGCGAACGCCGGCCCGTGGTCGTCTGCCAGCACGGATTGGAAGGTCGGCCCCGCGACGTCATCGCCGGCGACGTCGCCGCCTATCATGATTTCGCAACCCGGCTCTGCGAGCGGGGCTTCGTCGTCTTCGCCCCTCAGAACCTTTACCTGTTTGGCGACCGCTTCCGCACCCTGCAACGCAAAGCCAACCCGCTCGGCAAAACCCTTTACTCGCTGATCGTGCCCCAACACCAGCAGATCACCGACTGGCTGAAAACCCAGCCCTTCGTCGATCCCGCGCGCATCGCGTTTTACGGCCTGAGCTACGGCGGCAAAACCGCGATGCGCGTGCCGCCCCTGGTCACAAACTATTGTCTTTCCATCTGCTCCGCCGACTTCAACGAATGGGTGTGGAAAAACGCCTCCACCCGCAGCCCTTACAGCTACACCTGGAGCAGCGAATACGAGATCTTCGAGTTCGACCTCGGCAGCACCTTCAACTACGCCGAAATGGCCGCCCTCATCGCCCCCCGACCCTTCATGGTCGAACGCGGCCACTTCGACGGCGTGGCCCCCGACGAAACCGTCGCCTACGAATTCGCCAAAGTCCGCTACCTCTACGAAGCCCGCCTCGGCCTCAAAGACCAATGCACCATCGAATGGTTCACCGGCCCCCACACCATCCACGGCCAGGGCACCTTCGATTTCCTCCACCACCACCTCAACTGGCCCAAGCCGGAAACCGGACTGAAATGACAGTAGCTCGGCGAATCGCAGTTCCGCAGCACCACGCGTTGCAATAGCGCCAAAGGCGCGTCCCAAGACCAGCCTGGGGCAAAGCGTTCCTCGCGACGCCCCAGGAACCCTCACCAAAAATTCCCCAAGCGCTGAAAGTGCGAACCAATGCCCTCGCCTCGGCGCCCCGTCCACCACGTCCACAATGACCACCAAGATCCCATTTCGCAGCCCCGCGCCACGCCCTTTTCCCCAACCTCAAAGGGGTTGCGCCCTCCAGCCCAGCGGTTGGCTCGACGCAGGAGAGCCTACCCTGGGTAGCCCCCCAAAAAAGTCCCTCAACCCGAAGCGGGTTGTGCCAAGCTTGCCGCTACAACCAAATGCCCAACGCATTCACATCTCCCCGCTTCCCCAGCGGTGGAGCGTGGCGTTCACGCCGCTTCGACTCACCAAAACCAAGCGGGCCCGGCTTTTTCAGCGCCCTCGCCAGGTGGACGCTGAAGCGGGCGGAAGCCCGCGCCCCGTCACCCAATTGCACGGGTCTAGATAAGCGCCAAAGGCGCGCCCCAATACAAGCCTGGGGCAAAGCGTCGCCCCCGCGACGCCCCGGGAACTCGCACCCAAAAAAATCCCCAAGCGCTGAAAGTGCGCCCCAATCCCCTCGCCCAGCCCCTTCCACCCCATCCACCCAGCCTGATTCCCCGCCCTGCCGCCGCCCTTTCCCCAACCTCAAAGGGGTTGCGCCCTCCAGCCCAGCGGTTGGCTCGACGCAGGAGAACCTACCCTGGGTAGCTCCAAAAAAAGTCCCTCAACCCGAAGCGGGTTGTGCCAAGCTTGCCGCTACAACCGAATGCCAAACGCATTCGCAACTCCTCACTTCCCCAGCGCCAAAGGCGCGCCCCAATACCAGCCTGGGGCAAAGCGCTCCTAGCGACGCCCCAGGAACCCTCACCCAAAAACTTCACCAAGCGCTGAAGGTGCGCCCCAATCCCCTCGCCCCGGCAACTTGGCCGGTTTCCTGCTCCCCGAACCTGCCATCCGACCGGACCTCCGTCCTGACCGGCGTCAATCTCCCGCGTCCAGTCCCCATGCTGTCCGGCTGTAAGCGAAGACGGAAGCTGCCAGCGGAATCGGAAGCTCGTGAACGGAACAGGTGGCTCATGCCAAACACCAAAGCCTCCCAGCAAATGCGGTCCATCACGGCGCATCACCACTATTTCGCCATCAAAACCCCACCACATAAAATGCAATTTCCTTCCCATTCTGATTCCCTCGGTTTCTGAGATTCCCGCGCATACGATTAACCTCCTTCCCATCCTCCCTTGCAAACCATTGGATGACAATAAGTTCCCGTATCATAATCGGAGAGTTACTCCCTTCCAACACCCCGGATCCGCAAGTCATAAATAAAAATCTAAAAACTCGTACTTTTTCTTTGACACGATCTAACTCCTTCTCTAAGGTAGGTGCCGTAATACGCACAACCATTGGATTGTGCTCCACAAGGAGGCCCCGGAAAAGGAGGGGCCACAAAACAAGAGATATTGCTGTTATGAAGCCCATTTATTTGGCGCTCGGAGTCTTTCTGGCTCTTTGCCCTCTGGCCCACGCCCAATCTGTCGCTCCCACCATTGTGTCTTACACCAATGGCGTGGCCGATTCCAGCCAGTCGACCCGAGGTGATCACACACGAACCGCCCGTTCCCGCAAATCCTCCGCCACTCTCGTGGGCAAGCATCTGCCCAGCGCACCATTCCACGCTTCGTCCCCCGTGCCAGCGCCACCAACCGGCGAAATCGCCATCTCCGGCGCTACCGCGGTGGCCGCCTATGCCCCGCATAAAGTTGTGTTCCAATCCAGCCTGAGCGAGGACAACGCAGTCGATCTCCACATGATCGATGGCCTGCAGTTGCACACTCACATTGTTGGATTGGCCTATATCACCGTGACCAATGGTGGCTACCAAAACGTCTTACTCGCAGCCATCCAACCATGCCAGGGACAGGTGCTTTCCGGCACCCAAGTGATTTACAAAAACGCCTTTGCCGGCCTCGCCGCTGATGTCTTGTACGAATACACCGACCATGCCTTCAGTCAATCGGTAATTCTCCATCAGCGACCTCCCCCCCCGCACACGTTCGGGTTCAGCGACCGGGAGACGCAACTGGCGGTAATAACTTCCTTTGGATCCGCCACCCCGCCTCGCCTTGTACCTTCCCAGATCGATCTGGCCACAGCAAGCCTGGCCTCTGCAACCAACGCCCCCGCCAGCCTCCCGGACACCGACATTCAATGGCCCACCATGCACATCGCCCGCGGCCACGCATTTTCCTACCCCGTCGGCGAATCCAGCGTCCCCGTGCTGAAAATGGTTCAAACGCTTACGGATGCCGCCACCGGCACTGCGACGACTTACCTGGTGGAAGCCGTTCCCTATCGCCTGGTGAAGAGCGAATTGGATCAACTGACCGCCGCCGCCGCGCCCGGCCGCCGGCAAACGATTGAGCAGGCATTGACGCAACCTACCCCTGCGACCGCCCGTTCGGGTTCCCGCCAACCGCCGCCACCCTTTCAAACCGCCGGCACCCCAAAACCTGGAAATTCGGCGACCCAACACCTCGCAAGCCTGCAACCAGCTGAAGATCCGGGCCTGGTTCTCGACTACATCATCGTTTCCAGCGCAATTTTGGACATTGGGTTGGACAATAATGACGGCGATCGCTCGGGATTTGCCGCGGTGGGGTACTCCGCGAATGACTTTTGGAGCGGGTATGGAACTTTTGGGCCGGGCAACCCAGGCTGGTGGACAACTTATTGGTCAGGCTCAGGCGGAGCGCTCACGAGCTACTCCCGGGTCGCCGTTTCGGTCAATAGTGACAGCCAGGGCTTCAACGGCATCGCCTCGGATCTCATGTATGGATACTTCCTGTATGCGAGCGACAGCAACAACATTGTCGTAACCATCACTAATCTCCTCACCTCCGGCTCGGCGGACAATTATTACAACGTGTACGTCTATGGTCACGGGGGCGCCTCCGGCAACGATGAGAACACCGTCGTCTCCCTTTCCACGTATCTAAATCCCGCCGCGCCAGTCTCTTACGGCACCCGGGGCACCACCATTTGGGGCAATGGTTGGAATTCGACCAACTGGGAGGCGGGCCAGCAATACGTCCGCTTCCAAAATGTGGATGTCAAACGCAACAGCACGAACTCCGCCGCCTTCTCCGCCATCCAACTCACCATCAAGCCCAACATTTACGGCATCGCCGAGGTCGCCGGAGTGCAGATTGTTCCCTCCAGCGCCGTCTCGAACGCCACCAACCCCGTGGCCAGCCTTCTGAATGTTAATTTTGCCGCGTATTCCAGCAACAAACTCGGGTTGGCGGCGATTGGCGGCGGCACCAACGATTTTTGGAACGGTTATCACCATCCCGGTGTCTCCAGCCTCGTCACCGTGACGAACCTCCTCTGGTCTGACAGCAACGCCTGCCCCGTCACCATGACCGTGTCCAATGCCCCCGGCGAGTGGAACAACGGCGTCGCCGATGGCATGTATTCCGGCTACAGCTACGCCTACGGCACCCCGGTCACGATCACCTTCACCAACCTCGCCAACGGCACCTACGATTTCTTCGTGTATGGCCATAGCCCGGTCAATGATCCGGGCAGCGTGTTCACCCTGAAAACCGGCACGAATACCTTCGCCACCAAAGGCACAACGATTTGGGACGGGAGTTGGAATTCGACCAATTGGGACGAAGGCATGCAGTACATTGCTTATCGCCGTGTTCCTGTGGTGAGCAATCAACTGATCACTCTCACGGTGCTCCCGGACGACGCCGGGTACTCCATCATCAACGGGGTGCAAATCAATCTGGCGGCCAGTTCCACCACCACCGACAGCAACGGTGATGGGATTCCCGACTGGTGGTGCTGGCAATACGGCCTCAATCCGCACGCGGCTGGGCTGGCGACGACCACAGCACCAGATGGCCTCACCTACCTGCTCAACTACACCCAGGGCCGCAACCCGATTGCCGGCGGGGTGACGGACACCAGCAACCTGATCGGCTTTAACGTCTTTACCCCCCTCCAATGAATCATTTGCGAAAGATCAGTGCCATGCTTACGAATCCTTTTCCGTCTTTGGCGAAAACGAGGAAGTCGCTGATCGAATCTTGTCGCCAGTTCCATTTTTTCTGCCGGTGGCAACGCCAAATAACTTGGCTTTTTGTGCTGGCCTTCGTTGGATTCCTGCTGCAGTCGCAACGCACGATGGCGGGCGTTCCGGCCCCCGTCACTGGGCCACAACAATGCGGCGCGGCTCTCGTGCAGTCTTCCACCACCGCTGCCACCCGGCATTTGACCTATTACTCGCCCTTCGTTCCTGACTCGGCACACCCCTCGACGAACCGGATAATGTATCGCAATCGGCGATTCGAAACGACCATTGACATCAAATACACCAACTCGGCACCCGCCAATCCTCTTTCCCTCGCCGAACATTATCACCTGGTCACCTGGTCGCCGAGCCGCTGGACGAACAATTTCGGCGAATTCATTAACGTGGCCCTGGAGGAAGCTGTTTCCACCAATTGGGGATCTTTTAGCCAGGATCAGTCGCGCTCGGGACACTGTGAAACGGTTTACACCAATGGTATCGGTTGGGACAACCCAGACTGCGTTAACAATTCATCTTGCGCCGACCTGATTGCCAATCCCTATCCGCTTTGCGGGACCTGGATACCCAGCTCCCCTGAATTGGCCACCCTCGATTGCCAGTGGGACGATCCGTCCCAGTATGGCGGCGTGCTCACTCATTTTCACATGGTGGGGACTATGACCACCAACTCAACGACGATCACGATCACTGGCTCCGGTAATGTTGGGGTCACGTCGTACAGCCTGACCCAAACAACTGTAGAAACCCTTTCATGGGAGATGAACGTTCGCGATTTAATTGCCCAGGTCCGTAGCGATCTCTCCCTCCAGAGTTATGGCCCGTATTCGGATACACCCGGATATGCCAGTTTGAAGGTGAGTGACGACGAGACTTATGTGGATGCCACGGGTTACCGATATCGCATCCGGCTCCCGCAAACCGATCCTCGTCTGGAGTACGACGTAAAAATGAAGGAGCTCATTCACCTACCAAACGGCTCAGTGGCCGTGCGCAAGAAGCATGAGCTGATTGCGGGCACCGGAACCGTCGCCTATGGGCATGATCACTACGCCCGACTTCCGCAGGCATCGCCCGGCAAGAACAATACGGAATTCGTCACCGTAAGCGTCGTGGGGGTCACCGTCTTGCCCAAGATGCCGGGTTTGCCCGGCACAATGGCGGGAGCCGGAGCTGGCGGCGGCGGAATCGGAGGCAGCTGGCTCGGGGGCGGAGGGTGCTCCTCATGCGGCGGTGCCGGCCAAAATATGTTCACCGGCGAGGATGGACTGGCGGCGAGCAGCGGCGGACTCGCTTTCTCCTTGCGGGCCGGTAGTTCTGGGGGCGGGTGGAACGGCATGGGCCTGCATCTTTCGATCAGCTCGTTGGACAATGGCACGGTGGAACCGGAAGATTATGACGGCGACTTTAACGACGGACTTTACCCAGACTTTCCGTCAAATGACGGCATCGGAGTGGAGCGCGCATTACAGGGGCCGCTGGATGGTTTCGGATTTCGGCACAAAGGAGTCACCAATCTGATTTCCAGCATTACCTCGATTACCGTGTCGAATGAGTGGGGTTGGGATACCAATTACAATATTTTGCCGCCGGCGCTTTTTCAGAAAATGACCGGCCGGCAGGTCATCCGCTATTTCGTACCGGGCGCCTCCCTGCCTTTCGTTACCTGGACGGTCAACCCGCCGGCCAGCGGTGCGGTGCTGGTGACCCGAACCCTGGTGGACGGGTCCATCGATAACTATTCCTACTCGATTGCGGTTCCCAATACTATTCGCCTGACCATCAACGACCAGCGGGTGGAGAGACATGTTTGGGACAGCAATTACGACGACTCAAATCAACGTTCCGAGGTTTCCACAATTGAAGATACGAACGGCGCAATTTTATATCAGGTGACGCGGGTTTATCAGCAATTCCCCACTTGGAATCCCTACAACTCTCCCGAGCTCGGACTCACCGAGGCTTTGGTCACCGAAACCGTTGGCGCCGGTCCAAACGCCCTCACCACCCGGTATATTTATGATTCCACCGGCCCTGCCCGCGGCAGTTTCCTCCCGCTCATTGAGACGATCCATCCCGATGGCTCGTGGGAATACTATCAATACCTGACGTACAATGCGGACGCGGTGGAAGTGGTGACGGACATTTACTCGGGGTTGGGGGATACCGCCCCTCCCGCCCCGGTCCCCGACGCGCCTCCCAGCGCGGCCAATTGCCGCCATGTCGAGTATTCCTATGCTTCAGTTGATACTCTGGGCACCGGGGCGGACGGGGGAGGCATGCAGCCGGATACCGCCGAGCCCTACACGCCCCGAACCGTCACCGAATACTGGCGGGGTCATCCGATTTCCAAACGCTTCGTAATTATTCGTTCGCAGCAGCGCATCGAATACGAATGCGAAGACCCCAACTCCACTGGCCCCGATGACACGCGTGGCCGGCTCTTCATCACCACAACGCAACTCGATGCTTCCCATCGCCCCACCAGCATTACGCATCCCGATGGCACCATCACCACCTATACCTACGGAGTGACCGGGCCGGAGCCAGTGACCGAGTCCCATGGCGCGCCAGGAACCGGGGGAACGGTGAGCGATGGCACGCGAACGACAACCGTCCGCAACGCCGCCGATGAATTGCAATCCCTCACCACCATCGACATCTTGTCGGGGCAAACGATCGCGTCGGAAACCTATTCCAACCCCGATTCCTTTCTGCGCTATCGCACCGCCACCTTCCTGGACGGCACTTCCGAATCCCGCACCTTCGACTGCTGCGGTCTCTCCACCTGGACCGACCGCGATGGCGTGACCACCAGCTATGGGTATGACGGGTTGCATCGGGTCAATGCGGTTTCCCGTTTGGGGATCACGATCCTGTCCACCCTGGATGCCGCCGGCAACACGCTGGCTCTCACCCGGGTGGCGGGAACGAACACCACCACCCTGCAATCCACCGCCTACGACCTCGGCGGCCGCATCACTGACACGTACAATGCCCTGGGCGGCCACACCGCCATCGCCGACGTCATCACGGGCGGGCGACGGGTCGTGACCACGACCCTGCCCGACCTCGGCACGCGCATCGAAACGTATTACTTGGACGGCTCTTTGAAAACTTTGACCGGCACCGCGGTCTTCCCGGTGAAGTACACTTCGGACGTGGCTTTGCTCGACGGCCTTTATCGCCAATACACCATCACAACCAATCTAGACAGCTCATTTGCGGGCACGCCGGAGAGGGTTCAGCGCTTTCAGGACGCCCTGGGGCGACCGTACAAGACCATCTACCCGGACGCGAGTTTCAGTCAGTCGTTTTACAATGATTCAGGGAAGTTGTCCGGCCTGCGGGACGCGGACAACGTCATGACCCTATTCGATTACAACGCCCGAGGCGAGCAGGAATACACCACCACGGATGTGGGGGATGCCACCCACGCCCGGAATAGCCAGCGCGATCCGACGGGTATAGATCGGATCCGCCGGGTCGTGTCGGATGTCTATAATCATCCCACCCACGGCTGGGTGCGCCGCTCCCGATCGTACGTCTGGAATCAGTTGGGGGTGGACAATGCCCTGTTGACCGCCGACTTGGAGACCAGCCTGGATGGATTGCATTCCTGGTCCACAAGCTTCGGGCGAACGGTGGAGACCCTGACCGTCTTTGGCACGGGCGGAGCCCGGACCCAAACCACCATCGCGCCGGACCTTTCCCGCACCATCAGCCAATACCAGAATGGTCGGTTGGTCTCCGTCACGCGCCAGGATTCCGGCGGCAACCCCATTGGCCAGCTAACCTATGGGTACGACAGCGCCGGACGGGTGGCCACGGTGACCGACTCCCGAACCTCAGGCACCACCACCATGACCTACACCGTCGCGGATCAGGTTGCCACCCTCACCACCCCGGCGCCGGGCCCGGGGCAAGCGGCACAGGTGGTCACCCATGCGTATGACAACCAGGGCCGGCAAACGAGTTCCGTGCTGCCGGACGGGAGCACGATCCAGCGGGACTTTCTCCCCACCGGCTTGGTCCAGGACACCCACGGTCCCCTCACCTTCCCGGTGCTGTACGATTACGATGCCCAGGGGCGGCTCCGGCACATGACCACCTGGCAAAACTATACCAATGCCACCGGGGCGGCGGTCACGGAATGGATTTACGGCGACCCCGCCCACCGCGGCTTGCTCTCCCAGAAAAAGTATGCCGACGGCACTGGCGTAAATTACACCTATACCGCCGGTGGTCGGCTGGCCACCCGGGTGTGGGCGCGGAACCTCACGACTTCGTACACCTACAACGACGCGGGAGATCTGGCCACCACCAGCTACTCCGATGGCGGCGCCACGCCGTCCGCCACGTACAGCTACGACCGGAAAGGCCAGTTGGCCACCGTGGCCCGGGGCGCCGTTACCACCACCTTCGGCTACAACGACGCCGGGGAATTGCTCTCCGAAAGCTACGTCGGCGGGACCTTGAACGGCTTTTCCGTGGCCAACGGCTATGACTCCCTCCTCCGTCGGAACAGCCTGACCCTGAAAAATGGGGCGGGAACCACGCTGGCCGCATCGGCGTACAGCTATGACCCGGCCTCCCGCCTCGCGACCGTCTCCAGCGGCAACGAAACGGCCACGTACAGCTACTTCCCCAATTCCTCCCTGGTGAACCAAATTACGCTTCAGGAAAGCGGCACGCTGCGGTTGACCCGGTCCCACACCTACGATAGCTTAAACCGGCTCAGCGGGGTGGTGTCCACGCCCGCGAGCGGCCCGGTGGTGAGCGACAATTATCAATACAACCAGCTCAATGAGCGCACCTCGGCCACCCTGGCCGATGGCAGCCACTGGGACTACCAGTACGACTCCAAGGGCGAGGTCACGTCTGGCCGGAAAGTGTGGAGCGACGGCACGCCGGTGGCGGGGGAACAGTTTCAGTATGCGTTTGATGACATCGGCAACCGCACCTCCAGCCTGGCTGGCGGCGACCAGACCGGCGGCAATCTGCGTTCCGCCACCTACGCGGTCAACAGTCTGAACGAATACACCAGCCGCACCGTACCTGGCGCGGTGGACTTGCTGGGCTCAGCGGCCACCAACGCCACGGTGACGGTGAACAACCAACCCACCACACGGCACGGAACCTTTTACCGCGCCCAGCTCGCCGTCACGAACAACTCCACCTCCGTCCGGCTATCCGCGACCAACCTGGCGGTCCTGAACCGTCCCGGCACCACGGACCTGCTCGGCACCAAGACCGGAACGGTGTTCGTCCCAAAAACCCCGGAACTTTTCACCCACGACCTCGACGGCAACCTGCTCCAGGACGGTCGTTGGCAATACACCTGGGACGGCGAAAACCGGTTGGTAGCCTTGCAGGCTCGGGGAGCGAACGAAGGCGCGCAAACGCTCAACTTCGAATACGATTACGCCGGCCGACGCGTGCGCAAAACCGTCTGGACCACCAACGGCACGGGCGTATCCCTCACCGCCGACACCAAATTCCTCTACGACGGCTGGAACCTGATCGCGGAATTGAACGCCACCGACAATTCCGTCGCGCGCAGTTTCGTCTGGGGCTCGGACTTGAGCGGCAGCATTCAAGGGGCCGGCGGCGTGGGCGGATTGCTGGCGGCCCGCCCCGGCGGCGGCACCGCCCCCCAATTCGCCTGCTACGACGGCAACGGCAACATCACCGCCTTCGTGGACGCCACCACCGGCCAGGTCGCCAGCCAATTTGAGTACGGCCCCTTCGGCGAGCCCTTGCGGATCGACACCACTTCGCTGCGCTTCGGCTTTTCCACTAAATACGCGGATCCGGAAACCGGGTGGTTGTATTACGGCTACCGGTATTATTCTCCGGGCACGGGAAGGTGGACAGGTAGAGACCCCATCGAGGAAAGCGGCGGACTAAATCTATACGGATTCGCTTACAACAACCCACTCTGTTTCTCCGACTACCTCGGTCGTGAGGGTTACTGGAGCGACGTTGGGACGACGTTACAAGGCATGGGACAGGGTGCTTGGAACGTCGGAGGTGGAATCTTGTCGTTCGGCCGAGACATGGGTCTTGGTCTCGTGACGTTGCCCGTTCTTGTAATGCCGGATACTTGGGTTCCAAAGTGCGTCTGCGATGGGCTGTCGAGCCACAAAGGAAATCCACTCACTCAACTGGCAGGAACTGATTACGGCGCCATTAAGGTGTTCGGCACCGTGATGGCATCCCCGGCATTGGCGGTCTATTCAGTTGGAGACAACGCTGCTTCTGCTGTTGGGAATGCTTGGAACGGAAATCTGCAAGCTGCAGGGCAGAACTTCGGTGAGGGTCTGACTACTGCTGGACTTCTGGCCACGCCATTCGCAAGACCAAATCCGCTGGTCGGCGGATACCAGGGCGTTGGTAATTGGCAGCAGACCATTTACAACCTCAATCAAGCCATTCCTAAGTCGATTAGACCCAAGTTGCCCATTTCGATCAACAACCCTGGAGGACTCTACTACCAGCGTTGGGCTACCAAAGTATTGCAAGAGCAATTTGGTGCTTGGGAGGTCGCAAAAGACGTGACGGTGCAACCGTTCAACCGTTCTGGCGGATTCGGAAAGTCATTCGAGTTTGATGCTGTCTGCCGTCGCAGCAAAGGTTCCTACGCTTTCTATGAATTCAAAGGCTCCCCTTCTGCGACGCTGTCAAGACCGAATCAGATGCGTGGCCACCCCTTGTTTCAGGAGTTTGGCGGACAAATCGCTGGCGAAGAGGCAGTCAAAATCGACCTTGGCCCCGGACAAATAATTCCGCCCACGGCACCATTAGTCTTTTACAATCAGTTTGGAGTCGGCCAATTCTTCGTGCCTCTCACAACCGGCAGCATCGCGGATTACCACTGAGATGAATAAGCCATCCATTCTTCATGCAGCTGTTTGGAAGTTACGCAAAGCAGCCTGGATGCGATCCAAGCCACTAACCTGGGGAGAAAAGCGTGAGCTTTTTGAGTCCTTTAACCGGATGGTGCGAAAACATCTTCCGGAAGCCGATTGGAAATATGGCAGGAGCCAGTTCACGAAGCTAAGTGGACAATGCGAAAGAATTTTCTTTGCCAGCATTACTGATCAGGAATTGGAGCTTTGGGTTGACGTCGCGGTGGGTATTCGCTTTACAGACGTCGAGGAAATCTGGCGCCAATCACAAAAACTGGATCAGTTTACTAGTCACTGGACGATTGAAGGTGTGGTCAGCAATTATATTCGCAACGCACAACTGTGGTACCAGATCGACCGTCCAATCGACATTGAGTTTTTCGAACCAAAGATTTGTGGATTGATAGAGCAGGCGTGCATTCCTTTCTGGAACAGATTTGCCAGTGTTGCGGACGTGGACCGGGAATGGAACCATAGACCGTTTGAATTCGACCACGATGCTACCAACGCTCTACACCATGCCACTCGCTCCCTGATTGTCGCCAAACTTGCAAAAAATCCCAAGTTCGAAGAACTGGTGCCAATGAGGCGAGGAGAAGTGACACGGTTACTGGACATCAACCTGCAACAAAAGGGACTGGAAGCGTTTGACCGGCTGGTGGAATGGCTTCGTAAAGAGCCCATTCCAGTGGAATTGATCTAGGCGCAATGCCGTTAAGGAATTCAGGCAGAGATTTCTTTTACTAAGTAATCGATCGCCCCTTTTCGCGAGGTGTTTTTGCGCAAGCGCGGCCAACTGCTCACCGGCTGTCGTAACGCTCGCGGACAGGATCGCTGCCGCCGTTTC